>NZ_JAWOTT010000001.1:357322-1177109 GCF_033338995.1 Vibrio sp. Vb0304
CTGTTGCTGTTGCTGTTGCTGTTGCTGTTGCTGTTGCTGTTGCTGTTGCTGTTGCTGTTGCTGTTGCTGTTGCTGTTGCTGTTTTAGCTTTTCTTCTACAACCGATAGGTTTTTCTTCGCGGCTTCAAAGTTAGGCTTTTCCTCTAGCAGTTTTTTATACAAATCAGCCGCATCTTCTAATTGACCATTTTGAGCGAGCGAGTTGGCGAGGTTATAGCGGCCGTTAAGGGAGGCATCATGAGAAAATGCTTCGATAGCGGCTTCGTAGTCACCTTTTTGATAACTGGCGGCTCCTTTCCAGCTTGGGTTTGTAAATAGGTTTTGCGCCTGTTCATACTCACCTTGCTTGTAGAGTTCCGCTCCTTGTTGGTCGGCATTTAAGAACGGATTAGCTTCTGCATGCGGTGTCCACGTTACTGGGACTACAGTCGCAACTACCATCCAAATCAGGCCGCGTCGAAACAGTAAAGCCGCAGGAAGAAGTAACAACGGCAGTAACCAAAAGCCACTGTTGAGACGAGAATCAGTTTTAACTTCTTCGCTTTGGGTCGCAGAAAGCTGGCTACCAATGTTATTGGTAAAGGCCGCGATGTTTTCAACGTCACGGTTGGTGTGTTGAATAGGAACAAATAGACCGCCAGTTTTATTCGCTAGCGTCTGTAGATTTTTCAGGTTTGTTTTCGCTACGACGGTTGTGCCTTGTGCCGTTTTTAGCAGAGAGCCATCGGGCAGCGCGATAGGCGCACCGTTAGGAGTCCCGACGGCAAGAACAGAAATGCGAAACTTTGTACCTTGGACTAAATCTAACGCGCGAGACAGCTCTGACGTACCAAGATCATCCGCTAACACGATGATATCGCCTTGTTGCGTGCCAGCTTGAGAAAACTGGTTGATCGCAAGTTCAATCGCGGCAGGCAGGTTTGCTCCTTGAAAAGGCATCAGCTCTGGTGACAAATTTTCGATAATGCCCGCAAGCGTGCTGGAATCAGTTGTCAGTGGACTTAAGTTATAGGCATCGCCAGCGTAAGCAATAAGTCCAGTGGCTCCCTCTTTCCATTTAGGCAGCAAATCGAGCGCCTTATAACGTGTTTGTGCTAACCGATTGGGTTTGATGTCTGTAGCAAACATAGAGCGAGACATATCAAGCACCAAGATTCGGTTTTGGTTTAACTCAAAGCTTGGTCGAGCATTGGACTGCCAGCTTGGCCCCGCTAATGAAATGCAAGTTATTGCCCAAGCTAAACCCCATAGAGTGAAGTAATGCTTAGACTGCGTGTTTTGTCCGAGCATCCGCGATAGGTGAGGGGCAATCAGTGTGGACTTTTGGGCTCTAAATTTGTGATTAAGCAAGAGTGCTATAGGGATCACGATGAGCCCCAAAAGCCAATAAGGATTGAGGAAAATAAACTCAGCCATGTTTTCTCCTTAATAGGAATAACAATACCGATAATACAAATGCAGCGCTTAATGGATATGGAAACCATTCAGACTGTGGGCGCCAAGTTTGTGTGTCGCTAGATACGGGTTCTAGCTGGTTGATGGTGTCATAAATCTTTTCGAGCTCTTCTGTATCTCGCGCTCGAAAATATTGTCCACCTGTCACCTCTGCCACTTTAGTCAGTGTTTGTTCATCTAAGTCGGCTGCGGTGTTGACTTTGCGAGTCATGAAAAACTCTTTCACCATCATTTCACCAGCGCCCACGCCCACGGTGTAAATAGTGGCGTTGTATTTTTTCGCAATTTCCGCTGCTTCTAGCGGCTCGAGCACCCCAGCAGTATTGCTGCCGTCACTGAGCAAAATCATGACTCGTTGGGGAGCATCACTGTCTACAAAGGTTTTTGTGCCTAACCCAATACCATCACCAATGGCGGTTCGTTGACCAACCAAGCCGATGACGGTTTGATTAATCTGTTGCATGACGCTTTTGCGGTCTGCAGTGAGTGGTGTTTGCAAATAAGCATGGTCGCCAAACAAAACAACTCCGAGACGGTCACCTTTTCTCTTTGCTACGAAATCAGACAGAACTTGTTTGACTGCTGTGAGGCGATCGATATATTCGCCGTTGAGTTCCATGTCTTCCTGCTGCATCGAACCGGACAGATCGACGACTAACATCAAGTCCCGATATTTGGGTTGGAATTCAACGGGATCGCCAAACCAAACTGGACGCGCACAAGCGACGACAAGAAGGCCCCAGATCGCGATTGAAAGCGCTTTTTGCAGCGCTTGCTTAGGCTTGCTGCGATTCTCATTAGTTGGTAAGTACGCCAATTTGATCTCGGCTTGTTGAGATTCTTGTGGCAGGAACTTGTATACCAGCCAGGGGATGGGCAACAAAAACAGTGCCCACCACCAGACAAATTCAATGTTTAGCCATTGGGCAAGATCGGTTATGAGTGTTTGCTCAGTCACGGTTATTTGCCTTTTTCTTTGGTGGCAAAGCGTAGGTTATCCAAAAGACACAATCGTCTATCAAGCTTTGATGATGCCCTTGGGAGGAATTCTGATACAACGCTTCTTGCCACTGATGTTGTTTGTCTACGAATCGACTCTCTTTGGTATGGCTATCGAGAAATTCATACCAAGCGATTCCGGTTAATGGTGCGATCTCTTCACGCGGAAAGTAACTCAATGCTGCCTGGCGCAATATTTCCAGAGCAGAAGAGGGGGTATGAGGCGCGGTAGGTTGAGTTAAAAGTGTTAATGCTGTCTTTTTTGCGCGTAAGTGTTTTTTACGCCATCTCACATAAAGACAAATGCCGAAAACGAAGAGCAAGGTGGCTGCAAGCACCACCCACCATCCCCAAGCGAGCGGAAACCAATCCGGTGCGTTTGGCAAAATCAAAGGTTCAAGGTCTAGGCTTTGGTTGTTTGTTGTCATTATTATTACTGCTTAATAAATACTGCTTGTCAGTTTGTTAGCTTAATTGTGAAATTAAGGGCCAGCCACTTGATAGCGTGTTAAATGGAATTGCTATCGAATGGCACTGCTGCTTAATGGTTTCTTGATGTTGGGTAAAGTGGCTTTCGAGTTCTCTTCGTTGTCCTTTAGAGCCAAAGTTAAACCATTGACTATGCAGCCCATCCGAAGCTTTCACTTGACCTCTAAAGTCTGTTTCGCCTCTTTCTAACGGATCATAAAACTGAACGGCCCTTACGCTATTGTGTTGTTTGAGTCGACGTAGTTGTGCCAGTTCCGTTGGTGTTACGTGGGCAAAGTCACTGAGCATAATCAATTCGCTGCCTTTTGGGGTGAGCGTATGAAGTGTCTCCAATACTTGTGTATAAGGCAGTGTACGAGTGTCGTTGCTTGCAGTACGAGTTACTTGCGCATTATGTATGTCGACTATGGCGTTAAGAATCCGCAGCCCTTGTCTTTGTAAAGAAGAGGGGCGAAATTCAAGACATTGATGTCCGTCATCAATCACTGCGCCGATGCGATCTTTTTTAGCTAGAGTTAGCCAAATTAGAACACTGGCAAAGTGGGCCAATTGAACGGATTTGAGTACATACTTAGATCCAAAATGTAGACTAGAACTTAGATCAAGATAAAGAATGACCGCTTGCTCTTTATCTTCTGCAAACAACTTTGTATGTGCTTTACCGGTCCTAGCGGTGACTCGCCAATCAATGCTGCGAATATCGTCGCCAGGTTGATATTGGCGTACCTCCATAAAATCCATACCTCGCCCTTTTTGGCGACTGGTATGGTTACCACTCATCTGCGACCAGAGACTCTGTGCTGGTGGTAACCAACGTACAGATTGAGTGCGATATTGGAGCAGCTCTTCAAGGGTTAATGTCACCCCATTCGCATGAGGTGGTAATGAATGTGTAGCGGACATATCACTCACCTGTTTATGCACTGCCAACAAGGTTTAGCAGTTTATCGATGACCTGGTTTGCCGTAATGCCTTCCGCTTGAGCGTGATAACTCAACAATAAACGGTGGCGCAGTACCGGATAAGCCATGGTTTGAACATCTTCCGGAGAGACAAAATCACGACCAGCAAGCCAAGCGTGCGCACGTGCACAGCGATCAAGAGCGATGGTGGCACGCGGACTCACACCCATTGACAACCACTTGTCCAACTCAGTGTCATATTCGTTGGCTTGACGTGTCGCCATAACTAAACGGACGATGTACTGCTCTATCGTTTCCGCCATATGAATATCCAACACTTCTTTACGTGCGGTGAATATATCGTGTTGGCTTAACATTGGGCGTTCAACCTTTGCTTCGCCTTTTGCTTCTCCGCGGTTAATACGCAAGATAGATAGCTCATGCTCCGCATCTGGGTATTCCACTTCTAAATGCAATAAAAAGCGGTCTAGCTGCGCTTCAGGAAGGGGGTAGGTCCCTTCTTGCTCTATCGGGTTTTGAGTTGCCATAACCAAAAACAACTCTGGCAGCGGGTAGGTATGACGACCTGCAGTGACTTGTTTCTCTGCCATTGCTTCAAGCATTGCCGCTTGTACTTTGGCTGGTGCACGGTTTATCTCATCCGCAAGAATAAGCGAGTTGAAGATAGGACCTGACTGGAAAGTGAATTCTCCGGTTTCGGGACGGAAGATATCGGTGCCGGTTAAATCGGCTGGCAGCAAGTCAGGGGTGAACTGAATGCGGTGGAAGTCGCCTTCAACACAGTCTGAGAGTGATTTTACTGCACGGGTTTTTGCTAACCCAGGAGGGCCTTCAACTAAAATATGCCCATCCGCAAGAAGCGCAACAAGCAGTTGCTTTACCAGATCTTGCTGTCCGATGATCTGCGACTCTAAGTATTGCTGAAGAGTTTCGAAGTTAGATTTATGCATGCTTTGGACTCTCGGTATCCATGTGATTTTCGTGTTGAGTATTGGTCATTTTCCATGTGAAAAAAGTTCCAACGCTCTATTGCAATTTATCTTTTCAATATTGGGACGCTACAGAGAATTGCAAGTACGTGCTATCTCTGAAAGTGCTTATTTGACAGTGTGTTACATTTATTTTTCATAATATAATGAGAAATGCCTCTAGTTTTGTACATATGAGCCGATAAAGATTCCGTGGTGTGCGTGTCATGAGATATGCACCTGATTCCCCTTGTGGGGCCAATAACAAGTGATTCTTTTAAAAGGTCCGAATATGTTGAAACTTCATTCCTTGAGCATCAAACAGAAGGTTGTACTTGGCATTACGTTTGCTGTTCTAGCATCAACAATCATTGTTGGTGTTATGGCTCAGCGTCATGCGAGAGATGTATTGAGCCATCGTCTTATTGACATCGAGCTACCTGCGATGTTGCAGCAAATCAATACCGAAATTGACCGCGAAGTTGTCGAAATGCAACAAGCGGCAAAACAGCTGGCTACAAACGAATTTATTGTTGAAGCCCTATCTAATACAGACCGTGATCCGTCAGTAGAAGTTCAGTTGGTGCAGCAGCTCAATAATGTTAAATCACAGTATGGTCTTAATGATGCGTCGGTAGCGAATCGTCAAACGGCATATTACTGGAACCAAAACGGATTCTTACGTCAACTTAACCGAACGCAAGATGCTTGGTTCTTTGGATTTACGTCGTCTGGTCAAGAAACGTCCGTGAGTGTGTTCCAAGAGGCAAATGGCGAAGTGAAAATGTTTGCCAATTTCCAAGATCTTAATGGTACATCAATGTCAGGTCTCTCTAAATCTATGGGAGACATGGTTACTTTGCTCAACGGGTTTAAAATTGAAGATACGGGTTACGTGTTCCTCACTAATGAACAAGGCCAGATTCAAATACACCGTCAACAAGGTAAGAACCAAACTTCTATCACTAAACTATTTGGTAGTGACGCAAGTGCGCTGTTGAACAAAAATAGCTTCAACCTAATTAATGTGGAGTTTGAAGGGCAGGATACTTTTGTTTCTAGTTTGTATGTTCCTTCAATGAACTGGTTTGTTATTGGCGTGGTTCCCGTTGATGAAGTATTCGCAGACCTGAATGCGACAGCTAAAAAAATGCTGTTTACGACCATCATTGTTGCCGTTGTATTCATCCTCATGGGCGTATGGTTAGCAAACAGCATTACGAAACCAATCCGACTGATTGCCGATCGTTTTACCGACCTTGGGCAAGGTGAAGGCGATTTGGCGCAGCGTATTGAAATTAAGGGTAATGATGAAATTGCTCAGCTTTCAAAAGGCTTTAATGGATTTATTGAGAAGATTCATGCCACGATGAAAGAGGTTGCTTTAACCAGTGGCTCATTAAGTCAAGCGGCAGAAAGTGTGTCAACGAAAGCAACATCCACACACGACAACAGCCAAGAGCAGCGTGATCAAACCATTCAAGTAGTTGCAGCTATCAACCAAATGGGTGCGACCATCAGTGAAATTGCATCGAACGCTGCTACCGCTGCTGATACGGCAAATCAGGCTTCAGATAACACTCAAACTGGTCGAGAAGTTGTGATGAAAGCAAAAGAGGTGATCAGCCGCCTAGCCGATGATGTTGAAACAACCAATATTGTTGTGACGCAGTTGGCATCGACAACCAAAGATATTGGCTCGATTCTGGGTGTAATTCGTGACATATCTGAGCAAACGAATTTACTTGCGCTAAACGCTGCAATTGAGGCTGCTCGTGCTGGTGAGCAGGGACGTGGTTTTGCGGTTGTTGCTGATGAGGTAAGAAACCTAGCTTCACGCACGGCCGATTCTACAGAAGAGATTCAGCGCATGATCAATCAGCTTCAAAGTGACGCACAAGACGCGGTAAGTGCTATGGAAGCGGGCAAAGCGGTCACCATAGAAGGGGTTACTTCTACCGATGAAGCAGTCGAGGTATTAATCAGTATTTCTGAACGAATCACCGACATCTCTGATCGTAATACACAGGTTGCAACGGCGACGGAAGAGCAATCCACGGTGGTGCATACCATTAATCAAAATATCGAAGAAATCAACGCGATAAATGAAATGACAACCGCGACAGCAGAAGAGTTGGCGGATGCAAGTCGCGATCTTCAAGCGCTCTCTTCTCGTTTGGACAAGATGGTTGGTAGCTTCAAGTTATAGAGTTGGATAGAATAGGCGAAGTTTAAAAGTTCAATCATTAATTTTAGGTAAGTACTATGAATGACTTCGAAAAAGAACTAGAGCAAATTTCTCAAGAAACCGCTCAGGAGCCAGAAGTAAAACTGCCGTCGCTAGAAGAGCAAAAAGCGATCGTCGCTGAGCTGAAAAAGCTGGAAGCGGAAGGTAAGCTGACGCCAGAAGTGTTAGAACAACACTTTGGTAAGTTTAACCAAAAAAACGCAGTTCCAATCCACTAAGTTAGGTGGTGTTTTGCCTCTAACGTGCGTGATTAAATCACCTGCTCAAACACAAAAAGGGAGTTTATACTCCCTTTTTTAATGTCTGAAAAATGCTAATACCTCTCACATACTTGCCACTTAAAAATTATTGACACTTCAATGAGTTATTAATTAGTACTAGTGATTTTCATACTTGACAATACTACCGCTCTATCTAAATCTATTGCGTATTTCAATAAAAACGACCAAGGGAATGCGATCAGGATGGAGCAGCAAAAAAAAAGAAACGTTATTTTAATCACGGAGGGAAGTCTACAGTCATCTCTGTTGAAAGATGTATTGGAGACCAAACTCGGTATTAGTGTTGCTCTAATCACGCCAGATAATCTGATTCACGGAGTGTTACATGAATCTCTTGCATCAGCCATTATTGTTGATTGCAGCGTGATCACGGATGAAATTTTTCGCCGTTATGCGGAGTTTAAAGCGGCCAAGCAGAAAGACACGCTTGAAATCTTAATTAATTGTGAGCAATCCATATCGACAGAAGATCTCTTTGCTTGGCGTACTTTGGCCGGTATTTTCTATACCTCTGATGATATAAAAACGTTGCAAGTTGGTATTGGTAAGGTGCTTCAAGGAGATATGTGGTTCAGCCGTAAGTTTTCTCAGCAGTACATTACTTACCTTCGTCGACATTGCAAACCTATAAATAAGAATGTTTCCGCTATTCTGACCAAACGAGAGCAACAAATAATTACCTTTCTTTCCATGGGGGCGTCCAATCAACAAATCGCCGAACAATTATTTGTCAGCGAGAATACGGTAAAAACGCATTTACATAATATTTTCAAGAAGATTGATGTGAAAAATAGAGTTCAAGCACTTATTTGGGCAAAGGAAAATATTTCAGACAACTCGTTAATGGTGTAATGCTATTGCAATATTAGGTTGCCTAATTTAGTAAACTCTTAATAATTTCTGTGACCTGAATGTGTTAAAAGTGTTTCTTTTATGAGAAACACTTTTTTTGATTCTCTTTTTAATAACTTTAGAATTTAAAAAAGTAGCAAATAACTTTACTCTGTGAACTAGCACTTACATATCAAACTAAGTGCTGACGATTAACTACTAATTTAAGAATGTTAAGTCACTGAAAGTATGAGAAACATTATGGAACAGTATATGGAAAAGCCTGAAATCCTAATGCTCACTCAACAAAGTTTACAGAGTGAAAACTTTAAGGAAATGCTTTCTAAAAATACAGAAACTAAAATAACGATCATTGATACTAAGAACCCTAGCTATCATGAACTCATTCCGGAACGCTACTTTTTGCTTGTTGATTTTTCAGTTGAGATTCCTTCCGAAACTTTAGTTTATTTAAAAGATAGTAATAAAGTGCTAGGAACCATAATGCTTAATCTAGGTTATGACTTAGACACAGAAGAACTCGCTTCTTGGCCTCATGTAAAAGGTATATTTGGTCCAGGAGATTCAATGGACAAGGTTTGTCAGGGATTAAAAGCAATAATAAAAGGGGATAACTGGCTGTCTCGAAGATTACTTGATCAGCTAGTAAATTATTATCGAGGTAGAGAAGCAAATAACATTATCGAACCTGCTATTGAGGTTGAGCTTACTCGGCGTGAAGTTCAGGTTTTAAAAATGTTGAAAGAAGGTGGTTCAAATATGGAAATCGCTGATTCTTTATTTATCAGCGAGCATACTATTAAATCACATCTATACAATATTTTTAGAAAGTTAGAAGTAAAGAACCGTACGCAAGCTACAAGTTGGGCTAAGAGAAACCTGTAGTACTAGTATTAACTTGCTGTAATAAAAAGAAAATACTCTATAAAGTACTAAATTTTATATTTATTATTAAAATGTCAGTCTGAAATATCATCCCATATTCAAACTTATTCCTATTCAGTTGACTATTAGACTTCTCATGTCGTGACGAATCTAGTCAGACGTGGAACAGAAGGTCTATTCAATTAATAAGCTAAGAGGGAATAAAAATGAGCGCAAGTGACAATGACACGTATTTAGGCGATGCAGGTGTAAATAACCAATTTGCTGATTTCGATGGCGGCGATGATTTGTTTATCGGTTTTGGTGGTAATGACTCGTTTGTTGGCGGTGGCGGTAATGATTATGTGATCGGCGGCGACGGCGATGATCGCCTAACTGGTGGTGCAGGAGATGACATCCTTAGGGCTGGTACAGGAAACGACTACCTCGGCGGTGGTACCGGTAATGACTTGCTGTTGGGTTTGCTGGGCGACAATAAATTAAATGGTGGTGTCGGTGAAGATATTCTTGTTGCTGGTTCTGGTGACAACGTTTTAGTTGGCGGCAGCAATGGCGATAAGTTTGTGTTCACGGATAAGTTTGGTGGCCATGGCGAAGCCAAAGTTGTTGACTTCATCATTGGTGAAGACTCTTTGCACATCATTAGCGACTCTGTCACTGACTTTGGTGATTTAAGCTTTAGCTACGATGCAGTTGGGAATGCAGTGTTTACCGATGGGGCTGATCTAACAGTGAAACTTATTGGCGTGACTGAAACTGACATCAACACCTATGGTGCAGATCTGTTCGTAATCTAAACGACTGAAAATAACTCTGGATGGGAATTAGTTTGCGTGGCTCTGCCATGCTGAGGTGAACTAATCGGACACTCTAGAGCGATTTGAGGTTACCTTAAGCTAGGCGCTAGTATTTCTGGCGCCTACAATTTTCACGTTAAACGGAAGTAGTCGTGCAAAAAACGGTTTTCAAAGAAGTGAAACAAAAACTATGCACGCTTGCGGGCTTGCTGATCGTTTTTAGCCTTTTTATCAACTTATTGGTTCTCTCGATTCCGTTGTACATGCTTCAAGTGTACAACCGAGTGATATCCTCCTACTCAACCGATACTTTATTCTTGCTCACTGTCATCGTAATTGTCGCGCTGTTAACCATGTCCATCATCGACATTGCACGAGCACAAATGAGTAAATCTTTTGGTTATTGGATGGACACAAAACTCTCCGCTTTCATGCTCAAGCGCACGATTCAATATCAATCACATACCGGGAAGAGTTATACCTCGCAAACTCTGAGAGACATTCAGAACATCAAAAGCTTTTTGAGCAGTCAAGCACCTTATCCACTGTTGGATGCGCCCTGGACACCGCTGTTTATTTTATTTGTATATTTATTGCACCCGATACTAGGTCACATCGCGTTACTTGGATCTATCGTATTGTTTAGCCTAGGTCTACTTAATGAGCTAATGACGCGTAAAACAATGCAAGAGAGCGAAGTCAGAGCGATTTCTCATATCAACAACGCAGAATTAGCCACGCAAAACTCCAATTCAATTCTCGCAATGGGGATGATGAATGCATTTTTAGAGAAGTGGCAGTCGCGCGTGAGTGAAGTGAATGTGCTTGAAGAGCGAGTTGCAGGTAAGTCCATCTACATGGCTAACTTTTCTAAGTTTGTGCGTGGATCACTACAGATATTTTTACTGGGAGGTGGTGCATGGTTAGTTATCCAACATGAGATAACGGCAGGGGCGATGATCGCGAGCTCCATATTAATGAGTCGGGCATTATCGCCGATGGAGCAGGCGATAGGCACGTGGCGAAGTGCGATGTCTGCTAAAGGCGCCTATAAAAGGTTGAAAGAAATCGATGCGATCGTGCGCCAAGATGAATCAGATATGCCACTGCCTAAACCAAAAGGACACTATGAGCTTACCGGACTGGCCTATCGCCATCCTGGAGCAACCGAACCAGTGCTGTCATCGATCAACTTATCGATTCCTCCGGGTGTTGCTGTTGGGGTGATTGGCCCTTCTGGTACGGGTAAATCGACGTTTGCTCGGCTGTTATTAGGTACGGTTAAGCCATTAGCGGGTAAAGTGACTCTTGATGGAATGGAAGTCTCCGTATGGGCATCTGAAGATCGCGGCGTGCATTTTGGGTATCTCGCTCAAGAGGTGGAGTTATTTCCTGGCACAATTCGAGAGAACATCGCGCGCTTTAAAGAAGAAGACCCCGCTAAAGTCATCAAGGCGGCTCAACTAGCAGGATGTCATGAATTAATACTCAAGAAAAACAAAGGCTATGATTGCATTATTGGTGAAAATGGCCGTGGTTTATCTGGGGGGGAAAGGCAGAGAATCGCTCTTGCAAGAGCCGTTTATGGCGACCCACCTATTGTGATTTTCGATGAAGCGAATGCCAACCTCGATGGTGAGGGAGAGGCTGCGTATCAACGTTTGATTGCCCATTTAAAAGCACAGAGTACAACGATTATCGTCATTGCCCACAATCCGAGTACGTTACGACAAATGGATAGGCTGTTGTATTTGGCTGACGGCCGAGTCAAGTTATACGGCGCTAAAGATGAAGTATTAAAACGTTTGATGGGCGAAGAAAGAACAGATATCCCAAGGGTAAGAAATGAGCAATCAACTGCCAACCGTTAATCAGAGTTCTACCGAGATCGTATATCGTTTTAGCCCCAAAGCGAGACTAAGCTTTCGAAAACCAATTTTACTTGGTGTGGTGACCTTAAGTGTTTTTCTTGGAGGTCTTGGCTACTGGGCTGCAACAGCCAAATTAGAAAGTGCAGCGATTGCTTATGGTGATTTGTCAGTTCTCACTAAGCGACAAGAAATTCAGCATTTAGAAGGCGGTATTATTGAAAAGCTATATGTACAGGAGGGGGATTTAGTCGAAAAAGGTCAGTTATTAATTCAACTTTCTAAGCGTCAAGCTATGGCTAAGTTGGACTCGTTAAGTGGTCGTTTTATCCATACTCTAGCAAAGGAAAACCGTTTAAGTGCGGAGCTTGACGAGCTTCCAACGATTGTATGGTCTGATGATCTTGAAAGCATTCCCCGTGTCGATATCGTACAAGAAGCACAACTGGTTCAAAACAAGATCTTTGAAGCGAGAAAGCGATTCTTTGATAGTAAACTGAGTATCATTGAGCAGAGTATTTCTGGAGCAAATTTAGAGCTTGAAAACCTTCAGCAAACCAAAGTGATTGAGACGGAACGACTCAACTTTATTGCTGAAGAAATAGACAGCAACCAAGCCTTGGTGCAAAAAGGTTTCTCGGGAAAATCTACTTTACTTCAACTCAAGCGCTTAGCAGCGGAGGTGAGAAGTACCTTAAGCCAGTTAGACAGGCAATCGCTCACCGTTAGAAAAAGGTTAGATGAGAACCTAGCGCAAATTGAAGAGTTGAAGCTTGAAAGGCTGAATGAGATTGTCGAGGAACTACGAAATACCAAAACGGAAATTGTCGCAATTCGGGAAGAATATCGCTCCGCTCAAGATATTGTCGCAAGAACAACGATCAACGCACCTATTTCTGGTCGCGTAGTCAACATGCAAGTGTTTACCGAAAAAGGTGTGATTGGGTCGGGTGAAACGTTACTAGAACTGGTCCCGCAAGACGATAAGTTGTTAGTCGAGGCTCGTGTTAATCCTCAGGATATTGATTTAGTGAATCCAGGCCAGCAAGCGCATGTTCGTCTGACCGCTCTGAATGCACGGACGTTGGCACCTTTAGACGGTACAGTGCTGACGATTTCTGCCGATAAGCTCTCGCAAGAAAACCAAGAAGATTTTTATCTCGCTAGAATTGCAATTTCACCGGAAGATGTGACAAAACATCGTTTAACCTCAGGTATGAATGCCGAAGTGCTTATTTTATCTGAGCCACGAACGCCATTGAGCTACCTAATAAAGCCAATTACAGAAAGCATGAATCGCGCCTTCAGAGAGGAGTAATTTCAAAAAGACTTGAGTGAGCACGGACAACAGACAAAATAATTTGTTATCGTTAGCTGTTACTGGGCCGTATTTTTATTCGAGGGAGCCGTGGAATGGAGAAAGTGCAGTTAGTTGTCGATTTTCTTCTCACTCATAAATTGATTTTTACCGCACTGATCTTTGCGATTATGTGGTTAATTCGTCGTGCAATTTTATCGATGATTCGTGGTGATCACGCTTTTCTCTCAGAAGATCAGCGTAGTTGGATGTCCAGAACTAAAAATGGCACCTTTGCTGTTACATTACTGATTTTATTTATTTTATGGCAATCAGAAATTAACGAGTTTGCTCTGAGTGTAACGGCGATTGCCGTTGCCATTGTAGTGGCATCCAAAGAAATCATTTTGTGTTTTACGGGTTCGATTCAAAGAGCAAGTTCACGTTCTTTTCGCGTTGGGGACTGGATTGAGGTCGGGAAGTTATGCGGTGAAGTGATTGAGCACAATATGATGGCGACGGTGATTCAAGAGATCGACCTGCATCATGGGCAATATCATTACACCGGCAAAACAGCGACATTGCCTAATAGTATGTTCTTTACCTATCCAGTAAAGAACCTCAACTTCATGAAGCGGTACGTTTACCACAACTTTTCTGTAGTGGTGAAAGACTTCGTCAATTTGTATCCACTGCTACCGATTTTAACTGATAAAATTGAAGAACATTGCAGTTACTTTGCTGATGTTGCACATCGTTACAATGCGATGATTGAAAAACATGCCGGTGTTGACCTTCCTGGTTCTGAGCCACATATGCATATTTCTAGCAACATTAATGGTGAACAAATTCTGCACGTGATGATTTTCTGCCCAACCGATAAAGCGAACCACTTAGAGCACTTAATTCGTAAGGACTTTATGGAACTTTATGAGGAACGTTTTCCTGTAGTGCGAGAAGAATAGAGCATCGTACTTCGCCTTTAATTTCAAACCCCGCTATCAAAATAGCGGGGTTTGTTTTTCTTAGCGTATTTTTAGGCTGTAACAATATTCCCAACTTAGCTGAATTTACTCTTCAGCATTAAAAATAGGAAGTAAGTGCTGCCTATAATAGCGACCAACGTGCCAGCTGCGACCTGACTTGGATAAATAGCGATTTGTCCTAGCCAATCTGCCCACAACATTAGGGTTGCGCCAATTAAGGCACCGACACACAGTTGCTCTTTCACTTTTCTTGCTCCTAACATCATCGCCATATGGGGAGCGACCAAGCCAACAAAAGATATTGGACCAACTGTAGCGGTAGAAAAGGCGCATAACAAAGCAACGATGGTGAGCATAAGCGTATTGGCTACGGTAGGGTTAAGCCCTCGTGCATTTGAGAATTGTCGCCCGATGGAAATTAGTGTTAGCCAACGAGAAATCGAGAATACAGCGGCAAGCAGAACTATTATGGCCAAACATAGCATCAGTGCGGTGTCGGCTGTGACTCGATAAATAGAACCAGTTAGCCACAATAAAATTTTGTAACTGTCACCTGAGCCTTGAGCTAGCGAAAATTGAACGAGGGCTTCTAATAGTGCCGTTAGTGCGATGCCGGACAACACGAAGTTAGATGGATTAAAATGGCTTCGTTTACCGATAATCAGCAATAACATCAATACGGACATACTTCCGAAAAAAGCGATACCCCAGCTAAATACGGAGAGAAGCGACCCAGCGATGACTCCTGTCGTTATAATGGCAAACGTGGCTCCGGAAGACACACCGAGAATATCGGGACTTGCCAGAGGGTTATAAACAATGCGTTGCAAAATGATTCCGGCAACGGATAGCGCAATACCGACAGAAAGTGCGGTTAACATTCGCGGCCAACGCAATTGCCATTGGAACTCACCTGGCACAGACCATTGAATTCCGTTTATACCATGGGTAACGAATGAGTAAGCTAGAATCCCAACCAGACTGAATAGCGCAATGCTGCATACCGCGCGTTTAGAAAGCGCCGTTTTTCCTTGGCTCATTGAAAGGTTAAGTTGATCGGTTGCCGTCAGCTTTTTACGAGTAAACCAAATTAAAGCGGGAGCGCCAATAGCTGCAGCCGCTACGCCGCTAGGAATGGTTTCCTCTAACCATAAGCTCAGCGAGATAGCGGCAGAGTCTGTTATGATTAGTAGCATTGCGCCCAAAAGCATGCTGCTGATCAATTCGTCGCGCGGTGTTCTTGCCCCCATCGCTCTGGCAATATTGGGTGTCAGTAATCCGATGAAGCTGATAATACCAACTGCGGTGATGGAGGCTGATACCAGCCAGATACCCATCACCATTAATGCACCAAACGCGGGTAATACCGCTAAGCCTCGGGCTGCTGCGCCTTCTTGTCCCAGTTTCATTAAGGTCAGAATACGTGGTGCGACGATCAAAATTACGATTGCGATAGCGCAGCGAGGCAATAACCACTCAAACCAATCCCAGCTGTATTGAGAAAGGTCTCCTGCTCCCCACATAAAAATATTCTGTGCGAACTGGGCGTTTAAAATAATAATGGCTGTGGCGATAGAACCGAGCAAGATATTGATCACCATCCCCGAAACGACCAACGGCAAACCTGTCATATTACGCACACCGGCAATTGATACGATCAGGCCAAACGCCACTAAAGCCCCAACCATTGCGGCTAATGCAGAGTAATCGGCGACCCAATCGACGAACCAAATGTTTACCACGACTAATGCAAGCCAAGCACCAGAAGAGGTGCCAAGAGTCAACGGCGAGGTGAGGTTATTCTGCGTTAATTGCTGCATTAAGCTGCCGGTGAGACCAAGCATGGCACCAACAAGCAGGGTCATACTTAACCTAGGAAGCTGCGCTTGCGTAAAGAATACATCACGAAACTCGGTTGCTACCTCTGGTTTTGTTAATAATTGCCATTGTTCGAAAAGTGATAAATTAGTATCAATTTGTAGGCTAAAGACGCTAAGTAACGTAATCAGCGCCAGATAACCAATATAATGTTTCGTTCTCATTGTTCTGGTGCCAACTCTATTAGACTGTCGGTAATCGCTTCTGCGGTGTATTGCAAAGACATGGCACCGCCATACGCCCACACTGCTCTGACTGAATTTACCCGCTGCTTTTTCACAAACGGCATCGCTTGCCAAAGTGGCGACTCTTTCAGTTTTCGTTCTTCTGGGAAAGGTTGTACGTAGAGAACGTAGCTGTTTTGAAGGCTCTGAAGCCGATTGATTCGATCTTGCTTTACTCCCCACGCACGTGGGGCCTCTTTAATTGGAGCCTGTAATCCCAGTTTTCTAACCACGTAGTCAGTGGTGGAGTTTTCGGTTGCAAGTAATACAGTATTCGGAGTTGAAAATCGCATCACAAGAACGCTGAGTGGAGCAGAGTAATAGTGGCGAATTCGCTGGCGCATCTGCGCAAATGAAGCATCTAATTCTGCCAATTTCTGTTCAGCAAGTGCCCCTTTATTGAATAGCTTGCCGAGCGTACGAAAGTGACGAATGGCCGTTTCAGCTGCGGCCTCATTTTCAGAAAAATTAGGTAAATAGATTACCGGAGCAATTTGTTTGAGTAACGGAATCAAGTCTTGCTGTGGAGACGCAGCAAGGATGACATCTGGTTTCAAACTGGCTATTTTTTCTAAGTTGGGCTCTGCTCGGGTTCCAATATCTTCAATTGACTCTGGTGCAGTTGGATTGACGACCCATTGGCGGTAGCCTGGTAAATTTGGGGCTGCGATTGGTTCTACGTTTAGCGCCAAAACTTGTTCTAAGATGTCCCAGTTTAAGGCAACAACGCGTTGAGGCGCATGCTCAAAACTATGCTCACCATATTCATCGGTAACGGTGATGACTGCATGTGCATTGGTCATAAAAAATACGAGGAGAAAAGCAGATTGTGTAACCACAGTAAGTAAACGAGCCATTATGCGCATACAACAGCCACCTTTTGGCTCGCTAATGTGTTAGCCGGGCTTGGGTGCTCAATCAGCTTAATTGGTGACTCATATAGTTTAGAAAGGCGTGCCTCGTCTAACAACATGTCGGCGTTGCCTTCAAAGGCAATTTTACCTTTTTTGAGCGCAACAATGTGGGTGGCGTAGCGCAGGGCTAAGTTCAGATCGTGCAGGATCACGATAATGCCTACGTTCTCGGTTCGATTCAGTTCTGCCAGCAGCGCCATTAGTTGAAACTGATGGTGAACATCGAGCGCCGAGGTTGGCTCATCGAGAATTAAAATTGGCGATTGTTGAGCCAGTAGCATAGACACCCAAGCGCGTTGGCGCTCGCCGCCCGATAAGTCATCCGCCAAAGCTTGAGCAAAAGGTGTAACCCCTGTTCGTTCCATAGCCTGCGTGATGATCTGTTTGTCTTCAGCTTTCCAACGACCAAGTGCCCCACGCCACGGAAAGCGACCTAAGCGCACTAGCTCTTCTACCGTTAAACCAGCCGAAGAGGGCAGCTTTTGTGGCAAATAGGCGATCTGTTTTGCCAACTCTTTGGTTTTGAGTGATGAAAGGGAAGTATCGTTTAGTGTTACCGTGCCTTTATCTGGTGGCATTTGACCAGAAAGCAGGTTCACCAGTGTCGACTTACCTGAACCGTTATGGCCTAAAACGACCGTTAGCTCATTTGTTGGGATGTTAAGTTGTTCGATGCCGAGGATCTGACGTCCACCTCGCACGATCTCAATATTAGACAGTTGAAACATGGATGGCTCTTAGGAGAAAACTCCCCTCAATAGAGGGGAGTAGAAGTACAATTACCAGCGGTAGTTTGCGTTTAGCATAACAGAGCGAGACTGGCCGTAGTAACACCAGTAATCGCAACCTGAAACAAAATCTTTATCTAGGATGTTGTTCACGTTTAGCTGTGCTTGCCACTGTGAAGTGATGTCGTAAGTGACTGACGCATCCCAAAGAGTGACTGAAGGAACCGTTAGGTTCGAGCTCTTAGGGTTATCTTTTGACTCACCTACGTAGCGCACACCAGTACCGATATTGAGGCCTGGAATCAGGCTGTAGGCGCTGTAGTCTACCCATGCAGAAGCTTGGTGCTCAGGAATAAGTGCGGCTTGTTTTTTACCTTGGCCAAAGCTCTCATCTGTTTTCGCTTTAGTGTAGGTGTAGCTTGCCATCAGTTTTAGATCGTCGGTTAGCTGCGCCGTGCTTTCTAGCTCAACACCTTGAGATGTCACTTCACCTGTTTGTGTCGCAATCCATGTTGATGGGTTTGTGACCAATGCATTCTTTTGCGTGATGTCGAACCATGCAAGGTTGATAAAGCCATCCATAAAGCTTGGCTCATACTTCACACCCACTTCTACTTGCTCGCCTTCCAGCGGTTTGTAAAGTTCATTGGTTGCCGCATCAATAGTGCTGATCACTTCAAACGACTGAGAGTAGTTTGCGTAAGGTGACAGGCCATTGTTTGCAAGGTACATCACACCCGCACTTAGAGAGAGCTGACCATCATCACGAGATTCACTTTGATCAACGGTAGCGCCTTTGCCAGAGTTTTCTGTTTTCACCCAGTCGTAACGAGCACCGATGTTACCAATCCACTGTTCATGCAGTTTCAATTGGTATTGTGAATAGAGACTTGCTTGAGATTTCTCAATCTCACGTTTCACGTTGTTGGCAGGATCAAGAGGGGTGAAGTTACCGTAAACTGGGTTCCACGGATTGATGGTGCCAAATGCGTAGTTGTCCTGCTCGTCGCCATCGGTTTTGTGGAATTGCAGATCCATACCGATAAGCACTGTGTGCTCTGCGTTGTCTGTCATCCAGTTACCGACAGCATTGTTATCGAACGTGATGCTCTGGTTTTTTCCGTCACGGAATACGATGCCTTGCGTTAACTCTTCTTTCGCTGGATCGTTGTTTGAGAACGCGTAAGAGCTGCGCAAGTACAACTCATTCGAACCGTAGTTGAGGTTTTGCGAGAGTGACCACGTGTCATTGATGTCGTGCTCTAGTAAGTAACCTAGAGAAAACTGCGTGCGTTCGTATTTATCGTAGTTTGGCTGACCAAGGTTAGTCGAAGGATCGATTTTGCCAAAGTTAGAACCAATCAGAGTACCTGCTGCCGGGAAGAATGGGTTAGTTGGTACACCGTCATCATGAAGGTAAGTTGCCAAAACGGTCAGCATTGTACGGTCAGAAATGTCGAACTCGACACTTGGCGCTAGGTAGAAACGCTCGTTATTTGTGCCGTCCAGTTCACCATCTTGGCTTGTCATCAAGCCAACCAAACGATAGCGCACAGTGCCTGCGTCGTTTGCTTCGTCAGCAATGTCAAAACCTACGGATTGGTGTTGGTTGTTGCCAACTTCGACTTTTACTTCGCCTTGAGGCGTAAACGTTGGTTTTTTCTGAACAGCATTCACGATACCGCCTGGTGCCGATTCACCAAACAGAATAGCCGATGGACCTTTAACGACTTCTACACTTTCTAGGCCGTAAGGTTCGACCAACCATGTGTAGTAACCATCGCGGAATAGGCGGTTGCCGTTTAGGTAAGTCGCTGCATCAAATCCACGAACTTTGAACCAATCAGTGTCGTTGTCTGCGCCATAAGGCTGAGCGGTTACACCAGACGTGTAGCGTAATGCTTCATCTAGCTTTTTCGGTGCACGAACACGAAGTTCATCTTCAGAAATGATAGATACGCTGCGCGGCGTTTCTGCTGCCGGGGTTTCTACTTTAAGTGCTTGCGCGGTGACCGTTATGGTCTCCATGGCAATCACGTCATCTTGTACGACGTCTTCTTGAGCTTGTGCTGTGAATGCAACCACTGCTGTAGGTGCTAAAGCACAAACCAACGCGTTGCGGATAGCGATGGTCAGTGAGTTATTCTTTTGCATAAATCTATTCCCGATAATTATGATTAACGCTAAACTTAATTGTAATTATTATCATTTGAGCTTTTGTTTCGGTATTTTACTGACTTTTGTATCAAAAGATAGTAAAACGTTCGCAAATTCATTCGCGGTACCTAAAGTCATTGTTATGTTCAATTGGTTTGAAAAACTGACCCAACCCTTTCCCCAGATGGAAACCGAAAAGCCACCGAAGACGCTATTTGGCTTTTGTCGTTTTTACACTCGTGGCTTTGAAGCCCCTTTACTCGTTATGGCAGTGTTCAGTGCGCTTATTGCCATCACAGAGGTGACGCTGTTGCGTTATATGGGCGAGCTCGTCGATATTCTCTCTAATCAAGATCGCGCAACATTCTGGCAAGACCAGGGTGATCGCATGCTAATGATGCTGTTCTTAGTGGCGGTTGTGATGCCAGCTCTCGGTTTTGTCCACTCAATGGTGATGCACCAAACGTTATTGGGTAACTACCCGATGTCTATCCGTTGGTTGATTCACCGTTACTTGCTAAAACAAGCGGTTGGATTTTTCCAGCGTGACTTTGCAGGCCGAGTTGCGACCAAAGTGATGCAAAGTGCGTTAGCGGTACGAGAAACGGTCATGAAGCTGGTGGATGTACTGGTTTATATCAGCGTTTATTTTCTTTCGATGCTCTGGATGATGGGCGAAGCCGATGGTTTGCTAATGTTGCCTATTGTGATTTGGATAGGAATGTACGCGGTTATCCAGTTCTACTTTATCCCTAAAATGAAACAAGTAGCGACGGAGCAAGCGGATGCTCGTTCTGTAATGACTGGGCGCATTGTCGATTCTTACACCAACATATCTACCGTAAAGCTATTCGCGCACTCGCAAAGAGAGTTGGAATACGCAGAAAGCAGCATGAAGCAATTTTTGGTGACGGTTTACCGCCAAATGCGCATGGTGACTTGTTTACTGTTTAGTGTGGATGCCATCAACTATTTGCTGCTGATGTCTATTAGTGCCATTTCGGTTTATCTATGGCTAGATCACGCTGTAACAATTGGTGCTATTGCGATTGCCATCAGTATTGCGTTGCGCGTACAAGGTATGTCGAAGTGGATCATGTGGGAAGTTAGCGCACTGTTTGAAAACATCGGTACAGTAGTAGACGGTATTAATACGATTTCAAACGATGTTGAAGTGAAAGACGTACCAAATGCTAAGCCTTTGCAAATCTCTCAAGGTGAGATCTGCTTTGATCACGTAGGTTTTAACTACAGTGATGAGAAGGCAGTATTTGAGAACTTGAATCTGACTATCAAACCGGGCGAAAAAGTCGGCATTGTCGGTCGCTCTGGGGCAGGTAAATCCACGTTGGTCAACTTGTTGCTGCGCTTTTACGACGTAAATAGCGGTAAGATTTGCATTGATGGACAGGACATTTCTCAAGTTGAACAAGAGTCTCTTCGCCAACACATCGGTATGATCACGCAAGACACCTCTTTGCTGCATCGTTCAATTAAAGAGAACATTCTTTACGGTGATCCAGATGCTTCAATGGATGCCGTTATCGCAGCTGCTGAGAAAGCACATGCTCATGATTTCATTCAATCTCTACGAGACGAGCAAGGTAACGTTGGCTATGACGTTGAAGTGGGTGAACGCGGTGTGAAGCTGTCTGGTGGTCAGCGTCAACGTGTGGCGATTGCTCGCGTGCTGCTGAAAAACGCGCCAATTTTGATCATGGATGAAGCAACGTCTGCACTTGATTCAGAAGTAGAATCGGCAATTCAAGAAAACCTTGAAGTTCTGATGGAAGGAAAAACAGTGATTGCGATTGCTCACCGTTTATCAACGATTGCCGCGATGGATCGTTTGATTGTAATGGATGACGGCAAAATCATTGAGCAAGGATCGCATTACGAGCTGCTGCAATTGGGTGGTGTTTACGCTCAGCTGTGGAAGCATCAAACCGGCGGCTTTTTGTCTGAGCAAGGTGATGCTCAACTACAAGTCATCTAATATGACGCTACACGAAAGAGGAGCAAATGCTCCTCTTTTTTGTGTCTGTCGTTTATACCGAGTAAGTAGGCGTTAATGGGCAACGTTAACTTGTGATTATTCATTGAGTTAGGCCAACTTAATGATGATTATGTTTATAACTTACTGTCGTTATTGAATTTTTTACGCTTTTTTTACGCGAACTCCGAATGGGCTTTTGCTAAAGTTTTCTACATCGAATTTTGGTTGATGTATTTTATGTTTGTTCAATGGCGAGATAACACCTTTCTCTTTTCTACTACCGTGATTGTTGGCGCGGTTGTCGTCTCATGGTTGTTAGACCAACTGTTTGGCTCTACAGCCGCAGTCCTGCTGATTTTACAGTTAGCTGTCGTGGTAGTGGCGTTTCAATGCAACTCGCGATTCGCTTATGCGGCGGCGGTGATCGAAGCGCTGAGCTTCAACTTCTTTTTTACGACACCTCGTTACTCTTTGCAGATGTTTCGTCCGGAAGACATTTTTAATTTAGTCGTGTTTATGGTGGTGGCTTTTATCACCAGCACCTTTGCGGATCTTTATCGTCGGCAGCAGGGAGAGTTAAAACAAACCAAGCTGCAAAACAGCATCCTGCTATCGGTGTCCCATGATCTACGCACGCCGCTAGCAACCATTATTGGAACACTGACCACACTCAACGAGTACATGCCCAAGCTCAATGACTTAGAGCGCAAAGAATTGCTCGACAGTGCGACTTCAGAAAGCCACCGTTTGCACCAATATATCGAGAACCTTTTACAGGCGACTAAGCTCCAGCATGGCACATTAAAAATTACCAAAAAAGATGAGCTGATTGCAGATATTGTGCGGGATGCGGTTTCTCGTTTGCCGAATTACACCGAGAAAGTTTCCATGAATATGGATGATTCCGTTGGTTATTTATCAGTAAGTCGTTCGCTAATCGAACAAGCGATTTTTAATGTGTTGGATAATGCCATGCGATTTTCACCAGAGAATGAATCTGTTGAGGTTTCACTTTCTAAGCAGGGTTCGTCGTGCGTGATTGATGTTCGGGACATGGGGATTGGCATCAAAGCTGAAGATGCGGAAAAAATATTCAGCCTTTTCTATTCCGGTGTGAACAACAAATCGGCCGATTCAGGCACCGGAATGGGACTCGCGGTTGCCAAAGGCATCATCACCGCACACCAAGGATATATTCAATCTATGCCAGTATCAGAAGGGACGCTGATCCGCATTCGACTTCCACTCAATCAAGGAGCAGAGCAGGCGTGAGTTACAAAGTTTTAGTCGTGGACGATGAGCCTCGCATTCATACCTTTATTCGAATTTCGCTGTCTGCTGAAGGGTTTGATTACATTGGCGCGAGTACCATTTCAGAAGCCAAAGCGTGTTTCGAAGCGCATTCGCCGCACGTCATTCTGCTAGATTTAGGCTTGCCCGACGGCGATGGGGCGGAGTTTCTCACTACGCTTCGTCAGACCTATAAAACGCCAGTGCTAGTGCTGACAGCTCGCGATCAAGAAGAGGAAAAAATCCGCCTTTTAGAAGCGGGCGCGAATGATTACTTGAGCAAGCCTTTTGGCGTAAAAGAGCTCATCGCGCGCATCAAAGTGCTGGTTCGAGATTTGGTGGATGAGCAAACCGTCGCTGATGAGCTGGTGGCTGGCCGAGTCAAAATCATCAAAAGTACTCACCAATTTTGGTTGGATCAGAGGGAAATTCCACTCACCAAGAAAGAGTTTTCTTTCATTGAACAGTTGATTCTCAAGCCGGGAAAACTCATTGAGCAAACTCATTTGCTAGCGGTGATTTGGGGAAAAAGTCATGTCGAAGACACTCACTACTTACGTGTGTTAGTGAGTCAACTACGCAAAAAACTGAACGATAGTGCTGACGAACAGCGGCTATTAAAAACCGAGCCGGGGCTGGGTTATCGTTTAGTGCTTGAGACGTCCAAGCACTACTAAATTCCAAATTTAATCAACGTTAATGCCAAGGTTTAGTGCTGGTTATCGGCACTCGAACAGGATTCGTGTTGCCTATTTTCCGTGACGGAAAATCAGTCTAGCCCTTAACGCATTAGCATGTTCTATACATAAAACACAGTTAGGTATTGATATGGCTCACTTTACAGTAATTGGTCTAGGGCGATTTGGCGTTGCCGCCAGCTTAGAACTTATTCATCTTGGACACACCGTAACGGGGGTGGATAGCGACCCGAAAATCGTCGAAAAATACGTCGAAGAGTTAACGCAAGCGGTCATATGTGACGCAACAGACGAAGGTGCACTCAGAGAGTTAGCGCTAGCGAACAGTGATGTGGTGTTGGTGGCGATTGGCGAAGACATGCAAGCCAGTTTGTTGTGTACGCTGGCGCTGAAAAATCTGGGTGTGAAATCCATTTGGGTCAAAGCGAGCACCAAAGCGCACCACACCATCGTGTCTAAGCTTGGCGTACAACGCATTATTCATCCGGAAGAGGAGATGGGCGTAAGAGTCGCGCAGGCACTCAACTATCCGATGGTGAACAACTATTTGGAAATGGGTCATGGTTTGTATGTGGTGGAAATCCACGTTAAATCCAATCTGCACGATATGCCGCTTTCTAAGTTGATCAGCCGAGGCAGTTACAACATTCAGCCTATCTTGGTGAAGCGCGAAGAAGCCGTCTACACCAATATCAATGATGAGTTTGTGCTTAATGAGTTCGACACGCTGTTGCTTTGTGGTAGTCGCGCTGAGCTGAAATACGTCGCTCCAAGGTTGGTGTAACATGGTTTTGTGGCATCCCTCTATTATCCCCATCGAGCGAAAACCCAAAGCGGGCAAAAAATTGTTGGGCGCACCGCCATTAATACTTAGCCTCAGCTTTGCGTGCTTGATCATGCTCGGCACGGTCTTACTCAAACTGCCGATTGCCACCACAGAGCCCATCACTTGGATTCAAAGCCTGTTTACAGCAACATCGGCCATTACGGTGACGGGATTAGTTGTGGTGGACACGGGCACGGCGTTTACGCCTTTTGGGCAAGTGGTTATTGCTTTCCTGATTCAATGTGGTGGCCTAGGTTTAATGACGTTTGCCATCGTGACCTTGCTGGCTCTGGGCGGAAAAATTGGCTTTTTGGAGCGAGCCGTCGCGAGAGAGGCGTTCAACCAAACTGACTCATCGACACTCATTGCCACTGCTAAATCTGTATTGATGTTCGCTCTGCTCGTTGAACTTATTGGTTTCACTATTTTGAGCGTTTATTGGAGTGAAGAGCTGGGTTGGAAAACCAGTTTGTTCCATGGTTTCTTCTACACCATCAGTGCGTTTAACAATGCAGGTTTTGCGTTGAGTGCCGATAGCTTAATGCCTTACGTGGACGACCCGGTCGTTAACTTCACCATTACCAGTTTGTTCATTATTGGTGGTTTAGGCTTCTCGGTTTGGATTGACTTAAAACGCAATCGCCGTTGGCACCGACTCACCGTTTACAGTCGAATGATGATCTTAGGCACGGTGATCATTAACGTGGTGGCACTTATCGCCATTTACCTGATTGAATATGATAACCCCAACACGCTTGGCCCTTTGAGCGAAGCAGGGAAATGGTGGGCATCGTGGTTTCAAGCGGTGACGCCAAGAACGGCAGGGTTCAACACTTTAGCTATCGATCAGTTGGAAGATGCCACAACGGCGATCATTCTGGTGTTGATGTTTATCGGCGGTGGATCATTGAGTACGGCAAGTGGCATTAAAGTTGTGACATTTATAGTGTTAGTCTTGGCGACTTACAGCTATTTGCGTCGCGATGAAGCAACCTATGCCTTTCAACGCAAGATTCCCAAAGAGACCATCAGCAAGGCATTGGCGCTGACTCTGATCTCGGTGGGCGTGACTTGGTTTGCCATATTCACGCTGTTACTGACAGAGAAAGCGTCTATGTTAGATATTATGTTCGAAGCGGTCTCGGCACTGGGTACGGTTGGTTTGTCGCGAGGCTTAACGGGCAGTTTGTCCGAACCGGGTGAGTTAGTGATCATCTTCATGATGTTTATGGGACGATTAGGGCCTCTTACATTAGCGTACTTCTTAGCCAGTCCAAGAAAGAAAAAAGCGCGTTACGCGAGTACTAAACTGGCAATAGGGTAGATGGGCTAACTCGAAGAAAGTGAGCAAAAGGCTAGGCAAAAGAGGAGTAACTGCTCCTCTTTTTGTGCTCGTTGTAGCCACGAAACTGTATACGGCAGTCTCTCTCACAACAATTTATGATTCATCTCTATTTTTTATCATTTATAAATTGTCGTTTTTGAGGTGTTGTCCAGAATGGCATTATCCACGTGCAACATAAGATTGCCGGGAATAAAAATAATTACAATACGGCCTTACTGGAAGATACATGAAAATCAAACCCCTCCCTCCTTTAAATAGCCTCGTTGCGTTTGAAGCGTCGGCGCGGCACTTGAGTTTTACGTTAGCCGCTGACGAGCTAAACGTGACCCAAGGTGCTATCAGTCGCCAAATTAGACAATTAGAAGAATACTTAGGCAAGGCTATATTCACGCGAGCCAATCGAAGCATTAATTTAACGCCTACAGGTCTTCAATATTATCAAGCTGTCAGCCAATCTTTGCTCGATATTGCTCAAATCACGGGTGAAGTGAAGAAGTGGCAGGGCGAACAAAAGATCACGGTTGCGACGACAAATGCAATGGCAGCCTTGTGGTTGTTGCCTAAGGTTGCTCAATTTCAAAATGAACATGATGACATCGATATAAGAATATTGGCCTCAGATAATGTGTTGGACTTACGCCGATTAGATTGCGATCTCGCCTTGTTTTATTGTCGCACTCCACCTGCGGAAATGGATGTGACAACGCTATTTTCAGAAGAAGTATTCCCTGTGTGTAGCCCGCTTTATTTAGAGAAAATCGGCCAGCCTAGTAAGCCAGAAGAAATCTTCAATAAAACGTTACTCTATCTGGAAGAGTCTCAAAGAGATTGGGTGAATTGGGAGCAGTGGTTTGCGAGTGTAGGATTGCCAAATATTTCGCCTCGTAATCGCATGAACATCAATAACTATCCAATGCTGTTACAAGCGGCAATTAATGGTCAGGGAATCGCGTTAGCCTGGGGATCATTAGTGGACGACTATTTACAAAGCGGTGCTTTAGTTAGGCCAGTCGAACACGTGCTTTCAACACCTTCCAATTTCTCTATGCTTGAACCTAAAAATAGAGGTTTAATCCCAGCAAGCGTCAAGCGTTTTAGAGAGTGGCTTTTGCAACAGTTGCCAGATGAGGTGGGTGATCGAGGTTTAGCCTAAATCAATAAGCAGAGAAAATAACAGAGTTTGGTCATGTTAAAAAAGCGGGAGTACCAGTTCCCGCTTTGTTTTAATTGATTGATGAAACGACTCACTAACTTAGTACTGGTCCCTGATTGAGTGTGGAATCATCTTTTAGTGAGGATGTTGAAGCAATAGGCTCGGAAACCACTGTTTTGCTTTCAACAAGCGGTTCAACAGGACCATCAAGTTTCTCTTGCTCTGGGTGAACATGCTCTGGAAGCATTGCCCATGGCTTAGGTTCGCGTCGAATACTATGAAACAGCGTTAAGCTCATCACCGCGATAAAAATGGCGATAGGGAAACCGGCAATAATGGAGGCCGTTTGCATTGCTTTTAACCCTCCTGCGTATAGAAGTACTCCCGCAATGGCTGCGATCATGATCCCCCACAATACGCGTATAGAGGTGGGAGGCTCACTGTGCCCAGCGGCATCGAGGGTACATAGAACCAAGGTACCCGAGTCTGCGGAGGTAATGAAATAAGTACCGAGTAATAGACACGCAAGCACGCTAAGTAGTTTACCAAACATACCTGTATCTAGATTGTCGAATAGCGTAAACAAAGCGCGTGTCGTATCGGCTTTAGTCGCTTCAAGAATCGGGCCGCCAGAAAAATCCGCAGGTGGTGTTTGTTTGGCTTCTTGTGCCGCAGTGACTTGCTCTTGATGAGCAACACGAGCGTCTTGCTCTACCTTCAACGCTGCACCACCAAATACTGAAATCCATAAAAACGTGATCAGCGTGGGTACGATGAGAGCACCGCCGATAAGTTCACGTATTGTGCGTCCTTTAGAGATACGAGCCACAAACATGCCAACGAAAGGTGCCCAAGTCATCCACCAAGGCCAGTAATAAGCCGTCCACCAGTTTTGCCAGCCAGAGTCATTCTGTGCATCGCTCCATAAGCTCATACCGACAATGTTTTGTGCATAAAGCCCTGTGCTTTCAAGTAGCGTATTTAAGATATAGCGAGTTGGACCAATGTAAAGTACTACTAGCACGAGTGCGAGTGAAAGCAGCATGTTCCATTCTGATAAACGGCGAATACCTTTTCCTACACCAGATAGCACCGACGCAACCGCACAAGTACAAAGGGAAACGATAATAAAGAGTTGAATCCCCAAACTAATTTCTAGACCAAAGGCTTGATTCAAACCAGAGTTTATTTGGATAACTCCCATCCCCAAGGTTTGAGAGATACCGAAAGCAGTCACCGCGACTGTTAGGATATCAACCGTGTGTCCGATAGGCCCATAAATACGATCACCAATCAAAGGGTACAAGATAGAGCGTAGGGTAAAAGGCAGATCTTTACGGTAGGAAAAGTAAGCTAATGCGAGTGCAACAATGATAAAGACAGACCAAGGATGTAGACCCCAGTGAAAGAATGTCAGTTTCATTGATGTTGTTGCGGCTTCATTGGTCAGGCCTTGAGTAAATGGGTTGTCAGCGTAATGCCACATCGGTTCGGCGACCGACCAGAAAATCAAGCCTATCCCCATGCCTCCGGAAAAAAGCATGGATACCCAAGACAAATAACTAAACTCTGGTTTTTCGTCATCTTTACTCAAACGAATATGCCCATATCGACTAACCATAAGGTAAAGAAGAAAACCGACAACGAGTGAAACAAGTCCGATGTAAAACCACTTCATATTCTGTAGCAAAATGCCGGAAATCGTTTCGAAGTATTGGCCCGCTTGATTGGCGAGAATGGCGCAGAAAAGTACAAAACCGATAACGACGATCTTTGATGCGATTGTCACAGTCGGATTGAGTCCTTTCAATATCCCAGATGTTGCTCTCATAGGCATCCCTCACAGTGCGTTTGTTTTAACGTTATTGTTTGTTGCGTTATTGTTAATTTTTGAAAGAGAGTAGAGAGAGGGCTTTTGTGTTTCAACTGATTAATACTCATCGGTTAATGAGTATTAATCATGACAAGAAGATCATTGTTAATTAAAAGGTTATTTTTTTGTTCGAGATCAATGCATGAATGACAAAAACTCATCCAAGCCCGGCGAAAAAGTCGTTTGTTTGTTGCCGGGTTGTTAATCAAAATCTTCTCCACTAACACAACACGATGTTGTACGCACTGGATGCAACTCGACTCTCGGAGATAAGAATATGAGCAATGTCAACCAAACCATTATTCCTGTTGAACTTGTTGATAATGTACTGAACCCAATCAGTGAAGCAACAGGAATGCCGAATCAGGCCTACACCAGCGAAGAGTATTTTACTTTTGAGCGTGATCAGGTGTTTGGTAACACTTGGGTATGTATTGGTTTTGCATCAGACCTGCTTAAAAATGGTTATGTGATGCCACTTGATTTCATGAATCTTCCACTACTCATGATGAGAAATCGCCAAGGTGAAGTCCAAGTTTTCCACAACGTATGTAGTCATCGTGGTATGAAGCTGGTTCATGAGGCAGGCGAAGTTCAAGGCATGATTCGCTGTCCTTACCATTCATGGACGTACGATCTTGACGGCAATCTAAAAGGCACACCACACATTGGTGGTATCGCAAAACACAAAGATGACCGATTTAAGTGTGAAAAACATGGCCTTAAGCCACTTCGTTCAGCCGTTTGGATGGACATGGTGTTCGTCAACTTATCGGGCAATGCAGAAAGCTTTGAAGAGCATATCGCGCCGCTAGAGCAACGTTGGCAGCAATTCTTAGGTGAAGAAGGATTAGGGCTTCTTCGCCGCGTGAACATGGGTGGCAACCTAGAGATAGAAGTGAAAAGTAACTGGAAGCTTGCCGTAGAAAACTACTGTGAAGCTTACCACTTACCTTGGGTGCATCCGAGTTTGAACAGTTATTCTCGCCTAGAGGATCACTACAACATCATGTTTGCAGAGCGTTTTGCTGGCCAAGGTAGTCTCGCATACAACCTCTCTGATACTGCAGGAACACACTTACCTAAATTTCCAAACTGGCCAGAAGATAAACTGCGTCATGCAGAATATGTTGCACTCTTTCCAAACGTGTTGCTTGGTATTCAAGCCGATCATGCCTTTGCGATGATGATTGAACCAATCACTGCGAATAAGAGTGTTGAGCACCTACGTGTTTTCTATGTGGGTGATGAAGCAACGAAAGATGAGTTCGCTGCGTGCCGTACTGCTACCGTTGAGTCATGGCGAGTCGTATTCGGCGAAGATATTGGAGCGGTCGAGGGCATGCAGGAAGGTCGTTACTCACCTGGCTTTGGTGGTGGTGTGTTCTCACCAGAAATGGATGTTCCGACGCATTTCTTCCAAACCTGGTTGGCAAAGCAAGTGAAAGCGGCACTGGAGCAGTAATATGATGCATTACCTTAATTATATTGATGGTGAGTGGTGCGATTCAGAGCAAGCGCTGACCGTCATGAACCCTGGCACAGCCGAAGCGTATGCGACGATTGCAGAAGCCACTATCACCGATGCCGATCGCGCAATGGCAGCGGCACGTCGAGTGGTCTATCAAGGTCTTCTTTCGGACGTTCGTCCCGCCGTCAGAACCGAGTGGATGTTAAAAGCCGCCGCAGCTATTCGTGAAATGGTTGATGAAGGTGGGTTAGTTGCCTGTCGTGAAAATGGGAAATCTTTGCAAGATGCCAAAGATGAGTTTTTAGAGTCGGCACGTTACTTCGAATACTACGCTGGCATGGCCGACAAGCTGGAAGGCACGTCAATTCCGTTGGGTAAAGACTATGTCGACTTCACTCAATATGTGCCGTTTGGCGTGTCAGTGCAGATTGTGCCGTGGAATTTCCCTGTCTCTATTTGTGCACGCTCATTGGCACCTGCATTAGCCGCAGGTAACGCAGTGGTGATCAAATCGCCAGAGATTTCTCCACTTGCCATGACGTTGTTGATTAAAGCGATTGAAAAAGCGGGCTTCCCAAAAGGCACGATTAACTTGCTATGTGGCAAAGGCTCAGTCGTTGGCAGTCATTTGGTGCAGCATCAAGACGTTGATCAAATTGTCTTTACAGGTTCTGTGCCGACCGGCCAACGCATACTGAAAGATTCAGCGCAACGCGCCACACCATCTGTGATGGAGCTGGGTGGTAAATCGGCCGCTATCGCACTGAAAGATGTGAGTCTCGAAACGCTTTTACAAAGCGTTCAAGTCGGTATTTTCTTTAACGCTGGTCAAGTTTGTTCGGCAATGTCTCGTTTGCTAATTCAAAAAGAGCGTTATGAAGAAGTAAAAGCGGCGGTAGTGGAAATGGCAAAAAGCCTAACCATTGGCCAAGGCGAAAGCCAGCCGGACATCACACCGTTGGTATCGGCTGATCAACAAGCACGCGTGCTTGAAATGATAGAACAAGCAAAAGCCGACGGCGCGAACATCCTAACGGGTGGGTACGCCCCTGATTTGTCAGGTTACTTTGTGGCACCGACGGTGATTGAAGCCTCACCAGATATGCGTATTGCTCAAGAAGAAGTGTTTGGCCCTGTACTGGTAATTACACCGTTTGAAACCGAGCAAGAGGCCGTTGAAATCGCGAATGGCACCGATTTTGGCCTGGTCGCTGGTGTCTTTGGTGAAAGCCTAAACCAAACATTGCGTGTGGCACAGCAACTGCGTGGTGGACAAGTGTTCATCAATGAATGGTTTGCTGGTGGCATCGAAACACCATTTGGTGGCGTGGGCTTGTCCGGGTTTGGGCGAGAAAAAGGACAAGAAGCGATTTATAGCTACGTCCAGACACGCAATATTGCCATTCGTTTGCAGTAAGACAGCAACGTATAGCTACCGTGTAACTGTATTTTCATCACCTCGTACCGGCTTGGATTTCAGACCACAAGCTAGGGCGAGGTTGATGGAATCACAACAAATCTGACAGCGGTTTGTAAACACGGAAATTCTGAACAAGGTAGTTGGAGTATAAGTGATGAGAAAGTGGCTCTGTATTATTTGCGGCTTAATCTATGATGAAGCACAAGGTTGGCCATCCGATGGCATTGCACCAGGAACAGCATGGGAAGATGTACCGGATGACTGGTTATGTCCTGACTGTTTAGTGGGTAAGGCCGATTTTGAAATGATCGAAATCACCGACGATGCGCCACTAGAAGAGGTTGCAGCTGTGTCTTCGGTGTCGGTAGAAGCGTCTGTTCAGCGAAATACGGCTCAGCCTCTTCCATCTGAAGTTACTCAACCTGTATTCTCAAATGACCCTATCGTTATCATCGGTAGTGGCCACAGTGGTTACCAGTTGGCGGCGGCACTTAGAGCACAATCCGAGACGGTTGCTATCACCGTCTTTACCGCTGATGATGGCGCTTTGTACAGCAAACCAGCTTTGTCTAATGCGTTGGTCATGAACAAAGACGGCGACGCGCTGCAAAGTGAAAGCGCGTTGAAGTGGGAAAGCCGTCTCAATATCCGCGTTTACCCGCATACGCGTGTTGAACAGATCGATCGTGCCAATTCAACGCTACATACCTCCATCGGTAAATACGCCTACAGCCGCTTGGTACTGGCAACAGGTGCATCACCGATTGAAATCCCAATTGAGGGCGATCGCTCTTGGGTTATGAGTGTGAACGACTTAGTTGACTACCGCCGTTTCAGATCGGAGCTGCAAGACAAAAAGCGCATCGCGATCCTAGGTGATGGCTTAATTGGCTGTGAGTTCGCGAATGACCTGATCGAAAGCGGTTATGAAGTGACAGTTATCGGGTTGGGTCAATGGCCAATGGAGCGTTTGATCCCGCAACAGTTGGGTGAATCATTACAAAGTGCACTCGCCGAACGAGGCGTGCAATGGGCTCTACAAGACAGTATCGCCAGAATCGAGCCAAGGTCCGAATCCAGTGCGGTTTTACATCTGAACAGTGGCAAGCAGATTGAAGCAGACCTAGTGCTAAGCGCGGTTGGACTCAAGCCAAATGTTTCTCTGGCTGAGCAAGCAGGGCTCGAAGTGGGCCGTGGCATTAAAGTGAATCAATTCGGCCAGACGAGTGATGAGAATATTTACTCGCTAGGTGACTGTGTTGAAACTGAGCAAGGTTGGCAGCCCTATATTGCACCGATTAATCAAATGATCCCTTCTGTAGCGAAAAGCTTGCTAGGCGATGTCGCCCCTATCTCGTTAACACCAACTCCAGTGATTGTAAAAACGCCGATTCTTCCACTCACGATTTTCCCGGTAGCCGCTGAAGAACAGGGACAATGGTACATCGAGAACCAAGCAGATGAATTGACCGCTGCGTTTTATTCACCAGAAGGAGCAATGCTCGGTTTTGCGTTGCTAGGAAGAAAAGTACAGTCATTACGCGGCCCTTGGCTAGATCAATTGTCATTGAAACTGTCAGCAGCGTAGCGGAGAAAAAAGATGATTCATTTACCCAATGATGACGTGACGTGTGGTTGGTACCATGCGTTGCCAAGTATTCCAGAAAAATCGGCGTTAAAAGGTAAACAAAGTGCTGACTATGCCGTGTTAGGTGCCGGTTTCGCAGGCCTAGCTATGGCAAGACGTTTAGCTGAACTTATGCCTAATGCACGAATTATACTGATTGATGCGCAACGTATCGGCCAAGGGGCTTCAGGAAGAAATTCGGGCTTTGTTATCGATTTGCCTCATAAGTTTTCACTTGAGCATCCCGACCCTGAGCACAAGCAAAAGTTATTATCACTCAACCGTTCTGCGATTGCTCAGCTAAACACTTTAGTGTCGAAGCACAGTATTTCTTGTCAGTGGTCAGCAAAGGGCAAATATCAAGGAGCCGTAGGGGCGCGCGGTGAAGCGTATCTCGATCACTTTGAGCACCTAATGAAAGACCTTGGCGAACCATACTTCCATGTTAATGGCAGTGAGCTGGCGAGAGTCTTGGGAACAAACTACTACAGCCGCGCAATTTACACGCCAGGTGGTTATTTAATGCAACCTGCTGCTTTGGTGCGTGGGCTAGGGGAAAGCCTTCCAGAGAACGTCGAGGTGTTAGAGAACTCGCCAATCCGCAAGCTCAGTAAAGAAAACGGTTGCTGGGTATTACATGGAGATAGAGGCTCTGTTGAAGCCCCTGAACTGCTGCTTGGGACCAGCATTTTTACTCGGGAGTTTGGTTATCTTAAAAACAGACTACTTCCAGTGATGACGTTTGCAAGCTGGACGCGTCCATTAACCGACGCAGAAATGCAGCGATACGGAGGTGAGCTGAATTGGGGGTTAACTCCAGCTGATCATGCGGGAACGACGTTACGTATGACCGCCGATCGACGTATTTTGATCCGCAATACTTACAAACACGTGCCGAAATATGGCTCAAGCATGAACGATAAAGTCAGAGAACAAATTCGCGACGATCATCGTCAGGTCTTTCTGGCGCGTTATCCCGAGCTGGCCGACGTACCATTTACTCACACATGGGGTGGGGTGTATGCCATCTCTCGTAACTTTACTAACTTTTTCGGTCAATTAGATGAAGGTGTTTATGCCAGCGCTTGTGACAATGGTGTTGGTGCTGCGTGGGGAACCATTTCTGGAACACTGTTAGCTGACTATGTCGTTGGTGCGACATCTAAATCATTGGATGACATACAGCAAGTGACAGGAATGCCTTGTTTGAATCCGCCAGAGCCTTTTTTAGGTTTGGGAGTAAAAACGCGTATCCAATTAGCAAAATGGCAAAGCCGGAGTGAATTATGAAGCAAGTCAAACTTGTTGATAGTAAAAGTCTAGATTTCAATGTTCGTGGTGATACGCCGGGAATGGCGTATGTTGCAAGGGCGTTAAGCCCAGAAATTTCACCAAACATAGGCGTAGGCTTTGCTAAATGGGAAGGCGCTAAAGTGGCTTGGACAGTGCTTTATGATGAAGTTATTTTCGTGATTGAAGGCTGTTTCGAGCTGACCGCAAATGGTGAAACACATTTTGTGCACCCAGGTCAGATGCTGTGGATACCGGAAGGGACTGAATTGGTTTATGGTGGGCATGCTCTGTTCGGCTATGTGGTTCATCCAGGAAACTGGAAAGAGTTACATGGTATTGAATGACTTTTATCATTTAGTAGTGTTTCGGAAAGGTAAAACAAAAATCCGATTTTTACCCATGAGTTTTCGTAAAAGAACTTAATCTCAATGGAGCAAGGGTTTCTTACTTGCTAGTTTCTTGGTCACGTTTCCAGACGTGTTAGACCTTTCTCAATTGCTATTTTATCTATCAAAAAGGGAAGCCTTGGCTTCCCTATAATGAGTCTTCTTTTGGCTTGGCTAAATCTTTTATTTTAGCTCAAATTTACCCTGCATGATTGCCCAGTGACCCGGGAACGAACAGAAGAATGAATAGTCACCGCCGGCTTTCATTTTCTCAGTACTGAACGTAATGCTGGTGCTTTCACCGCCACCAATTACTTTTGTGTGAGCGTAGACGCGATCATCATTTGGTTTTACGTAGTTATTTTCTGCTCCAGCTGCCATGCCATCAGTACCGACTGCTTGTAGGTTGGCTGTGTCAGAGATGACCACGTTGTGACCCATCGATTGCGCTGGCATCTTACCTGTGTGATTCAGCGTTAGTTTTACCTCTTTACAAGTGGCTGGTACGCTCAATGTTTTAGTAGAAAACTGCATCATATCGTTAGCATCTAATGACACTTCACACTCGGCACTGGCTTGGGCACCAAAGCTCATTCCTACTAATGCGAAGGTTGTTGCTAATAAACGTAAAGACATATAACACTCTCCATTTTGTATTTTAGGCTGACTTGGATTGATCTTATCCAATAGTTCTCATTATCAGCCAATTTTCACTCCAAAAACGTGCTTCAATCGGTATATTGACGTTTTGTTGCAAGCTTGTACTGGTCAGTTCCGCTATTTGATCACTCAAATGCCTTATTTCATGCGATTGCGTGAGTTAAATCAAAAGTCGTGATTAGCCAGAGTTAAGGTGAAAATAATCTCTCTAAACGGGTGGCAGAATTGTTTGGTTTTACGGTATTGGAGAGGTTTCAAGAAAGAAGCTCAGCTAAATTGCTGAGCTTCTAGAGAACAGACGACAAGTAGGCCTAGCGAGTTTGCTTTAACGTGTGCAACACATCATGCAGTGAAGGTGCGACAGTATGGTCTAATTGCTTTATTTCGTCACAAGGCTCAACCAAATCAGGAATTTGATAAGTGATCATGTTCGCTGCTACCGCAGCACGTACGCCATTATTTGAATCTTCAAAGGCGAGACATTTGGTTGGATCTACGCTTAGACGACTTGCTGCAAGCAGGTAGATCTCTGGATCAGGTTTGCCGTGTGACACTTCACAGCCTGTCGTTAAGTTGTCGAAATACTTGCTTAGGCCCGCTAACTCCAACTTCTTCTGTGCCACTTCTTTTGCTGTAGAAGTGGCGACTGCAATTGGCAACCCTTGGCCTTTCAACCACTCAAGCAGCTCAATCACCCCTTCTTTTACCGGTATCGCTTGGTGCTTAACCACAGCGTCGTAACGGTCGCGCCACTCTTGGTGTAAGCGGTCAAGATCATCCCCATAAGCTTTACGAAAAATCACTTCAATGCCCGCTGCATTGCGACCAATGATTGAAAGGTAAACATCTTTATAGAAGGGTAGGTTCTGGGCTTCACATGCTTCTTGGAAAATATGCATACAGACGCGCTCAGTATCAAGGAGCAAACCATCCATATCAAAAATAGCAGCTTGGTAGTTCATTACATTAAGACTTTTTGGTTGGGATGGCGCATTTTGACACAAGCAGATCGGTTTTTCTTCTAAAAATTAGAACTTGATTTTGATCCTATGAGTTCACATTGCCTCTGAGCACACTATACACAGAGTCTATAAATTAGGTGTGAAATATAATGTTTTTAAAATTAGAAAATTTCAGTTAAATAGATAAAACTCTAGCTTAATATAAGCTAGAGTTTTATTAATATTCTATTGTTATTTTAACTATTGGATAATTTATTAATAGTTAAAATTAATAATAAAATAATACCAAATCACGATTGTTTACGACTGCATGAGTGTACCAGCTCTTGACTTCAGATATTTGTTGCTCTGATAAGCCTCCGAAGTCAACGTTATCTTGGTGAATATCTTGATTTTTTATCATAAAAACAACAGGGAAATCGTCAGGGAATGGGAATTTTATAGGATAATCGGTATTAGTGAATGGAATATCGCAGAAATCGTTTACATCGCAAGGATACCAAGAGTTATTGGATAAGTAATAACCAGTTATCTTACATATAGCTTCAAGCAAGTAAGCATATGCGTAACCCAAGTGACTGTATTTTATCTCTTCAGACAGCATCTGCATAAGAAGCTCTTCAGCTCGGATGCTTTCGCCACTACTTTCCAGCATTTCATTAATCACTTTAAAGGAGTCTTGACACCTTTCCATGATGGCTTTTTCTAGCTCTGGATTACGCTCATTCTTTAGTACGTTAAAAACCTTTTCAGTATCTAATGAATATACTGTCGCCCCATATCCCATATTTTATTCTCCTCACTTTTATACAGTTAAATTCATTTAAGTGTTTTTATCGAAGGGATTATATTTTGATGTTTTTTGAAGGTAAAGTGTATACATAGAGGTTGTATTTATTATGATGAACTTTGAAAGTTTAGATTCTTAAAATAAATACTATATATTTAATTTTATTAGATCTGGCTCATAAAAATACCTTAACTATTATTGTGTTTATTTTTAAGGGTTATTAAATCTGTGAGGTGGTTCAAGACAATAAAATTTAGAAGAAAATACCGTCAAACTTAGGTGGCTATTCTATCTGAGCACTCAGCTCACTACTTATAGTGGGCTGAGTGAGCGGTTGGGCATCGGCTCTTTATTTGGCGATGAATATGCCATATTAGGTGATATTCGTTAGTGTCTATTTTATCCCTAGCCGTTTTGCTAATCGGTGCAAATTGCCGTTATCTAATTCAAGCTGACGTGCCGTTGCTGCCCAGTTACCTTGGTTCTCTTCCAGTGCTCGAACAATCATCGCTTTTTGGAAGGCATCTGTGGCAAGCTTTAATCCACCTTCTGGTAGCTCAAGCCGAGAGTTTTGTTCCGTTTCTTCAACGTTCTTGATGTTCTGATTCGGCGTTCGGATGTCAAAATCTTGCTCAACTAACTCAATGTCCATGGCGTGAGTGCGCGCTTTTGCCAAAACACCGGCACGTTTAATGACATGTTCAAGCTCTCGCACGTTGCCTGGCCATGAATAGTCTTTGAGTGCTTGCACTAAAGTGGGGGACAAACGAATGCTGTTCAATCCCAATTTGCTTCTTAAACGTTCGGCAAAAAAGCCTGCGAGTAACACCACATCGTCTTCACGTTCACGAAGAGGTGGAACATGAAGCGGGAAGACACTTAAACGATGATACAAGTCGGCTCGGAAGCGACCAGCAGTCACTTCTTCATGCAATATGCGGTTAGTGGCGGCGACAATGCGTGTGTTGACTCGAATATGACGGTCATCACCCACACGTTGAATGTCGCCGTATTGTAGGGCTCGAAGTAACTTGGCTTGCAGCTCTAACGACAGTTCGCCAACTTCATCCAAAAACAGTGTGCCGCCGTCGGCTTGTTCGAACTTACCCTTACGATTGCTGATTGCGCCTGTGAATGCGCCTTTGATATGGCCGAACAACTCGCTTTCCGCGACTGATTCCGGCAGTGCCGCACAGTTGAGGTAAACCAAAGTATTGCTAGAGCGACTAGAGCGATGGTGAATAGCGCTCGCAACCAACTCTTTACCCACGCCCGTTTCTCCCATCACTAGCACAGACAATTCAGTATCGGCGACTGCGTCAATCTGCTCTTGAAGATTCTTCATCCCCTGAGAGTTACCAATGATTTCATTACTTAAGGTGCGTTTCTCGGCGTAAGAGTCGCGTGGCAGGCTCGCTTGTGTCTCTAGTTGTTCTAGTAGGAGTGCAGTGTGTAGGCCACCTGCTGCCAACGCGCTGACAAAACGTAACTCTTGGTTGCGTAGCCCATCAAATTGGTTGGGGTCGAAGGCGTCAATCGTAATGGCACCAATCAGTTGATCGTCGATCAGCAAAGGTAAACCAATGCAGGAATGGACATGCAGTTTGTCATCGTGGTTTGGAATCAAGCCATCGTATGGATCAGGTAAGTCGCTGTCAGAGGGAAAGCGGACGATATCGCCTGCTCGAGCAATGGCTTCTAACCTTGGGTGCTGTTCAATGGAGAAACGGCGTCCAAGGACCTCCTTCGCCAATCCATTGATCGCTAAAGGTTTAAAGTGCTGGTCTTCATACAAAAGAAGGGCAGAAGAGTCACACTTCAATACCTCTCGAATCGTGGTTAATAACGTATCGAAGCGAGCCTGTTGAGTGAGCGCCGAGTTAAGGTCTTGCGTGATGTGTAGCCATTGCGCGATTAAAGAAGTCATAGCCAATACCAATTGTGTCAATATGACTATTGTAGTGTCTTAATGACAATTTTCAACTGTGTCTAAATGACATGTATTAAAGTTGACTTTTAATTAAATTATTGAAATTTATATAAATTAAAAGTTGGCACGCCCAGTGCAATACAAGAAGAAATTATTTTTGTTTATCCCGTCATTCAAGGTAGTAATTATGACAATTCACGTAAAAAACAACATCCACTGGGTAGGTCAACGCGATTGGGAAGTTCAAGACTTCCACGGTACAGAATACAAAATGACAAAAGGTACCAGCTACAACAGTTATCTAATTCGTGAAGAGAAAACCGTATTGATTGATACGGTCGATCACCGATTCAGTCAACAATTCATCCAAAATTTAGAAATGGAAATCGACCTCAAGTCTATCGACTTTATCGTGGTAAACCATGCAGAAGAAGATCACTCAGGTGCATTGTCGGCATTAATGGAGAAGATTCCGAACACGCCAATTTACTGTACAGAAGCGGCGATTGATTCAATTGTGGGTCATCATCACCATCCTGAGTGGAACTTCAAAACCGTAAAAACGGGCGACAGCATCGATATTGGTAATGGTAAGCAATTGGTCTTCGTGGAAGCGCCGATGCTGCATTGGCCAGACAGCATGATGACTTACCTAACTGGCGATGCAGTGTTATTCAGCAATGACGCATTTGGTCAGCACTACTGCGATGAACGCTTATTCAATGATGAAGTGGATCAAAATGAGTTGATGGAACAGTGTTTGCGTTACTACTCAAACATCCTAACGCCATTTAGCAGCTTGGTAACCGCAAAAATCAAAGAAGTGCTGAGCTTTAATTTGCCTGTCGACATGATCGCTACGTCACACGGTATTGTATGGCGCGATAATCCAGTTCAAATTATCGAACAATATTTGGAGTGGGCAGACAATTATCAAGAAGATCGCATTACGATTTTCTACGATTCTATGTCAAACAACACCCGAATGATGGCCGATGCAATCGCGCAAGGCATTCACGATGTCGACCCTAGCGTGCCGGTCAAAGTCTTTAATGTCTCTAAGCATGATAAGAATGAAATTCTCGCCAACGTATTCCGCTCAAAAGGCATCTTGGTTGGTTCGTCTACCATGAATAACGTCATGATGCCGAAGATCGCAGGCATGCTAGAAGAAATTACTGGTTTGCGCTTTAAAGCGAAGAAGGCCGCTGCATTCGGTAGTTACGGTTGGAATGGTGGCGCGGTGGATCGTATCCATGCTCGATTGACCGACGCAGGCTTTGAAACCGCAGTGAGTTTGAAAACCAAATGGCGACCAGATGGTAAAGCGATGCGTGAATGTCGCGAACATGGTCAGAACATCGCGAAATTGTGGGCGAAGCATGACCTGACAAGTCCTGTTCTTGCTCCGTCGATTGCGGCGTCTGCACCACAAGTTCAATCACAACCCGTTGCACAAGTAGCAACACAAGCTGTGGTAGATACTGCTTCTAGTAACCCTAGTACTGAGGCGCATCCCGCAGATTGTCAATGCATGGTTTGCACCGTTTGTAATTGGGTATACGACCCAGCTAAAGGCGAGCCTAATCAAGGCGTTGAACCGGGCACGGCATGGTCTGAAGTGCCAGATTACTTCTTGTGCCCAGAATGCCACTTGGGTAAAGACGTCTTTGTCGAATACAACGGGTAAGGGGGCGAATATGCAAGCACCTATTGTGATTATTGGTAGCGGCTTTGCGGCTTACCAATTGGTGAAAACAGTGCGTCGAGTGGACGCACATATTCCGCTGCAAGTGTTTACTGCTGATGATGGCGCGGAATACAACAAGCCCGATTTGAGTCATGTATTCAGTAACAAACAAACGGCCCAAGACTTAGTGGTTAAAAGTGGTGAGGCGTTTGCACAGGAACAAAGCATCGAACTGTTCGCACATACCATGATTGAGCATGTCGACGTGCAAGCTCAGCAAGTGGTAGCCAATGGCCAAACCTATCCTTACTCCAAACTGGTGTTTGCGACAGGCGCGAAAGCCTTTGTGCCGCCAATATCTGGTGATGCAGCACCTGAGGTGATAACGCTAAACTCGCTACAAGAATATCAATTAGCGGAAGAGCAAATCAGTCGTGCGAAACGAATTCTAGTAATGGGTGGTGGTTTGATCGGCGTCGAGATCGCCATGGATCTCGCAACCAGTGGTAAAGCAGTTACGGTGGTTGAGCCAAATCCCCGTTTGCTCGCTAACTTGATTCCTGAATTCGTTGCATTGCCGCTTGAAAACCAACTTAAGCTGCAAGGTATTCAACTTGCCTTGGAGACTGGAGTTGTCGCGATCAATCACTCAGATGATTCGCTGGTGGCAAGCTTGAGCAAAGGTAAAGCAATCCAAGCCGATATAGTGATTTCAGCTGCGGGTTTACGTGCTAACACTTGGTTAGCGAAAGCTTGTGGGGTGAGCGTGAATAAAGGCATTGAGGTGGATGCTCGATTACAGACATCAGCAGCCAATGTGTTCGCATTAGGCGATTGTGCCGAGATCCAAGGTCGAATGATGCCGTATCTCCAACCGATCGTGCTAAGTGCCAATGTTTTAGGGAAACAACTACTGGAGCAAGAAGCAGAGTTGAAACTACCACCTATGATGGTAAAGGTGAAAACGCCGAGCTACCCAATTCAATTGGCAGGCGATTTTAGTTCGGTGACGAATTGGAGTGTGCAGATTTCTCAAACCGGCATTGCCGCAAAGGCAGAAGATGAAAATAGCCGACTCATGGGCTTCGTCGTGACGGGAGAACAAGTTACGCAAGCATTTCCATTACTTCGAGAGTTGTCTCAAGCCGCGCAGGCTTAACCGATTTAAACGAAAAGAATTGTAATTAGAGAGGGTATCATTATGTCGCATCTACGAATTCCTAAAGACTGGACTGTTCAACGTTCAACGCCTTTCTTCACCAAAGACAATGTCCCACCAGCGCTACTGACTCATCATAATACCGCCGAGGTTGTGTTTGGGCAGCTGTGCGTCATGGAAGGGCAAGTGACTTACTACGGCTTTGCTGATGAAAATGCCACAGAAGCAGAAGTAGTGGTGGTGATTAATGCAGGCCAGTTTGCTACCAGCCCACCGCAGTACTGGCATCGTATTGAGATGAGCGATGATGCTCAGTTCAACATCAATTTCTGGTCGAACAAGGACAAGAGTGGGCAAGCGATGTTCCATGCTAAGCAGTAGTAAACCTTTTTAAGTGCTTTGACTGTTATGCTAATCGTCAAGTAAAGGGGTGTAGAAGGCGCAATAAACGAACTGAAATACTGGATCATCGAGACCGTGGAAAGAGAAATCACGAGTAATGATTTCAATTCTTTAGTAGCATGTTACGAAACATTTCAGTCAGGTGAACTAAGGGAAGCGTGCAATGGAAAAACAACGAGTAGCATTTATTGGTCTGGGTGTGATGGGATACCCAATGGCTGGTTACCTAAGTAAAGCGGGCTTTGAAACCAAAGTATACAACCGCACAAAAGCGAAAGCCGACAAATGGGCTGAAGAATACCAAGGCGTAGCTTGTGAAACACCACGTGAAGCGGCAGAAGGCTGTGACATCGTTTTTACCTGTGTGGGTAATGATGATGACGTTCGTAGCGTTGTTTACGGTGAAGAGGGCATTCTGGTCGGCTTGAAAGCGGATGCAGTGCTAGTGGACCACACGACCACTTCTGCAGACCTAGCGGTTGAGCTGGCTGAAGCGTGTGCTAAGTATGGTAATCACTTCATTGATGCGCCAGTTTCTGGTGGTCAAGCAGGCGCAGAAAATGGTGTTCTAACCATCATGTGTGGTGGTGAACAAAGCATTTTTGACCGTGTGTCTCCGGCGATGGATGTGTACGCGAAGCAGATGACGCTACTGGGTGAAAACGGTCAGGGTCAACGCTGTAAGATGGTAAACCAAATCTGTATTGGAGGCGTTTTACAAGGTCTGAGTGAAGCTTTGTTGCTGGCACAAAAATCAGGCTTGGACATCGCTCAAGTTGTAGAAACGCTTAAGCATGGCGCTGCAGGTTCTTGGCAGATGGAAAACCGCGCAAATACGATGGCTGAAGACAAGTTCGATTTTGGCTTCGCTATTGATTGGATGCGCAAAGACTTAGGTTTCTGTCTGCAAGAAGCTGAGCGAGTGGGTCTAGAACTTCCACTGACTAAGAAAGTGGATGAGCAATACGCAGACCTTCAACGTGATGGTTTAGGTCGCATGGATACATCAGTACTGATCAAAGCGGTAGCTAAAAATCAGTAGTTGATGAATCAGTAATAGATAAACAGTTCTTTGGTATCAAAGAGCTTAAAGAAATCTAAGTTAATCATAATGAATCTCCTTGAGCATTGGTTGTGGCTAGTGATTAAGGATTAGTGATTTGAAATCAGGAGGTGCTGTTGGGCACCTCCTTTTTTATGTCTTTTAATCACACAGCGTGACGATCACAGCGTTCGCTTACTTGTTTAAGCCTAGTGCAATCTCAAGACCTTTGCCGTACGCTTCGTCCGCTTGGTATGCGTGTTGAACGTGGCGCTGTTGGATGAACTCTGGTACACCGTCCATTGCGCGAGCTGTGTTGTCGAACAGAGTTTGACGTTGCTCTTCACTCATCAGACGGAATAGGTCACCCGCTTGGCTGAAGTAGTCTTCGTCTACACGGTGATCGTAGTGATCAGCGTTGCCGTTGATGCGTAGAGGTGGCTCAGAGTAATCTGGTTGCTCTGCCCATTCTTGTTTGTAGTTTGGCTCGTAACCTAGTGTTGAACCAAAGTTGCCATCAACGCGCATTGCGCCATCGCGGTGGTAGCTGTGAACAGGGCAACGAGGTGCGTTCACTGGGATTTGATGGTGGTTCACACCTAGACGGTAACGCTGAGCATCGCCGTAAGCGAACAGACGACCTTGTAGCATCTTATCTGGAGAGAAGCCGATACCAGGTACTACTGCAGCTGGGTTGAACGCTGATTGCTCAACTTCTGCGTAGAAGTTTTCTGGGTTACGGTTCAGTTCAAACTCACCAACTGGGATCAGTGGGTAGTCTTTTTGAGACCATACACGTGTTAGGTCGAATGGGTTGAAGTTGACTTCATCCGCTTCTAGCTCAGGCATGATCTGTACGTACATCTTCCATTTAGGGAAGTCTTGACGCTCAATCGCTTCGTAAAGGTCACGGTGATGGCTTTCGCGGTCTTTACCTACGATCGCTTCTGCTTCTTGGTCAGTTAGGTTTTTGATGCCTTGCTGAGTTTTGAAGTGGAATTTTACCCAGTAACGCTCGTTTTCTGCGTTGATGAAGCTGAATGTGTGGCTACCAAAACCATGCATATGACGGTAAGAAGCAGGGATACCACGGTCACTCATTACGATAGTCACTTGGTGGAATGCTTCAGGTAATGACGTCCAGAAATCCCAGTTGTTGGTAGAGCTACGCATGTTAGTGCGAGGGTCGCGTTTTACTGCGTGGTTTAGGTCTGGGAATTTTAGTGGGTCACGCAGGAAGAATACTGGTGTGTTGTTACCAACCAAGTCCCAGTTACCTTCTTCAGTGTAGAATTTTAGTGCGAAACCACGGATGTCGCGTTCTGCGTCTGCTGCACCGCGCTCACCAGCTACAGTAGTGAAGCGAGCGAATAGTTCTGTTTTTTTGCCGATGTCAGAGAAGATCTTAGCGCGAGTGTATTTTGTGATGTCGTGCGTTACTGTGAACGTACCGTAAGCACCAGAACCTTTTGCGTGCATACGACGCTCAGGGATCACTTCGCGGTCAAAGTGTGCCAATTTTTCAAGGAACCAAACGTCTTGTAATAGTTGAGGGCCACGAGGACCTGCAGTCATAACGTTTTGGTTATGTGCGACAGGGCAACCTGCTGCTGTAGTCAATTTCTTGTTTGTCATTTTTCTTCTCCCTCCAGGGTTCAATACCTTAGAAACTGTAGAGGAGGTTATTACGGAAAAGCTGGGGGAGAAAACTGATATTGCTTATCAATTCAATAGATGGTGACTATGGTCGAAACTATATTAGAATCAGAAATTTACTACATTAGCTTGATTGACATAACAATCGACGTTCTCGAAAGCGATTGACTGGGGGGAAGCGCTATCCAGTTAGCGTGTCTGCGATGCTAGTAATATCGCCCCTTAAATGAAGTTTTACGTGTCATCAAAGGGGCGAAAGGGGGGAAGTAATTAAGAGTACTTCACTTCAAGTTGTTCAGCTTTTGCACATGCTGGGTGTGTCGCGAGCTGTTTCCCATAACGTTCAATATTAGGGAAGTGATTAACTAAACCAAACTTTTGAACCAATTCGACAATGAAAGACATCATGATGTCTGCGCCAGTCAGACGCTCTTCTACTAGGTAAGTTTTGCCTTCTAAGGATTGCTCGAAGTAGCCTAGTACATTCATTGCTTCCTTGTCGGCATAGCCTGATAAAAACTGAGTTTCATTTGGCTCTTTGCTTACGAAGATTTTTAGCAGCATAGGTAAAATTGCAGAGCTTTCTGCAAAATGCATCCATTGCAAATATTCTGTGTGTGCTTTTGTACCACGCTCAGGAGCAAAGGCTCCGTCACTGTATTTCTCAATCAAATATTCGGTCATTGCACCTGACTCAATGATAATCTCGCCGTTATCTTCAAGAACAGGTGACTTTCCTAATGGGTGAACACTTTTTAGTTCTGGCGGTGCCATGAAGGTCACGGAATCACGGACATAGGGTACAATCTCGTAATTTACATCTAGCTCTTCAAGTAACCAAATGATGCGCTTTGAACGAGACTGATTGAGGTGGTGAAGTTTAATCATTTACATATCCCTTTTTATAATGGGTCGTTAATCTGTACTACAAGTTTGCCGAAATTCTTACCTTCCAACAGACCGATGAATGCTTCTGGCGCATTATCCAGTCCTTGTACTAGATGCTCGCGGTATTGGATCTTTCCTTCTGCCAACCATTGCTTAATATCTTGCGCAAATTCACCGTAACGATGTCCGTAATCATCAAAAATGATGAAGCCTTGCACCTTGATTCGTTTGGTCAGGAGCTTACCCATTAGTAATGGAAGGTGGTCGGTACCTTCAGGCAGCTCTGTCGCGTTGTACTGAGAAATCAAACCACAAAGTGGGATACGCGCATTTGTATTCAGAAGTGGCATTACAGCCTCGAATACTTTGCCACCTACGTTTTCGAAGTAAACATCGATACCTTTGTCACAGGCATTTTTCAGTTGTTCTGCAAAGTCTTCAGCTTTGTGATCAATACACTCATCGAAACCAAGCACCTCTTTAGCGTAACGGCATTTTTCTTCTCCGCCTGCTATACCAACAACTCGGCAACCTTTGATTCTACCAATTTGACCAACTGTTGCGCCTACAGGCCCCGTAGCAGCTGCTACCACGATGGTTTCCCCTGGTTTTGGCTGACCAATGTCGAGTAAACCCATGTACGCGGTAAATCCTGGCATACCTGCAACGCCTAACGCGTAAGAAGGGTTTTGCGGTTCTTTACCAAGTTTAATGACCATCTCACCAGTTGAGATAGCGTAGTCTTGCCAGCCAACAGTGTAGGCAAGAATCCATTCACCCGCTTCGTAATCTGGGTGGTTTGATGTTTCTACCTGACAAACTGTACCACCGACCATTACGTCATCAATTGCAACAGGGTCAGCGTATGATTCGGCATCACTCATGCGACCACGCATGTATGGATCTAGAGATAAATAAACCGTTCTCAATAGCATTTCACCCTCTTTCGGAGTCGGTTTCGTTACCTCTTCTAAACGAAAGTTTTCTTGTGTCGGTGCACCATGGGGACGTGACGCGAGTACGATTCTGCGATTTGTTGCGTTAGTCATATCTATCTCACTTGTTGATTAGACCGGTCGTCTAGTATTTATTTCAAAATATCCCGCTTATTTAAAGCGGGAAGGTTTACTGTGTTAACACTGACGCTTTTTCTGACAGTGAAACGTGTGTAGGGTGTTCATTCTGCTTCCACGCCGCCCGTTATGGGCAAGTGCGCGTATTCTGCAGTAAGTGTTGAGTATAGGTCAGACTTTGCGTCAATGCTGCCTGATCTTGATAAAGTTTGTTCAGCAAGCTAGCGCCATTCCAAAGGTAGTATATCTGCCTTGCTAATAACGCACTGTCACCATTGGGGATTGAGCCATCTTGAATGCCGATGTCAATGCAATCCGCTATCGCTTGAATGGTTTTGTCTGCTCCTTGGCGTAATGCCAAGCGCATTGACTCAGAGAGATCGGAGACTTCTGCACTTAACTTAACCAATAAACATTTGTTCGCATTACACACGTCGTCTTCTACTTTGACCATTTCTTCGAAATAGCTCATTAGGCGTTGGTAGCCACTCAGTTCAGTATTGGTAAAGCGTGCGTTTAAACGCTCAAAATACTTAGTAAAGTAGTCTTGAATCATCGCTTCACCAAATTGTTCTTTGGATTTGAAGTAATGATAAAACGAACCTTTTGGCACTGCGGCCTTTTTTAATAGCTCTGAAAGACCAACACTCGTGAACCCTCGGTTTACGATCAACTCGTATCCGACGTCGAGAATATGTTGGCGTGTGTCATTCGTCTTTGCGTTCATGAAGTGTACTATAGGATGAATTAGACCAGTCGTCTAGTATTTGTTGTGGGTTATTTAATCAGCTCATACTCAATAACAAAGAGCGTGTCGGTATTTGGGTAGATTTCTCGAATTAACTGCTTGAGTTTTGGTAGTTCGATGGCTTCTTGTTCTGCATGAAACTCATTAATATCTTCAAAGTGAAGTGGTTCTACAGAACGTATCTTGATATCGCAGACTTTACGATCCGTTTCTAAGGTAAAAACTTCGACTTCTGTATTGGGAACGTAATGGCTTTCTGATTCATCTCGAATCGTTATCGTCTTTTTGCCTGACGTGATCAACGGGGTTAAGAATTCAAAAAAAGTAATCTTGGTTGGATGAGATGGCATGATGTACTCGTTAGTCTGGTTGTTTGGCGTAATTATATACCCAAATCCCCCAGAGATTCCTGTATTACTAGAACGACCGAGTGCGGATGAAGCGAATTAACTTGGCACTAAAGTAACCTGAGATAACGCCTATCCAGTTGGTGCTGAGATCATCAAAACTAAATGATCGATTTGGAATAAAAAGTTGGCTCATTTCTTCCATTGAAACGATAGCCAACAGCAGTAGCAAAAGACGAATCCCAAAAAAGTCGGTTTTATTCGAGCTCACCAGAGAAGGGAACGTGAAGACCGATAAAAAGCCGATCCATAAACTGAAAGTAAAGTGAAGCGTACTCGATCCGCCTAAGTAGGTTTCCATTTGCAGGTAAGCGGTATGGTGTAGGTCAGAGCTTTTCCACAAAGAAAGTGAAGCGGTTAACATCAGGACTAAAACAAAACTCGTGCGTGCCAGTATTAAAGCCATAATTAACCTATTGGAAAGAAGCCTAAGTAACGTTTTACAAAGTACAGTGCAGCTAAATTCTGGATAGCCATGCCAATTGCCATTGCCCACGCTGCACCAATCACCCCAAACATTTGGCAAAGCGTAACAAGTAGGCAGATGGACACCGTACCGGAGGAAATTGTAATGTATTTCATGGTTCTCTCATGACCACTCATTAATAATAAAAAACCTACTGAACCAGTCGCAACATTGACTAACTGCCCCAGAGAAAGGACGACTAATAGTGGCGCCGCGGCGAGAAACTCCTCACCAAAAAACTGCATTACAAACTCGGGGAAGAGGGTGCAAATAATTACGGGTACAATCGCTAAACCAACATTGGCTCGGCACGCCAAGCGGCTCAGGTTCTGCAGTTTACGCATTTGACGCTCTTTGTAGAGAGAGGCAAACATCGGGGCGACCACAAAGTTAATGGTAATCAGCACGAAGCCAATCAGTAGTGATGTACGTTGGGCTGCGGCTAACAAACCGAGTTCCGCTGTTGAGATAAAAAAGCCCGTAATAACAAGGCTTCCCCATTGAAGAACATTCGTGAAGATACTGCCAACCCAGACTTGCTTGGCAGAAGAGACCATTTTTTTGTTTGGTACGAAAGCCGATGTTTGATATTGATCTGAGCCAAGCCAATTGGCACTAGATATGACCGCGACACCTATGCTCGCTAAAAGCAGTGCGGTCATTAGATTGTTGATATTTTGCTGACCCATATAGTCTAGGGCAAAGACAAAAATGACCATCAACATGCTTACCCCAAGCTGCAACGCAAACAGAGATGATACTACTTTTCTACATGCTTGAAGCACCCGACTGTTGGTTTGCGCAAGCACCAAGAAAGGTATGCAAAGCAAGCATAAAGTAATCGCATACATTGGTGATTGAGTCTGGTTTAGCTGTTCTGGAAACAAATTAAACCCTGCTAACAAAACGCCTATGGCGAGCAAGCAAAATGCCATACTTCGATAAAGTGCGGTTTTATAGTTTTGGCTTTGTTCAAGCTTCTCTTTGTTATTAAAAGCGATCGCATTGTAACGAACTAACGAGACATCAAAACCTAGCTGAGAAACGATAGCGAGTAGCGAGACTAGGTTGAATAAAAAGAAAAATTGACCGGCCGTCGAAGCGTCACTGGTCTTCGATACAATCAGAGTCAGTAAAAAAGCAAATAGCGCACTCAACACACGCGTGATTGCGGTTTTTAATCCAGTAGATAACAAGCTTTTTTTACCGCTGGGCATCAACAGTAATTTTTGTTGAACAGTGTGAAACATAGGGGCATTTAACCGTAAAGTTTATTGAGTGCGAGGCGCTGTTTTTCTTCACTGAAGGCATCGTTTAATTCTGCTGTATATTGGCGAAAATCAATCTCTTCATAATGATTGACACAATGCGCGATCTGCTTGGCCATTTCTTCAGGTGTGAGCGCTAAAAACGGGTAGTTGAGATCTTTGGTTGCGCCGATGGTCCGAATAACCATAGGAAGATGTAACTTGGATGCTTCTAGAATGGTTAACGGCATCCCTTCCCATGCTGCAGTATGTAGATAAAGGTCTGAACCCTTGAGCTTTTCAACTACCTCATCGCGAGGCAGCATGCCCGTTACATCCACATTTTCAGTGCGTAATTTCTGTTCGAGTACGTGGTCACCGCCACCTATCCATGTGATCTCTATCGGGCGGTTAAGCGCATACCGATTAAGGAACTGCAATGTGCTGATAAGAAACTGAGGATCTTTTTGGGGCGCGACACGACCAAGTACAACGAGCTTCAGCGCTTCTTGCTTGTTTCGCTCTATACGATCTTCACTTTGATAAGACACGTAGTTGTTGAGCAGTTCGGCACGTTTCGCACCAATGCTAATGGCTAGGTCACACTCTCGTTGGCTACAGCCTGCAACCACATCAATTTTGCTCAGTTTTACTTTCTCTAGTGCTTTATAGATCTGGCGTGCAAGCTCTGAGATATCTTCACGTTCGAAGGCATAACAGTGCGGTGTGTAAACCAAGCGTGCCTTGCCAAGCTTTAGAAATCGGCCGAGAAATCCCGCTTTACTCGAGTGCAAATGCACGACGTCGGGAGCAAGTGATGCAATCATGTGGTTTGCATCGCGAATAAATTGAAGCAAGCCGCCTTCTACCCACTTTGTCTGTACGAAAATGTGGTGGTTGTTCTCATTGGTCAAGTCGTTTTCTCGGGCTCTGGCTAGCAAGAAATGTTGATAAGGCTCGTCTCTGGATGAGTGAACATAACTATAGAGGGCGGTTTGAACGCCACCTCCAAACGCTTCTGTAACATGGAGTACTTTCTTCATGATGATTTTGTCCCTGGTGTTTGCATCCATTTGTGTTTAAAAGCATCACGCTCTTGCTCTGAATAAACGTGGCGATACAAGGGAAGATCGTACATATAAAACAGTTTTGAGAAGTCGTAGTGATTCTTAAAGTGTTGGTGGATATTGGAGTACCACTTGTTTTTCGCTTCGTTGCTGTTTTTCAGTACGAAGTCTTGCAACTCAAGAAACTCACCGATTTCTTTATCAAGAGAACTGAGCTGTTCGCATTTGATTAGCATGACGTTGGCCTGATCGTTCTGGAATGTGAAGAAAGGTTGAGTGTTGTCCAGCTCTTGGCGCATCACATCGATATTGAAATTACGCTTTAACTCGTTGTCGAACCAGTCCGCAAAATAGTTGAGATTGATATAGTTATCAAAGCAATGCTCGAGGTGCTGATACGTGACTTCCATATCTCGGTGAATTGCATCATTCTTTTTGCCTTCGATAAATTGCAAATGGAGGTCTTGAAAGAAACGAGAAAAGACAGTTGCGATTGGATCGCGGACCAGCGTAACGATTTTAATCTGCTCGCGTTTTTGTAAGATACGTTTTCGCTGCTTGAGCACTAAGCGATAGAGTGCGCGGTTTCGGAAGTCGAAGAATTTACTCACGTCTTTTTTATTGTGATACATGTGAAATTCTTCGTGATCATCAAAGGTGTGGATGTGATAGCTCGGGATATTTTTCTCCCCTAGCGTGTGCTCAATTGATGAGGAGCCAACTTTGCCCATTTGGTAAACTAAAACAAAATTATCAGCTTGGAGTTCTCGGTTCTTTTCAAATTGTCGAGAGATTGAATACTTCATCTATCCTATCCTTGATTATTCATATTCGTGGTGATGGTTTACCGGAAAAGTATGAGCAATGGCCCTTGAGTCGTTGCTCATGCTGATCATGACGGGTAATAAGAGTATTAAAATTATGGTGGTGTTTACCGCAACGAAAAACACCATGATGAGGGCGTATATCGCAAGTAATAGGCTTTTTCTGTTTTCATTAAGACTACGGAAGCAAAAGCGAATAAAAAGAAAATAACCACCAAACAGCAGACCGATACCAAACAATCCGTATTCAATTGCGGTATCTAACACAAAGTTGTGGGTGTAGATCGCCAGCTCATCATAATTAAAGTAACTGATCATAAAGTTGGGTAACATTTTCGCGCCGACACCTAACACTGGGTGTTGAAGTAAAATATCTAGCCCATTGGCAAGTAAAAGTTTTCTATGAAGATTTGATACCCAGCGCGCTTCACTTTGGTTGGCAAATAAGACGTCTTCTTGGGTTATTTCCAATGTGTCTGCTAGCGTTTCAAACCCAACGTAGAGTGTGGTTGTGACGGCAGTAAACACAATGAAGCTCAAGGCTAATAAAATTGTCCACGTGTACGTTTCGCTGAGCGATTTTCTCATTAAGTTTTTTACGAGCAGTTGGTCAAAGAAGAAAAGCAGACAAAAACCAAGTAGCGCTTTTCTTTCTTGTGACAACACCAGTAATACTAAAGCTACGAGCATCAAAAGGTGGAAAGCGCGAATTTTATCTCGATAAAGGTACAGTAGTGAGCACAGTACACCGAACCCGTATTTACTTACCCCGAGTAACTTAAACCCACTTTGATAGCCCTGAGCAAAGTGCCATAAGGCAACGAGCGAACAGATGAAAAACAACAGATACGTGAAATAAACCATTACCCGTTCGTCATCAAACACGCCATAGGCGTACATTAGGCTCAGTAGGCACAAAATCGCTAACCATTGCACAGTTTCTATAACTAGCGGCATTAAAGGGACGCGATTTAGCAGACCATTTATGAACACATACCCAGTGAACAATACGAGGAACCCCATACAGGGATGTATGAGTTTTTCAGCTTTTCCTTCCAATACCACTAATGCAGTAAAACCAATAGACAAAAGGCTTGCGATGTCAGATGGGGCTAGCGCTATTCCTCCAGCACGAAACTTCATTGGAATAAAGAACAATACTAATAGGCATGCTGCAAGCAATGAGGCGCGATGGCTCGATGGCGCGGAACTATTTGTTGGCGCAAAGCTGCTGGTAGATTCCATAGTAACCTTCACGAAATTTATCGATGGTGTAGAGAGAGGCCCTATTGACTGAGTATTGACTTGCAGCGTCATACCGCTCAACACTTTCACACAGTTGGAGAACTTTTTGGCTCAGTTCAGTGGCGTTACCAACTTGAAATAAATATTCGGCACGTCCGGTGACGTCATCCAAACCAGGTACGTCCGACGATAGTACGGGTAAGCCTGCTGCCATCGCCTCAACCGCCGCCAAACCAAAGCCTTCGACGTGCGACGATTGCACGTAAATATCCATGTCGTTCAAAAAGGCTGGAACGTCAGAAACTACGCCATGAAAGTGAACACGTTGCGCGACGTTGATTTTTGTTGCCAATGCTTGCAGTGACGATTTTTTTTCTCCATCTCCCGCAAGGTGGAGTTCGTATCGTCTTGGTAAATGGATAAGTGCTTGGATAAGCGTTTCATGGTCTTTATGTTGGTGAAGTCGGCCCACCATTCCAATCTTGATAACTGGTTTGTCGATTAGGTGGCTGGCGAATCTTGGCGTCATAGAAAACCTTTTTAAATCAACGCCATTGTGCACCACGTGATATTTATGTTGATAGCGAGGCATGAACTTCACCAGTTCATCTTGTACTTTTTCACTAATACTGACCGTCAAGTCGTGGCCCCAATATAAGACGTATTCCATGAACTTAAACAGCGGATAGTCACGTCGACGGTTATAAGAACAGTGCTCAGTCTGGATTCGTTTTTTACCTACCGCCAATAGCGCTAGGTAAATGGAAGGGTAGAGGTGCCCGTGAACGACATCCGGCCAACGCAGCAAAGAGAATTTCTCACTCAATGACAATGTGCGCCAGTTAAAACACTCTACCCCTTGGGCGGATAGCATTGGTAAGTAATCATTTTCATCACACAAGACCAAAATTTTGATTTCGTATTCAGGCTTATGTTCTAAAACAAGGTCGACTAAGAACTTCTGAGCACCGCCGTTCTGAGAAAGATCATTGATAATATGTAGAATCTTGGTTTTCATGATTAATTGGTCAGATATTGCTGTTTAAGGTCGGTGATTTCTGTATTTGAGAAAAAGTGCTTCGTCAATTTAGAATTCAGCATTTCTTCAACGTACTCGGGTGTAGGTTGAAATTGCGTTTTGAATTCTTTCATTAGTGGCGAGTACCATTTGTTGTCTGATTGATTTTCATAAACAACATCCACGGGGTAACCTAAAAAGTCTTCAACTGCGGAGTTAGCCTTCGTTAGCTTGTCACTTCGAATGACCAACAGTGAGAAGTTATTGTTATGGTATGTTTGATAGCCTACTTCGTGATTAAAAGACTCGTTAAACACATCAATCCCTGTTAGTTGTTTGATCTCGTTGTCAAACCACTGCAGCGCATATTGATGATTCATGTGCTTATCAAATGCTTCTTGGAGTAATTGCGGTCGTTCGGTACGTATTGCGCTGTCATCCTTTAGATATTTGTCCGCCATCCAAAAAGGAAGTGCTTGAAAGAACATTGAGACATTTCGTCCGATCGGTTCACGCACCAGCGAGATAATTCGAACTTTTTTCTTACGCTTTAACATGCGGCTCATCGTTATGCGCTTTAGTCGTCGCTTTAACGCATTGATCTGAGGCTTATGCAATTGCGCTCTAACGGGGGATATTTGTTTTTGCGCATCGACGGTCATAAGGTCGTGCAAGTGAATCGAGTCAGGAATGGAATGCTCTAATGCACTCGAACCTACTTTGCCCATTTGATAGATCAATACCGGCTGTTCTTGGCTTTTCAACGTTTGGTACCAAGATAGGTTTACGTTAGTAGGCGTATTTCTGGACATAAAGCGTCTCTCCTTCCTTGGCCTTGGCTTGTGTGATTAAGACGCCAAGAGATGGAACTGAGTGTTGTATTTGTTTAGATAACGCAAGGTTAACCAGTGATGATTTTGTTGATTCTGAGCGAATGACGGTGATCAGACCATTGGCATACTGACCAAGAATAAGTGCGTCACTCACTGACAGTAGGGGTGGTGTATCGATAATGATCCGGTCATACTTATTTTGAAAATGTTCGAGCAACTTTTTAAAGCGATCAGAAGCCAGTAATTCCTGTGGGTTTGGCGGAATTAGGCCGGCCGGTAATACATCTAAGTTGGCTTCTTTTATATGTGTAACACAATCTTTGATTGGCGTATCCATAGTCAGGATATGCGTTAAGCCAGGGCTTGATTCAGCAATACCGAATCGCTTTGCGATGGAAGGTCGACGTAAATCGCAGTCGATGATCAACACCTTTTCCATTTTTGAAAACGACACCGCCATATTGATACTGGTCGATGTTTTTCCTTCTTCTGGAATAGCAGAGGTAAAGGGCAATATCTTTTGCTTCGTGTTGGTTAATCTGAGCAGAAGCGAGGTTCTGACCGAGCGGCAAGCTTCACTAAATAGTTTTTCTTCATCATCTAAATACGCGGTATAACTGACGCCGTTTTTACGCAAATTGCGTTTTTTGACCATAGGAATCACACCTAAACACGTAACACCAAGTTTTTCCTGCACATCGGCTGCGCTTCGGATAACTTCTCGCATCGTTTCTAAGATGATGACTAGAGCGCAAGCAATGGCAAAGCCAAAAAAGGTGGCAATTAGTACCAGTTTGATTCGTTGTGGTGCCACCGGGAATAGAGGAATGATGGCTTTATCAGTAAAGCGAGCAGTGACATTCTTGTAGTCGCTGGTGGCGTTGGTCTCTTTCTCACGATTTAAGAACGCTTCATAGAGTGCCTTATTGGATTCAACCTCGCGTTTTAACTGTTCGTAACGCGCTTTTTGTGACCCTAACGATTGAAAGTCTGACTTTTTGTTATCGAGTTCTGCTCGAAGCATGTCCTCTTGCGCTTTTGCAGCAAGAAGGTCTTGTTGCTTACTGAAGGAAATGTCACGGATGAGTTGCTGGGTTCTTGATTGAATTTCAGCAAGCTGTGCTTTCGCCTGAATCATTCGATCATGCTTAGGTCCGTAGCGCTGTGCCAGTTCAGAGAGATTTTTGGCTGCCTGTGCTTCCGACAATTTTAGATCGCGGATTTGCGCTTGATTAGCGAATTCATCAATTGACAACAAGCTGTCTAAACTTTGCGAAGATTTACGTCGTAACAGTTGGATTAACGTCTGCGCTTCAATACGCTTATTAACAGCGATATTCAGCTTGCGAGTGAGTTCTTCTAGCTCATTTGCGTAAATTTCATCAATACCGTTTATATCGATCAACCCTTCTTTTAACAAGAATTCTTGCAGCGCTTGCTCCGAGTTACGTAATCGCTCCTCCAATTTTTGAGAGTTATTTGTCAACCAAGTAGCCGCATTTTGTGTAACGACCAATTTGGCTTCAAAATTTGCGTCAATATAGGCTTGGCCGACCGCGTTGGCGATTGTCGTAGCAAGCTTAGGATCGGTAGAACGAAAGCGAATTCTGACTAATTGGGTGTTACGTACTGGCTCAATATCGAGTTTACTTCTGAAAGCTTGAAGTGCCTGATAATAGGACTCTGAAAACTGCGCGGTTTCTTTTGGGCTTGGTGCCACATTCAGTAGGTCTTGAACAAAAGGAATCGACTTTATTTGGTCGATTTTTTTATTTAACCCCCCTGAGCTTGTGAATTCAGGTAATTGGGTGAGGTTCAGCTCCCTAATGACCTTATCTGCAATATGATTCGATTTTAAAATGGCGATTTGCGTTTGAAAGTACTCTTTTTTTGTCGTGTCGACGCCATATACTTCCTCGATTGAAAGGGCGCTTTTTTGCTCCTCTTGGATGAGTAGCGTAGCTGTAGCTTGGTATATCGATGCTTTGGAGTAGATATACCAAGTACAAGTTAATGAGAACAGAAGCGTGAATGCTGCGATGCTTAGCCAATTCTTTTTAATCGCTTTGAAGTGATGGCCAAAACGAATCAGTTCTACTTTGTTCATCTGGAGATTATTTGGATGAGTCCCGTTCATTTGATTCCCTGTCACTTAAAAGAAGCTCTGGTCAATAAATACAATGTCACCAGGTTCAACGTTGCGGTGCATACTGACCCCCTCCATCGTTTGACCTGTTTTATGCTTGGTGAGGTTAATGCCTTTGCGTGAGGCTCTGTCGGTCAAGCCACCTGCTAGAGCGATGGCCTTCTCTATGGTTAATCCTGGACGGTACTCAAATCCACCAGGTTTCCTGACTTCTCCATTAACGTAAAACAGACGAAAGTTATTGATGGTGACCATCACTTTTGGATTGATGAGATAATCGCCTTTTAAGCCCGTTTCTATTTCGTACTTGAGTTGTTTTGGTGTTTTTTTGATTGCTTTAATTCGGCCAAGGTAGGGGTAATCAAAGTAGCCATCTGACGTTATTAGAATATTTTTAATCGTAAGATCTTCTTCACCATAGACCTGCACGGAAATGGTATCGCCAGTATCGAGTAAGTAATCTTCCTCGTTTGAGTCAGCGTTGACCAAAGTGCTAAATAGCAACAACGCTACACTCATGAATTTGATGAATGCCTTCATTAATAATCCTTTTTACAGAGAAAACTGTGCGCTTAAAGTCCAAATGTTTTGTTCGAAGCTATAACCCGATCGGCTAGAGTTTTTATCTTGGTATTGCCAATCGGCTTGCAGCAGTATCCAACGTTTGATCTGATAATCGATACCAAAAGATAGAGTGTACCGTTCGTCGTTTCTGGAGATTCCCGTGTAATCATCTTGTTGATAAACAGCACCTAAGCGAGTTGCAAGGTAACTATTCCAATCGTGCTTGAGGTTCAGTCGGTAACGAGTTTGTAGGTTGTAATCGCCATCTTGATCGGGGTTAACCGCCGCTTGAGTGGTTTTCACGCTGACTAGAGTTTGTTCTTGAGGCAACCATTCAAAGCCGATATCCCAACTAAAGCCTTTAAATGTCTCTCGTTGAGCGCTGTCAAAATCTTTGATTTGATAACCGAGTCGAGCGATGCCTTTGGTTTTTCCTGTGACTTCCCATTCGGCACCGGTGTAATAGAAACTGGTGTTGTTATCTTTCGATGGCTGCGCAGAATTTCGGTGCTGATACTCGGTTACGATTTGGTTTGTTCCGACTAACCAATAGGTTCTTGGCGTCGCTCTTAAATAGAACTCCAAATGTGCATTGGGAGCTCGAAAATCGTTGTATTTAGTTTTAGCGTTTGGGCGACCAGGCAAGCCGTCACGATAGTTTTGATAGGTTTTATCACTATAGCCTAAACCGAATTCGAGTCTGCCTTTGGCACCGTTAGATCCAAAGACATAATTGGTTTTTACATCGTTACGGTTGAACTCTATTGGTGAGTCGATTGCGCTACCATTACCTTCGGTAATATCTTCTCCTCGAACTTCATGCTGGGCGCGAAAACGGTAATCAACCACTAAACGATGACGATGATTAAATTCGAAAAAGTTGGAAAACTGAAAAGTGTGGTCGTCGAAGTCGTTGCGATCGTCAGATGAAAAGCCAGCTTTTAACTTATATAAAATATCTGCGCGATAGCGATTCCGTTCTATACGTGCTAGTAAGCTTGGTTCTATACCCCAAATATTTACTGACTCTACATTGCCGGATTTTTCCGCTTTATTGATGTTGTCATCTCCCTCGTAGAAAGTTTTTACGAGGGGAATCAACTCTATACCAGACTCGGTTTGGTAAGCCATCGGTTCTGCGAGCAAGTCAGTAGAAAACAGACTCAATGCTATTGCCATTGTCAGTTTCTTCATAATCTCAACCTTAGTAAGCGTTAGCACCAGTGAAGCCTTTGAAAACGGTCATAAAGATGATTTTGATGTCCATCCAAACCGACCAATGGTGGATGTAATCCAAATCAAACTCGACTCTCTTTTCCATTTTTTCTAAGGTGTCGGTTTCGCCGCGATAACCATTAATCTGCGCCCAGCCAGTAATGCCTGGTTTTACTTTGTGACGTAGCATGTAGCGATCCACGATCTGACGGTATTCTTCATTGTGTGCCACGGCATGAGGGCGTGGGCCGACAATAGACATGGTCCCTTGCAGTACATTGATAAATTGAGGTAGTTCGTCCAAAGAGGTGCGACGTAGAAATCCGCCAAAAGGCGTAATACGAGGATCGTTCTTTGTCGCCTGTTTCACGTTGGAACCTTGATCCATGGTTGTCATTGAACGGAACTTCCAGACTTCAATCTTGCGTCCATCAAGACCGTACCGATGTTGTTTAAAGATGACAGGGCCTTTAGACGTTGCCTTAATGCCAATCGCAATGACGAATAGAATAGGGGCGATTAAGACCAAAATAATGCTCGAAAACAAGATGTCTTCAAACCGTTTTACCCAAGAAGAAATTCCAGCAAAAGGTGTATCAAAGACACTTAGTGTTTGAACTTGGCCGATCTGCGCCCAACGAGAATGTAAAAGGTTATAAGTGAAGAAGTCGGGAATCAGATACGTATTTGCGGTGGTATCTGAGAATTGGTTAAGAAGTGACGCAATGCGCTCTTTTGCGTGCATTGGCATCGCGATATAGACGTAATCTACTTCCCCTTTTTTAGCTCGCTCAAGGGCGTGGTCAACAGCTCCTTTAATAGGATAATCAGAATTTGGCAATCTGTCGGAAGATCGTTCGTCGTAAAAGCCATCAAAAAGCACGCCGTGTTCTGTGTGGTTTTGAATTTCGTTAGCTAGGGTAATGCCGTGAGGAGTTTGGCCGATGATGATTGCAGTGCGAGTGTTGAATCCTTTTTTTCTCAAATAGGCTAATCCGGTACGGAATGTTACTCGCCATGCCAAAAGCAGAGCGGGCGTAATCGCAAACCACAGCGCTAAAATTGTGTTATCAAATAAGGTATGGACTTCAGAAAAATACAGCACAACAAAGATAAGTGCAGAAGTCACCGCCCAAGCAACACAGACAATAAACATCTGCTCTTTAAACGAACTGGTTCGCCAAGAGCGATACAGATTGCCGCTTTCTGCCATAAATAGAAAGGAGATGCCTCCAACGAAAGCCAATATGACGTAATCTTTCCCCATCGCAGTATTCATGTCTTTGAACACTAAAAGCAGCATAAAAGAGACGATGACAGCAAGATCTGAGATGCGATATAAAAAAGCGAACTCCATCTCATGAGAGCGGATAAGTCCTTTTTGTTTCATGACTCAGTTTCCCTTCTGACACGCTACCGCCCTTGGGTGTCTTCCCCAATTGCCGTGTCGTGAACGTTATTAGTAGTTAGTGCACAGAGCATTCTGTGGAATGCTGCTGAGTTTTTTGTCACGTGTAATTTCGTTGATAAGTGTAAAAATTTGCTTTGTTGAGGTAAGTGGAAATAAGAATGATATTTAGCCCTTTGGCTAAGTTTGGCGGGTTAGGAAAAAGCTGGTACTTACTTATGAGGAATGAGGAAAAGTATTAAAAATGAAGTATCAGTACAAAGACAATGGTTTATGTGAGGGTAGAAGAAACGGGTGATTTGATTCGTTAACGATTAATGATTTAGTATCGAATTGCTGATATTTATTAAGATAAAAAAATCCCTCTCACTTGAGAGGGATTTTTGAGTAAGGACGAATGAACTATTCGACTTCTACGCCGTTTTCTTTGTATAGGCGGCGGCATGCGCGACCATCACTGTGGAACAGGTGACAACGATGAGCTGGAATACCGATCTCGATTTTATCGCCAGTGTCGACTGCAAGCGTGTCCGGCTGACGGAAAATAACGTCGGCGTCCGCGCCTTCTAGATTTAGGTATACTTGAGTTTCGTTACCTAGCTTCTCAACAATCATCACTTCACCGTGAATACTTGCATCAGCTTCAGAAGCGGATAATAGGTGCTCAGGGCGAATGCCTAAAGACATTCGGTCGCCGCGGTTAACTGTTGTACCATCCACCGGAATCCAGAAAGATACGCCGTTAGATAGTTGAACTTTGACGCGCTCTGCTTCTACTTCATCAATGAACACGCTCATGAAGTTCATTTTCGGAGAACCGATAAAGCCAGCTACAAAGCGGTTTTGTGGGTAATGGTAAAGTTCAAGCGGCTTACCAACTTGCGATACATAACCGCCGTCTAGTACAACGATTTTATCTGCCATTGTCATCGCTTCTACCTGATCGTGCGTTACGTAGATCATGGTACAACCAAGTTGGCGTTGTAGCTTAGTAATTTGTGCTCGCATGTTTACACGCAGTGCCGCATCCAAGTTTGATAGTGGCTCGTCTAGAAGGAATACATTTGGCTGCGATACTAATGTTCGGCCAATCGCCACACGTTGACGCTGTCCACCAGAAAGTGCTTTTGGTTGGCGCTCAAGCAAGTGGCCTAGTTGTAGGATTTCTGCTGCTTGTTCAACACGCTTGTCGATTTCTGCTTTGTCTGCTTTTGCTAGTTTCAAGCCAAATGACATGTTGTCATATAAGTTAAGGTGCGGGTAAAGAGCGTAAGACTGGAATACCATACCAACACCACGTTTGGATGGTTCGACGTCATTCATGCGCTGGTCACCAATATACAAATCACCTGAAGTAATGTCTTCAAGACCGGCAATACAACGTAAAAGGGTAGATTTACCACAACCTGATGGACCTACGAAAACAACAAATTCACCTTCGTTGATTGTTAGGTCTACGTTCTTAGAAATCAGTACGTCGCCATACGCTTTACAAACATTTTTTAACGTGACACTCGCCATGTAGCTCGTCCTCGATCAATTTTTTATTATTCACCGCTCATCATTATATGAATTATCTAGCGAGCAGTAACAGTAGGAATCGGTAAGTTCTTGCGGTTGGTAAGAAAAGTAGGGTAGCACTTCAATAAAATGTCCTGAATAGAAGTGCTACCCATCATAGCCAAGTACGAGTTTCTCTCCCCCACATTATTCGTATTGTCTCCCCCGTGAAATAATTACCACAAACAACACTAATAATGACATTCCACTCGTCTGGCAATGCAAAACCAGCAAATCTTTTTCCTAATACGTAGGCACTGCTGGGAAAGGGTTCTTACCATCCACTCTTGGATGACTGCAGTTTCTAAGATTGTGCGTAGTGCGACATCCTCCTAATAGAAATAATTGTAGGGGGAGTAGAAAGGGAGGAGTAAAAAAGGAGGAGGAAGAAAGCAGTTGGTCGGAAATCACATTATTGCACCACCTAAAGTTGAAACCGATCACAGGAACTATCCATTTTGTGATTTGAGTCTCTTACCCTTGGCGATTTAGATCACGAAAATACGTCATAATTGTAAGGGCGTAGGGATTAGGAGGATGAGACATATTGGATTATTTCAGATGATATATGTCGAAATACGGCTGAACCTCAATGGACTAGCCCTACATCAAAAATATAAAAAGGATACGAACATGAAAAAGTTAAGCGCTGTAGCACTAGGTACTCTTGTTGCTTTGGGTTCTTTTGGTGCTAATGCTGCCATCGAAGAAGGACAACTTACTATCTGGATCAACGGTGATAAAGGCTACAACGGCCTTGCTGAAGTTGGTAAGAAATTTGAAGAAGACACAGGCATTAAAGTGACTGTGGCTCACCCAGATGGCCTTCAAGACAAATTCCCTCAAACTGCAGCGACTGGCGACGGTCCTGATATCGTATTCTGGGCTCACGACCGTTTCGGTGGTTACGCAGAAGCTGGCCTGCTAGCAGAAATTAAACCTTCTAAGAATATTCAAGAAGGTATCGTTGATTTCGCTTGGGATGCAGTACGTTACGACGGCAAATTGATCGGCTATCCAGTTGCGGTTGAGTCTCTATCTCTAATCTACAACAAAGACCTAGTTCCAAACCCACCAAAGTCTTGGGAAGAGGTTGCAGCATTAGATGCAAAACTTAAAAAAGACGGCAAGTCTGCAATCATGTGGAACCTAAAAGAACCGTACTTCACTTGGCCATTAATGGCGGCTGATGGCGGCTACGCGTTCAAATACACTTCTGAAGGTTACGATGTTAAAGACGCTGGTATCGCGAAAGAAGGCGTTAAAGACGCAATGAGCTTCGTAAAAGGCTTAGTTGATAAAGGCGTAATCTCTGCGGATATGGATTACTCCGTGTCTGAGTCTGCGTTCAACCAAGGCAAAACAGCGATGACGATTAACGGTCCATGGTCTTGGGGCAACATTGAGAAGTCTGGCGTTAACTACGGCGTGACTACGCTACCTAAGTTCCAAGGTCAATCTTCTAAGCCATTCGTTGGTGTTCTAACGGCTGGTATCAGCACTGCGTCTCCAAACAAAGACCTAGCAGTTGAGTTCATTGAGAACTACCTACTAACAAACGATGGCCTACGTATGGTTAACAACGATAAGCCTCTAGGTGCGGTAGCACTTAACTCGTTCCAACGTGAGCTTGATTCAGATACTCGTATCGCAGCAACAATGGACAATGCGATGAACGGCGAAATCATGCCAAATATCCCTCAAATGAACGCATTCTGGGGTGCGGCTAAGAACGCAATCATCAACGTAGTTGACGGTCGTCAAACTGTCGATGCAGCTCTTGCAGATGCAGAAAAACAAATGACTAAATAATTAAGTAAGACCTTTTTAAGGAGGAGGCAACTCCTCCTTACTTTTCTATATTTATTCTATATTCGCTAGCAGGTTCCCTATGCAGTCAGTTCAAGGTACAAATGCTATGACAGCACCAGAAGCCAGCCTTCCGAGCAGCAAAAAAGTGTTCATGAAATGGTCACTTTTAGGCACAGTCGGCATCATCAATGGCTACGCAACAATCCTTATGTATTCTCGCGGTGAGATTGCGTTTGCACTACTTACGCTCATTCTTACCGCTTTAGCGTTGTTCATCTTTGGTAGCAAAAAGACGTACGCACACCGTTACATCTACCCTGGTATAGCAGGGATGATCCTTTTCATTCTTTTTCCTTTGGCGTACACCATAGGTTTGGCGTTTACCAACTATAGCGCGAAGAACCAACTCTCTTTTGATCGCGCTCAGAACGTACTTTTGGACCGAACTTACCAAAGTGGTGATAGCTACCCGTTCACTTTGTATAAAACGGAGCAAGGCCATCAACTTGTGGTTGAAAAAGATGGTGAGCTACTTGCAAGCCCGACTTTTCAGCTTGATAACCTTTCAGCATCGGAGTTTGATCTTTCACCAATTGAAGAAGTAACGGGTGAAAAAGAATCAATCAAGGCGATTGTTAAGAACCGCAGTGCGTTGAGCAGTGTCGATTTACATTTGCCAAGTGGTGATGATATCCGCATGAGTGGGCTGCGCAAATTTGCTGCAGTTGTACCTTTGTACACATTACAAGAAGATGGTGAAACGCTTTACAACAACCGGACTGAAGAAACGCTACGTCCAAATATGGAAGTAGGTTACTACCAGCCTGTCGATGAAAATGGTCAATTTGTTGGTAGCACAGTGTCACCAGGTTTCGTGGTGAACATTGGTACCCACAATTTTGAGCGTGTTTGGAAAGATGATGGTATCAAAGAGCCGTTTATCAGTATCTTTATCTGGACCATTGTTTTCTCTGCGCTAACCGTATTGTTTACGCTTGTTATTGGTCTTGTCCTTGCCAGTGTGGTTCAGTGGGAAGCACTTAAAGGTCGCTCAGTTTACCGTTTGTTGCTAATCCTGCCTTATGCAGTTCCGGCGTTTATTTCTATCTTGATCTTTAAAGGTTTGTTTAACCAAAGCTTTGGTGAGATCAACATGTTGTTGGAAGGCTTATTCGGCATTAGCCCGGCTTGGTTCTCTGATCCGTTCATGGCGAAAACCATGATCTTAATTGTTAACACTTGGCTTGGTTTCCCTTACATGATGATTTTGTGTATGGGCTTACTAAAAGCGATTCCAGACGATTTATATGAAGCATCAGCAATTGATGGTGCGAACTTTGTCACGAACTTCACACGTATCACACTACCAATGATGTTGAAGCCGTTAACACCATTGTTGATCGCGAGTTTTGCATTTAACTTCAACAACTTCGTACTTATCCAGTTGTTGACTGGCGGTGGTCCAAACATGATTGGTACATCAGAGCCTGCGGGTTACACCGACCTGCTAGTAAGTTACACCTACCGAATCGCATTCGAAGGTGCTGGTGGTCAAGACTTCGGTCTAGCAAGTGCAGTAGCAACGCTTATCTTCCTATTGGTTGGCGCATTGGCACTTATCAACCTACGCGTAACTAAAGTAGCTCAGGACTAAGGAGAAATTACAATGGCAATGGTACAAGGTAAGTCATTAAAGTATCGTGTTTGGGCTACTCATATTGCAATGTGGGCATTCTTGGCACTGATTATTTTCCCTTTACTGATGATCATCGCGATTTCATTCCGTGAAGGTAACTTTGCAACGGGTAGCCTGATCCCAGACAACCCAACACTTGATCACTGGAAATTGGCATTAGGTTTCTCGGTGACTAATCCAGACGGTACAGTTACACCGCCACCATTCCCAGTAATGACATGGTTGTGGAACTCGGTAAAAGTGGGTGGTATTTCTGCAATCCTAATCGTGGCGCTATCAACCACATCGGCTTACGCGTTTGCTCGTATGAAGTTCAAAGGTAAGAACACCATTCTTAAAGCGATGATGATCTTCCAGATGTTCCCTGCGGTGTTGGCACTGGTTGCTCTGTACGCGTTGTTCGACAAACTGGGTCAGTACATTCCTTTCCTTGGTCTGAACACGCATGGCGGTCTGATCTTCGCTTACTTAGGTGGTATCGCACTGCACGTTTGGACCATTAAAGGCTACTTCGAAAGTATTGACTCGTCTCTAGAAGAAGCGGCGGCTCTTGATGGTGCTACACCATGGCAAGCATTCCGTTTGGTATTGCTGCCACTGTCTGTGCCAATCCTAGCGGTAGTCTTCATATTGTCGTTCATCATGGTAATTGGTGAAGTTCCTGTAGCGTCACTACTGCTTTCTGATGTAGACTCGTACACACTTGCAGTGGGTATGCAGCAATACCTATATCCACAAAACTACTTGTGGGGTGACTTTGCCGCAGCTGCTGTACTTTCAGCAGTGCCAATCACTGCCGTATTCTTACTTGCGCAGCGCTGGTTGGTTGGTGGTCTAACCGCTGGTGGTGTGAAAGGATAATCTCTTGTGGTCTGAGATTGATAAGAATAACTAGAAAAGGGCGACCACATGGTCGCCCTTATACTTAGCACGGATATTACAATTTTGGTTTGGCCGCCGATCAGTAATATCTTGGCTTTTATTGGCGTTACGCATAGCTGGCTGTTAGCTTAGTTCCTTACGATTCAATCACTAACAGTTTTTGTAACCATAACCTGAGTTTAGACTCAGGTTTTTTTATGCCTGTTAAAGGCAATTGTGCAATAAGTAGATAGAGATTAGCGGCTTTGCAATGGATTACACAGGGCTTGAATAATGCCCTGCGTAGCACTTCACATAAATAACTAGAGCTTAGTAAAAAGCTAAATTGAGGTAGGGAAGGAAGAGATTAAAACTCTCGGCTGGAAGGTGCGCATCCAACGTATTGAAGCAGCGTGTACAAACTTTCTTGCTGCAGTGCGACGCGACGAAATAGATTAGCAAAGGTAACGTCACCGCCAAAGCAAGTTTGAATGTAATGATTAATTTCTGTTTCGTTATACCCCTCGACGTACATGGTTCTCACCCACTGGTACTCGACCGCTTTTAAATTGGTCAACGTCTCTTCACTTAAGGTCGTTTCTTTTAGTCTCAAGATCCAAACTCTATCCAGCTCTAAAATAATGGATGGATTTAAGCAAAGCTAGGTGAAGGATTTATGACAGAGAAGGGCGAGCGTGAAACAAATGGCAAAACCATGATGTTGCTCCACACTCTGGGTCTAGGTAACGTTGAGGTACTTAATAGCGTTCTTAACGGATGCCAGTTACTTGAGGTATTTAACGTGTGCTTCCATTTCTTCCCCAATCTCTTTACGCATGTTCATAAGACGGATAGCGGATTGCTCTAAGGCTTTGTCTTCATCTGACTCTGGAATCCATTTCGGTACATCGGTTGGTTTTCCGTTTTCATCTACAGCAACCATGATAACGATACAGTGAGTGGTGAGTCTGTTTTTCATTTGCTTTGGATCACTAGCTTGCACGTCAATCGCAATGTGCATTGAGCTTCGTCCGGTATAAATGACTTTCGCGCTAACTTCGACTAAGTTGCCGACATGAATCGGAGCAACAAACCGAATGCCGCCAGCATATGCGGTAATGCAATATTTACCACTCCACGCTGCAGAACAGGCGTACGCTGCCAAGTCGATCCATTTCATTACGGCGCCGCCGTGCACTTTCCCGCCAAAATTTACGTCGCTGGGTTCTGCTAAAAAGCGAAGGGTAATGTCTCTTTGACCACTGCTCATCTGTCTTTCCTTGATGGGTTATTGTTTTCCCAATTTAGCAGCAAGATGAATTTTCGGGAATAGCGAATGAAACAAAATATTAACTTTTATTCGAACGCTGGAAGTGACAAGCCACAGCGTAGTTCTGTGGCTTGGGGTGTAGATGTTAATTGGCGGTAGAGGCAACCTCAGAATTGGACAATGGTTTTCTCTGTCTTACTTTTATTTGCGACAGGATAACGCCAGAGATGACTAACAACCCACCAATAATATGGTAAGCGTAAATTTTCTCACCAATTAGTGTTGAAGCAAGTATGACGGAAACCACAGGCATTAGGTTCATGAACATAGCACTTGAATCAGCACCAATTGAATCAATCGCTTTTACCCACATCAGCGGCGCGAAAATGGAAGCAGCAATACCAGCATAAGCGATTAATGGTAGCGCGTCTTGGCTTGGTAACAGTTGTTCACTAGAGAGCCAAAGTGGTGTGAGCATCAAAACAGAAAAGAAGCCCTGCATGTAAACCAGAGTCAAACTACTGAATGGCATTTTCCAGCGTTTTAGCAGAACACAATAAGCCGCGTATACCATGGCAGCAACGAGCATTAAGCTGTCACCTTGCGTTAAGTCTTGATGTAAAAAGTAAGTGATATCACCGTGACCAAGCATAAATGCCAAGCCGCCGAGCGAAATGACACCACCGACGATACTTAACATTGATATAGATTTACCGAGCAATGGGACACTTAAAAACACACTGATCAACGGAACTAAAGAGGTGATCAGGGCCATATTAGAGGCCGTTGTTGTTAAACCGGCATAGTATCCAAGTGACTGGTTGAGAACCATACCAAGTAACGCAAGAAACGCCAACTTAGCTAAGTAAGGTCGAATAATGTGTCGTTGTTTGATGATTGCAGGCAGGCAAAATGGCGTTAGGAGTACCATTGCGACAAACCAACGGTAGAAACTCATCGCACTTGGTTCAATGGCGCTCGCAGCCATCTTGTTCACAATTGAGTTACCACCCCAAATCATAACGGTGAAAAACGGAAGTAAATAAATCATGAGAACCCTATAGCACAATTATTGATGGCGCTAGTCTGGCAGGTCTTTATAATAAAAAGTATCTCTTAAAAGACATCGTAAGCGGTAGGAAGACAATTTTGAAAAAGAGCGCCAGAAATCTTCACCCCTCCTTATCAATCGATCGTGCGCCATCAGATGTGTTTATGAATTTCGAAGCGTTTCTCTCTAATACAGAAACACGAATTCATAGCCACCCTTGGGGGCAAGTGCAACTGATCAGCGGTGGGATTCTGGAGATGGATGCAGAAGACACAAGATTTCTAGCACCTCCACATCTTGCTATTTGGGTTCCCGCCGGAGTTCGTCACACTAGCTACAACCGTAAGCCAATCGAATATTGTTCTTTGAACATTGCCCCTGAATTGACGGCGCATTTTCCAACCAAAACCAGTTTAATCAAAGTCACCCCCATCGTTTCTGCCATCATTGAGGACTTTCGTCAGCGTGACATTAACGTCGCGCAGAGCGATGAAGACAAACGCTTGGTGCGAGTGTTGTTGGATCAACTGGCGAAACGAGAAGTGGAACATCACTTTTTACCGACAACCGACAACAAATATCTTCAGCCAATCTTAAAAGCAGTAGAAGAATCGCCAACCGATGAAATTAGTTTGGCGGAGTGGGCGGCAAAAGTGCATACTACAGAACGCACGTTAGCGAGACATTGCCAGAGTGAATTAGGAATGAGCTTTACTGAGTGGCGCTTACGTGTGCGATATTTACATTCTATGGAGTTGCTGCGTAAAGGGCAGACCGTAAAAGAAGTCGCTCTGACGTTAGGTTATAACCAAGCCAGCCCTTTTATCGCGATGTTCAAGAAATACTCCGGCATGACACCGGAGCAATACAAGAATCGATTGTTATAGCTGAGCGATTATGTAATTCAAACCACCCACCACGGCTGCAACCTGTGCATCGTTACATTCTTCGTCGGTCACTGTTGGGCTGTCTGGGTACACTTCCGTTGTCGTGCCGTAAACGCAATTTGTTACGCCGCCACACAGGCCCAGTTTTACCATTGGGTAGTTGATAACGCCAAACTGTACGACGGGTGAACCAATGATTTCGCCGTTTTCATCTGCTGGTGCAATGTGAGTCACTTTTGCAACTGACTCAATGACCGCTTTTTGGAAGTCAGGCTGAGGGTTTTCACTATCTCCCACCGTGTAAAAGCCATCTGGGATCATACCTTCAATGTACTCAATACCATCACGAGCAGCTAAGGCTGGACGGAACTCAGTTTCGTCAGAATCTGTCGTTTCATGTAGATCAATGTGCATTAACACATCGCCTAAAGTTGCAACGAGCTTTATGAGGTTAGCGGACTCTTCGGCAGGGCTATACTTATAGAAAGAGCGGTTTGGATCAATCGCGTTTGGATTCCAGCGGTTGATCACCTCGTAACCCCAAGGGCTTACGCAGGGTGCAACGACAATATTGAAATGCTCTGCATAGCGCTCTGCTTCTGTTTCTACAAACTTTAATGCGCCATGTACACCGCTGGTTTCGTAACCGTGCACGCCGCCTGTGACCAACACAACAGGCTTAGTTGAATCCCAATTGCGTGTTTTGATACAAAACAGAGGGAAGCGTGCCTCGTTGTATGAGAGCGCACCATATTGTTCAACATCAAAACGCTCGCGTAGGGCATCGATTTTACTGACGACTTCATCTTGGTAGCTACGTTTTACTTCTTGCGTTGCTAACCAAGCTTTACGTTCTTCTTCGTTCCAAGGTTGGCCAGGAGTACCGATCGGGTAAATGTATCCACTTTTCATCTATACTTTTTCTTTTGACTGCTGAAAGGTATCACAAGACTAGACCTGTCTTATCTTTACGGCAATATAAAACACCATTTGGGGTGGTATTCTTTGCAAAATCATCACTTTGATGAGTTATTCATTGGTGTTACATTTTGTTACTTACTCAATTTCATATAAGAGACAAAAAATGGCTGGAGCAAGTTTACTCACACTGTTGGACGATATTGCCACGGTGCTTGATGATGTCGCCTTAATGTCAAAAATGGCGGCAAAGAAAACCGCAGGTGTGTTGGGAGATGATCTAGCGTTAAACGCTCAACAAGTGTCTGGTGTTGCATCTGAGCGAGAGATTCCAGTGGTTTGGGCGGTTGCAAAAGGCTCATTCAAAAATAAATTGATTTTAGTTCCTTCAGCTTTACTTATTAGCGCGATTATTCCATGGCTTATCATGCCATTATTGCTAATTGGCGGCTTATTTCTCTGCTTTGAAGGGGCAGAGAAAGTACTTGAGAAAGTGTTTCCTCACTCGCATCCGCACGAAGAAGAAGATGAGCTAGTTAATACTGGCGAGTCGATAGAAGAGTATGAAAAGCGTAAAGTTTCTGGTGCGATTCGGACAGACTTTATCCTTTCAGCAGAAATCATCGTGATTGCGTTAGGTACCGTGACAGGAGCCAGTCTTGTTACGCAAATTTTAGTTGTCAGTTTAATTGCAGTGATTATGACGGGTGGAGTTTATGGACTAGTCGCTGGGATTGTGAAGCTAGATGATTTAGGCCTTTACCTTGAAAGTCGCTCAAACGGTAAAGGTTGGGTGGCGAAAGTCGGAGGGGCCTTGGTCGCTTTTGCACCAAAGTTGATGAAGTTGTTAACCATTGTAGGAACTGCTGCGATGTTTTTGGTGGGTGGAGGAATTGTGGTGCACAACGTGCCAGCCATTCATCACTTTGTAGAGCCGATTATTATGAACTTTAGTGGTCATTCGGTTGCTACAGCCATTTTGCCTATTTTACTGAACGGTATTATCGGCTTTGTGGCGGGGTTGGTTGTGGTTGCGGTATGGACGATGGTTGAAAAGCTTCGTGGTCAATAATCACATCTAAAACATGAGACGATAATAACAAGGGTCATGACTTCTTTTTACAAAAAGCATGACCCTGTTTTATGGGTGAAACGTCAGTAAAGTACTTACTTCACTTTCCACTCGATCTGTTCATTTGCTCGAATAGGCACAACGATATCATTGCCAAATGGCATCGTTTCTGGCACATCCCAAGCGGATTTTTCTAACGTTACTGTATCTGTGTTACGTGCAATGCCGTAAAAATCAGGACCGTTGAAGCTTGCGAAAGCTTCCAAGTTTTCCAACTTGCCTTCTTTTTCGAAGACTTCTGCATAAAGCTCTATCGCTGCGTGTGCAGTGTAAGAACCAGCACAACCGCAAGCCGATTCTTTTGCCCCTTTCGCATGTGGCGCTGAGTCTGTACCTAGGAAAAACTTCTTGCTACCACTAGTTGCTGCTTCGATCAGCGCTTGCTGGTGGGTTCCGCGCTTAAGAATTGGCAAACAGTAGAAATGAGGTTTAATACCACCCACAAGCATGTGGTTACGGTTGAAAAGAAGATGGTGGGCAGTGATGGTAGCCGCTACGTTGTCTGAGGCGTTGTTAACGAAGTTTGCTGCGTCGGCGGTGGTGATATGTTCTAGAACGATTTTAAGATTAGGGAAGTCATTGACGATAGGAGCGAGGACAGTATCAAGGAATTCTTTCTCTCGGTCGAAGATATCAACATCGTGATGTGTTACTTCCCCATGAACCAAAAGTAACATTCCTACTTCTTCCATCGTTTCGAGAACGTGGTAAATGTTCTTCGCATTGGTCACACCGGAATCTGAGTTTGTGGTAGCGCCTGCAGGATAGAGCTTGGCAGCAACAATGTGTCCGGTTGCTTTAGCCTTACGTATTTCGTCTGGTGTCGTGTTATCTGTAAGGTAAAGCGCCATTAAAGGCTCAAACTGTTCGCCATGTTGCTCTTTGAGAATTCGGTCACGGTAGGCTAGGGCGAGCTCAGTTGTAGTAACAGGTGGGACGGTATTTGGCATAATCAGCGCACGGCCATTGTAGCGGCTGATGTCGCGAACGGTGTCTTTAAGAACTTCCCCATCGCGTAAGTGAACGTGCCAGTCGTCAGGACGAGTGATAGTCAGTGTTGTCATTAATTGCTCCCACCATTGAAAAGTTGTCTGATTGGAGCCTAAGCGCCGTATTTGCTTTTGAGCAAACGCTTGCGCTTAGGCGACAGGATGATAGAGGAATTGCCCTCATATTTCATCCCATTTTTCAATTTTATAAAGAGTGAGAGTGTAAGTGGTTACTTCATTGTTAACCAAAGCGCGTGGATCGTACCTGGTAGAAAGAAGAAACACGTCAATATTAGATTAATCAAAAAGTCTTTATTTAGACCTTTCTCCATAAACACCGCGACAGGCGGAAGAAAGATACATAACAAAATCAGAACCAGTTTTCTTGTATCCATAATTAAGCTCCAAATCGATAAATGGGAGTAGTGATAACTTGGGTGAATTATGTGTGTCGTATCACACTTTATCAAACGGTATTTGGTCAGAACGGTGTTAAAAAACGCGAATGTTGAGTGTAGTAAATACTTGTCACTAAAACCAAATTTATAAGAATATGGTTTCGAGAAAGTTGCGATGGATGAAGAGGCAGTAGACTCTGCAACTTAATGTGATTTGAGTATACAATACCGCAACAAATAAAAAACACCCGTAGGAAGAAGGCAATGTCGCAACCCGTTTTATCCCAAATTAATGTTTTTCCGGTTAAGTCAGTTGGCGGATTATCGCTGTCGTCCGTATGGGTTGAGAAGCAAGGATTGAGCTTCGATCGTCGCTTTATGATTGCGAAAGCTGATGGCTCGATGATCACTGCGCGAAAGTATCCGCAAATGGTAACCATTAAGTCTGCCTTATTGTCCGATGGAGTGGTGTTTAGTAGTTTGGGTATGGAGCCACTTAAAATCCGTTACCAAGATTTCAAAATGCAGGAGACACCTGCAACGGTTTGGAAAGATACATTTACTGCCTATACCACGACAGATGATGCAGATGACTGGTTTAGTCGTGTTTTGGGGCAGCGCGTTGAGTTGTTATTTAGTGGTGAGCAATCGAATCGTGTCCGTGAAAAGCTAGGTCAAAACGTCAGTTTTGCTGATGGTTATCCGGTTTTAGTGATCAGCCAAGCTTCACTTGATGAGCTGAATCGAAGAAGTTCAGAGCTGCACTCAATGGATCAGTTTCGTACTAACTTAGTTGTCTCTGATACTAAGCCATTTGAAGAAGATTCATGGAAGCGCATACGAATCGGTGAGGTAGAGTTTGAGTCTCTCAAACCTTGCGAGCGCTGTATCCTGACTACGGTGAATACCCAAAGAGGCACATTCCGTGAGAGCAAAGAGCCGCTCAAAACCTTGCAACAGTTCCGTGCAAACGATGTCGGTGGTGTGTTCTTTGGCCAGAATCTTGTCGCGCGAAATGAAGGCATTATTCGTCAAGGCGATAAAGTTGAAGTATTGGAGTACAAAGAGCCGGAGTTTTACGCAGATAACTCGCCAGTGCGCATGAAGCTTACATGTGTTGAGCGTGAAGAAATTGCCCAAGACTTTGTGACCTTATGGTTAGAGCCAAACAAAGGTTCGTTGCCTAATTACTTGCCAGGACAACACCTGCCAATAGAGGTGAATATTGATAGTAAGAAAGTGGGTCGACGCTATACCTTATCATCCAGTCCTTCTCGTCCGGGTCGTTATGCTATTTCTGTAAAGCGTATCGCGGGCGGAAGAGTCTCTAACTCACTCTTAGACAACTTACAAGTCGGTGATGTTTTAGAGGCAGAACAACCTGACGGTCAGTTCCACCTTAAAACGCATGAAGCGCAGCCTCTGCTGTTACTCTCTGCGGGTAGCGGAGTAACACCAATGTTATCAATGGTGCGTTACTTAGCGGATCATAATCAGTTGGAGAACGTGGTTTTCTACCATCAATGTCGGACCGAAAATGATATTCCTTGTCGCTCAGAGTTGGAGCAGTTAAAGCGTGAGCACCCAGGGCTAGAAGTAAAAGTCTGTTTAACGCAGCCTGCCGTTGATTGGTTTGGGTTAAAAGGGCGTTTAAGTTTGTCACACATTAAGCAAATCAAAGATGTTGAACAGCGCCAAGTGTTTGTGTGTGGTCCTGATGGTTTTATGGAGAAAGCGAAAAATCTCCTGCTAAGAAAAGGGCTGCCAGAAGAAAACTACCATCAAGAAGCGTTTGGAGTTTCTTCTCTTACGTCAAAGCCAGAGAAAAGTCTCGCTATTGACTTTAATGGAACTAAAGTCGTAGGCAACAACCAAAAAACGTTGTTAGATCAGCTCGAGGATGCTGGGAAGGTTGTTAGCAATAGCTGTCGTGCTGGCTTATGCGGCGCGTGTAAGGTTCAGCTTACGTCGGGTCAAGTACATCATCCGAACGTGCCCGCGTTGACTGATGAGGAACGTGCAATGGGAACCGTATTGGCGTGTTGTGCTGTGCCAGAGACGGACGTAACAGTAACCAACTAGGCGAGAACGTCTTTGTCCTTCGACAAAAACTGTTCCTAGACAAGAAAACGCTGCTATTTTTAGCAGCGTTTTGAGTTTTAAAGAGAGCTGAAAATATCGCTCAGTCGTAAATCGTCGGGATTGGCTGGCGTTTGTGCTGCGTTGCTTTGTAAATCGCTACCAAACGGTCACTCACTTGCTGTGGAACGGGTTTGCCCTCTAAGAAATCGTCGATTTGCTCGTAAGTTAAGCTTAGGGCATCTTCATCTGCTTTTTGTGGAGCAAGCTCTTCTAAGTCTGCTGTTGGCACTTTCTTCACTAGTTGCTCAGGTGCACCCAATGTAGCAGCCACTTCACGAACTTGGCGTTTACTTAATCCGAACAATGGTGCCATGTCACAAGCGCCATCACCAAATTTAGTGTAGAAACCAGTGATGTTTTCTGCTGAGTGATCAGTACCAAGAACAAGGCCGCCTACGTAGCCCGCGATCTCGTATTGAGCAACCATGCGAGCACGCGCTTTTACATTGCCTTTTACGAAGTCGACTTTTGCTGCATCAGTTGGTAGAAGATCTGTGCCTTCTAATGCAACGTGAGAAGCCGAATGAAGCCCGTCAACACCTGCTTTGATGTTCACCGATACAGAATGGGTTGGCTGGATAAAAGACAGAGCGAGCTGAGCCTCATCTTCATCTTTTTGCTCCCCATAAGGCAGGCGAACTGCGATAAATTGGTAGCTATTGTTGCCCGCTTCTTCGTTCAGCTGGTCTACAGCCAACTGAGCTAAACGACCACATGTCGTTGAGTCAACGCCACCGCTGATGCCAAGAACAAGAGACTTACAGCCCGCTTCTTGCAATTTACGCTTAATAAAAGCGACACGGCGTTCAATTTCAAAATGCGGATCAATTGAAGGGAGTACGCGCATTTCGTCACGGATGGATTGTTCCATTTAGGGTTCCTTTTCCTGCAAATATTTCAGACTCTAAAGCACATTTGCTCAAATGGTGATAAACCATACAGTTGAGGCTCATTAAACGCGACTTTAGGGTCAAAAGCTGTAAAGATTAGTAGTATCATACCGAAATCATCAGATTAGAAAACTCTCTTCAACCAGGTAATCACCGGATATGAAAAAAATCGCCATTTTTGGTAGTGCATTTAACCCACCTAGTTTAGGGCATAAAAGTGTTATTGAGTCTTTGAGCCACTTTGATCTCGTGCTACTTGAGCCAAGCATTGCACATGCTTGGGGCAAGAACATGCTTGATTACCCAACTCGGTGCAAAATGGTTGATGTGTTCATCAAGGATATGGGGCTTTCTAATGTTCAGCGTTCTGATGCGGAGCAAGCTTTATACCAACCTGGACAAAGTGTGACGACCTATGCGTTGTTAGAAAAAATTCAAGAAATCTACCCATCTGCCGATATAACTTTTGTCATTGGTCCTGATAATTTCTTCAAATTTGCTAAATTTAGTAGAGCTGAAGAGATTACGGAACGTTGGACTGTTATGGCATGTCCTGAAAAAGTAAAAGTCAGAAGCACAGATATTCGCAAAGCATTGGCCGAGGGTGAAGAGATCGGCGCCTATACAACACCTTCCGTAAGTGATTTATTACTTAGTAAAGGCTTATACAGAGAAACATTGTCTGGGAACTGAGAGGTCAGATTTTCATGGTCAGAGTCGTTTTATTTAGTGCATGTGCGCTGCTTGTGGTGACACAAGCTCATTCCGCGTGTAACTATTTTTCTGATCGTTCCGTGGTGTTTGAAGATAACACGCTTCCAATCTGTGAAGAAATTTTAGATTCCATCGGCGTGTTAAGTACTGAAGCATTGATTTGGTATGCAGCGGAAGCGAAGCTTGAAGGACCAACAGAAAACTATTGGGAGGAGTGGGCGATTAAGCCGGAAGACACCCCACTTCTAACTCAAAACTTAGAAAAGAATTACTTTGGTCTTGGTTTTTGGATGCCGGAAGAGCTCCGAGACGAAGAGAGTAAAATGGATACAGAAGAGTGGCTTCGTAGTCACGGGTTGATGTTCAGCGTCGGTTTTGGTGATAAATCAGACGGACAGCCAAGAATGCGGTTTGATTATCGTTGGCACGAATATTATGACGCTGACTGGATGATGCAGATAGAAGTACCTTTCTAGACATCTCAAGCAAATGAAAAAAGGGCGTACATTATCAATGTACGCCCTTTTTGTTTTTACTTGAATCTCTACTTTCTGTATCCGTAACTCTACGTAATGCTGAAAACGTAGCTTGTTAAAGAGCAAGTTATAGCGCTTCTCCAAAGACTAAAAAGCAAAGCTGTTCATATTCTTCGGTGTTACCAGCAAAAAGAGAGTCAACAATTTGCTCTTCCTTCTTCCCCGACAGTTTCATTTTTCTTGCTTCACGTAGTGTTAGTACCAAGCAAAGCTCTTTAGAAATATTCATGTCACAGCCAGGAGTCCATTGATTGATGGTTCTCGTTAACGTTGAGTGCGCTAGTTTAGGAGACAGCGTCAATACTTCATGTCTTACTACTGTCAGTAGATCGGTTTGCAGATCCGAGCGTTCGGCAGTTGTTGCTAGCTTCTCGACGAGCGCTTTTAGTAGCGGTGAAGGCTTCACAAAGCCCGCCTGTTGTGAGAAGTCGTCATTTAAACGCACAGAAAAATCACAACGATATACACGAGAATTAGGTAAAAAGGTGAGGGAGCTCAAACATCCTTGAGGAATCCAAAAATATTGGCCTGGTTCAATGGCATACTCCTGCTTACCCAATTTAATGACGGCTAACCCTTCGATGACAGACAGTAGACTGTGCTTCAATGCTTTTTTACGCGCAGCTACATCAAGAAAGGGGTATTTAGCGTCGTGAAATTCAATTGCGTAGTTCATTATGAGTACCAGTGTTTTTTGGCGCTAAGGGTAACGTTAAACCCATACGATTCCAACCTGCAGAGAGAATTTTTTAGCATGATAAATGGTGGCTTAACTGGTATGACCATGTTAAAAGTATGGGTTGAAATGCTGCTTGTCAGCAAAACTATGCGTAAAATGTGCCAGCTTTTTTTGATATGTAATGAACAATGACAGCCAATACCGATCCTTATATTGAAATTCGTCCTTACAACGACGAAGAAATTCCAGCAGCGCTGGATCGTCTAATCCAAGATGATGAATTTATCACTGCTATCCTAGAACATCGCTTTGCTAATAAAGCAGCGTGGTTCAAAACGCTAATGAGCCCGATCCTGCGCATCTACCTGAAAGCCAAGTGGAGCAAGCTTGATTCTGTCGAAGCAATTCAGATTGAAGTGAAGAAGTATCTGAAAGATACATTGAATAAGACAACGGATGGCGTCACTTTTTCTGGTTTGGATAAGCTGGATAAAAACACGTCATACCTATTCGTTTCTAACCACCGTGATATTGCGATGGACCCTGCGCTCGTAAATTATGGCTTGTACCAAAGTGGGCACCGTACAGTTCGTATAGCGATTGGCGATAACCTGCTGAAGAAGCCATGTGCGACAGAATTGATGCGACTCAATAAGAGCTTCATCGTTAAGCGCTCTGCTAAGGCGCCTAGAGAAATGATGAAAGCATTGGGACAACTGTCAAGCTATATCAAACATTCGCTTGATACTGGCAATTCAATTTGGATTGCCCAAAAGGAAGGTCGTGCTAAAGATGGAAACGACTTTACTGATCCTGCGATTTTAAAAATGTTCCATGTTGAAGGTCGTAAACAAAAGATCAGCTTTGGTGAGTACACGCGTTCTCTGAAAATCGTTCCTGTCTCGATTGCCTATGAAAATGATCCATGTGACATTGCCAAAGCAAAAGAGCTGTACGAAAAAGCAGAAAATGGCCGCTATGAAAAAGGCGAATTTGAAGATATCGAAAGCATCATTCAAGGTATCGTTGGCTATAAAGGCCGTGTACATGTTGCGTTTGGTGATGTGATTGAGCAAGAGTTTGAAACGCCGGAATCTCTTGCTGGTGAAATCGACCGCCAAATTCACAACAACTACAAATTGTACCCAATCAACTTGTTAGCTGCTGGGCATGAAGATTCGAGCATCATTACGGAAGCGGTTAAGCGTCATCTCGCGGATAAGTTGGATCAGCTACCTGAAGGCGCAAGACCTTATTTGGTGGCGAGCTATGCTAATCCTGTGAATAACCAAGAGTAATCTTCGTCACTGAACTCGTTGATTCAGAATGCCTTAAAGCCTCGGTCTGACGGGGCTTTTGTTTATCTGCTCTTTAAGGTGCGACGGCGCCACCAAGGGTTAAATTGCTAGGCCATTTGGTGATCCTGTTACCACCTAAATAGATATTCCCTTTCACCGTCATTGTGTCTGGAAATACTTTCAGCGCTGATCCTCCAATATAAAGATTACCATCAACCACCAATCCTTCAGGAAGTTCAGAAATGGGAGTGCGAATAACACTTAGATCACCTTTTACTCGAAGTTTAGCTGGAAGCGCTTTTAACGGTGTATCTGTCAGATTTAGGTAACCGCCTAGTTTGATGCCTTTAGGCCAGTTTTCGATCTTACTACCTAGTAGGTTTGCATAGCCTTTTATCTTTGTTCCTGAGCGAATAACTTTGAGTGCGCTGTTAGTTGCTTCCAGACTGCCTTCAACATCAAGCCCTTTAGGCAAGGTTTTGATAGGGGTTTGTGAGATGTTTAAGTTGCCCTTTACCACTAGGCCAGAGGGTAGTTGGGTGTAAGGCTTGTTTCTAAGATCAAGATTGCCGTAATTATCGATGTGACCAAACTTAGAATAGTAATCTAGCTCATATGCCAAAGGAGACGAGCAGAGTAGGATTGAAGTAAGGCATAGGGAAACAAAACGCATAGTCAAAGAGTTAGTTAAATACCGAGATCAACAGGTGCTTATCTTATACTTAAATAAACCTATTATGCATTTTTTGCTCACAGTTTTTGATTCATAACTTAAATATTCAAATTAGAGATACACGTTAAAAGTGCGCTTCTTTACTGAGCTAAGTAACTTCAAGCTTACTAAAATGAGATAAATTAAATGATTGAATGTGAAGCAGACCCAAGTGTAGAGGTGAGAAAAATATCAGTAGATATTTGAATAATATGAGATTCTTCCAAGAACTTCACAAGGGTCCTTGTTAGTATTATTGAGGTTTGAGGGAGATTTTCATGAAGTTAAAAAGTGTATCTATTTTTACCGCTGGTGTTTTTGCAGTACTGCTGTCGGGTTCCGTTTTTGCTAAATCATACAGTACACCAGAAAACAAAGCGCTAATAGTTGCTGACGGTAAGGTAGGTCAGCGTATCTGTTACTACGATGATAAAGCCTACACCACAGGGGCCGTGATTAATGTTGAAGGCGTATTACTGATGTGTACCGCTGAGAACGATTTTGAAACCAATGGCTCGTTAAAGTGGGCCGTGTTCAAAAAAGATAAATAAACGCGCCGAAGTTGTCTGTTTCATTTAGAGCGGTTTAAGATTAAGAGATTGGAAAAATAAAAAGCGAGCATCATGCTCGCTTTTTTCATTAACGCGCGAGTGAGCGAGTTTTTAATTCAAAGATAAGTTTTTCAGCACTTACTTCAAATTTGAATCGAGCCGTCGCTTGGTTAGATTCTTCGGTTATTTCTGAAACATTGTATTCAACATCAGCACATACTGATTTAGCGAGCTCGATGTATTTTTGTAGTTCAGACTCTAGCTCTGTTTTTGTCTGTGCGAAAACCGTTACGTCGGCAACTTCGTCACCTTCTTTGATGATAAAGCCTATCTCGCCAGCACAGCCGCAGGCCTCACATACTTGGTTTTTTTCTAATTCGACACTCATAACGAATCCTCTTGTAAATACTAAGGGTATTCTATCAGGTATTTGATCTGTATCTACAAAAATGACGACTTTTGCGTAAAAAAGGAACAGAGTAGGCACTTGTTAAGTAAGGGTTAAAGATTGGATTACTAAATCATCAAGAACGTTAATGTGATATATATCAACATTTAAAATCAATTAACGAACATAGTGACGAGATTTTGCTCAGTCCAGTTGAACTAATGGTTAATTTATAAGACTATTTCTTGATTGATTATTTTTAATAATTATCATTCTTGGTCTTTGAATAGTTTCGATGAATAATTGGCGCAAGGTTTTGATGAGACTAACTTTTCGCCTTATTTTGAGTAGCATGTATTGACAAAAACATAACTGAAAATTACACATTACGCAGTGTAAAGACGTTATGGTTTGGAACTCGACATGATATTAAATAGTCGCAATACATATACCCAAAGCGCTTTCAAGTGCAGTGCTTAGCAACCTGATTTCTAGGTTTTCGCTAATCGAACCGCATCGGCGAGCCGGGTATAATGCTAAGAATGATTTCATTCTGGCCTCATTTAATAGTGAGTTAGATGGATTTACAAAGAGAAGAGCTTAAAATATGCCAAAGCGTAGTAAAGAAGATACCGAAATCACTATCCAAAAGATCATGGATGCCGTTATTGATCAGCTACTCAGATTAGGTTACGACAAAATGTCGTACACGACGCTAAGCCAGCAGACAGGTATATCGCGTACCGGTATTAGCCATCACTTCCCTAAGAAAACGGACTTCACCGCCGCACTGGATGGCCGTATCTTTAAAATGTTTATTGAACACTTAGAGTTTGATAAAGGATTAAATGCATTTTCACAAAGTTGGATTAAAGCGCTGGAAGATGCTGAGTTTCTCGCGATTTTACGACTGCTATTCCATCACATTGTCACCGCTGAAAATGCGCAAGAATTTGCTGCTAATGGTATTGACCGCTTATACAAAATGGTTGAAAGCCAGTTTGGTGCGGGTGGTGACAAAGAGCTTGAGTGGTTGATTGGTCGATCATTGATCCAAATGAGCAAGTAATAGCCTTTAAAGCCCCAAATTCTGCCACTATCAAAGCAAAGGCCCGCAATTCTCATATTGCGGGCCTTTGTCGTATCAAAGTGTTTTAGAGACGGCTTAGAGGAGATACGCTTTATGCTGCGGCATGCACTTGAGGGAAGTCTAGCGTCGGATGTTTTGTCACAATAGATCGATAGCCATAAACTTGCTCAATGCGCTCTGACGTTAGTGCATTCCATGGCGTGTCATCACAAACTAGTTTCCCGTTATGCAAGAGTACAAGGCGGTCTGCGTACTGAGAGGCTAGATTCAAGTCATGTAACACCACAACCACCGCAGCGTTCTGTGCTTTTGCCGTTTCACGAGCAATTTTTAACGTGTTGTGTTGATGGGCGAGATCCAACGCTGAGGTAGGTTCATCAAGCATTAAGATTCGTTTTTCGCCAGATTGATGTAGTTGTGTCATCACTCGTGCTAGATGCAGTCGTTGCTTTTCTCCACCAGATAAAGACGGGTACAGGCTTTCTGCTAAATGCAATACGTCGGTTTGTTCCATGTAATGTAAAGCCAGTTTAGTGGTTTCTTTATTGGACAGTGATAGCGGTATTGCCCCCAGCTCTACTACTTCTCTGGCTAGAAATGGGAAGGTTAAGGTGCTGTGCTGCGGGAGCATTGCAATATGTTTGGCGCTTTTTTCAGGCTCCCAATCATGCTTTTGTTTACCGAAGTAGGTGATGTGATGATTCGAAGAGATCTCACCGCATAGAAGCTTGAGCAAAGTACTTTTACCTGCGCCATTGGGGCCGAGTAGGGCGGTCACTTCACCAGCTCGGATATCAATGTTGATGTCATCGAGCACCACACGGTTGCCATACGTCATCGAAATGTTTTTCCCCGATAAAACGATCTGGTTCATTACAAAATCTTCCCTTTTTGCTGGAACAATAAGTAGATGAAAAAGGGCGCACCAATCAATGCGGTCACGATTCCAACTGGTAATTCAGCTGGTGCCACGGCAACACGAGCAAACATATCTGCGGCAGTAAGAAGCAGTGCTCCCATTAAGGCAGATATTGGTAATAGCGTTCGATGGTCAGGCCCAGCGAGCATGCGCCCTAAGTGAGGAATCACGAGCCCAATAAAGCCAATTGCACCACTGATACTCACCGTAATACCAACACCCAGTGCAGAAAGTAAAATAAGCTGACGTTTGAGTTTTTGAACCGGAACTCCTAAGTGTCTTGCTTCTGATTCCCCTAACAACAGAGCATTCAGCGCCATCGACTTCTTCTGAAACCAGAGCAATAGGATGACGAGTGTTACAGCAGATAGAGCAATCCCTGACCAATTTGCACCAGCTAATGAGCCCATCGACCAAAGCGTCAAGTCTCGCAGCATCTGATCATCTGCGATAAAGTTCATGTAGCCAATCGCAGCACCCGAGAGCGCGCTGATGGCAACGCCGGCTAACAACATAATTGTAACTGAGGTACCAAACTTACTTGTGCCGAGTTTATAAACGAGAATAGTCGTTAGTGCACCGCCAATGAAAGCAAAAAGAGGCAGAGCCGCTAAGTTCATTAGTTGCGGATAGTTTTGGCTAAATTCAGCAAATACAACAATAGCGAATGCACCACCAAGAGCAGCGCCAGCAGACACACCAATGATACCTGGCTCGGCTAATGGGTTACGGAACAAGCCCTGCATAACCACACCACAAATTGCCAAAATGGCGCCGATGAACATACACAAAATGGTGCGAGGCAATCGGATTTCGTTAATGACCAACTGAATGTGAGGAGCGAGATCAGAACTGCCTCCCGTTAGGCTACGCAAACTGTCAGCAAAGCTAATGTTCATTGGGCCAACGGTAATAGAGGCGATAGCAATAAATGCTAAAAATCCACTAAGCACTGATAACGTCGTTGAAAGGGGGATGCGTCTTAACAACATGTCTTGTCTCTATGGGTAAAGCAGTGCATTCAAGCGTTTGGCTTCTGCAAGGCTTTTAAGGCCCAAACCACCTACCAGAGCATGGCCATCAATCGTTATGATGTCTTTGTTCTTTCCAGCGGGTGTTGCAGCAAGAAGCGGCATTGCTTTTAAAATTGCATCGGCACCACCCAACGTTTCATAGCTGCGACCACTAACAAGAATCACGTCAGGCTGCATCTCTACCATCGCTTCTGTGGATAGAGGCTTGTAAGACGAGAGTTGTGTAGCGGCTGGGTTTTGTCCGCCGGCGAGTTGAATAATTGCATCGGGTGTCGTTTGTGAGCCCGCAACATTTGCAGGTCGCCCTTCATGGATCAGCAGAAAGAGCACTTTCTTTTTCTTCGCTTGATCAGGTTGGTTTGCATTGAGTGCTTGTACTTGCGCCTGGACATCTTGCTTTAAGCTTTCAGCTTGAGCTTTGCGATCCATAAGGTTCGCAATTTGATCAATACGTTGATAAAGGCCCTCGACATTTGCATCAGTATTAACGATTTCTACATCTACGCCAGCCGATTTCAATTGGCTCAATGTTGTTTTCGGCCCCATCTCATCAGAACCAATGACTTTTGTCGGACGTAAGGCGAGCAACCCCTCCGCTGAAAGACGACGGTGGTAGCCCACTTTAGGCAGTTCCATTCCTTTTGGTAATTGACTGGTGACGTCGATAGCAACCAAGCTATCTTTAGCGTCGAGTTCAAGCAAGAGTTCAGTGACGGCGCTGCCTGCGCTAACAACGCGCTCTGAGGATGGCGTTTCATTGGCAAAAAGTTGACTACTCGCAAGTAGGGAAATAGCTGCCGTGACAACAGCATGAATAGTGATGCGTGTGTTCTTCATTTTGAAAGGATCTCTATCTTACTTATTTTTATGATGGCTCTTCAGTGAGTAACTGAGTTGCTTGAATTCCGTTTTCTTGTAAAAAGCCGAGAAGTTGTACTAGCGACTGAATATTCGCGGTTTTTTCTGCTCCAATTACAATCGGTTTATCGCTTGACTTACTCTCTTCTAACAGCGCGAGGGTAAAGTTGTCCCAATCGATATATGTCTTGCCGTTAATAGCCCAGTAAGGCTCGTCTTTAAGAATATTTACCGTGATGGATTGCTTATCGACATCTGCAACAGCCTGAGATTCTGTGCTTGGTAAATTGACGTCTAATGAATCGAGTTTGACCGCTGCGGTTAACATCAGGAAAACCATGACGATAAAAATAATGTCTAACAGCGGTGTTAAATCGGGGGTTAAACCGTTACGACTATTTTCTTGTGGTGTTTTAATCATTTAGTTGCTGCCTCAATCTTCTCAGAAGAGCGCAGTGTTACTTTTGAGTGGTCTGGCGAGACATGCTGTAACGAGATACCTTCAAGCCATAAGTTGACGTAGTTTAAAGTGTGCTCAAGCTTGGCGATTACACGATCCGCCCACAAACCAATGATCTGCGCTCCTGAAATGGCAGGAAGTGCGATAATGAGACCCGCGGCAGTGGTGCGCATAGCAAGACCTAGGCCGTCAGCCAAATCATTCGGAGTGATATTCCCCGTTGAAACCGCGATGCCTTTAAACATGTCAATTAAGCCAAGTACCGTACCAAGCAAGCCAATTAAAGGGCTGATGACGCCAATCAGCGTCAGCAAACGAAGGCCGGAATGCAGCTGATGGCGTTTTTCTTGCAGCCAAATACCTGCGGCATCCTCTCTTAAAGATTTCGAGAAAGAATGATGAGCAAGCAACATCGCAACACCACGGTACAGAAGCGGCCGCTTATTCGACAACTCTTCAGCAAGTGCTTCAAGCTCGCTCCCATTTGTTGGGTCTAATCCTGTGAGCTTTTGGCGAATGGCTCGCTTTCCTACACCAAGGCTAATTAACACATGGAATAATCGCTCGGCGATGATCATCACCGTTAGAGCTGAGCAAATGATCAAAGGCCATGTCATCAGCCCAAATTGAGTTTGTAATTCTTGTAGTTGTTCCATTATCCATCCAACTTAAAACGAACAGGTACTTGTACTCGGTGAGCGACTTTTAGCCCACCTGAAATATGTGGTGTAAATTGCCACTGTTTGATCGCACGAAGTGCTGAGGCATCTAGCGACTCTGTGCCGGAAGACTCAATCAAAACCTGTTTAATCTGGTTACCATTCTCATCTAGCCATATCTCATACAAGGCTACACCCTCAATACCGCGTCTTTGTGCAGATCTTGGGTAACGGGGTTGTGTTGGTTGACTCACAAACGTTGGTTTGTCGACCAAGACAGGCTGAGACGTTGCCCCTTTGGATTGGCTCGCAGGTGCGGATTGTTGAGCTACCGTCTCTTTCTTCACTGGTTCCGTTTTTTTCTTTGGTTTCGCTTCGGGCTGAACCTTTTGCTTTGTTACGGTTTTGGTGGGCTCGACCGCTTTAGGTTTAGATTGTTTAACCGGTTCAGGTTTTTTCTCTACTACCTTCTTCTTAACAGCGTCTTTCTTGACGACCTGTTTTTTTACAATTTTCTTTTCTGGTTCAGGTTGGTCTTGAGGCTGCTGCTCTTTTGATGGCGCTACATTTTCTGGTGTAGATTTTTCGACAGCGGGAGGAGCAGACACAAGATTTAGACTTACCGAACTTGCTGGGTTTCCAGCCGGCATCGCGAACACCTTTGTCTCTTGAGAAACAAAAAGAAGTGCGGCATGGATGACAAGGGAAGCACCTCCTGCAATGACATATCTTTGTACGTTCACGGAATATCTCGGGAAACTATGAAAACTTGGGAAGATTATTACTTACAATGGAAATAAGATCAATTATCAATTGCATTATCATTACGCTCAAATTATGATTCTTGCAGAATTTTTAAGATCAGCTTCCATCCCTTACATGATGGGAGTTAAGCGAGTATATATGAGCGTCGATATCGATAAGCTTGATGAATCAGTGTTGGGCAGTGATAGTCCTGATCCATTGCGATTTGCTTTTGTTAAGAAGCATTCTGCACATGCCGGGGGAGCGAGCGTACCTGTGCCCTCGTCTCAACAACAGGCGATTTTTTCGAGTATTACGGCTAACTCAATTAAAGCGACCAATAAGCGCTGTCTTTATATTCATGTTCCGTTTTGTCGCGTTCGTTGCACTTTTTGTAACTTCTTTCAAAATGCTGCAAGTCGCACACTGGTTGATGAGTACTTTGAAGCATTAATGCAGGAGCTTAGAGAGAAAGCGGCATTACCTTGGACACAAAATGGTATTTTTCACGCCGTATATATCGGGGGCGGAACGCCAACGGATTTATCTCCAATACAGGTTCGTGTGTTAGGCCAGGCTATCCGAGACCACTTTCCTTTGGCCGCAGACTGCGAAATCACCTTAGAAGGTCGCATCAATCGTTTTTCTGATGAGTTGTATCAAGGCGCTTTAGACGGTGGGTTTAATCGTTTCTCTTTTGGTGTGCAAAGTTTTAATACACAAGTGCGCCGCAGCGCAAAACGTTTAGATGATAGAGAAGATGTCCTCAAACGGGTGAGCGAGATCGCCAAAGAAGACAAAATTCCGGTCATTATTGATTTACTCTATGGCTTACCTTATCAAACCAAAGAAGTGTTAGAGCAAGATTTAAATGATTTCCTCTCGACTGGCGCACACGGACTGGACTTGTATCAGTTAGTGGTTGGTGGGTCAGCTCCCATGCTCAACCTCGTAGAAAAGGGAAAAATCCCGCCACCTGCGACCACACCAGAAAAAGCGGGAATGTATGAGCTCGGTGTGAACTTTATGGCCAAACACCATATGAAGCAACTGAGTGTGAACCATTGGGCAATCGATAACCGCGAGCGTAGTTTATACAATAGTTTAGCCAAGACTTATGCAGAGGTATTGCCAATTGGCTGTGGTGCTGGAGGTAATATCGGTGGCTACGGGATGATGCAACACCGCACACTAGAGACCTATATTAAAGCGGTCAAAGAAGGTCAAAGCACCATCGCGATGATGATGAAGCAAAGCCCTCTAGAACCACTTTTTTCTGCACTCAAATCTGCGTTTGACCGTGGCATTGTTCAAGCAAATCAACTTCCATCATTTATGGGAGAGGACGCGTTCGGGTTTTTATTGCCTCTATTTAAAGTGTGGCAAGCGAAAGGCTTAGTACAACTACATGAACGTAGCGCAGTCCTTACTCTTGCAGGCAGCTTCTGGGCTGTGTCATTGGCTCAAAGTTGTATTCAGGTACTCACGTCAGAGATGAACGAAACCGTACCGAAAGCATCCAATAATTAATGAAAACAAATTGAACAAAAACGGAAGACACAATGGAATCAATCAAGCAACAAGTTGAAGTATTACTAGAGCAAGAACCACAATTATTGCCAGCTGCGATGGCAGAGCGTCTTGGCATTTCCGAGTTTGAGGTTGTTGCGGCTCTACCTCAGGAAATGGTGGCTATTGCACCAGGAGAGCAAGCGCAAAGCATCTTAGAAAGTTTGGTTGGTTTTGGCCCGGTGACGACCATCGTCCACTCTTTTGGTTCTATCTTTGAAGTTAAAGCGCCGTTTCCAAAAGGAAAAGTGGCGCGTGGCTATTACAATTTAATGGGTAGAGAAGGTGAACTGCACGGCCACCTTAAATTAGATAACGTTAAAAATGTCGCATTAGTCAGTAAACCGTTTATGGGTAGAGAGAGTCACTATTTTGGTTTTTTCTCAGAGTGCGGAAGCAATATTTTCAAGATTTATTTAGGCCGTAACGAAAAGCGCGAGTTGATTGAAGAGCAAGTCACCGCATTTCGCGCCCTACAAGCCGAATTAAAAAAATAATCACAAACATAATCGAGGCTTAACTCGAATACTAATTAGTAAAGTCAGGTATCAATATGGATCAACAAGTTAAACAAGAGCGTTTGCAAGGTCGTTTAGGGCCAGAGATCAAAGAGTTCCGTCAGGAGCGTCGTACACTTCAGCTTGCAACTGTCGATGCAGAAGGTCGCCCGAATGTAAGCTACGCGCCTTATGTCCAAAACCAGGAAGGTTATTTCGTTCTCATTTCTAAAATCGCTCGTCATGCCCGTAACCTTTTAGAAAATCCAAATGTTTCATTGATGATGATCGAAGATGAAGAGTCTTCAAAGCAGCTGTTTGCTCGTAAGCGCTTAACTTTTGATGCGGTAGCAAATGTAGTTGAGCGAGACACAGAGATGTGGCAACAAGTTGTTGGACAAATGAAAGAGCGTTTTGGTGAGATTATTGATGGTCTAAGCCAGCTAGAGGATTTCGTTTTGTTCAACTTAAAGCCAGAATCGGGGCTATTTGTTAAAGGTTTTGGTCAGGCGTATCAAGTGTCTGGTGATGATTTAGTAGATTTTGTTCACCTTCAAGAAGGTCACAAGAAAGTCGAAAGTGCTTGATTGTAAACCGATCATATGAATGTCGATCATTTGGCATAATGAACGTTTAAAGGGAGTTAGGTTATACTGACTCCCTTTTTTATATTGGAACAAAAGCATGAAACCTGTAAGCAAGGAATTGAGCGAGATTTGCTATCCGTTTATTTACGAGGACAGTCCGGTTTGTGACTTTGAAATTACAGCAGATGAACTTTGTAGTCGTATTGGCCTTGTTCTCGCTATGGAGTTGGACGAGTTTAGCCGCGATATACTGACAAGAATGCAGCCTAATGTTTATCATCTAAATGGCTCGGTTCGCGGAAAATTAGCGATTACAGAGACGGAAGTCGAAGAGTTAAAGGCCGATTATGCTTTGCTCAAGCAACGTATTGATGGCGGCTTCAAAGGCTTTGTTCTACCCGGAGGGCACCCGGCAGCCAGTCAATTGCATTTGTGCCGTTGCCAAGCTAAAAAAACGGTACGAGCATTAGTTGCCGTTGAACATACAGGTAAGAAGCAGCCCGCACCTATTTTGTTTCGTTACGCGAACTTATTAGCGAATGTACTTTACAGCCTAGCTTCTTATATTAATCATGCTCACCAAGTCAAAGAGACGGAATTCGTTTCTCGTAGTTACGCGATGCCAAAGAAGTGAGCTGAGAAATTAGCGGATGTGAGCATCAGGGATAGGACAAGTACTGCATTATATTCTCAAATCAACTCGTCCAATAAGAGTTAAGAAGTCATAGCTTTGGCTTCTAGCTCTTTTGCTCCGCGAAGCATCGCTTCGATTAGTTCTCCTGCATTGAATTTCTCAAGTGCCTCATGCGCGCCAACTTGGTGAGCTCTGTCTACACAGATTTCGCTCGATAACGATGTATGTAAAATGCGGTATGAATGGTTCAGAGAGGAATTATTCTGAACTTCAAATGCTAATTCATAACCGTCTAATCCGGGCATTTCAATATCGCTGACCAGAATATCAATTGGGCGATGAGCCGCAGCGTCACTTTTCATCAGTTCCAATGCATCTAAACCATTTTTACAGATTTGATACCCAATATTGATGCTATCGAGTGCGTCACACAGCTGTTTACGAGCGATGGAAGAGTCATCCACCAATAGAATACTGAGTGCTTTTAGGCGTTCTCGCTCAATATCTGTCAGCATTGGGATCTTTGAATTCTCGTACTGCGGATAAATTTTGGAAAGTAGCAGCTCCACATCCAGCATTTGAACAGTTTTGTCCTCGTAGCGAGTAATTCCAGTCACGAAAATATTTTTTCCAGCGCTCGGAGGTGGCGTTTCAATAGCTTTCCAATCGCACTCAATGATCTTCTCTATACTACGAACCATAAACGCAACCACGGTTCGCAAGCAATCTGTCACGATCAAGTAGCAGCTTTTATATTCTTCTTCACTAATAGGACGAAAGCCAACAGCCGCTGACATATCGATCACTGGTACTGTTAAGTTACGTATCGTAACGGTTCCAATGACGTGATGATGCGAGTAAGGGATCTTTGTCGTTGGCATGTACGGGACGATTTCACGGACTTTTAGCGTACCGATAGCGAAACTCTGTTGCAGGGTGAGCTTAAACATCAACATGCCCTGAGATTGATTCGCTTTGCTAACGACTTTTGCCATGAAAATAACCTTATAAATACCACCGAATTGTGTCTAATCTAATCTTATCAGACGAAGGCTTCAACCATCGGAGAGACAAATGTGAGCTTTTTAGACAATCTTTTAGAGAATAGTGATTAACTGAGCAAAACTTGTTTGTATTTTAAACTCATTATGTAGACGATTTTATATTCCTCGTGTATTTGGGCCTTTACCGCTGAGCTATTATTAAGAAATGTTTGGTCTGTTAAAAAGGATTGGGTACACTTGCGCGACCAGAATAGTGAGAGATAGAACAATGGCAAATACAGCAGCCGCATTACATATTCTTGTGAAGCACAAAGAGCAAGCGGAAGACATAATCAAGCAACTGAAAAAAGGCGCAAAGTTTCAGACATTAGCGAAGAAGTATTCAACTTGCCCGTCAGGCAAACGCGGTGGTGACCTTGGTGAATTCCGCCGTGGTCAAATGGTACCTCAATTCGACAAAGTGTGCTTTTCTGGCGAAGTGTTAACGCCGCATTTAGTTAAAACCAAGTTCGGTTGGCATGTTGTGAAGGTGCTTTACAGAACATAAGGCTTGGTATCGACCTAAACATTGTCAGATGAAATCCACAAGCATTAAATATCATCTGTACGGTCTCTTTTCACCAATCACTACCGTTATGACATGGCAGATACATTCTGATCTGCCATGCTCAACCAAACGCTAATCTTTCCAAACTAGAAACTCATTTATATGCAGTTAACTTGGCTTTTCTCATAAGTTGTTATCCTATTTCAAGCTTTGGTATGAGAATACGTTTGCTGGTTGTATCAATTATCAATGCTATTCCTTGCTGGCGAACTTTGGTTCATGTTCGGACGCCATTCGCATATGATAGCGACCTTATAAAAATTAATCCTGTTCATAATTTAAGATGTCCCTGACTCATAAAGACTATTTTAAAATCGCATTTCCTTTCATCGTTTCTACTGTTACCCAGCCATTATTGGGGGCGGTGGACACCGCGGTGATCGGTAAACTCGGTGTGGCTGAGATGATTGGTGGTGTAGCGATAGGCACCGTCATCATGAATACCTTGTATTGGCTGTTTGGCTTCTTCCGCGTCAGTACTACCGGGCAAAGTGCAATCGCATTAGGTAAAAATAGCCCAGAGGATCAAGCGAGCAGCTTATTGCGTCCTTTCGTGCTTTCGCTCTGCCTTGGCTTGATTTTCATTGCGTTGCAGTCCGTGATTTGGATGGGGGCAGAGCTGATTATCTCCCCTGATGCCGTCGTGGCAGAAAACGCTAAGATTTACTTCGATATCATGATCTTTGGTGCGCCATTTGTACTGCTGAACTACACCGTGATTGGTTGGTTGATGGGGCAGGCGAAAGCCAAAGAAACCTTGTTCACGCAAGTGTTTGGTAACGTGCTGAACATCGTGCTGGATATCGTCTTTGTGTTGTACTTCGATATGGGCATTGCTGGCGTTGCGGTAGCGACACTTATCGCGCAAATTTCGACGTTTGTTATTGGTGCGGTACTGGTGCTGAAAACTTGTCGCTTCCCGCTGTTTGATTACATTCAAACAGCAAAAATGACGCGTAAAGATTTCAGAGTCATTGCGTCTTCCAATATGGATCTGCTGCTTCGTACTGTGTGTCTATTGGTGTTCTTCAACATGATGGCGCGTGTGGGCTCTCAGCTTGGTTCTGATGTGCTTGCTGCGAACGCAATCTTGATGCAAGTGACCTTTATCGTCAGCTACATGTTCGACGGTGTGGCGAATGCGTCGAGCGTCTTTGCAGGTAAAGCAGTAGGGCAGAAGAATAAGACATTGCTTGATAACGTGATTAAGCTAAACACGCAATGGACCGCAGCGTTCGTTGTTGTCTTGACCTTGCTGCTAGTGCAGTTCAAACACCAAGTGGTGTCGTTATTTACCACTTTGCCAAACCTTGTTGAGCTGTATCTAGACATGAGCCCTTGGTTATTGGCATTCCCGTTGGTTGCTGGTTTTGGTCTTACGTTTTACGGCATCTTTACCGGTACAGGGACGACGCGACCAGTGCGTAACTCTACCTTTCTAACCATGGTGTTGTTCTTAGTGACCCAATTTATTGCGGTGCAATATTGGGGCAATCACGGTTTGTGGCTGGCATTCACTTTGTTCTACGTTGGGCGTTTTGTCTTCTTGTTCCCATACCTCGGTCAAGTTAAACAAAAGTGTCTTTAATTCACACTGTCACAAACGACCTAATTTAGATGTTCTTATAACAAGGGTGGAGCCATCTGCCCTTGCTGATAAATCTGAAAAAGGTGATGAAATAACCCCTCTGAGTTGTTTTCTTGCTCAGACCTGCGTGATACTATCGTTATGTTATATTGTTACATTTAGTTTGATGTCGTGATTTCTCAACCAATACTCTCCGTTAATAATCTCAGCCTTACAGACTCAGAACGCACACTCTTCAAAGACATTTCTTTTGAGCTGTCTCAAGGTGAAGTTCTTGCCATTATGGGACCTTCCGGCATTGGTAAATCCATGTTGTCGAAAGCCGTCGCAGGTTTTTTGCCGTCTGATATTTGGGTAGACGGAAGTATCCAGCTTAACAGCAGTGAAGTCGCACAAACTGTCATGCTGCAACGTAGTCAATTGCAGCGTCCCGCGGTCATTTTCCAAGATGCACTTAAAGCGCTGAATCCATTGGCGTCTGTCGAACAACAACTGTGTTTGGCATTGACGGGCAAAAAAACGCGCTTGTCTTCAGCAAACCGAGACACCGTGACGACCTTGTTGTCTCAACTCGGATTTGCGGATCCAAAAGCAGCATTAGCGCAGCATCCAAGCCAGTTATCTGGTGGTCAGCGCCAGCGTATTTGTATTGCGATTGCGTTGCTTGGTAGTGCCAACTTGATCATCGCTGATGAGCCCACCAGTGCGCTCGATCCAATCACCGAAGCGGAGATCCTTGAGTTGTTTCGCAGTAGTGTTCAGCAACGCAACATCAGTGGTTTGTTGATCACGCACGATCTGTCTGCGGCTTTGGCGTGTGACAAAGTCTTGGTGATTGCGGACAACACCATGGTGGCTTATGGCGCACCTTGGCAAGCCATTCAGCAAAGTTCGCATCCTTTCTGCCAACAACTTGCGCAACTGCTGCCTTAACCTCATCTCTGGAGCCTATTTTGACTAAGCACAACTTGAGCGGGCACACGCAGCCTAAATCGGCGGAAGTTCGCTTTGAGCAAGCCAGTGTTCACTATTACTCCAAACCAAGTTGGTTGGGGGGCAAACCGTTTAAAGCGCTCGAACAATTGGATCTTTCCATCGACACAAAGAACATTGCGATTGTTGGTCCTTCTGGTGCGGGTAAATCGACTTTGATTGAGCTTCTGTTTGGTCTTCGTAAACCCACATCTGGTGAAGTGTATGTGTGTGGCTATCCGCTATCGCGTAGCTCGGCTAAGCAGCGCCAAGAGTTGTGCCAGCACATTCAATTGATTCCGCAAGAGCCGCAATCGAGCTTGAATCCTTATTACACCGTTCGCCAGATCTTACTGGAGCCGCTAAGCAACATTGGTTTGACACAAGAGCTCAATGAGAAGGTGGAAAAGGTGTTGGCGGATGTCGGTTTGGATCTCACATTGTTGGATCGTAACCCGCAGCAATTATCAGTTGGGCAAGCCCAACGTGTGGCTATCGCCAGAGCTTTGATTGTTGAGCCTTGCGTATTGGTTGCCGATGAGCCAACCAGCAGCTTAGACCCCGTCAGTCGTAAACAGATTCTCGACTTGTTGGCAGGCATTCAAAAGAGTCGTCAGATGCGCCTGATTTTGGTGACACATGACCTCGATGCGGCACAAACCCTATGCGATGAAATCCTAGTGTTAGACAAAGGACGCGTTGTCGAACACGGCACGGCACAAAACGTGACAAATAACCCATCGCACTTGATCACGAGAGCCTTGATGAGCGCTCAACACAAAAGTAATGAATTCACAAAAACCATTGGAGAGGTTTCTTATGCACCTTAGTACTCCCAAGTTAGCTTTGTCGCTGGCTTTAAGCGCACTACTGACGGGTTGTTTTGACTCTGGCGAAAGTAAGCCAGATGCGGAAAAAGCAGCGGCACCGCAAGCAACGAAAATTCGCGTTGCCATGATGCAGCCACCACGCACAGGTTTGTCGCCACTTTCAGATGACGCGTTCAAACTGTCACGTTGGAGCACGGCAGAAACGCTAGTGAACCTAAACGATCAGTCGGTAGCAGAGCCTATGCTGGCAACGGAGTGGGAACAAGTTGACCCGATGACGTGGCAATTTACGGTACGTAAGGGCGTGAAATTCCACGATGGTTCTGACCTTGATGCCAACGCGGTTGTGAACTCTCTACAAAAAGCATTAGATGCCGCACCAAAACCACGCATTTTGGATGGTATCGAATGGCAAGTTAGCGCATTGGACGACTTCACTGTTGAAATCAAAACGACCTTTAACGATCCATTGTTGCCAAGTCGTCTATCTAGTCCACAGTTAGCGATCCTTTCTGGTGCTGCATACCAAGAAAACGGTCGTGTTGTGCCAATCAATGCGGGTACGGGCCCATTCGTTCTGACAGAAATCAACGGGACAACCAGCGCTAAATTGAAGCGTTTTGATGGTTACTGGGGTGAAAAAGCGAAAGTAGACAGCATCTTCGCTGAATACGTACCAAACGGTTTTGCTCGTGCTGCTGCACTGCGTACCGGTGAGGCGGATGTAGTCGAAGCCGTTCCTGTATCGCAAATCGCGATGATGGAATCTTCACAGCTGCACGAAGTCGCAATGCCACGTACCAACACGCTTTACCTAAACAATAAATCAGATGTGTTTAGCCAGTTTGGTTTGCGTAAAGCAGCGGCTCAAGCGGTTAACCGTGAGCAAATCATCAAAACGGTTTACGAGAACCACGCCGATTCAGCAAAAGGTCTGTTAGGTCCAGCATTGGCATGGGCTCAACCAATTCGTGATGCGAACCCTCGTATGGAAACCATGGAAATGCGCCACGCGAACGGTGAGAAGATCACCATCGGTACATTTACCGACCGTGCTGAGTTGCCAGAAGTAGCGGTGCTGCTAAAGCAACAACTTGAAGCGGCTGGCTTTGTGGTTGAACTAGACGTTCGTGAATACGCACAAATCGAAAACGATGCACTAGCAGGTAAGTTCGATGCGTTCTTGTTGTCACGTGCAACGGTGCTGGATTCTGGTGACCCAGTGGCGTACATGCAAAGTGACTTTAGCTGTAAAGGTTCTTACAACCTAGGTCAGTTCTGCTCTGAAGAGGTGGACGCAGCATTGAAACATGCTGATCGTCAGCCGTTGGGTGAGAAACGCCAACAAGCGATCATCGAAGCAGAAAGCAAAATCCTTGAGCAATACGCTGTGATTCCACTGCTTCACGAGCGTGTAATCCAAGGTGAGAGTGACCGCGTGAAGAACGCACAACGTGACCCACGTGAGCGTCGCCTGATCGACCAGTTTACTGAGGTGAACTAACTCGATGTCGTCTGTTGCCAACATGCGTTCTCGTTGGAGCGCTTGTATGCCTGAATGGTTTACGCGTTTTTTGTCGCGCTTCCTGTCACTCGGGGTAGTGGTTGTGCTGGTGGGTTTGATGCCGGATATTGCCGGTATCGACCCAAGCCAATCAATCCTCCGTGCTCGTGCGGGTGCTCAACAATTGCTGACGGCAGAAGCTCTGCAAGCAATTCGAGAAGATCTTCAACTTGACCGCAGCGCTGCTGAGCGATTGTGGGATTGGTTGACGCTTGCCATGCAAGGTGACTTAGGTGTCTCTTGGGTGAGTGGCGCATCCGTGATGGAGAGCGTTCAACAAACCGCAAAAACGTCGCTATTACTGATGCTTACAGCGCTAGGCATGGCATTTGTAATGTGCATGGCGAGCGTACTTTACACTGTGCGTCGTTGGCAACAGAATCGTTTAGACAAGCATCATGACACGCTCAGTTCGGTGTTGGTCTCATTGCCTGAATATGTGATTGCTTCATTGCTGATCATGGTGTTTTCCATTTGGTTGGGTTGGTTCCCGCCTTATGGTTGGCAAGGCGTACAAAACCTCTGGCTACCAAGTTTGGCAATGGCATTGCCTGCGGCTGGCTTGTTCGGGCGCTTGCTCAATGACAGCCTCAAGCGAGTATTAGATGAGCCTTGGGTGATCACTTGGCTATCGGCGAACGTCAGTAAGTTTCAAATCTTACGCTTTGCCTTGTGGCGCGCCGTTAGTAACTTGATTCCTCAAATCGCAATGACGGTGATTGGTTTGACCGGCGGCGCGGTTGCTGTGGAGCAAGTGTTCTCCATTCCGGGTATCGGACGACTAATCTTAGGCGCAGCGAAATCACAAGATCTGCCGATGCTGCAAGGTGGTTTGTTGGTGTTGCTGGTGTTCTCGATGTTGATCAGCAGTGCGAGCATCTTATTGCAACGCTGGTTACTCGGGCACAGTGTCACAAGTGGTAAGTTGATCAGCAGTCACAGTACGTTCCGTTTTACCCAAAGCACCACCAAACGTATCGTCAGTGCCACAATCTTTACCTTGCTGATTGGTTGTGCAGGATGGGCGTTAATGCGCGATCCTTACACTATCCAATTTACCCGCCTTGAATCGCCAAGCTTAACAGCACCGTTTGGTGCTGATGCGGTCGGGCGAGATCTGCTTGCTCGCGTTGGCGGCGGTATGATGTCGACAATCAAAATGGGCATCATCGCAACGTTCCTAAGTTTAGTGATTGGTTTACTGCTCGGCTTCGTGACTCGTTATAGCCAAGGCTTAATTGAGATCACCAAAGGTGTGCCATACATTGTGGCGGGTCTGTTGATTGCTGTTCTAACGGGGATGAACCCAAACAGTGCCTTGATTGCTATTGTTATGGTGTCATGGGCACCATTAGCAGCGCACTGTTCAAGTTTGTTGATGGAAGCCAAAGCGCAGCCTTACACGCATCTTGCGCCTATTTGGGGAGCTAGTCAGTGGCGAGTACTCCGTTACTACTTGTTGCCTTATGTGCTGCCGCCATTGATTCGTCACGCGTTTCTGCGTTTGCCATACATTACGCTCAGCCTGACGTCTCTGAGTTTTATCGGACTTGGCGTTAAGCCGCCTGAACCTGAGTGGGGTTTATTGATTGCAGAGAATCTGCCTTACATTGAGCGCTCGCCATTAGGTGTCTTACTACCAATCTCAGGCTTGGTTTTGATGGCAATTGCGGTGAATTTGATTTTTGATGACAAGTGACGAGCAGCGATAAAGCGAAGTGAGCTTCCATATCCAGATGTAATCAGTAATTTGGTAATTTAGAAAACAAAAGGATGTGTTTTCTGCCAGAAAGTACACAGCACGGTCTATGTATATTGGAAGCACCTATAAATTAACGAGTATAAAAGTTACGCGAACTCAGATGTTTAGGTAGTGTTACTCTTTATACACACGTAATCCTTTATCCGTTAATTCTTGAGTGACCACTTCGGATAGGTTTCGATCGGTAATAATTCCGTCCAATTGCTCGATGTCTAATGCATGAAAGCTCGCTATCTGACCGTATTTAGTTGAGTCTGAGATCAGATAATTGGTTTGTGCCGCCTTGATGATTGCTTTTTTAACGAGAACTTTATTTTCATTAGGTGTTGATAAGCCTTTCAAGCTCCAAGATGAAGTCGAAATAAAGGCGATATCAATATTTAGCCCATTCAAGAACTCTGCGACTTTTCCTCCAATGGTGGATTGGTTCTCGCGGTCAATTTTTCCCCCAGTGTGGTAAAGCTCACATTCACTGTGCGTCATAAGGAAAGCAGCAATAGAGAAGTCATTGGTGATCACTAAAAGATCATTACGATTTGCTATTTGATGGGCGATTTCTAGAGAGGTTGTTCCCGCATCCAAGTAAATCGTAGCGTCTTGACCAATTAACGTAGCCGCCAGCTTACCAATTTGAATTTTTTCATCCGCTTGTTGCTCGACCTTCGCATCATGGGAAAGTTCGGAATGTAGAGCTTGAGCGAGTTGCACTCCACCAGAAACAGAAACGACTTTACCTGAGGATTCAAGCTTCACGATATCACGACGAATGGTCATATGTGATACGCCAAGGTGGTCGGTTAAATCTGAAATGCTTAACACTTCTTGATGTGATAACAGGGATAATATGGTTCTTTGACGTTCTGCTGGGATCATAGTTTCACTTCTATATTCTTGTTTTTCAGTATCCTACCAATCTTTTCATTTGTTGTGAATATCTGTGAATTATGTTCTCAACGTTGTAAGAACAGCCTTCGCTTGTGTTAACTGCTCGGAATATCTCTGCCCATAAAGAGGTATATATCACGACATTGTTAATTTGTGTGAAAAAATGTGATTCAAAGCGAGGTCTTAGTATTAATCTTCACATATAATCACATCAACCAAACAAGAATTAACAAAGTTTAATAGACCAGAAGGCATTGTTTTTATGAGTGAAGTTCAATCTGTAGGTGTTATCGGTTTAGGCTCTATGGGAATGGGCGCCGCAAAGTCATGTGTGCGTGCAGGCCTAGATGTCTATGGTTTCGATTTAAATTCTCAAGCGCTTGAAGAGTTAGGTTCATTCGGTGCAAAAGCTGTTTCTACAAATGCAGTTGAGTTTGCAGATAAGCTTGATTCGGTTCTAGTTCTTGTTGTGAACGCAGCTCAAGTTAACACGGTCTTGTTCAAAACCGGTCTTGCTACAGCGCTTAAGCCGAATACGCCAGTAATGGTTTCAGCAACCATCTCAGCAGAAGACGCAAAACAAATTGAAGCGAAATTGGCAGAACACAATCTTGTGATGCTTGATGCACCGGTATCTGGTGGTGCTGCAAAAGCAGAATTAGGTGAGATGACTATTATGGCGTCGGGAGCGCAAAGCACATTTGATGCACTTGAACCAGTACTCAACGCAACGGCAGCTAAAGTCTACAACATCGGTGAAGCGATTGGCCTAGGCGCAACTGTGAAGATTATCCACCAATTGCTAGCAGGTGTTCATATCGCAGCTGGTGCTGAAGCAATGGCATTAGCGGCACGTGCAAACATTCCTCTTGACCTGATGTACGACGTGGTGACGAATGCAGCGGGTAACTCTTGGATGTTTGAGAACCGCATGAAGCATGTAGTTGATGGTGATTACTCCCCTAAATCTATGGTCGACATCTTTGTGAAAGATTTAAACCTCGTATCGGACACAGCAAAAGATCTCAAATTTCCACTTCCTCTATCAAGTACAGCACTAAACATGTTTTTGAGTGCAAGCAATGCTGGTTTTGGCCAGGAGGACGACAGTGCCGTTATCAAGATTTTTGATGGTATTGAGCTTCCAGGTGTAGAAAACAAACAGAAATAAGCGCACGTAAAACGGAGAAAAAATGATGTTATTAGGCGTTATCGCAGACGACTTTACTGGCGCAACAGACATCGCAGGTTTTCTTGTAGAAAACGGCATGCGCACAGTTCAGCTTAACGGTATTCCAAAAGAAGAGATTGATGTAAACGCAGATGCGGTCGTGATCAGTCTTAAATCTCGCTCCTGTCCTGTAGATGAGGCAATCGAGGATTCAGTAGCTGCGCTTAAGTGGCTGCAAGCAAATGGCTGTCAGCAGTTTTACTTCAAGTACTGCTCAACGTTTGACAGCACAGCAGAAGGTAACATTGGTCCTGTAACGGATGCACTGCTTGCAGAGCTAGGTGAAGCGTTCACCATTGTATGCCCATCATTACCAGTGAATGGTCGCACAGTTTACAACGGCCATCTATTTGTATTCCAAGACTTGCTAAGCGACTCAGGTATGCGTAATCACCCTGTGACCCCAATGACTGATTCAAGCCTAGTTCGTATGATGGATGCTCAATCTCAAGGCAAATCTGGCCTGGTGAACTTCCAAATAATTGAACAAGGTCCAAAAGCGGTAATTGAGCGCTTTGAAGAGCTAAAAGTACAAGGCAACCGCTATGCAGTGGTTGATGCATTCAATGCAGAGCATCTTGTCACACTTGGCCAAGCGGCGAAGTCTCTAAAACTGGTAACTGGTGGTTCTGGTTTGGCTGCGGGTATTGCTAAGAACTGGATAGAGAGCCTTGAAGATCAAAGTGATGCGAAGCAAGAGGGGAACCCTAAAAAGGCACCAACCGTTGTGTTATCTGGATCTTGTTCTGTCATGACCAACCAACAGGTCGCTGTTTACAAAGAAAAAGCGCCACACTTTGCTATTGATGTGAAGGCGTGTCTGACGGAAGAAGATTACTCAAATCAAGTGTTTGATTGGGTCATGACCAACATCGAAAGCGAGTTCGCACCACTGGTTTACGCAACCGCAGATGCAGCGGCGTTAAAAGCGATTCAACAAGAGTTTGGCGCGCATGCTTCAAGTCACGCGGTTGAACAGTTCTTTAGCCAACTTGCAGTTAAACTTCAGCAGCACGGTGTGAAAAATTTCATCGTTGCGGGTGGGGAAACCTCAGGGGTTGTAACCCAAAGCCTAGCCGTAAAAGGTTTTCATATCGGTCCTCAAATCGCACCAGGTGTACCTTGGGTGAAGTCACTTGAAGGCGAGCTTTCTTTGGCTCTGAAATCGGGCAACTTCGGCGATGAACACTTCTTTGCCAAAGCACAGTCGTTTTTTGAATAGGTGACGTTGTGATGAATAAAGAATTGATGACAGAACAACAACTGCGAGAGCAAATGGTCACTATGGCTCGCTCTATGTTTGAACGTGGCTATGCGACTGGCGGCGCTGGCAATCTTTCTCTAAAACTGCCTAATGGACACTTTCTGGCAACGCCAACTGGTTCTTCGTTCGGCCGCTTGATTGCTGAAGAGCTTTCGGTTGTAGATATTGATGGCAACCATATCTCTGGTGAAAAACCATCAAAAGAAGTGGCTTTTCATCTGGCGATTTATCGAAATAACTCAAAGTGTAATGCGATTGTGCATCTGCATTCTACTTACTTGACGGCGCTTTCTTGTCTTGAAGGTCTAGATCGCGAGAATGCCATCAAAGCTTTTACACCTTACTTTGTAATGCGCATTGGCGAACTGCCAGTGATTCCGTACCTGCGCCCGGGCGACCCTCAGATTGCTGAAGAACTTGCGCAACGGGCTAGTGACTACCGAGCTTTCCTCCTGGCGAACCATGGTCCAGTGATCACGGGTACGGACTTTGAAGATGCAGTAGATAACGCAGAAGAGCTAGAAGAGACAGCGAAGCTAGCGTTCATTCTTAAAGACAGCAACATCCGCTATTTAACGGATACTGAGATTCAAGACCTAAAAGGGAGAGGTAAGTAATGGCTAAATTCGCGGCAAATCTGACAATGTTATTCACAGAAGTTCCTTTTCTAGATCGTTTCGAAAAAGCACACCAAGCGGGCTTCAAAGCGGTGGAATACCTTTTCCCATACGCATTCGAAGCGCAAGAACTAGCAAGCAAGATACAGCAGTTTGGTTTTGAGCAAGCGTTATTCAACATGCCTCCAGGTGATTGGGATGCAGGTGAACGAGGTTTTGCAGCTATTCCGGGGCGTGAGGATGAATTTAAAACGAGTGTCGAGACTGCGCTGATGTACGCCAAGGCACTGAACTGTAAAAAGGTTCACGCTATGTCTGGCATTGTTGATTCACGCTTCACTCGTGATCAGCATATTGAAACCTTTATCTCAAACATTCGTTATGCAGCGGATAAGTTTGCCGAACATGGTGTTGAGCTGATGATTGAGCCACTCAACAATCGCGATGTACCGAACTACTTTGTTGCACATCAACGTGAAGCGGTGGAACTCATCAAACAAGTGGCTCGTCCAAACGTGAAATTGCAGCTCGATCTCTATCACGCACAAATTATGGACGGTGATCTGAGTACGTTGATTCGCGATGTGGCGCCATACACAGGCCATATTCAAATTGCTTCTGTGCCTGAAAGGCACGAACCATCGGAAGGCGAACTGAATTACCCACACCTATTCAATGTTTTGGATGACTCTGGTTACCAAGGCTGGATCGGTTGTGAATACAACCCAAGGCATAGCACGCAGCTGGGCCTTAGTTGGGTTAAACCATACCTATAACAATTTTAATTTCTATCCATAAATAACTTGAAACCAATTACAAAAACAAAGGGTCGTGACTATGAATATTATCATAACTGGAGGGGCGGGTTTTCTCGGAACCCTACTTGCCAAATCACTACTAAAAGAAAACAAAGCTGAAAGTATTACTATTGTCGACATTCAAAAGTCGCGCTTAGAGGGCATTGATGACCGAGTCGTTTCTTTAGTCATGGATATGACAAAGCGAGAAAATATAGACCAAGTTATTACTGCCGAAACGACACACATTTTTCATTTAGCGGCAATTGTATCGAGCCATGCTGAGCAAGATTTTGATTTAGGCGTAGCTGTAAATCTGACGACCACACAGTTATTGCTTGAGCGTTGCCGTAAAGTAAACCCTAATATTCGTTTTACGTTTGCTTCATCTTTAGCTGTATTTGGTGGTGATCTTCCGGAAACGATTACACCAATAACAGCACTTCATCCTCAGTCATCCTACGGGACGCAAAAAGCTATAGGTGAGTTATTGGTGAACGACTATGCCCGTAAAGGCTTTGTTAAAGCTGTATCCGTACGTTTACCGACTATTTGTATTCGCCCTGGGAAACCAAACCTTGCCGCTAGCTCTTTCGTAAGCGGAATTATTCGTGAGCCTTTGAATGATCAAGAATCAAATTGTCCTGTAGACCCTACGCTAAAACTTTGGATATCGAGCCCGTCTAGAGTGGTGGACAATATTCAATATGCAGGGCTAATGCCTTATGAGCAGTTAAATAATCTGTCCTATAGAACGCTTAATTTACCTGGTATTCAAACTACACCAGCTGAGATGATTCAAACAATGGACACTCTAATGGGTAAACAACTTTCTAATTATATTACCTATGAGCATGATGCGGGTATTGATCGTATTGTGAGTAGTTGGCCACAAAAAATTGATTGTACTAAAGAACTGGAGCTTGGATTTAAAGCAGACAGTAATTTCAAGGATGTATTACAACAATTTATTTCTGTTAACAATATGGAGATTGTCTAATGTTACCAACCTCAGTAATTGGACTAATAGTAGCCGTATCAGTCCTTGTTTTTCTTGTATTACGTACAAAAGTACATGTGTTAATTGCGATGTTAATTGCGGCATGTATCGCAGGTATTATTGGTGGGTTAAGTGTTGACGACACGATTGCGACCGTTAGCAAAGGATTTGGTGGAACATTAGGCGGTATAGGGATTGTCATCGGTCTCGGCGTTATGATGGGGGCTATTTTAGAGGCTTCTGGAGCAGGAGAAAGTATTGCCTATAATTTTATAAAGTGGTTAGGAAAAAAGAAAGAAGAGGCCGCTCTTGCTGTAACTGGCTATATTGTTAGCATCCCAATCTTTGTGGATAGCGCGCTTATCATTCTTTATCCAATTGCGAAGTCTTTGTCAAAAACGTCCAATCGCTCGATTTTAACGCTTACGGTTGCTCTGGCGGGCGGCTTGGTCGTAGCGCATCACGCTATTCCGCCGACTCCAGGGCCTTTGGGAGTTGCTGGTATCTTTGGTGTCGATCTTGCCAGCATGTTAGGTTTTGGTTTGATGATCGCAGCGCCTTGTGTCATGGGTATTGTTTGGTATGCAAGATGGTTAGAAAAGCAGTTTCCTGAATTCATTCCAACCGAACATTTCTCGAAGTCTAGTGAGCAACTGATTAATGATCACAAAGAGTACATTGCAAGTAAAGAAGCGAAAGACCTACCATCTTTAAGTAAATCTATCGCTCCAATTATTATCCCTATTTTACTTATACTTGCGAAATCAGTTATGGGTTTATTAGAGGGGACTTTCGGTTTCGAAGGGCTGACTGCAACAACATTTGGTCAATTTATCGCTTTTATCGGCAGCCCTACTATTGCACTATCAATAGCGACGTTACTAGCGGTTTACACATTGGGTAATAACCTTACCAAAGAAGAAGCGAATGAAAAGATGGAACAAGGAATCTCCACTTGTGGCATCATTTTGTTAGTAACAGGAGCTGGTGGCGCGTTAGGTGCCGTATTGCGTGAAACGGGTGCGGGCGCAGAGATTGCCAACCAAGTTGCAGGGCTTCCTATTTCTGCGGTTATGATTCCATTTATTATTGCGACGTTAGTTCGTATTATTCAGGGCTCTGGTACAGTCTCCATGATAACCGCTGCTTCTATATCTGCCCCAGTTTTAGTGAATATTCCTGACGTTAACCTTTTATTCGCAGCGACGGCAGCTACGATGGGATCTCTATTTGCTGGCTACTTTAATGACTCGCTATTCCATATTGTTAATCGATTAATGGGGGTGACTGAGGTTAAGAAACAACTCATTATTTGGACTATTCCAACAACAATTGCTTGGGCTATTGGTGGTTCATTAGTCATGATTCTTAACTTATTCTTCGGATCTCATGGTTCAATCTTTGATCCTGTGTTACCACTTGCTGTACTTTTGGGGTGTGTTGCATTTACAAAATCTTACAGCGCTAAGCACGTCGAATTACAAGAGGTATAAAGGTTTACTTGTACTCTTCCATAAAGTAAAAACCTATCACAATATGTATTTTTATCAGATAGTTTAGAGTTTTTTAATAATATGAACGGCCCTATGTTTGGGCCGTTTTAGTTCTTATAAATAAACTATTTAAATTGAACCGATATAGGTTCCGTTTTCAACTTAATCAATATGAAATGGAATTGTTATTTCCCGCTTAGTAAGCGATTACATATAAAGGATATATTCGAGTTTAACCCTAGTGACTTTACTCTAGCGAAGTAGGGTTACTTTATATAAGAGTCCAGTACTTTTAATACGACTTCCATATCTTTTTCACGTTGAGTTTTGTCTTCCTCAAGTACAACGTGCTCAAGTAAGTGACCTTTAATTACTTCTCGCATCAAACCATTTACTGCTCCCCGAATAGCGGCAATCTGCTGCAACACATCTTGGCATTCATGCTCTTCTTCCAGCATTTTTTTAAGTCCGTTCACCTGACCCTGTATTTTACTGACTCGAGTGTTGAGCTTCTTTTGATCTCTGGTTGTATGCGACATGTCTTATCTTCTTTACGTTACGGGCCGAGTTATTCTAACTGATAATGTAGCACTCAATTCATACTGGGGGGTAGTATTTAATACTAGGGGGGAGTATAGTTTGCGATAAATTAGAATCAACAACAGAGAACAACAATGGATTTTGTCGCGTTACTACAACAAGGTAATGGGTGGTTCTTTATTCCCAGTGCCATTTTGCTTGGCGCTTTGCATGGTTTAGAACCTGGGCACTCTAAAACGATGATGGCGGCGTTCATTGTCGCTGTGAAAGGAACGGTCAAACAAGCCGTGATGCTGGGTTTAGCTGCCACACTTTCTCACACTATAATTGTATGGTTAATCGCTGTTGGCGGGATGTATATTAGCCAGAAATTCACCGCTGAAGCGGCTGAACCATGGATGCAACTTATCTCTGGGGTCATTATCGTGACAACCGGCGTATGGATGTTTTGGCGGACATGGAGCGATGAGCGAGCTTGGAACAAAGCTCAGGATCATGCTCGCGACTGGACGACGCAAGTTGTGGATACAGGACATGGGCATGTTTCGCTTTCGATTACAGAGGAAGGGGAGCATCACCGTTTCCAGTTGCGAACACTCAGCGGTAAACCTTTAACTGCTGAAGGTATCAAGGTTTCGGTATCGAGTGATGGTTATCAACCTTCTGATATTTATCACTTTATAGAGCGTGATGGATACTTGGAATCGGCGTCTTGCATTGAAGTCTCTAATGGACTTTCTGTCACTTTGATCATCGGGCACCATGATCATACCCATGACTTTGATGTACATTTTCGTCCTGGTTCTCATTTAGAAAGCGAAGATAAGGAATATCAAGATGCTCACGAGCGCGCTCACGCTTTAGACATTCAAAAGCGCTTTGAGAATCGAGACGTGACGAATGGGCAAATTCTGCTGTTTGGATTAACGGGCGGTTTGATTCCATGCCCTGCTGCGGTAACGGTTTTGCTTATCTGTTTGCAGCTTAAGGCAATGACTCTTGGTGCGACTTTAGTTGTGTCATTCAGTATTGGCTTAGCCTTGACTCTGGTTGCTGTTGGCGTTGTGGCAGCAGTGGGCGTGCAAAAAGCGACATCTAAATGGAGCGGTTTGAATGATGTTGCACGTCGAGCTCCTTACTTATCGGGCGTCTTGATCAGTGCAGTTGGTTTGTACATGGGTATGCATGGATACATATCGCTGACGAGTTAAACTCTGTGGTAAAGATTCTTTTCCTTTCTTTTTTATGGGCAATGGCTTAATGCCTTGGTTTGCCTATTTTGCTGCCGATTCTTTATTGAGAATCACTCGATCTGACATCGCTGCCATATCTACAAACCAAGTCATTCTCGCTTCACCAAGCATCTCGGATTACAACCGCTGCAATTGTGGCTCTAATATCTGAACCAGAGATACTAAATGATAAAACGGGAGCACTGACCACAGTGCTCCCGACGGTTAAAACGCTAATTAGAAGTCTTTTCTTTAATGTTCGATACCAATTTGGTCGCATAGTTAAATTTAACTATGCAAACGTTTCCTTTTGCGTACTCGTCCCTTCGCCAAACCTCGTAGAAATGTGACGTTTTGAAGACTTTTTTTCCTTCTGTCTAAAGTAATCGGGAACCAAGCAGATACATAGTTATAAAGTTATGTCTTGCTCTGCCAAACAGACCCAAAATGCAGTTTGATTGGTTTTGGAGAAGAAAGGCTTAGCGCTCGATTAATGAGCATCAATTGAATTGTATTGAGACAATTATAATGAAAAGAATCATCTTATTAGCAGTCTGCGCCATGTTTGGTATTGCTGTCGTGGCGAGTATGGCATCAACGTACCTAATTTCGAGTCAGAAAATCGATGACATCATCTTAAACAAATCCCAAGTTCAAGCTGAGTTTCTAGCGGGAAATGCGAGTTACATTTTGGAGAACTCAGCTAATCCAATGCAAGATTTACAATCGCTTGTTGAGGGGCTGAAACAACGTTCAGACGTGAGTTATGCCGTTGTAATTGACCGTAACGTAACGGCAGTAGCCCACAGTGATAAGCACAAGCTGAACAAAACCTATAACGATGAATATACTGTTGAAGGAGCGACGAGAGGTGTTCAACAGTACTCAAAGTGGTATGCCGATGTCCAGAAAGTATGGGTGTTTGACATCATGGCACCAATTTATGTGGATGGTCAGTTATACGGTACTTTTGATATCGGTATTCCTATTACTGAAGTGAGCCAAGCGACGAATGGAATTATTACTTACCAGTTGATCTCTATGGTGGCGATCTTCGTTATGTGTGTTTTGATTCTGTCACTTCTGCTAAATAAACTGATGAGACCGCTTTCTGCGCTTAAAGACGCTCTACAAGACATCTCAAAAGGAGACGGAGACTTAACCGTTCGTTTGCCAGCGAAAGGTAATGACGAAGTCGCGCAAATTTCTTCTGCTTTCAACGTTTTTGTTGGGAAAGTACATGAGATTATTACACAAGTTGTAAATACTGGTGTGGAGCTTAATAGTTCAGCTGTCGCTTTGCGTGGGCAATCTCAACAAGCGCTCACAAGAGGGCAAGAGCAGAACGAGCAAACCATGCTGGTTGTCACATCCATGAACGAAATGATTGCGACGGTCAATGAAATTGCCTCCAATGCTGCTGGAGCGGCAAATGCTGCGAGTGCAGCAAGTAATGAAGCGCAAGATGGCTACACGACGCTAGAAAGAACCAAAACGGCGATGACTAATCTTGAAAACGAGATGAACAGCACTTCCAACATTATCGTGAGTCTTGCTGAAAATACTCAGTCGATTGGTAGTATTCTAGAGGTGATTAGAGGTATTTCGGAGCAAACCAATCTATTGGCTCTCAATGCGGCTATCGAAGCTGCACGCGCTGGTGATGCCGGCCGAGGTTTTGCAGTCGTAGCTGATGAAGTTCGCAACCTAGCGACTAAAACGGCTCATTCTACCGATGAAATTGACAATATGATTCACCAGCTACAAACTGAAGCTCAAAGTGCGGTGAATTCAATGAGTAATAGTAAGACTCTTATTGAAGAAGGAACGGCAGAAACTGAGTTAGCTCGACAGGCTTTAGAAGCAATAGCTGCACAAGTGACGACTATTTCAGATATCAATACTCAAGTAGCAACCGCAACAGAACAGCAATCAACGGTAGCAAACGAAATTAATATGAACATGGATACCGTCAGCCACTCAGTGAAAAGTGCGCTAACGGCGAGTGAGCAACTAGAAGCATCAAGTCAACAACTCGCGGAGCTATCGCGAACACTCGATCGTCACGTAGGAGCGTTTAGAATCTAAACGCCAACTGACCCTCTTTAATAAAAGCCAGTAAATGTTAATTGCTGGCTTTTTTATTTGAAAAAATCGAGTCTCAAATCGCTTAGCGGTGTTTGTCCTTTCTAGACGATAAAACAGAATACGATAAATTAGTTGAGTAAAGCTTAGCTAGGCGTTAAGTTTTGCGTTTTGCTTTAAATGTTCAACAAACATAGATATTTTCTTCGCTACATGTTTTCTTGACGAGTAAAAGGCGTAAAGCACTAAATCCTCAGGTTCGTACTCTAGAGTGACGATTTCTAGCTCACCATTTTTGATCTCATTTTGGCATGACTCAATTGGCAATATTGCGTATCCAAGCCCTGATAACGCGCCATATCTGGCGAGATGACCGCTGTTTACTTTGAATGAAGATTGCACAGTTTGAGTAATATGGCCCCCAGCAGGGTTTCTGAATACCCATGGTGCACCATTTACTGCGGTAAGCGTCGTGATGCAGGGAACATGACTTAGATCCGTAATTTTGTAAGGGGGGGCGTATTTCTCAATTAGTTGAGGCGCGGCTAAAATGGCACTGGGCCAGCGTTTTATCTCTCTCGCCACCCAGTTACTGTCTGACAAAGTACCTCTGTGAAAACTCAATATTATATCAAAGCCATCGATAGCATCGCCTTTAGGGGCGAGCGTTGTATCACAATGCAAAGAGATTGCTGGATATTGATTGCAAAAGGAAACAATAGCTTTTGCCAGTACAGGTGTGTCTGGCATAAGAATTCGCAGTTCCCCTGTTACCGTGTGCGAGTGGCGCGTTACAGTTTCTAGTGCGGCGTTGAGTTGCTCCAATAACGGACGAGTGCTGCTATAGAGCTCTTCTCCAGCCTCGGTAGGCGTCATTCGCCTTGTTGTTCTATTGAACAACCTAATGTTTAACTTTTCTTCAAGCAGGGCAATGTGTCGGCTGACATTTGATGTTGGTATGTTCAAACACTCAGCGGCTCGCTTAAAGCTGTTGTTCTCATAAACACAGTGAAAACTTTTTAACCAGATTTGGTCAACGTTATCAAACATTTCATTATCCCACTTTATTGGATTATCAAGCCAGCATATCGCACTTTATCCCTGTACTAAGTTACATACAATTTTATTTACAAGTTTAAGCGAACAAACAACGAGATATCGCGCTAGAACGTAATCAATAGTGGTGGATTTATGAGCTGGTTAGAACGGTTATTTGAGAATAAAAATATAATAGGTTCGCGCAAAGCGTCTATCCCTGAGGGCGTTTGGACAAAGTGTCCTGAGTGTGAACAAATACTTTATCGTGCCGCGTTAAAAGAAAATTTGGAAGTATGCCCTAAATGCTCATATCACATGAGAATGGCTGCGCGTCAAAGGTTGATCTCTTTTCTGGACCATGGAACACAACAAGAGTTGGCAAGTGAGTTGGAGCCACAAGATATTTTGGGTTTTAAAGACTTAAAGCGATATAAAGAGCGAATTGCTTTAGCGCAGAAAACGACTGGAGAAAAAGATGCGTTGGTGGTGATGCAGGGCAAGTTATTGGGGCTGCCTGTTGTTGCGTGTGCATTCGAATTCTCTTTCATGGCAGGCTCGATGGGCGCAGTGGTTGGCGAGAAGTTTGTCCGAGCAATTGAAAGCGCAATTAATACAAAATCTGGGTTAGTATGTTTTTCCGCTTGCGGAGGGGCGCGCATGCAAGAGTCTTTGGTGGCACTAATGCAAATGTCAAAAACCAGCGCCGCGTTAAACCACTTATCTGAGCACAGATTACCCTATATCTCAGTATTGACGGACCAAACTTATGGTGGCGTCTCGGCGAGTTTAGCCATGTTAGGAGACATCAATATTGGTGAACCTAAAGCAAGTATTGGCTTTGCGGGAAGACGTGTCATTGAGCAAACGGTACGTGAAAAGTTACCAGACGAGTTTCAGCGAAGTGAATTTTTACTAGCGCATGGTGCGCTAGATATGATTGTCGATAGACGTGAAATGCGCGATCGCGTTGGCCGCTTACTGGCTAAGTTAACCAACGCGAGGGTGGTCTCAGAATAGGTTATATTAAAGTTAGACTTAGTACTTGCGTTTATTGAGCCGTAATCATTACAAACCGTTCATTTTGCCCCCATCTTGGTTCCGCATTCATTAGGCTGAGATCCAACGCCGTTTGGTATGGGTCAACAGCAAAATGGTCGCTTACTAACCCCCAGAGCATCCAGTTGATTGCGGTTTCATTCTCGGTAAGCTCTTCGAGTGGCGCTTGGAGGAAAAAGTACTCATCTTCGCCATCGTAACCGAGCCGATCATAGATAATGTTGCGTAGCTCTCGATCCAAATCATGTTGGAGGTTGATTGAGTCGTACAGTTGCTCTTCTGTTGGGCCATTCTCATGGTGATAAACATTGCGTTTTGACTCTTTGTGTAAAGTACCTGCGCCAGTTTCAATGCTTACTTTCTTTTGCGAGTGTTGCTCAAGAACTTGAATGATTTCATCCTCTAGTTGATCGAGTTTACTCAGCAAAACTTGATTGTTTATGTCACCAGCGGGGGAGGCCATCGTTTGGAAGGCTTTCACTCTCTCGTAGACTGCTTTCCCGTGAGGAAGGGCTGCAAAACACTGTTCTTGGAGCGCTTCATTGGCTTGCCAAATGCCCGAGTAGAGCTCGTAATCATGTGTATATGGTTGAAGCTCTTCAGTATCTTCCCCTAATAATTCTCGCCAGCGCTTTTGCCACTGTTCTTCTTTTGCGTGTTTTACACGCGCGTATTGCTTAACCCAGCGGTTACGAAGTTTTACCCCAAAAATGGCAAGTCCCCATGGAGCGAGCAAATAAAAATAATAGTGAGAAGAGTTATCCCAAAAGTAACCGTAAACGTAAACACCAAAAGCAAGCACCCAAGTTCCAATAGTACAAGCAATAACCCCGGACATTATTGATGATTGGCGCTTTGTTTCTCTTAATGTATTACCTTCAGCACATAACCAAAAAATGCCGCCAAAAACAAAGGCAAACGTTGTCATGAAGTAGGCAATCCCCGCTCCCAAAAATCCCCAAAGTGACATGTATTATCCCTAGCCAAATATCTGCTTTATTCACTCATCAATGACTGGAGGAGTAAATGTGTTTGATTTGGCGGAGAATTTACCATTAATGCCAACCTTTTGATATGCACTCTATGACTTATTGGGAATGAGTCACAAATAAAAATAGATGGTATCAAGCATCAAAATTTAATTTAGAACCTTTGATTGTCGTGAACTCTATCTGGAAGAGTTAAGGGGGGCGTTTAAGGGCAATTTTCCTCATAAAGTCGTTATTTAGAAAAAGGTAAATTAATGTTTTTATTGATAATTGTGAGTTTTTTTGGAGTGGGATTGCTCCCATTTAATTAGAGTAAAAGACCTATTTTTGGGAGCGGTTTCATAAATTTTATGATACTGATTTCACTGTTTGAGCTGTAAAGAATATAAACCCCCACTCAATGTATGTTAATAATCAATGAGTGTTGTTATGTCTCATATCCGTTTTTTCCCGCGCCATCGTTTGGCGCTTGCTTGTATGCTAGCGAGTGTGTCTGGCTTCTCTTTTGCACAAAATCAGTGTGCTGTTGCTGATTTACAACAATCGCGAGATCTGGCTACTGCCGTTTCTGGTGCTGAGTATGATTGCTACCACGCTTGGTTTTCAGCACCTTCAGAAACGCTGAATGATATCTATAGTGAAGCGAGCCTAAGCCGTATCCAAGTCGTGCTGGATCAAGAAATCGCTCGCTATCGTGGTGAAGCAGATCAAGCTCGTATTCTAGAGAACCTAGGCGAATTTATTCGAGCGGCCTACTACGTTCGCTACAACGCTGGTACTGGTACACCTGAGTTTTCGCAAGCGTTGAGTCAGCGTTTTGCTCAGTCGACGAACCTATTCCTAAACAACCCTCATGCTTTGGATCAAGGTCGTGAACAAGTTGGTGCAATGAAGAGCCTGACTTTGATGGTTGATAACGTTAAGCAGTTGCCGCTGACCATGGATAGCATGATAGCCGCGTTGATGCACTTTAATCGTGAAACCGCGCAGGACACGCAATGGGTCGATGGTTTAAACAACTTGTTCCGCTCTATGGCAGGCCATGCAGCGAACGATGCGTTCTACCGATACATGGCAAACAATACACACCATATTGATACGTTGGTGAAATTCGCATCTGATAATGCTTGGGCATTAGATACGGATGCAAGCTTTATCGTTTTCAATGCATTACGTGAAACTGGTCGTTTGCTCGCGAGCCCAGATCAGGAGACCAAACGCAAAGCATTGGCAGTAATGCAACAGGTGATGCAGCGTTATCCACTGGGTAGTGAGCATGACAAACTATGGCTTGCTGCCGTTGAAATGATGAGCTACTACGCACCAGAAGGCCTAAATGGTCTGAATATTGAGCAAGCCAAGCAAGATTTAGCTGCACGTGTAATGCCAAATCGTTTTGAATGTCAGGGACCTGCCATTATTCGCTCTGAGGATCTGACCGATGCTCAAGCAGCGAAAGCGTGTGAAGTGCTAGCGGCAAAAGAAGCCGACTTCCATCGAGTTGCGAATACGGGTAATCAACCTGTCGCTGATGATTTGAATGATCGTGTTGAAGTGGCGGTATTCGCGAGTAACACTAGTTACGTTGATTACTCTTCATTCCTATTTGGTAATACAACGGACAACGGTGGTCAGTACCTAGAAGGTGACCCTTCAAAAGCGGACAATACTGCGCGTTTCGTCGCTTATCGCTACGCGAATGGTGAAGATCTCTCTATCTTGAACCTAGAACATGAATACACGCACTATTTAGATGCACGATTTAACCAATACGGTTCGTTCAGCGATAACTTGGCTCATGGTCATATTGTTTGGTGGCTAGAAGGTTTTGCTGAATACATGCATTACAAGCAAGGTTACCAAGCTGCGATTGAGCTGATTGCAGATGGTAAACTGAGTCTTTCCACTGTGTTTGATACCACGTACTCTCACGATACCAATCGTATCTATCGTTGGGGTTATCTAGCTGTTCGATTCATGTTAGAAAATCATCCACAAGACGTCGAAAGCTTGTTGGCATTGTCGCGCTCTGGCCAGTTCGAACAATGGGCACAGCAGGTGACGTCTTTAGGTCAACAATACGATGCTGAGTTTGAACGTTGGTTGGACACATTAAAAGTGGAACCTGAGCAACCTGATACAGACCCAGAAGAGCCAACAGAACCAACAAGCCCTGAAGCACAAGTGACTGAATTGACGGCGAACCAAAGCCTTCAGCTCAGTGGCGAAGCATACAGCGAAAAACTGTTCTACGTTGATGTTCCAGCCAACACCGTTAACTTCAATGTATCTATTGAGGGTGCGGGTGATGCGGATCTTTACATGAGCTACAACAAAGTCGCGCATTACTATGATTTCGAAATGAGTCAATATGCTGATGGCAGCAATGAAGAGATTGTGTTTGAACCAGAGCAAGATGGTTACGTTAAAGCGGGTCGTTACTACATCAGCTTAACTGGACGTGATAGCTATGACTCAGTGAATCTTGTGGCTGCGCTAGAAGTGGAAGCGCAAACACCGCCAACCCAAGTGCAAGATGATTTAGCACCTGTGGTATTAGAGTCTGGTGAAGCCAAAATGCTTACCGTTCACAAGCAGCGCTATGCAGCAGTTTATGTGCCTGAAGGTGTTGAAGAGGTTCGTGTATGGCTAACGGCTCACTCTCAAACTGGTAATGTCGATCTATACGCGAGTAGAGAGCATTGGCCTACAGTAGAGCAGCACGAGTATGCGTCCAACTATGCAGGCAGCAATGAATACCTTGCGATTCCTGTTACTGAAGCAGGGTACGTGCACTTTGCTCTTCAGGCTCCAGAGCAAGGCGATGACGTTGAAATGCTAGTGCACTTCAACTAAACAGGTTCGATTAACTAAAGTCGAGATAAAACGTCGCTGATACAGCGACGTTTTTGTTTATATCGGACACGATTATAAACAAACAGCGGCGAATGCTAGTTAATCGGCTGATCTATCGAGTTATCAGTTGCCCTTTTTCTAAACGGCTTTAGGTTTGTATTGCAATTTACCGCGCACATAAACTTTTTTAGCGACGCGTTCTGTGACCTAGCTTCTGATTTGTGCTTCCCAAATGGATACAATATATATGCACCCCGTGCAATAAAGTGAAAAGGGAAAGACATGAAAACGCTTATTTATGAAACGTTGATTAGCCTTGCTAACCAAGAACCAGAACAACATGCAAGAATCCGACAAAATCTCTATGAACAGTTGGATCTGCCGTTCGATAAGCAGCTGGCTTTGTATTCTTGTGCCCTTGGTCCTGCAAGTTCAGGCAAGTTGGAGAGCAGTCAAGGCATTAACAACGCGGTAGATTGCGCGGTTAAACTGCTTGAAACTCCTGAGCGCTAATTCACTCGTTGTTTTAATCACGGCCCGAACCCCAAGGGCCGTTTTTAATTGCGGTTAAATTGATTTCAACGTCGTTATTACTCTGCTCTTTCCGCTAGCACTTCTTTGAATGCAAACATGCCGTTTAATGCCGCGGGAAAACCTGCGTAGACGGACATCTGCAAAATGATCTCTTTAATCTCATCCTCGCTACAGCCTACATTCAGCGCTGCATTTAAGTGCACTTTTAGTTGCGGCGCGCAATTCCCCATTGCCGTTAGCGCGGCGACGGTTGCGATTTCTCTCGATTTTAGGTCTAAGCCCGGGCGAGCATAAATATCGCCAAACGGATACTCAATGGTGTACTGAGCTAAATCTGGACAAATATCTTGTAAGGTTTCGATGACATTATGACCAGCGTCGCCATCAATTTGAGAGAGTAGTTCTAATCCTTTGTTAAAGCGTGATTGTTCCATCGGTATGTTCCTAGTGAATAAACGTAAACACACCTTAATCGTTAGAGTTAACTCTAAGTCAACGAACTTTTCCGCTTTTATACAAGGCAATTTTTTCTTCTAGAGCCGATAAGTGCTTTTTCTGTTGCTCAATGTGGCGTTTGAGGTTTTCTTGGTGTTGTTCTAACAGGGCTTGACGTTGTGGTACAGATTGAGAGCCGACTTCCCTTAATTTGGCATACTCTAGAATCTCTTCAAGTGGCATTGCAGTTTCTTTTAAACGCTTAACAAAGCTTATCCAGTTTAGATCTTTCGAACTATACATTCGATGTCCACTCGCGTTTCTATGGACATGTTTAAGTAAACCGATTTTTTCATAGTATCGAAGTGTATGAGCAGATAGCCCGACGAGGTCAGAAAATTCTTTGATATTCATTATTATCCTCCAAGGTAGAGCATACCCCATAGAGATAAGCTAAGTTTCGCATTTTGAAGTCATTTCGGGACAGATACAAACAGAAATCTTTAGTCTTTTAACGCTAGGTATGGTGATTTACTGGATTTTTGAAACGCGCCAAACGTGATCCATCTGCCAGTTTCGTTTTATTAACAATTGATTACTCAACGGGTTGGCTTGGCTATTTTTATCCTTTGGGCCTATTTTAGGGCGTACATAGGTCTTATGTTCTATCTTTTTAAATTTAAGTTTTTGTTAATCAAAACAATGCCTTAGTTTTGTGTTGGTCTGTTCGGGTTGTATGTCGTGTGCCCGTTATTCACTCAGAACGATTTATCGCTGTGCAATGGATGAGTCGCTACGCCTTCGATTTCAGCCTTGAGTTAGTGCTAAAAGGGTGAGTGCCTCTGATGAATAGCTTTTATAATTTCGATTATTGAATTCACTCACAAAAAAATGCAAACAAGTAATCGTGAGTGGAAACGAGCAGGAGAACAACATGAGTGGCTCACAGGAAACACAATCATTCGGTGCAAACGTTATCTTACATGCGTTTGATTGGAAGTATGCTGACATTGCCCAACGAGCAAAAGAAATCCGCGAGCTTGGTTATGGCTCTGTGTTGGTTTCGCCACCAATGAAAAGCGCACACGATGAGCGCTGGTGGCAGCGTTATCAACCACAAGATTATCGTGTTATCGATAATGCTTTGGGTGATACCAAAGATTTTATTCATATGGTTCGTGAACTGGAGCAAGTTGGTGTGTGGGTTTATGCCGACGTAGTGTTTAACCATATGGCAAATGAGGCCCACCTTCGCAGAGACCTTCAGTACCCAAGACAAGAGGTCTTGGAGGAATACCAGAACAACAAACAGAAATATCAGTCGCTAGCGTTGTTTGGCGATCTATCTCAACCACTTTTTGATGAAGAGGACTTTGTTGAAGCATTCGGCATCAAAGACTGGAAAGATAAGTGGCAGGTTCAAAACGGACGTATCACAGGTGGACCAACCGATCCTGGCTTGCCAACTCTTCGTGTTTGTGACCATGTCGTTGAGCAGCAGCGAGCGTACCTAAAGGCGCTGAAAGCTATTGGTGTGAAAGGTTTTCGTATTGACGCTGCGAAACACATGACGTTAGAGCATCTTAAGCGTGTTTGGACAGACGACATCACGCGGGATGTGCATATATTTGGTGAAATTATTACCGATGGCGGTGCGACGGAAGAAGAGTATCAGCTGTTTCTTGAGCCGTATCTACAGGAAACTCGCCTAGGTGCGTACGATTTCCCTTTGTTCTCAACCATGTTTAAGGCGTTTGCTAAAAAGGGTAGCTTCAAGTCTCTGATTGATCCCTATTGTTTTGGTCAGGCTCTGTCCCCCGGCCGTGCGATTACATTTGCTATCACACATGATATTCCTAACAATGATGTCTTTCTTGATCTCATCATGGACGAGGAAAACGAATGGTTAGCTTATGCCTATATTCTAGGCCGAGATGGTGGTGTGCCGTTGATTTATACCGACTTAAACACCAGCGGTATTAAAGGTAAAAATGGTCAGCCAAGATGGCAGGGTGCATGGAGCGATCCGAGAATGGCAAAAATGATCCAGTTCCATAATATGACGCATGGCGAGCCGATGAGTGTTCTTGAAGGTAACGATGACATGCTCGTACTTAAGCGAGGTGACAAAGGCATTGTGGTGCTTAATAAATCACAGCGTCAACAGTCTTTGACATTAAAAATCGATGGTAATTGGGTTGATTTGATGACAGAACAAATCATTCCAAGTGACGGTAAGTTAATCGTACCATCTAAGTCGTCGATGTTACTCGTCGCGAACTAGAAGATGTACACACCGAGGTTAGCAACTTCGGTGTGTATGTTTATCATCGTCATTCACGTTCTGCTGAAATTCAATATAAACTCAAACTCTCTCGTTTTTGCTAGAAATTTATGAGCACTCGTTAACGCAACATTCTGCTTTTAAAAAACCAATTACGTCATCTAAGCACTGATATTCTGCGACACAAAAAAGGGTTCTACCCTCGCGGCGCTGGGTGAGAAGACCAGCTGAAGCAAGGCTCGAGATATGATGAGAGAGAGTGGATGCTGGAATGCCAAGCTTTTCTTGTACGCCGCCTACCGCGATACCTTTGTATCCCGCTTTGACGACTTCTTTGTAAATACTTAAACGAGTCGGATGCCCTAACTCTTTTAGTGCTTTAGCAACGGCTTCAAGCTCCATACTGACCTCTAAAGAATGACCACAGTAATTTTATTTCGATAATAGGGAAAGTCTCGGTAAATGCCAACTATTACGATCTCAGAACAATTTAAATCAGATGAGATTCATGCTGGCTCATGCCTTCATGACAACAATTGTCTGTTCTAATGAGACAGATCAATCTTCATTATTATTTCACGCCACGTTCAAAATCCCTCGTCTACACTCAATGTTGAGTTGTCAGTTGGCAGACCAAGGAGGCGGCCATGATTGCGGTTCATAGAGATTATTGTTTGTCTAACAGTTCGGAGTTACATGCCCACGTTAAAGTCAATCCTGTCGGTAAATTAGAAGTTGAGATTGTTGAACTTCAAGAGCGCCACACCACAGAGTTTGATGATTTGTCTTTTGAGAGTCGTGGGTGTGAAACTCGAATCTGTGGTAAAGAAGACACAACTCCGTGGCAGTTCAATCTTGCAGTTACTGATGCGTTAGAGCTTTCTCATTTAGTGGAAGAAGCAAACGAAGAGTATGAGATTTTAATGAATGATCTTATGTAATATCGAGAAGATCATTTTATCCTGCACGGCGTGTGGCTCTGTACTGAAAAAATAAAAACCTCCCAAGCGGGAGGTTTTTAATATGGAGTGCGTTATCGTTGGATAGGCTCTTCTCTTGGTGGTATTAGCTCTTGGACGTTATCTTCATTAAAGTCATCGGCGTAACCTTTAGGTGGCGGGGTCCAACCACGTTCTGACCGCGATAGTTTGTCATGACGATCTTTTTGCATCTCTTCCGCCATTTTCTCCTCTAACTGAATAAACAGTTGTCGGAAATTGTTGTCATAGCGTTCACCTTCAGAATCATCTTCCCAAGCTTTGTAGAGTATTTCTGACTTACGTGCTTCAACACGCTTATATGTCGCCTTCTGTTGTTCAACAAAGAAGGGGTGAATGCCAAGGGCTTTCATTGTGTGACCGCCCATCTCCAATGCAGAATGGTAGGTCTCTGATTCAATAATATCAGCTCCCGCTTGACGCAAAAGATAGCCATGTCCACGGTCAAAGGCACGTGCAATCACTGTTACTTTTGGGTATGTGTGCTTAACGTACTTCACCAGTTCTACACTCGATTCTTGGTTATCAATCGCCACAACCAACGCAGCGGCGTGCTCAATGCCGGCTGTATGTAGCATATCTGGTCGAGTCGCGTCGCCAAAATAGGCGCGAGTGCCAATCTGGCGCATGTTATCGACTTGGTCAGATTGATGGTCAAGTACCACGGTAGTCACGCCGTTTGATACCAATAGGCGATTCACTATTTGTCCAAAGCGGCCGATGCCGGCGATGATCACCGTGCCTGTTTCCTCAATCGTATCGCTTTCGCGTTCATTTGACTGGCTTTCAAAGCGCGGTAGAATCACTTTATCAAACAGAATAAACAAACCTGGTGTCAGGAACATCGAAATCGCAACCACTAACGCAAGAGTTTGTGAAAGTTCAAATGGGATGACGTGGTTTTGCACTGAAAAGCTTAGAAGCACAAAGCCGAATTCACCTGCTTGAGCCAAGCTTAGGGTAAACAGCCAGCGGTTGCTGCCTTTCACCCTAAATATCAGTGCAAGAATAAACAGCACCAAGGCTTTCAAAACCATCACGCCAATGGTCAATGCCATGACCAACCAGAAATCACCAAAAAGGACCGAGAAGTTGATCCCTGCGCCAACGGTAATAAAGAACAGACCTAACAATAAGCCTTTAAATGGTTCGATGTTGGATTCTAACTCGTGGCGGAATTCACTGTTCGCCAATACAACGCCAGCCAAGAAGGTTCCTAAGGCAGGAGATAAGCCCACTAAGCTCATCAGCGCAGCGATACCAATGACCAGCATGAGTGCAGTTGCGGTAAAGATTTCTCGCAAACCAGAGCTAGCCACATAATTGAGCAGAGGTCGACTTAAAAAGTGTCCACCAACGACGACGATTGCAATCGATGCTGTGATTACGATGCCGTATGCCCAGCCTGGCAACCCCGCAACGAGGCTTAATTCTTCATGGTGCGCTGCGGCTGTTTGAGCCGCGGACTGTGCCTGTTCAATTAATTCAGGTAAGGCCAATAGGGGAATGAACGCCAACATTGGTATCACGGCAATATCTTGAAAAAGCAACACGGAGAAAGCGTTTTGTCCACCTTCCGTCTTCGTTAATCCTTTTTCGCTAAAAGTTTGCAAAACAATCGCAGTAGAAGAGAGGGCGAAGATCAAACCTATGGCTAAGGCTATGGTCCAAGGCTGGTCAAAGTATAAGGCAATACCCATAATCGCCGCGACGGTACCGCCGACTTGCAGACCTCCTAAGCCCATTAAGCGATTGCGCATCGCCCACAACATTTTGGGTTCGAGCTCTAAGCCAACGAGAAACAGCATCATCACCACGCCAAACTCGGCAAAGTGCTGGATTGTTGTTGTTTCTTCACCGACTAAACCGATAATTGGGCCAATGACCACACCTGCGATGAGATAGCCTAAAACGGACCCAAGTCCCAAACGCTTAGCAAGTGGGACTGCAATTACAGCAGCAATCAAATATACGAAGGCTTGTAAGAATATTCCTGTCATGAAGCCTCCTTAATGAGCTCTGGCAATGCGCTGTTAAGCTTGATTAATGACGCCGCAGCTTCAACATCCAACCTATCTTCGACTAAAGCTGTTAGCAGGCTCTTGTACCGCTCAACATGACGAGGGATTCGCCCTTCTTCATCTGCTGTACGTGCACCAAACATCGCGAGAGGGGCAATGTAGTTCATGCCTGTCAGTGCGGACATTTGTTCAATAGGCGCAAGCAGTTGACGAATCGTAAAGTGGTTGTAGCCCTCTGCCTTATAAGCTTCTTCTTTACCCCCTGCAGACAGCACACAAAGCATGGTCTTGCCTTGCAGTGCTGTGCCATCTGTACCGTAAGCAAAGCCATATTCCAAAACCAGATCTTGCCACTCTTTTAAAATCGCAGGCGTTGAATACCAATATAGTGGGAATTGGAAAATCACCACGTCATGCTCACGTAAGCGTTGCTGCTCACGGTCGATATTAATATCGAAACGAGGGTATTCGCCATAGAGATCAACACATGTCACGCCTTCAATTTTTTGAGCTTCTTTGAAAAGTGGAGTATTCACTTCTGAACGATGCTGGGAAGGATGAGCAAAGAGAATGAGTACTTTTTTATTTGCCATAGGGATCCTTGCTATCTAAGTAACCATGCCCAGTAGGAGCGCGGGTTGGTTAGAAAATGTAACTCATAAATGATCGCCAAGCTAGTTTGGAAAACTGTTTAAGCTGTTTCAATATCAATAAAAAACCACCAAATAAATTGGTGGTTTTGGGAAGCGTTACGTTTTACTAATCATGAATAGGGACGACTAGAATATCCACCGGTGACTTGTTAATTAAGTGTCTGGAGTAAGAAATGATCTTGCTCCAGAAATCTTGGTGGTGACCACAAATCAGCAGATCCACTTCTTGCTCTTTAATGGTGACTTCCAATTTATCAGCCAAATCACCCGTACCTACAAAGAAGTGTTTAAGTGGGTAGTCCATGTAATCACTAAATGTTTTTAAACATTCCATTGAATGCTCATTCAACGGCCTTTGATCCGGGTTTTCTTTAATGTCTACAAGCTCACGATAGATTTCTCCGTGCGTACCATCAATATGAATAAAGGAGATATCGGAGTCGAGATAGTTTGCCATTGATACCGCTCTGTCGATAAGCACGGTGCTTTCATCTGACAGTTCGAGTGCAACAAGGATATGTTTGTATTTCATAACCACGCCCTTATGTGGATTATCTTTACCCTAAGCATAGTATGGCTTGGATAAAAATTGTGTTGCTAAGATCTCGAAATTGTTCAAAGACTTGTTAAAAAGTTAATGTGATATAACAACTTACTGTGAAACTTTCTTTTTGTTCACATTTGGTTAGAAAGCTTGCTTTTTGAACAAAAAAGCGGCTACACTCTGCGCATCATTTCTCTAGGAGATTACGCCAACATGAAGAACTAAACCTGTCATCCATATTTTTACTTATTTTTTGGATCTGCAGGGTTAGTAGGCGTAGCTCACTTTCCGATATTTCTTTGCAACAAGACGACTTTTTGATTTGACGTATATCGTCGAACTTTACATAGAGCTTAATGCGTTTGTGCACGCGTTTTGTTGCAATTTCAAATCATAGCTACGGCTGTTGTCCCTGTCATACAGGAGGCAAATTATGCCAGTTTTACAAGCTTTTAATGTTAGCCATCAGTTTGATAATGGCGATACGCTATTCCAGTCTATTTCTTGTTCCATGACTAAACGACGTGTTGGTTTGGTTGGGCGCAATGGCATTGGCAAGTCGCTTTTGGCTTCCATTTTAGCGGGAGAAATTCAGCCTGCCAGCGGTGTTGTGACTGCTCCCTCTTCTTTCATGATGTATCGCCAGCAGCCGTCTGACCTGCTTTCAGGTCAGCAATCGATCGCCCAGTTTCTGGGCAAAGATGCGGTCTTGCATGCTTTAAAGCAGATTGAACAAGGTGATGTTTCTGAACATTGGTTCGAACTGGTTGGCGAGCAGTGGGATATTGAATTAAAACTCAAACAGCAGCTCGCTGCGATGGGATTACCGCAAGATCCTGATTTCTCTTGTGCTCGGCTCAGTGGTGGTCAGTTGGCGCGTTTGCAGTTATGGCAGTTATTTGAAAACGAAACGGAGCTTTTGATTCTCGATGAACCATCCAATCACCTCGATACCGAGGCGAAACAATGGTTGATAGAGTCTATGACGCATTTCAGCGGCGCGATTTTACTCATCAGTCACGATCGTGAGCTGCTGCGAGAGATGGAGGAAATTTGGGAGCTATCGGGCCTAGGTTTACAGGCTTTTGGTGGAAATTACGATGTGTACGCCGAGAAAAAACGCACTGAACTGCAAGCGGTCGAGAGGCAGTTAGCGCAAGTCGATAAACAGAAAAAACGGTTAGCCGAGCAAGCCCAGAAAAATCGCGAAAAAGCAGACCAACGCGCCGCGCAAGGGAACAAACTGCGCAAAGACGGCAGTCAGCCCAAAATTTTGCTTGATGGAAAAAAGGATAGCGCGACCGCCAGCGCTTCAAATCGCAATAAGAATGAGCAACTCAGACAAGCGCATTTACAAGCCAAAGAACAGGCGTTGCAATCGCGACATGAGCAACTCAAGGCGCAAAAGCTTTCTCTTACAGATAATCCGAACCGTTCGCGAAAAGTGTTGTCGATACAAGAAGGTATATTACCTTTTGGGAATTCTACGCCTATCACGTTGCAGATTTTTGCGAACGACAAAGTCCATCTCAAAGGGAGAAATGGCTGCGGAAAATCAACCTTGTTAAAGACGTTGCTTGGCGAGTTATCGTTGCAGAGTGGTGAGTTGCAAGTGAATACGCCTTTGTATTATCTCGACCAACATTTTGGTGCAGTGAATCCAAATCTTTCGTTACTTGAGAACGTAATGGAGAGCTGCCAAGAGATGACGGAAAGTGAAGCGAGGACCTTATTGGCCGGGATCGGTTTTCGTCGAGATGCTGTGTTTCGATTGGGGCGCCTACTGAGCGGTGGCGAGAAGATGAAGCTCGCGATGCTGATAGTCAGCCACCAAAATTCTCAGCCTTTGCTGCTGCTTGATGAACCAGATAACCATCTCGACCTCGAGTCAAAAATAATGCTTAGTCAGGCGTTAAATACATACAAAGGTGGATTTGTTCTGATCAGTCACGACCAAGATTTCGCTTCTGAGTCTGGGGTTTTGCGCCAAATCGAGCTGACTTAGACGAAAGAGAGTAAACGCCATCGTAGCTCTTCAGTATTGTTCCCAAGTTCTACACCGCCACTTACTAGTTTGTAGAACTGGAAGGAAATGAGGGAGTTAGGATGGCTTTCACAACTCGTTTAATGAAATTAGATTCATTTTGTCGATATATAGTAGAGTTCTGATGTATTGCACAAAAAGACAACAGAAAAATAAAAAGGAATTTCATGAAAAAGAACACCCTAGCACTCACAACGGCTCTCGCACTCGGAAGTGTGTTGTCTGTGGCGTATGCAAATGAAGCGGCGCAATCGTCGGTTGAACAGGTAACCCCGAAAACCATCACGTATCCAACCACACAAAAAGTGGATGTTGTCGATGACTACTTTGGTACAAAAGTGAGTGATCCTTATCGCTGGTTGGAAGACGATCTCAGCCCAGAAACCGCAGAATGGGTTAAGGCACAAAATGCAGTGACGTTTGATTATCTGTCGAAAATCCCTTACCGCGAGCAGATTGAAGAGCGCATCACTAAGCTCATGGACTACGAAAAGCAAAGCCAACCGTTCAAAGAGGGTAAGTTCACTTATTTCTACAAAAATGACGGGCTACAAAACCAAGATGTGCTTTATCGGCAGTTAGGTGATGGCGAAGCAGAAATTTTCCTCGATCCAAATACTTTTAGTGAAGATGGCACCACATCGTTAGCGGGAGTGAGCTTTTCACGTGATGGTTCTTTGGTTGCATACAGCATTTCGGAAGGCGGTAGCGATTGGCGCAAAGTCATTGTGTTAGACACAGAAACCAAAAAGCCCGTCGGCGAAACGCTGGTGGATATTAAGTTCAGTGGCATCAGTTGGTTCGGCAATCAAGGCTTCTATTACTCAAGTTATGACAAGCCAAAAGGGAGTGAACTTTCTGCGAAGACAGACCAACACAAGCTCTACTTTCATAAACTAGGGACGAAACAAAGTGAAGACCAATTAATTTTCGGTGGTGTAAAGGACGAAAAGTATCGCTACGTTGGGGGTTACACGTCGGAAGATGAACGCTACTTGTTTATCTCAGCCAGCGTATCGACGTCGGGCAACAAACTGTTCTTCAAAGACCTGAGTAAGCCAAATAGCTCGCTCAAAACCATTTTAGATAACACCAGTTCTGATACTTGGGTGATAGACAATCAAGGCACGAAACTGTACTTGGTTACGAACCTTAATGCGCCGAACAAACGCGTCGTGACGGTGGATGCAAGTCAGCCGCAGCCCAAAAACTGGAAAGATGTGATTCCTGAAACAAAGAACGTGTTACGTGTTTCTACCGCGGGTGGCAATTTGTTTGCGAGCTATATTGTTGATGCGATCTCAATGGTGAAGCAATACGATATGAACGGCAAACTCATCCGAGAAATCAAATTGCCTGATATTGGCAGCGCATACGGTTTCTCGGGGAAAAAAGAAGAAACCGAAGTCTACTACTCTTTCACCAACTACAAGATGCCAAGCACTACCTACCGTTTGAACATCAAAGATGGTGATAGCGAGGTGTACTACAAATCTAAGGCGCCATTTGATCCTGCTTTGTATGAATCTCGCCAGGTGTTTTACACCTCAAAAGACGGAACAAAAGTGCCGATGATCATCACCTATAAAAAAGGGACACCGATGGACGGCAGTGCACCAACCATCCTATATGGTTATGGCGGTTTCAACATTAGCCTCACGCCATCTTTTAGCCCGACACGTGCGGCTTGGTTAGAGCTTGGTGGTGTTTACGCGGTAGCGAACATTCGTGGTGGTGGGGAGTATGGTAAAGAGTGGCACAACGCTGGCATTCAAATGCAAAAGCAAAATGTGTTTGATGACTTTATTGCTGCGGCTGAATTCCTAATTGATGAAGAGATAACGTCATCAAACAAGTTAGCCATTAACGGTGGATCGAATGGTGGCTTGTTAGTGGGGGCCGTTATGACGCAACGTCCACAGCTGTTTAAAGTGGCGCTGCCAGCAGTCGGCGTACTGGATATGCTGCGTTACCATACTTTTACCGCAGGTGCTGGTTGGGCGTATGACTACGGCACGGCAGAGCAAAGTAAAGAGATGTTCCAATATCTGAAAAGTTACTCGCCGGTGCACAATGTAAAAGCAGGGGTGGAATACCCAGCAACATTGATTACAACCGGTGATCATGATGACCGTGTTGTTCCTGCTCACTCATACAAATTTGCTGCTGAGTTGCAATCGAAGCAAGCGGGTTCAAATCCGACCTTAATTCGCATCGAAACCAATGCAGGACATGGTGCAGGCACACCAACGCGTAAAATAATTGAGACAAATGCAGATATTTATAGTTTTGCACTGTTCAATATGGGAATAGAGAAACTGCAATAGTGCGAATTGTTTGCGTTTTAGTTATCGAAACGCATCTGCGCTTTATCGCTCGATAATAAAAGGGAATCACAGAGAGTGATTCCCTTTTTATTTATTATAGGCCTACTATTTTAATCTGATGCTAGGCTAATCAAACTAAGGTTTTTTTAAATTATTATAATGTTCTAATTAATCTGAAGAGTGTTGTACGATCGAAATGAAACATTGATCGCGATCACCTAAATCCATTGCACTCTCTATTTATATGGTAAAATTAATTAATCATTTGTTCTAATGATAATTTGATTTTCATAAGTTTTAATATTTCCTTCTTCGTTAGTATTACCAAATTTCAAGTTATATAAGATATAAGTAGCGGTGATTGAACTTTTACGATTCTTTATTTTATTTTAATTAAAGCGTCGAATGTTTCGTCATTATTGAATTTTCTTTGATAATTTATGTTATCCAAAGCGAGTTGTGTTGCTTGCTATTTATGATGACCTCATGACGTGAATAATTTTATAATCATTAAAATGGATACAGTTTTATGAATTTAGTGAAACCGTCTGTTGCCATTATGGTTGCAGCCCTACAACTCGCGTCTTCTGCCTATGCGCAGACAAACAATAACGAAGAACTACAAGATATGTCTGACCCACTTGCGGTATACACCCAAGCGGGCTTTGGTATTACTGATAAAGGCGCGAACATCAAAATCGGTCAAACTTACCAATCTAGCCAGCCTGGTACCATGGCGATGAACATCATTGAAATGAAAGGCATTGGTGGTGAGCTATTTGGCATTCGCGACAATGATGATCCAATATATGCCAACGTTGATGACAGCATTGACTCTTTCCGACTACGTAATTTCCAAGTAGAAGTCGCAAAAGGTCTAGGCCGTCAATTAGATGTAAACTACGACGTTGATAACGATAAATTAGATGCATCTTATAGCTTTATTCAAGGTCTACCTAAGTTTGGTATGTTGCAGCTATTTCCTTTAGCTGGTGCGGGTGTCACTATTGCTAATGATTTTAGTGGTGATGACAAAGGTTATGAAATTCCAGGTACTTTCACTGTTGTGGGTATGTACTCAAAAATTGAATTAACCGATAAAATCTGGATTAACTACAACCCAATGTATATGCATACGTTGTCAGGGTCTAGTCAATATAAAGATACTTATTACGCGGGTGAAGATAATATCTTGACTCATGAGTTTGCGTTGTCTTATCAAATTAATCCTCGCGCAAATATTCGTTACTTTGCAAACTGGAATGAGCACGTTAATTTCGGTGATGGTGATCACCGTATCGAATTTAACTACCAATTCTAACTCCCTCGTTTATTTCCAGAATAGAAAGTGTGTTTATCCATATATTTAAATATTTAGGCTAGGGCACTTTCTAAATAAAGTAGGTTTATCATGAAAGCCAAATATAAATTTGCGTTGGTATCTATTGCTATATCTTCTGCATTACTATCAGGATGCAAAACTGGCGATATCGCAACGAAAACAGCCCAAGCACCCTCTGTTGAAACCGTTACCCTAACCGAAACAAAAATCACTCCTTATCATACTTTTATCGGTCGAACTGAAGCGGTAAATGACGTTGATATTATGCCGCGAGTCGGTGGCGAATTAACCGCGATTCATTTTAAAGATGGCGATATGGTCGAAAAAGGCCAATTGTTGTTTGAAATCGACGACCGTCCTTACAAAGCGGCACTGGCGTATGCAAAAGCGTCGTTGCAAAAAGCAAAAGCACAACTCGTTCAAACTACGCGTGATGCAGAACGTGTGAAGAAACTCATCAAAGATAAAAGCATCAGTGAGCAGCAATACGATGACGCCATTGCTGCGCACGCCGCAGCGATTGCTTCGGTAGAAGAGGCGAAAGCGACGCTGGTTTCAGCAAGGCTCGATCTTGAATTTAGCTCTGTGCGCGCTCCTTTCTCTGGCCGCGTGGGTTTCAGCAACTTCCGAGTGGGTGACCGTATTTCGAAAATTCAAATCGTTCCTCTTGTTTCGATCACTCAAGTAGACCCAATTCGTTTTGGCTTTGATGTGGATGAGAAGCTCTACCGCCGAGTAAGAAGTGCCATTGATGTGGCTCATCGTAACGATGACAAACTGGATGTTGATTTAACACTGACGCTTTCAGACGGTTCATTGTATCCGCTTGATGGCAAGATCTACGCCGTTGGCAATAAGATCGATTTAGAAACAGGCTCAATTCGAGCAGAAGCACAATTCGATAATCCAACTTACGCGCTTATGCCGGGTGAATATGGCAACTTGACCATCAAGCTGCGCAACAAAACCATTGATGGTTTGCTTATCCCATCGGCGGCTGTTCAACAAGACCAAGCGGGTGACTACGTCATGGTGGTTGGTGATGATCACGTGGTGTCTCGTCGTAACGTTGAACTCGGTCAGACCTACGGTGTGAAACGTGCTGTGCTGACTGGTTTGGCGGCTAACGAAAAAGTCATCGTCCATGGTCTACAAAAAGTGCGTCCGGGTGCAACGGTGAAAGACGTTGAGCTACAGAGTGAACAAGGCTGAGTGAGTACTGATGTTAAGTAAATTTTTCATTCACCGGCCGAAATTTGCTTTGGTGATCTCACTGGCGATGACATTGATGGGTATGATCGCCCTGAAAGTCTTGCCAATTTCTGAGTATCCTCAAATCTCTCCAACGGTAATTACGGTGAGCACCATGTATCCGGGTGCAAATGCGGACGTGGTTAAAAAGACCGTAGCACAACCGATAGAAGCCAAAGTCAACGGCGTTGAAGACATGATTTACATGTCTTCTGTGATTGGTAACGATGGCTCATACACATTGCGTATTTACTTCCGAGTGGGCGCAGATGGCGATATGGCGCAGGTTCGTGTGAACAACTTGGTGGCACAGGCGACGTCGTCTCTACCACAAGAAGTAAACCAAATCGGTGTGACGGTTAAGAAGAAATCTTCCGACATGCTGGGCGTTATCACACTGCGTTCTCCGAAACAGTCTTACGACAGTATCTACCTTTCTAACTACGCGGATCTCAATATCGTTGAGCGTCTAAAACGTATCGAAGGTATGAGTGACATTACGCTGCTGGGTAAGAAAGACTACTCAATGCGTATTTGGTTGAACCCAAATAAACTGGCTACCTTGAAGCTTTCTGCTAGCGATGTTATTGGCGCAATTAAAACGCAAAACATCCAAGTGGCGGCGGGTAAGATCGGTGGTATGCCAGCTCCGGGTGACCAGCAATATCAATATGTTTTGCAAACCAAAGGCCGCCTCACTTCTGCGGAAGAGTTCGAGAACATCATCATTCGTGCGAGCAAGAAAGGTTCTTTGATTCGCTTGAAAGATGTGGCTCGTGTCGAAGTTGGCGCACAAGGTTACGAAGCTGATGGTCGTATGAATAACGAACCAGCAGCCGTTCTGGCCTTGTACCAGTTGCCGACCGCGAACGCGCTAGACGTGATGGAACGCGTGAAAGAGGCCATGAAAGAGTACGAGAAATCGTTCCCAGATGATTTGGTCTATGACATCGCGTATGACTCTACCGAATACGTAGAGACATCGATTGATGAAGTGTATGAGACGCTGGTGATTGCGGTACTTCTTGTCACCTTCGTTGTGTACGTTTTCTTGCAGAACTGGCGAGCGACCATTATTCCAACCTTAGCGATTCCGGTTTCCATCATTGCGACTTTCGCAATCATGGGCGTGATGGGCATGACCATTAACACGATCTCGTTGTTTGGCTTGATCCTCGCCATCGGTATCGTGGTGGACGATGCGATCATCGTGGTAGAGAACGTGGAGCGGGTTATTCATGAAGAGCATTTAGACCCGATTCCGGCCACTATCCAAGCTATGAAAGAAGTGACGGGGCCAGTATTGGCAACAACGCTTATTTTGTTGGCGGTATTCGTACCGGTTGCGCTATTGCCGGGTATTTCTGGTCGAATGTTCAACCAGTTCGCGGTCACCATCTGTGTATCGGTGCTGATCTCTGCGATCAACGCATTGACGTTAACGCCAGCGCTTTGTGCGTTGATGTTGAAATCTACTCACTCGCAACCTATTGCGCCTTTGCGTGCGTTTAACCGAGGTTTTGAAGCAATAACGCGCAAATACCAAGGTTTAGTTGGCTTCTTGAGCCGTCGTATTGTGCTGAGTATCGGTGTTTATGGCGCGCTTATTGCGGTGCTGGCATTTGCGTTCATGACCGTACCTTCTTCTTTCGTACCGAACGAAGATAAAGGCGTGTTCATGGTCGAAATGCGTTTGCCAGACGCAGCAGCATTGCAGCGTACTGCACCATTAATGAAGAAGTACGTTGATGAGCTAAAACAGATGGAAGGTGTGGAGAACGTGGTTTCGGTTGCGGGCTTCTCGGTAATTAACATGGCGTCGATTCCAAACTCGGGCATGTTGATCATCAAACTGGATAACTGGAGCAAACGTAAAGACCCTGAGCTACACCAACGTGCGTTGATGAACAAAGTTAACCAAATGCTGAACTCAACGCCAGATGCCGCTTCGTTCGTTTTCGCGACGCCGGCAATCAAAGGCATGGGTGCGGTGGATGGTTTCAACCTTGTGCTGCAAGACAACTTGGGCCGTTCTCCACAAGAGTTGGCAAAAACAACCGCTGATTTTGTTGCCCAAATCAATCAACTGCCTGAAGTGGCGCGTGCGTTCTCGATTTTCCGTGCGAACATTCCGCAACGTTACATCGATATTGACCGCGATAAAGCGATTTCGATGGGCGTACCGTTGAATGAAATCTTCAGCACACTGCAAGCGCAGTTGGGCGGTGCCTACATTTCTGACTTCAACTTGTTTGGTCGTTCGTACCAAGTGAAAGTGCAAGCAGAAGAGCAATACCGTGACAATATCGACGACATCAACCATCTGTTTGTTCGCTCAAGCTCTGGAAAAATGGTGTCACTGGCAACGCTAGTGAAAGTGAAGCCGATCTTCGGCCCAGATACCTTGTCGAACTACAACATGTTCAGTTCTGCAACCGTGAACGGTGCGCCAGCGCCAAGTTACAGCTCGGGTGATGTTGTAAAAGCCATTGAAAAACTGGCTGCGGAATCTTTGCCAAGTGGTTACTCATACGAGTGGTCAGGCATGACTTACCAAGAGATGAAAGCAGGCAACATGGCACCAATCGCGTTCGCATTGTCTTTGCTGTTCACCTACTTGTTCTTGGTGGCTCAGTACGAAAGTTGGACCATTCCTGCTGCGGTAATGATGGCGGTTCCAGTCGCGATTCTCGGCGCAATGGGCACGCTATTGCTGGTGGGACAACCGTTCGACTTGTACGTGCAGATTGGTGTGGTCATCTTGATCGGTATGTCCGCCAAAGTGGCGATTCTTATCGTGGAATTTGCCAAAGTTCTGCGAGAAGAAAAGGGCTTATCCATCATTGATGCTGCCAAAGAAGCTGCTCGAGTCCGTTTCCGTGCAGTACAGATGACCGCATTCGCCTTCATCTGGGGGGTATTCCCGTTGGTGATTGCATCGGGTGCCGGTGCGGCATCTCGTCACTCACTGGGCTTTGCGGTATTCGGCGGCATGATTCTCTCTACGTTTGTTGGCACGTTACTGACGCCAGTGTTCTTCGTGATGATGCAATCTCTGCGCGAGAAGTTTAAGCGAAAGAAACCCACTGAACTTGAGGTGAGCGAGCAATAACGCTGATTTCAACTGACTGACTCCACAACACCCCCACGCTGTGTGCGATTGGCCAATGCCTTTCATTGATATACAACCACCGTCGCAGCGTGGGTTCCCCTAACAATAATAGGTTTTAGCATGAAAAATCTTTCAAAAATCGTCGTAGCGAGCTCTCTACTGACGTGTGCTGCTGCGCAAGCGGGTGGGTTATACCTTTACGAAACAACAGCATCGGATATTGGTTTGGCATCCGCTGGTATGGCGGCTCGTGCGCAAGATGCCTCAGTAATGGCAGCAAACCCGGCTGGTCTGGCGAATGTTTCTGGTAAATCTTTCTCTGGTAACCTGATTGGCCTTTACGGTGACGCGCAATTAGACACGATGACTGGCGATGCGGGCAACGTGATTGGTTTTGTTCCTATGGCGTCGGCATTTTACAGCCAACAAGTGAACGACAAATGGACGCTGGGTATTGGTCTGTATGGCAACTACGGTCTTGGCCTCGAGTACGAAGGTCTTTTGGGTGATCATTTAGATATTCCTACAGCAACGACGCAAGCCTTGACCATTCAACCTTCCGCTTCTTACCGCATCAATGATCACTGGTCTGTGGGTGCGGCGCTTGGCATTCAGTACGGTATGTATGAAGTGGAAACGAAGGGAGCCTTGAACTTCAATGACGAAGACCAAGATACTCAGCTCAACGGCCGAGTAGGTGTGCTTTATGAGGCAACACCAGGCACGCGTCTTGGTCTGTCTTACTCTTCTGAAACCGAATTTGAATTCGACAAGAGTAACTCCATTGCTCCACAACAACTGATCTTCAGTGCTTACCATGAAGTGAATGATGACCTAGCGGTGATGTGGAACGTGAACTGGCAAGACTGGAGCGAATACACAACCACGCTGAACGTAGAGACACAAGACACTTACCAAATCGCATTGGGTACTCAGTACAAACTGAATGAAAAAATGATGTGGAATGCAGGTTTTGCATTCGATACCAGCATGTATGAAAGTCAATCAAACGGTGACATTACCGTTCCTACTGGCAAGGCGTACCGCATTGGTACAGGCATTGATTACAAATTGGATTCAGAAAACTCAATTGGTTTCGCGTTTGAAGCGATCTTGATGGAATCGTCAGAAACTCCACGCTTACAAGCTGGCTTTGATGAGCCTGCGCTGTACTTCATGAGCATGAGCTACAACTGGAAAAACTAATCATTCCTAATCGCTAAAACGCCTTCCTTACAGGCCATTCTACCCTAACTACCTGCACTGGATGCTGTCACGCCATCTAAGGTAGTTAGGGCGCTTCTGTCACATCCAGTGAGTGATGATTCAAAAAATATCTGCGCAGCTAAGTGCGGGTATTCAACATCTCAAAGGACTAAAAAATGAAAAACAAACTAGCGTTAGTGTGTACGACTTTGTTGGTCAGTACGTTGGCTCATGGTGCCGAGCATCGAGTAAAAGGCAATAAAAACAAGTTGGCGGATGACCCAACAAAAGTCATCACGAAATTTGGCGCGTCTTACGCAAACAACTACGATTTTGATGATCAAAACATCTCATTCTCGGGCTCACTTGCGCTTGACCAAGCGCGCAAAATTAACCTGCGTATCAATGATGATGCGAGCGAGTGGCGTATTGGTGGCTCGTGGCTGTTTCCGGTCGGTATCGTGAACTTCAACTTCGGTAAAAATGAATACGTAAACGGCGCGGATCAAACCAACTACAGCGTTGGTACCTTTATGCCGCTAAGTTATTTCGGGATTGAGCCAGCAGGCTTCCAAATTTTCCCAATGGCAGGCTATACGTACAACACTGGTGATGTTCCTGTTTGTGACGGTGCAGAAAGTAGTCTCTGTAGCGAGCCTAACTTTACGGGTACGCCAAGTGCAGAGAATGGCTTCAATATGATGAGCTCTTCAGGCAGTAGCGGTTACGTTGGTGCATTTGCGCTGAAATCGTTTACCAAAGAGCTGACGTTAATCAGCTTCGCAGCAGGCACTTACGGCTCAGAAAACAGTGAAGGAGAGAACTACAAAGGCTTCTTTGGTGGTATCGGCCTTGGTTACCTCGTGAGCAAACGCCACTCTTTTAACGTAATGACGTTTGTCATGGACAACAACACCTATTTGGATGAAGCAGACAAGCGCATCGTATTATCATATCAATATCAATTTGAATAAATAAAAACGCAGCCCAAATAGCTGCGTTTTTACTTTGATAGAATGAACTAGTGAATTGAGTTGTTTTCTTCGATCTTTTTCTGGTACTGGTGTTTTAATATATACATGCGCTTAACATCGCTGTAAGCGCCGTTAATAAAGTATTCTTCTACAAGGTGACCTTCTTCGATAAAGCCGCACTTTTTGTATAAGTGAATAGCGACTTCGTTATCCACTGCGACTAATAAGTAGATTTTACGTAGATTAAGAATTGAGAATGAGTAATCTAACGCACGATTAATCATCTCTGTCGCATAACCTCGGCCTTGATGCTCTGGGGCGATGATTATCTGAAATTCCGCGCTGCGGTGAATGTAGTTAATCTCGATCAGCTCAACTAAGCCAATTACGATGCCGTCTTCATCTTCGACGACAAAACGCCTTTCAGCGTCATCATGTATATGTTTTCGATAAAGTTCTTCGAGCTCGTCATAAGACTCGTAAGGTTCTTCGAACCAGTAGGCCATGATATTTCGGTTGTTATTCAGTTCATGAATAAAGCGCAAATCAGAACGTTCTAATGCACGCATTTTTAGGCCTTTCTTCATCATTTTTCTCCAATGAGGGCGGAGAATACCTCCGCACTTGATGCTAGAAAATATTACCGTATTTCACAAGAATCGCGCATCTTTTTTTGGAAAATATCCTGTGATTTTCAATGTGGAAACTTAGAGTTCACGACAAATATAAATTAATCTTTACGATAAAAAACTCGATTAGGTGCTTTGCCTAATATCGTATTAAATACCGCGCAACGACTTAGTGTCTTAATCTAAACAAACAAGGTATTCAATATGTTTTCAATCGGTGACGTAGTAGTAGCGACTAAAGGTATCGATCTTGGCGAAATGGTTGTTACAGGTTTAAGCAGTGGCGGTTTTTACACACATGTAAAAGCAGGCGAAAAAACACTAACTTACCCAGCTAAAGATCTTAAGAAAGCATAATTAAATTTGCTCATTCTTATTTTTAACTGGCTTAAAGTTCGTATTAGTTATTTTAAGCGGGTTAGAATCGATAAAAGGTAGCGCAATGAGTCACTACCTTTTTTTATTTTTTCTACCTTTCTTTACCAATATGAAACTCAACGCGATTTCTTCCGGTTTCTTTTGCCTTGTAAAGTGCTAAGTCGGCGCGTTTAACGAGTGGTTCAAATGAGTCGTCGAGACGACAGACTTGAGTTACCCCAATACTCGCGGTGAAGCTCATATCACAACCTGAATGTTGAACGGTCGTCGTTTCTAGTGCATTACGAATCGTTTCTAATGTGTCTAGAGCTTGCTGTGATGAGCGACTTCTTAATACGATGGCAAACTCTTCACCGCCAACTCTGGCAAGTAAGTCACAATCAAGTAGATGACTTTTAATAGTATTAACTGCATGGATCAGTGATTTATCGCCTGCGTCATGACCAAATCGGTCATTGAGGCTTTTAAAATTGTCGAGATCTAAAATAGCAACATGGAAGTCAATGCCCTGGGTTCGGTATTCATTTAGGCGGCTTTCGATTTGTCGCATGAACTCTCTGCGGTTTGGAATACCTGTTAGATCATCCGTCGTGGCGAGGTGTTCCATTTTCATAATCTGTATATGAAGGGCAATGTTTAAAGCAATCCAATTAGCGATGCACTGAAGCTGTGCCGCTTGTTCGTTTGTGTAAATGTGCGTTTGATGATGCGCAACGTTAAGCGTTCCTAGGCAGACTTTACCGTGCATTAAAGGCGCGTCCATACACGTACCCATACCATTGGATGCGAGCATCACACAATCGATCTCATCAGATTGCGTAACATCGTCGCAGATCATCAGTTGTTGCTTTTTGAACACTCGGCCAACAAACGCTTGATGAATGGGCACTAAAAATTCAGCGGGAATCGCTTTACTACCAGAGAAAGAGTAGACCTTTAAATGATCATTGTTTTCATAAAGTGTGATACTCGCACGGTCAGAATTAAATATACGATTTATCCATTCTGCCACCGTATCAAGTACTTGCTGTAGTGTTTCCGATTGAGCTAAAAAGTGAACAAACCCTATCGGCATACATATCGGACTTTCCATGTTTTGCATCGATAAGTCATCAGGGTTAAAAGTTCTTTCAAGTCTCAATAGACATCTCCTTGGCAATGTTGCAAATACCAACAATAAATTACGTGAAGCTATTTTGTAGAAAATGTGCTTCTTGGTAAGAGTATGGTTCAATTATCGCCGTTTTTGTGCATTTGGTTGCTTAATGTGGGCGTTAACTCACCCTAAATAAGTAAATCTTATACCTATTTATAAGTAAGTCATTACTCAATAAGTGGTGTTTTTAAGATGGAAGTGCAGAATGAGCCCTTCTGGAAGAGAAGGGCTAGAAAAGGATACAAATAGGGTCAGGTGAGTGGTGAGTTAATTGTCTTTGTACTTTTGTAAAATCAACTGACTTATCTGCGCAACGAGTTGGTCCCTAGCTTGAAGTGAGAGCTCGGTTTCTGTGACATAAATACTAATGTAAACAGGTCGATGATTTTCCTTCCATATAATCGCGTTAATGCCACGCGAACCATGACCTCCCGCACCAGAACGGTCTGCAATAGACCAACCTGTTGGTAATACAGAACGCATTAACGAGTCTGAAACTTTGTTGTCCTGCATCCAGATTTTTAATTGCACACGAGACTCATAAGACAACGTTTCGCCTTCGACCAAAGTTCGTAGAGTGTTTAGTATGGCGTTAGGTGTGGTTGTGTCGCGGCTGTCGCCTGGTGTGGCTTCGTTCAAGCGAGGTTCTATTCTGTCTAGGCGCGTTGCTTTATCTCCAATTGTTCGCAGAAACATTGTTACGGCCTTAGGGCCGCCAATTTCATTTAATACCAAGTTGGCTGCAGTATTATCACTCATTAACATAGCGGCTTCACACGCGTGCTCTATGCGTGTGTTTTGGCCTGCGAGCTTATCCATCACTGGAGACCATACAACGATACTGCGCTCATCGACTTTTGCGGTCGCATTTTTACTTAGCTTACCGCTGTCCATATCACTTAGCATTTTGGCACAAGCTAGGGTTTTGAATGTGCTCATGAGTGGGAAGCGTTCATCGCCACGGTAATCCCAACGCTCGTCTGCTTGGGTATCCCAAACTGACACCCCAATTCTGCTTGAGGTTTGTTGCTCGAGGAGAGAAATGTCCTCATTCAGTTGGGACGCGTAACTTAGGGTTGAGCAAACCATTAGCCCAGCCAACAAAAATAACTTTTTCATGGATCGTGTTCTTCAATTTTAGTTTTAGTTCGCACGGTAGCGATGTCACGTAAACTATAACGAGCCAATACTCTAAACACTGTTAAATCTATGTCTATTTTATGTAGGATTCTTTGCAATACGCTTAAACGGTCTCAATATGGGGAGAAGAGTGTTGCTATCAAGGCCTGTAGTTTGGCTTATATATTACGTCAGTGATTCGGTCACAAAAATATCTTAGCGAGAGACACTGGCTCAGAATTTCTTATCATGAGCTAACGAATAGTTTGATCCAGAAATAAAAGGAGCTGAATCATCAGCTCCTTTGTCTATTTGGATAATTACTTACAGTTCAATCTTTTTAACCATGCCCGATTCTGCATGGCCCGGAATGTTGCACGCGAACTCAACCTTGTTGTCACCGTGGAAGTGCCACAACAACTGCTTCGCTTTGCCTGGTTCGACCGTCACAGAGTTGCCCGAGTCGTGCATATGATCACCGCTCATTGTCTTCATCATTTCACGATGTTCTAGCTGCTCTTTAGCCGAACCAATCGTAAACTCGTGGTTGATCTTACCGGTGTTCATGACTACAAACTGCACCACATCGTTTGGCTCAATCTTGACGTCTTTCTTGAACTTGATGGTCATGTCATCACCCAAGATTACGTGTACCACCTTGTCTGGCTTTGCCCCTTTCGCTGGCATACCTACTGCCGACATGCCCGGCATATCCATCATGTTTGAATGGTCCATTTTACTGTGGTCCATCTTCATGCTGCCGTGGTCCATGTTTTCATGCTTCATGTTGCCATGGTCCATGTTTGAATGATCCATTTGGGCAAACGCAGTCGTTGTTGTTAGGGCTAGAGCAAGAGTGATTAGTGTCTTTTTCATTTTTATATCCTTGTTTTAATTCATTAATAACTTGGTTGCTTCCCCTCAAACGGCATGTTTGAGAGGAAGGTAGGGATTAAGCGTTGTTGTTTACATCACTAGCTTGTGTGCCAGCTTGGTGATTAGTCGCATTGCTTGGGCGCAACTCACGTTGTTTCCACAGCTTGAAGATGGCTGGAAGCACTAACAGCGTCAGCAGCAGTGCCGATGCCATACCGCCAATCATTGGTGCAGCGATACGTTGCATCACTTCTGAGCCTGTCCCTTCGCCGTACATGATCGGAATCAGACCAATAATGACCGTCAGTACCGTCATCATTACTGGGCGAACACGCAGGCCCGCACCTTCACGAATGGCATCGGTTAGGTCTTTCGCCTCAAGCTTCTGTTGGCTCTCTTCCGCATCGAGTTTTTTGTAGTGCCATGCTTGGTTGAGGTAGACGAGCATGATGACCCCAATCTCAACCGCGACGCCTGCTAGGGCAATAAAGCCGACCCCAACGGCAATCGAGAAGTTGTAGTTGAGGATATGCATGAGCCATAAGCCACCGACCATAGCGAGCGGTAGCGTAAGCATGATGATCATTACTTCGCCGACACGACGGAAGCTGAAGTAAAGCAGCAGCATAATGATGGCGATGGTGATTGGTACCACGACACTCAAGCGGTCTTTCGCACGCTCCATGTATTCGTATTGACCAGACCAAGCCAGGGAGTAACCCGCAGGAAGTTCCAATTGATCAGCAACAACCTGTTGCGCTTCCACGACGTAAGAGCCAAGGTCACGACCATCGATGTCGACAAATACCCAGCCGTTTGGACGCGCGTTTTCCGTTTTGATCATTGGAGGGCCGTCTTCGTAACGAATATCCGCTACGTCAGCCAGCGCAATACGGGCGCCATTTGGTGTAACTAACGGCAGGTTTTGCAGTTTAACCACTGAATCACGGTAGTCTTGTGGGTAACGAACGTTGATTGGGTAACGCTCCAAGCCTTCAATGGTTTCACCCACATTCATGCCACCCACCGCAGTGGAGATCACTTGCTGAACGTCTTTGATGCTTAAGCCATAACGCGCTGCGGCACGACGTTTAATGTCGACCGTGACATAACGACCACCTGCTACACGTTCCGCATAAACAGATGCTGTACCTTGTACGCCATTAAGAATTGGCTCTAGCTGAGAGCCGATCTTCTCTATTACTTTCAGATCGGGACCGGCGATCTTAATGCCAATAGGGGTTTTGATGCCCGTTGCTAGCATGTCGATACGCGTTTTGATAGGCATTACCCAAGCGTTAGTAAGACCAGGGAACTGAACCAACTTGTCGAACTCTTTGCGCAATGACTCGGTTGTTACCCCTTCGCGCCATTGATCGCGTGGCTTCAACTGAATCACGGTTTCAATCATGGTGAGTGGCGCTGGATCGGTTGCGGTCTCAGCTCGGCCAATTTTGCCCCATACGGTTTTCACTTCTGGAACGGTTTTGATCAGCTTGTTGGTTTGTTGTAGAAGCTCGCGCGCTTTACCAATTGAGATACCCGGATAGGTCGTTGGCATGTACATCAAGTCGCCCTCATCCAGCGGCGGGATGAACTCGCTACCCAGTTTACTGGTTGGGTAGTAAGCCGATGCCATCAGACCTAATGCGATAACAATCATGGTCTTAGGGTATTTTAAGCTGGTGTTCAACAACGGACGGTACAACGCGACCAAGCCACGGTTAACTGGGTTTTTGTGTTCTGGTAACACCTTACCGCGAATGAAGTAGCCCATAAGTACAGGGACGAGTGTGATTGCCAAACCTGCTGCCGCTGCCATGGCGTACGTCTTAGTGAGCGCAAGCGGCGAGAACATCTTGCCTTCTTGGCCTTCTAAGGCGAACACCGGTACGAAGCTAAGTGTAATGATCAGCAATGAGAAGAACAGCGGTGCGCCGACTTCTTCTGCGGCTTTGCCTATTACTTGCCAGCGGTTTTTATCGGTCAGTGGCGTTCGTTCAATGTGCTTGTGAACGTTTTCAATCATCACGATCGCACCATCTACCATGGCACCAATGGCTATCGCAATACCACCCAAGGACATGATGTTGGCGTTGATGCCTTGCCAATGCATTACGATAAACGCACTAAGAATACCAACCGGTAGGCTCAGAGCGATAACCAACGAAGAACGAATGTGGAATAGGAACAACGCACACACAATCGCGACGACGATGAACTCTTCTGCAAGCTTCTTCCAGAGGTTTTCTACCGCTGAATCGATAAGGGTAGAGCGGTCGTAGGTTGTAACAATTTCCACGCCTTCTGGTAGGCTGCGTTGCAGGTCTGCTAGCTTGTCTTTGACTTTCGAAATCACCTCACTGGCATTTTCACCAAAGCGCATCACGATAACACCACCTACCGCTTCACCTTCGCCATTCAGCTCTGAGATACCACGGCGCATTTGCGGACCAAGGTTAATGTCTGCGATGTCTCCTAAGAGCAACGGCGTGCCTTTCTCAGTGACTTTGAGAGGCAGTGACTTGATGTCTTCAATGCTGGTTAGGTAACCCGTGGTACGAACCATGTGCTCGGCTTCAGCCACTTCGATAACGGACGCGCCGGTTTCTTGGTTGCCGTTTTGGATTGCCATGTTCACTTGTTGCAAAGTGAGGTTGTACGCACGCAGCTTGGCAGGATCAATCTGCACTTGATACTGCTTCACCATACCGCCCACGGTCGCAACTTCAGAAACGCCATCAACGGTTTGCAATTCGTACTTCAGGAACCAGTCTTGCAGGCTGCGGAGATCCGCCAAATCATGCTTGCCGGTTTTGTCCTGTAATACGTAGCTGTAAACCCAGCCCACGCCAGTCGCATCAGGACCTAAGGTTGGTTTTGCGTTCGGTGGCAGCTTTGGTGCTACTTGGCTTAAGTACTCCAACACGCGTGAACGTGCCCAGTACATGTCGGTATCATCGTTGAAAATGATATAAACGTAAGAGTCACCAAAGAATGAGTAGCCACGAACTGTCTCAGCACCCGGCACGGCAAGCATGGCGGTGGTGAGTGGGTAAGTGACTTGATCCTCGACGACTTGAGGAGCTTGCCCCGGATAGCTTGTCTTGATGATCACTTGCACATCAGAAAGATCCGGAATCGCATCAACAGGCGTATTCTTTACACTGTAAAGTCCGCCTAATACAAGGGCTAAGGTCGCGACCAACACTAGGAATCGGTTGCTCAGTGACCAACGAATAATAGCATTGATCATAATTAACCCTCGACGGCTGTTGTTGCAGGAACTAGCTGTTTAAGAACGTAGTCAGATCCTTGTTTTTCAACTAGAAACCGAACTTTCTGTCCTTCTTCAAAACCCGATAGATCAACGTCTTCACCCACAGAGAAGTTCATCTCGCCTGCATCCCAGTTCCATTCTGCAACCGGTAGGTGGTTTAAGGTGATCATGCCAAAATCAGCCATCAGCATGCTAATGTCACCAGTTAGCCAAACCTCTGCGGCAATGACGCTGTTGTCTGCCTTGTAGTCGATGATTTGGTACTGACCGGACTCCGTCTTTTGCATTTCAAATTCGATAGCCTGACCTTTTTTCAAGTCACCCATCTCAACGCCATCTGCGAAAGTGAAGTTCATTACCATGCCCGGCCAATCCCATTCTGGTACAGGCTGGTGGTTGATGGTCAGCATACGGTGATCTTTCATCACATCCGTGATCTCACCTTTGGCCCATGCCGTTTCTGCTGCTGCTTCTACACCATTGATGCGAGACAGATCCGCCGACTGGCTTGATTCAGAGTCGAGCATGAAGTGAGATGAAGTAACGATCTTATCGCCTTGTTTAAGTCCTTGTAATACTTCGATTTGTTCGCCAGCTTCGCGGCCAGCTTCAATTCGAGCAGAACGGTATTTGCCATCACCTTCCGCCAGAACAACGCGAGTCATACCGCCAGAGCGGATAACAGATGATTTAGGAATCGTTAATACTGCGTCATCAGTGACAGGCTGAAGGGCAATGTTGGCGAACATGTTTGGCTTCAATGCGCCATCTGGGTTAGGGAATTTAAGGCGCACACGCAACGTACGTGTTTTCGGATCGAGGATTGGGTACACATAATCGACAACACCTTGCCATTCATTGCCCGGAATCGCGTCAAGGGTCATCGTGGCTTGAGAACCCGCTTTCATCCAGTGCGCTTGACGCTCAAAGACTTCTGCATCAACCCAAACATTGTCCAAAGGACCTGCACTGATCACCGCTTGAGCAGGGGATAAATAGCCACCTTCACGCACGTTTAAGCTCGCGATAACGCCATCAGCAGGCGCTTTGATTTCAATGGTTTGCGATGCTTTACCGCTACGAGTAATGGATTTGATTTGAGCGCGGTCAACCCCAAGCGTTACCAAGCGTTCGGTCGCGCCTTTTACAAGACCTTTGCGGCCAGTGCGGTACGCATTTAGCAATTCTTCTTGTGCTTTAACCAGTTCAGGAGAGTAGAGCGTGAAAAGCACATCGCCTTTCTTCACTTTCTCACCGACGGCATTGATGTAGAGTTTTTCTACCCAACCCGCCACACGAACGTTGGTTTGCCATAACAGACTTTCATCAAAGGCAATATAGCCAACCGTTTCGATGCGTGGTGATAGCTGTTGTAGTGTCGCGTTTGCGGTTTTAACCCCGAGGTTGTTTTCTACTGAAGGGTCAATAGTCACTGTACCCGGTGCGTCTTGTTCACCGGATAGGTCTTCTGCGTAAACCGGAATCAAATCCATGCCCATTGGGGATTTACCCGGCTTGTCGCGTTTGTAGTTCGGATCCATTGGGGCAACCCAGTAAAGCGGATCATTAGAGCTTGCAGTAGGTTCGCCACCCATCGCACTCATGTCGTGAGCCGAACCCGTAAGAAAATGATTAGCACCAAACCCTAAAGCACCACCAACAATCAGCGCGATGGTTGCAATTTTTAATGTTTTCATTGTATTACCTTATTTTCCCCTTCACATTTGACGCTACAGCGTTGTTGCCTGCTCTCGTTCACCCAAATCACATAGCAGATCTATGCTCATGGGATTCTCTCGTTTTCCGCCTAGCTGCAGCCCCAACTGTCTTGGGGAATCACAAATTAATATGTCGAAATAGAGCGAGCTTCCGGTGAAGCCACTTGGTAGTCGAAACCACCGAGTAGGGTGGCTAAATTGCTGTTTGCGATGTTGAGATCGGTCAGCAGACGTTGTTGCTCTAATTGCAGAGCCAACTCGTCAGTCGTGGCAGAAATCACATCGTTAAACTGCGCTGTGTTGTTTTGATAACCCCGCTCAACGGCTTGAATGCGCGCTTTCGCTTGAGGCAATAAGGTGGATTGATAACGTTCTAAGCGTTGGGTTAAGTTGCCGCGATCAACCAACAGAGTGTTCACCTTGGCATTCATCTGCGTTAGTAAGGTGTCTTTTTGTGATTGTGCCGCGCCAACTTGGTATTGAGCGGCCGCGAGATTGCGATCTTGGCGGTCACCCGTAAACAACGGAATGTCCATGGTTAGGTAAGCGCTGACCAAATCGGAGGCGGGTTCACCCATCATGTTGTCGGCTTGGCGGTAGGCGTACATTACTTCGACGCCAAATTGTGGGTTGTAGGCTTGCTCAGCAATTTCCACCTGCGTTTTATTGGCAGAAATACTGACGTCGGCCATCTTAACCATCGGGTGTTGGCTGAGTTGCTGATAATGCTTGGTGGAACCCTGACTGGCAGCAAGTTTGCTGTTCAGTGTGTCCCAATTAAGTTGATTGCTCGCGTGCAGAGCCTCTTCGTTTGCCAACCAATCTGACCCCAACCATTCGGAGAGTTGAGAGATAAGACGACGTTGCATTTGTGCGTTGGCTTGCAGTTTCTCATCCAACTTGCTGACTTGAAGCTGGGCATTGAGCAGATCTTGCGCTTCACTCTTACCAATCGAATAGTTGGTTTGAATAAAGCTTTCCATCTCCTTCATCAACTTGCGATTCTCAAGCATGATTTGTTCAGCGCGTTGCTGGTAACCAAGTTCTAACCAAAGTTGAGTCATGCTGTTGGCTACTTCAAGCTCACGAGCATGGACTTGAAGCCCAAGGCCGTCGGCTTGTTGATTGGCTTTTTTCTGCTGTAAATCAAGCGTCGAGCCACGCTCAAACTGTTGCATTAAACCAACGGAGATGTTGGTCATTGGGTCTTCATCGAATTTGAAGCTGTCGACAGGCAAGCCACCAAAACCCACTTTCAGTTTTGGGTCCATCAAGGTCGCACTCGCGACGCCCGTTTCACGCATGGCAGCAGATTGCGCAGAGTATTGCTTACGATTGCCATCGTTACTCAAAGCGACGTTGATCAGTTGGGCAAGCTTGGTCGTTGAAGCTCGCTCACTTGATGCGGAATTTTGCGCTGCGTGCGTCTCTTTTCCTGCGGCGTTAACCAAGGTAGGCGCAGCGACCAGAGCCACCATAAAAATAGGTGCAGCTAAGCGGTATGGTTTGATATCCATAATCTAAATCCAGTGTTCGCCGGATCGATGGAGGTGCGGATTTTATTGCGGGAACAGTAAAGCCTTGTTACCTCATCGTTCAGGCGCATTAAAACAACCTGCGATACACGCGCAGGGTCGAATGCTAGGACGGATTTAGGCTATTGGAGGTCGATATAGGTCGCGGCTGACGTGTACGACTGGGGAAGCAACTTCAGGAGTAATAGTTGCGCGATAGACGACGGGCATTGGGCTATTGATAGGATTCGGTAGGGGGACGAAAACTATCGTACACGCGGCAGTACAGCAGGTATGAACCATGCCGGAGCCTCCACCACAGTTCATGCTGGTTTCTCTTGCATCGCCATCTTCGGACATAGAAGCGTCTGTCATGGAGACGTCCATCATGCCAGGCATACCGCAGTGTTCGCTGTCACTCATCATAGAAGGATGGTGAGCCATGCCAATAGACATCATTTGAATATTCATCAACGGCTCACTGTTCGCCACACTAGATACCAATAGCACTAGCGTCGTGAAGAGAGTTAACCAGATTGTATGCAGCGATTTTAAGTGCATACCCTTTCCCATGTGTTTGATGAAAATGATGAAAACCCTTCGATTCTAAAGGTTAACCTAAGGGTAAGGTCAATCATTTATTACTCTTATTATCAAAATAGTCCAACCCTTCTGTTTTCGCACTTAAACGTTTGTTAAACACCGAGTGTTGAAAGTTAGCGAAAGAAGCTCTCGCTTTTTATGACACGTGAAAAATGTGGTTTATAAGTTTTACATCACACTAACTTGTCTTACAAATGATTATCCTTATAAAATGCATGGTTTTACTTGTGCAGATTTGGATTTGCTTTGCTGCGGGGGTTGCATGATAGAAATTGTCATCGATGGAAAATATAGAATTGTAGAAGAGGGTCTAACCCTTTTAGAAGCAGCAAAAGTGTGTGGGGTCGAGATCCCATCGCTGTGCGGAATGAACAAAAGTAATGAAAAAGTACCGTGTGACTTGTGTGTGGTTGAAGTCGAAAGCGGCGGTACTAAGCGTGCGTGTGAACTTGAAGTTTACCGCGGCCTTAATGTGGTCACGCAATCAGAACAATTAAGCGAGCACCGCAGAAAAGCACTTAACCGTATCATGACGGATCATTACGCCGATTGTGAAGCGCCATGTAAAACAGCATGTCCAGCGGGCGTGGATATCCAGTCGTACCTATATCACATCGCACAGAACGATCATCAAAAAGCGATTGAAGTGATTAAGCGTACGTTGCCTATGCCGTTATCGATTGGCCGTGTGTGCCCGGCATTTTGTGAGAGTGAATGTCGCCGCTCGTTAGTCGATGAGCCTATTGCAATTCGTCAGCTAAAACGTCATGCCGCGGATGCGGATTTGTCTGCGCATGAAGCCTACGTACCAGAAAAGAAACCAAGCAAAGGTTTGAACATTGCCGTCGTCGGCAGTGGTCCTGGTGGTCTGACAGCTGGCTACTACCTATCGAACGAAGGCTACGACGTTACGGTCTTTGAATCCATGCCAAAAGCGGGCGGTTGGTTGCGTTACGGTATTCCAGAATACCGTTTACCAAAAGACATTCTCGATAAAGAAATCGAACTGATGTGCCGCAATGGCATGCAAGTTCACACCAATCAAAAGCTAGGTGTGGATTTCACGCTTTCTCAATTGAGCGAAGAATACGACGCAGTGTGTTTGGCTGTCGGTGCGTCTCAAGCGGTTGAAATGCGTTACACAGGCAGTGACCTTGAAGGTTGCTACTTAGGCGTTGATTACCTTAAAGATTACGTCACTGAGCAAAACTATGTAACGGGTCAAAAAGTCGCGGTGATCGGTGGTGGTAACACGGCAATTGACTGTGCTCGTACTGCGCGTCGTGCTGGTGCAGACACCACGTTGATTTACCGTCGTACCCGTGACGAAATGCCAGCAGAAGACTACGAGATTGTCGAAGCGGAACACGAAGGGGTGAAATTCCACTTCTTGACCAACCCGGCAGAAAACCTTGCCGATGAAACCGGACGCGTGAGTGCGATTCGTCTAGAGCGCATGGCGTTGGGTGAGCCGGATGCATCTGGTCGTCGAAGCCCTAAACCAACCGGCGAGTTCTTTACCGAAGAGTTCGACACCGTAATTGCGGCAGTATCGCAAAAGCCAGACCTGAGCTTCCTAGAAGGTGAAGACTTATCTATTCCGCTAACGCGCTGGAACACCTCTGATGCAGATGAAAAGACCATGCACACAGGCACGGGTAACATCTTCAGTATTGGTGATTTCCGCCGTGGTCCAGCAACGGCAGTTGAAGCGGTAGGTGATGGTCGTGTTGCGGCAAAAGCCATTGATCTATTTTTGAATGGCGATATGGCAGATATGCCAAAGGCGGCGTTCAACTCGCGCAAAGAGAAGAAACTCTCTCAAGTCGATCCGCTTCACTTCGAGAACATCCAAAAAGTCGCTCGCTCTATCATGCCAGAGCTGACTCCAACACAACGCGAGCAAAGCTTCGCTGAAGTGGAGTTGGGCTTTGATAACCAAGAAGCGATGCAGGAAGCGGCGCGCTGTCTTGAATGTGGTTGTCAGGCAAATACCGATTGTGCGCTGCGTGATTACTCCACCGAATATGAAGCAGAGCAAAGCTTTGACTTCTCTTTGCAGATTAAATCGCATCAAGATTGGTTAGATCTTCGTACGAAAGACTTGCGTCATAAGTACGAAGTTGACCGTAGTTCTGAGTTTATTGAGTTTGATGCTAACCGCTGTATTAGCTGTGGGCAGTGTATCCAAGCGTGTCGCGACAAAGCCGTGCACGGCGTACTGAACTTTGTGTGCGACAAACAAGGTCGTCCTGCATTACGTCCTGATGATCGTCCACACTTTGGAAGTAACAAGAATGGCTTAACCCTAATGGGCGATTCGAACTGCGTGCAATGTGGCGCGTGCGTTCAAGTGTGCCCAACGGGCGCGATGGTTGATAGTCGTGACCGTTCGCAAGGTCGTACTGAAGATCTGAAAGCGGTCGACACCATTTGTACATACTGTGGTGTGGGTTGTAAGTTGACTATGTTCGTGGACGAAGCAACCAATACGATTCGTTACGTGAAAGGCGGTGACTCGCCGGTGAACCAAGGCATGCTATGTGTGAAAGGGCGCTTTGGTTTTGACTTCATTGGCAGTGAAGAGCGTCTTACCACGCCATTGATCCGTAAAGACGGTTGGCTGCAACCTGCAAGCTGGGAAGAGGCGATTCAACTGATTGCGAGCAAGTTCTCAGGCATCAAGCAAGATTTTGGCAGCAACGCATTGGCGGGTTTCTCTTCAGCGAAAACCACCAACGAAGACAACTACGCGTTCCAAAAATTTGTCCGTCGTGAACTGGGCACCAATAACGTCGATCACTGTGCGCGTTTGTGTCACGCATCGAGTGTAACCGGCCTTGAAGCGTCACTGGGTAGTGGTGCAATGACCAATGACATCCCAAGTATTAAGCACTCGGATGTGATCTTTATTATTGGTTCGGATACCACATCAGCACACCCGATCATCGCTTCACATATCAAACAAGCAATTCGTCACCACGGCGCTCGTTTGATTGTGGCTGACCCGAAACGTGTCGATATGGCAGAGCATGCAGAGCTGTATATGGCGCACCGTTCGGGTACGGATGTGATGCTCCTGAACGGCGTCATGCAGCAGATCATTAAGAACGGCTGGTACGATCAAGAGTACATCGAAGAACGTGTCGACGGCTTTGATACCTTACTGCAAGAAGTAATGTCGCCAGCTTACAACCTCGATAAAGTGGAGTTGGTTACAGGCGTTAAAGCTGAAGACATTCAAGCAATGGCGCGCATGATCGGTACGGCAGATCGTACGGCTGTTTACTACTCGATGGGTATCACTCAGCACACGACAGGTCATGACAACGTGCGTTCTATCGCTAACCTGCAATTGCTGTGTGGCAACATCGGTATTGAAGGTGGTGGTATTAACCCGCTACGTGGTCAATCTAACGTGCAAGGCGCGTGTGATATGGGCGCGTTGCCAAACAGCTTCCCGGGCTATCAAAAGGTATACAACCCAATTGTGCGTCAGAAGTTTGCGATTGAATGGAATGCACCAAATCTGCCTTCTGAGCAAGGTCTAACCCTGACAGAAATCATTGATGCGGCTTGCCATCGTGACGTTCGTGGTATGTACATCATGGGTGAGAACCCAGTGTTGAGTGACCCGAACCAAGCGCATGTGATTGAAGGTTTAGAAACGCTCGACTTCTTGGTGGTTCAAGACATCTTCCTAACGGAGACTGCACAATACGCGGATGTGGTTCTACCTTCTTGCTCGTTTGCAGAGAAAGCGGGTCACTTCACCAATACGGAGCGTCGTGTTCAGCGTGTGAATCCGGTCGTAACGGCACCGGGTGAAGCGAAAGAAGATTGGTGGATTATTCAAGAAATTGCCAATGCCATGGGCAGTGATTGGGATTACCACTGCGTGTCTGATATCACCAATGAAATCACACGAGTGACACCTCAATACGCGGGTCTTCGTTGGGATGCCATTACGCCAAACGGTGTGCAATGGCCGAGCAACAAGAACAACCCGGCAGGTACTCGCATCATGCACCAAACCCAGTTTACTCGTGGTAAAGGGCAAATGGTGGGCGTACCGTTCCGTTATGCGGCTGAACTGCCAGATGAGGAGTATCCGCTTGTGTTAACGACTGGTCGTGTGCTTGAGCAGTTCCATACCGGCACTATGACGCGCAAAACCAAAGGGTTGGATAACCTGGCTGGTCCACGTGCGATGGTGAGCGTGGAAGACGCAGAAGCGCTTGGCATCAGTAATGGTCAGCGTCTGACGGTGTCTACACGTCGCGGCAGCATTGAGATTGATGCCTTTGTGACTAAGCGGATTCAAAAAGGTGTGGTGTTCATTCCATTTCACTTTGTTGAATCGCCAGTCAACCGTTTAACGACAACGGCGACGGACCCGCATGCGAAGATCCCTGAGTTCAAGGTCGCTGCGGTTAAAGTGGAAGTGAGCGAAAAAACAACGCAGACAGAGTCTCTCGAAGATAGTTACCAACACGTTTAAATTCGGTGAGTCACATTGTTGTGGTCACTGACAATTTGAGCCTAGTTGATGGGCGGATAATCTAATCTTGATTTCCGCTCTCACTACATTCACTCGGATTGTCTTTTTCTTCCAACTCCTTTTACTTTTCTGTTATCACCGCGCTCCGGTTAGTTTTCCTTTCTTACTTCTTACTTCTTACTTCTTACTTCTTGCTGTCTCTGTGGCGTATTTTTGTTCAAGCCCATGATGAGAGTGCAATAAAGTTTGTTGTTGAGCTTGTCATAGAATTGACTGTCTCTGACTGTCCTCTGTTATTTGGGCAAGTTCTATAACCTAAACTTTGCTCGCTTCCTATACTGAATTAACGAAGCAAGATTTTTATAACAACAAGAGGAAGCTTGTATGACAAGAACAACCTCATTTGCACTCGTTTTATTACTTATGTGCGCATACTTTGGTTACAACCGTTATTATGTATACCCCCAGCAGTTGGAAACACAGGCGAAGTCCATGCTAATACAAATGGCAAATCGCGAAGAGTGGGTCGATGTGTTTGAGATGATGAATCGCGTAGACGCGCACAAGGGCCATTTGGAACTTGTTGCTGACGTGACATCCTCTGATGGTCAGCGTGCGTACAGTGAAGGTATTATCACGTACACGGATCGCGAAGGCGTTGTCTGTAAACAGGTAGTGTTCAACTTTAAAATAAACTCTTTGAAAAACTACAATATTTCCGATTTACGAGATTGTTCCTACGGTGAGTACTATTAATATTGTCTGAGAGTTGAGCTCGATAGCGCAGTGTATGAATACAGAAACAAAAAATAGCCCTTCGTTGGGGCTATTTTTGTTTTTAAGGAATGAACGTAATATCGTGGAATTAGTCGAGTGATTTTTTGAAGCGAAATGAAGCGACAATAAGGCCGATAACGGTGAATCCAAGTAACCAAACTGTATCTCGCCATAGCTCCATTAGGTCTGCACCACGCAGCACAACACCACGAATAATGCGCATAAAGTGAGTGGCTGGTAGGGCTTCTGATATCCATTGTGCGGCGACGGGCATTCCTTCATAAGGGAACATAAATCCGGACAGAAGAATCGACGGCAAAAGAATAAACACCGTCATCTGCATGGCCTGAAGCTGTGTCGTCGCAATGGTGGATATCACCAAACCTAAGGTTAAACTCGCGGCGATAAACAGCAGCGTGCCAAACAGTATCTGACTAATGGCGCCGTTTATCGGCACACCAAATATCCAGTGCCCCAAGCCTAAAATGATAAACACTTGTATCAGACCAACAAAGATGTAGGGAATGATCTTCGCCACCATGAGTTCGATGGAGTGGATTGGCGTAGTAATCAATAACTCCAAATTGCCTCGTTCCCGTTCCCGAACAATGGCCGCACTGGTGAACAAGATCATCGTCATAGTCAGAATCACGCCCAATAGACCGGGGACAATGTTCACCGCCGAGCGCCGACTCGGGTTGTAATACAGCGCAACTTCAAAGGTTTTGGTTGGAGCAGGGCGTATCTCAAAATCAAAATCTGTTAACGGCATGGTTTGCAGTGAGAGAATCGCAGAACTGATCATGGTGTCTGAACCATCTACAATCCACTGCCCAAGCTCTCGCCCTTGCACCATACGTTGGGTTAAGTCGCTAGGCAGAATTAAAGCCGCTCGCACCAAACCGTCTTGAATGGCTTGCTCGGCTTCAGAAGCGGTAGCGAAGGTTTCGACCACATCGACCACTTGTGTGACTTTGACGGATTCGGTAATCACACGCCCGGCAGTACTGCCACTTTGATCGACGACGCCAACGGGAATGTTGCGAATATCCGTATTAATGGCAAAGCCGAACAGCAAAAGCTGAATCAACGGGATCATCACGACCATGCCAAAGGTAATTCGGTCACGTGAAAGCTGACGGATCTCTTTGATCATCACCGCTTTCATACGGGCAATAGATTTCATCATTGGCGACCTTCTCCCGTCACGCTGACAAACACATCTTCCAAGCTCGGGCGAGCAATGTTCATCTCGCAGCCCTCAAGCTCTGGAAAGGTCTGGGTTAACCATTCGATCGGTTGTTCGATGTGCTGGTGGATCAAAATGCGTAAGCGAATGCCTAGTTGTGCGGCAGAACGGACCTCTTCACGCTGAATGACTTTCTCTTTTAGCTCGCGTAAATTATCCGCTTTGACTTCGACGATGTTAACGCCCATTTGCGCCATGAGTTCTTCTGGCTCACCATCGGCGCGGATTTCGCCCGCTTCCATAATCGCCAGACGATGACAGCGTTCGGCTTCGTCCATGTAGTGCGTAGTGACCAAAATCGTCGTGCCTTGGTCAGAGAGGTCAAACAACTGCTCCCAGAAATCGCGTCGGTTCTCTGGGTCAACCGCAGACGTGGGTTCATCGAGAAACAACAGTTCGGGTTTATGCATGGTGGCTGCGGCGAGAGATAAGCGTTGTTTCTGGCCGCCGCTCATTCCGCCGACGCGCTGTTTACGCAGTTGGTCGAGACCGTAGGTGGCTAGTTGTTCTCCGATGCGAGCTTTCAGGGCCTTGGTTTCCATTCCAAAGATTTGTCCAATAAACTCAAGATTCTCTTGAACCGTCAGGTCATCGTAGAAGGAGAACTTTTGCGTCATGTAGCCTATCTTGAGGCGCAGAAGCTCAGATTGTTTTGGGATCTCTAACCCGAGTACATCAACATTGCCTTCACTTGGGCTAAGCAATCCCGTCAACACTCGAATGGTTGTCGATTTACCGCAGCCGTTAGGGCCAAGAAAACCATAGATACTGCCTTTAGGCACATTAAGCGTGATGTTGTTGATGGCGGTGAAGTCACCAAACTTCTTCACTACATTTTCAGCTTGAATCGCGAATTCGGTCATTGGCTTACTCCACCAAATCCACTTGCGCTGGTATACCTGAAGGCAAGGATTTTGCTGAGTCTTGAAGGTCGACTTCTGCTAGGTACATCAAACGCGAGCGTTCTTCCTCGGTAAGCGCGAAATAAGGCGTGAATGAAGGCTCAGTCGCTACCCAACGAACGGTGCCGCTATATGGTTGCTCAACGCCATCTACATGCACGTTAACCGTTTTACCCGGCACAAAGTTGACTCGATAATTGGCAGGAACATAAACACGGGCGTATGGGACGCGGCTCGCTTGAATTACGGCAACAATGCCATTCACCGGAACGCGTTCACCAAGGTTAAACGGTAGGTTATCTAGCAAGCCATCTCGCGTGGCCGTGATGGTGAGTTCTGCCAGTTTCTGTTCTTGTAGTGCTACATCGGCTTTTGCAGCCATGAGTGCGGCTTTCGCTTGTTCAATATCTTCAGGACGAGAGCCAGCGGTCAGTTTGCTGAACTCTTCTTGTGAGGAGTCTAGCTCTGCACGGGCAGAATCTCTGGCTGCTAAAGCGGTGTCTTTTTCTGATTGGCTGATGAGTTTTTTACGAACTAACTCCGCTTTACGTTGGTAGTTCTTTTGCGCTTCAATCAATTGAGCTTCCGCTCTGGCAACGCGAGCTTGCGCTGCGGCAATGTCTTCTGGTCGCTCACCATTGGTCAATTTCAAAAGATAGGCGTCAGCCTTGGCTTGTTCGGCAACGGCGTGAGCTAAAACGGCTTCTTGGTTCTTTGTATCGAGCTGAACCAGCACTTCTCCTTCGGTGACTTGGCTGCCTTCCTTAATGGGTAGGGCACGAATTATCTCGCTAGAGGTGGCAGTGAAGGTTACGCGGTCACGTTCTAATGTGCCAAGGGCTTGCTGTCCGTCATCTTTGGAGCAGGCAGTTAAAAGAGTCAGGGCTAGGGTGCCAAGAATGATTCGCTTCATCATGCGACGCTTCCTCTAAGAAGGTGAGCTCGAACTCGTATCAAGCTATAGAAGAGTATGGGACTGCATTCAGTGTAACGTGAGTCAGTTTTGTCCGGCTAGGAAGTTAATTCCTTCAATATTCATCAATTGATTAATTATTGAAGCTGGCTTGATCCTGCGAAAGCCGTGCTTTACTTGGCTCTTTTAAGTTGATTACATGAATATCATTTAAACAAAAATCTTGCCTTTCATGTAGAGCACGCCGTCGCCAGATACTCTTACTTGTTCGCCAGTAACTTCACAGTGCAAAATGCCTCCGCGCTGAGAAGCTTGGTAAGCGACCAGTGATGTTTTGCCTAACGCTTCTGCCCAGAACGGTGCTAACCCAGCGTGAATCGAGCCAGTTACGGGGTCTTCGTCACCACCATTTGCAGGCCAAAAGTAACGAGATACAAAGTCTTGTTGATCGCCTTTCGCGGTAACGACCACATCGTAAGGAGCGAGTGTCTTGAGGTGCTCTGAACGGTATTGAACCTCAAGTACCTCCTGCTGGTTGCCGACCACCACGAAATACGCTTGAGGGCTAAGCAGTACGCGTTCCACATCGCAACTTAGGCCTTCAATCAATGCCGAGGGAATATCAGAAACGGCTTTTGGAGGACGAGCAGGGAACGTCATCTCGATCTTACCTTGCGCATTCTTCTCTACGGTGAGGGTTCCTACTTCCAGAGTATGAAATTCAATCGTGCCATTAATGCCAAACTCATCAAACAGAACTAACGACGAGGCCAGTGTCGCGTGTCCACAGAAATCGATTTCAGTAATCGGAGAGAACCAACGAATCTCATATTGGTTTGCGCCAATGGACTTTAGGAAAGCCGTCTCTGATAAGTTGTTTTCTGTCGCGATATTTTGCATCAACTCTGGGGCTAGCCATTCCTCTAACGGTACGACCGCTGCTGAGTTGCCTTTGAATTGCGTATCGGTGAAGGCGTCCACCACGTAGATATCCAATTCCATTTTCCTTCCTTGTTCCGTGAGCGATTAATTAGCATAAACCAAGTGCAATTAAGAGAGTAAGAAATTTGTGTTAGAATCTTAAAGTGTCAAAATTATAGATTGTTTTGTGTTTTTTGATACTTACTGACAAGGATTCGGACTGCTGGGTACTTACACTAGTGTTGAATTCATTGAAAGGAAGAAAAACATGAAAGCGATCTACAAATCAGTTTTGGCATTGAGTGTTTTTGCGGTCGGTTCTGCCCATGCATTTGAACTCGTGAGTAGAGATATTCAAGAAGGCCACCCGATGGCGAAGACATTTGAATACTCTGGTTGGGGATGTGATGGCGGGAATCAATCACCACAATTGATGTGGAAAGAAGCTCCAAAGGGCACAAAAAGTTTTGCGATCACCATGTATGACCCCGACGCGCCAACAGGCAGTGGTTTTTGGCATTGGATAGCGTTTAATATTCCATCCACCGTTAGCGAGCTGCCTCGAGGCATTTATATGAACAAGTTAGGCGGCAAAGAATCTCGTATTGACTACGGCACAACGGGGTTCGGCGGCGCGTGTCCTCCAAAGAATGATGGGATGCATCGTTACCAGTTTACGGTGTGGGCATTGCCAACTGAAGAACTGAATTTGGATGAAAACACGCCACCAGCCATTGTAGGGTTTACTTTGAATAGTGTTGCTTTGGGTAAAGCGACATTAGCCACGACTTACACGCGATAATTGAATATAAGGGGAGAGAATGGGTCACCAATATCAGGTTACGCTGTTTCGTGCGGAGCAGCAGCAGAAGCTTCGTAATGTCAGGATTCACTCCCCAAGCCTTATTCAGATTGTTAAGGGGAGTAAACATCTTTTCTGGAAAGATGGAGTACTCGACATCCATCATCCAAATATCATGCTTTGTGAAGCAAATGCATCCCTAAATTTTGAAAATCTTCCTCTACAAGGGCGATTTCTTTCTCGAATGTTCAGTTTTCACTGTGTGCCTAGCGATGAAATGTTGGAGCTAAGCATGAGCAACGCATTAGGAAACTATGTACCCGTTGTTGAGACAGATAAAGCATTGCAAGCGACGTTAAATGCTTTGTTTTCGTTTGAGCGGGAAAGCTTAAGTGAAGCGACACAACGCTATTGGATTATGGGCCTATATCAGCAGCTAGCTGAGAGAGGGTTATTGCATCGGTTGTTCTCGAGTTCACATATCTCTTTTAGTCAGAAACTTAGTCGTTACTTATCGCGCTCTCCAGGGGAGGAGCATCCATTAGATATGGTCGCGGGGCACTTTGCTATGAGCCGAGCAACATTGATACGAAAACTGAAACAAGAAGGTACCCAGTATCGTGAAGTATTGGCAGAAGTGCGCTTAAATCACGCACTTTACTTGATGCAAAATGGCTCGTATAACGTTGCGCTGCTCGCACAGTTGTGTGGTTATCAGTCAGAGGGGCGTTTTAGCCAACGCTTTAAAAGTAAGTTCGGCCTAACGCCCAGCGAGTATATTAAAACGGTAGTGAGTTAATGTTTTACCGCTTTTGTATTTTTTGTGCTTTTTAGGTTAGTCATAATATTTGGCCTTCATTCGCAATGCTACATTCACCAAAGCAATCAACACAGGCACTTCGATCAGCGGGCCAATGACACCAGCAAAAGCTTGGTCTGAGTTTAGGCCAAACACCGCGATAGAAACCGCAATAGCCAATTCAAAGTTGTTGCCTGTTGCCGTGAAAGCAATCGACGCGTTTTTGTCGTAGTCGATGCCCATTTTCTTACCGACGAAGAAGCTGACAAAGAACATCAACACAAAGTAGATAGCCAGTGGAATTGCTACACGGAATACATCCATTGGCAGTTCAAGAATCATTTCACCTTTCAAGCTGAACATCAGTACGATGGTTGCAAGCAGGGCGATAAGCGTAATCGGTGAAATGCGTGGGATGAACACGTCGTTGTACCATTGTTCACCTTTCGCAGCGACTAGCCATTTACGGCTTAGGAATCCCGCTAGGAATGGGATACCAAGGTAAATCAGAACACTTTCCGCGATGTCCATCATCGAGATATCAACCACGAAACCTTCGTAGCCAAAGACTGGTGGCAACACTGTGATGAACAACCATGCCATCACACTGTAAGTCACGATTTGGAAAGCGCTGTTTAGTGCAACTAGGGCTGCGCCGTATTCTTTGTTACCGCCACCGATATCGTTCCATACCAATACCATCGCAATACAACGAGCAAGACCGATCAGAATGATACCAACCATATAACCCGGATGATCACCTAGGAAAGTCAATGCAAGGATGAACATCAAAATAGGGCCGACAATCCAGTTCATGACCAAAGACAGCGTGATCGCTTTTTTGTCTTTCGTCACTGTGCCTAGCAAGTTGTAGTTCACCTTTGCGAGTGGCGGGTACATCATCAAAATCAAACCAATCGCTAGCGGTACGTTTGTGCTACCAACTGACATTGACTCGTTCCACTCAGCAACTTGAGGGAATGCTGCGCCAATACCTACACCGATTGCCATTGCCACAAAAATCCACACCGTTAGGTAACGGTCCAAGAAGCTCATTTTGTCGCTGGCACTATTTAAAACTTGAGTAGTCATAGTGTTCTCTTATTCGTTTATCGTCGAAAGGCGATAGTTAAAGGTATAGTTTATCTCTGCACGCCTGAACAGCGTGCAAAGGGCATTAATCAAATAACTTGGAAAATCCTAGATTGAACTGATCAAACGCGTCGCGTTGAATGCGGTAACACACCTTAGGTGGGTTTGGCTCGGCGCTGATAAAGCCTGCTTGCTTTAGAATACGCAAGTGCTCGGAAACAGTAGATTGCGCAAGACCCAGTTCAGAAACCAAATCACTGTTCAAACAACCGCCCATGGTATCGAGCGTGTGCAGGATATGCAGAATGCGCAAACGTGCTGGATGTGACAAAGCTTTTGCTTGTGCTGCTAGAGTTTGTTCTTTCTCGAGCTGTTGTTGTGTTGTCTGAAAAACAACTTCGCACGTGTCGTTGCACTTATCACTCATTCGCTGGCCTTAATAGTTAATCGTCGAATTGCGATAAAGTGTACGCCTGCTCTGTGGAAGATGCAACAAATCGATGAAAAAATCAATCGGGAAATAACGATGAATAAAAAGTTGAAAAAAATATATCTTTTAAAAACAGTGATATAATCAAAAATCAAGTAGGTTACTAAAAGTTAACTAATTGCACTATATTTCTAGGTTACCATAATAAACCACATCCGACGCACAATGGTTATTGCGTCATCTTGTGAACTTATTTAAAGGTAATCCCATGAGCAACGTACTGATCATCAATGCACACGAACCATCACCATACTCAGAAGGTCGTTTAAACGCTTCTCTTGTCGACAAAGCACAGACGCTTCTGCAAGCAAAAGGCCATGAGGTTCGCGTTGTGACAATGCAAGATGAGATCAACGTAGATGAGCAACTCGCACACTTTGAGTGGGCTGATCGCGTGATCATCCAAAGCCCAATCAACTGGATGTCTGTGCCTTGGTCATTCAAAAAATACATGGACGACGTGTTTACTGCGGGTATGGGCGGCGCACTATGTGCATTCGATGGCCGTAGCGCAGAAGAACCAAAGAAAAACTATGGTACAGGCGGCACTCAAACCAACAGCAAATACATGCTGTCACTGACATTCAACGCGCCAGAAGAATCGTTTGATGATGAGAGCGAATACCTATTCCAAGGTAAAGGCGTGGACGATTTGATGTTCCACATGCACGCTAACTTCCGCTTCTTTGGTATGTCAGCACTGCCTACATTCGCTTGTTACGACGTGATGAAGAACGCAGATATCGAAAACGATTTTGTTCGTTTCGAAGCGCACATTAACGAAAACTTCTAATCCTTTTAGAAAGATAGTGCGAACTGAATGATGAATTGAGATGGACTGCTACATGCGGTCCATTTTTATTTGTTTGCGGCGAGGTGACGTTTTTATTACTCTAAAGAACTAAATGTATCTAGCTTACTTTTCGTTACCTAGATTAGGTGCGTATCTTGAGGTGTATTGTGGAAAGCAGAATCAGTGTAGATAGCAAAGGTCGTAAGTCAGTGGCGAACGTATGTGCGGAGCCATGTGCTATCGAGAAAGGGATGCGTCTAATTGGTGGTAAATGGAAAGGTTCTCTGATTTATCATTTGAAAGACGGCCCAGTTCGTTTCAATGACTTAGCACGCATGCTAGGCGGTGCAAGTAAAAAGATGATCGACCAACGCCTTAAAGAGCTAGAAGCGGAAGGTATGGTGGTGCGCAAAGTGATCAGCGACCGCCCAATTGCCGTAAGCTATGAACTAACAGAGTTCGGCCGTACCGCACTTAAGATTCTTGATGATTTGCGAATTTGGTCTGAAAAGCATCAAATTGAGCTTCGTTAAGACCAAAGTAGTTAATCGCAAACGTTACTCTCTTTTGAAAGCTGATTAACAATACATCGCCGTTTATACCCAAGTAACTTAGATGTGCTTCATTTAAATCGTAATTTGTTTCGTAAAACAACGTACTCTTTCGAGTCAGGCATATCGAAGCTACTTGAGCATAATCGTACTTTTTAAGTTTTTGATTTTTAGTTATTATTTTATCATGCTTAATAAGTTGTAGAATAAATCACTCACTTCAGTTGAATTTAAAAAAGCACTATTTAATTCCAGTTTCTTTTCAAAATCGGAATATTTATCGAATTCCTCTTTCTCAACTAAACCTATTGGTGAGTTGTCGTTAACGTGGCTTTCATATTTTTTGATGGTATATAATTTAGACTTTTCGTCAAAATATTGAATTATCTTAATGTTAACGTCAGGTCTCTCCGTATTATACGTGATCGTAATTTTTTCATAATCTTTATTAATCGAAGTCGTAAGCCCTGTAGGGTAGATGATTTTAAACCTATTAATGTCATTCTTCTTCGTGCTTCTATAATGTTTTGAGTATGAAAAGTTTTCAATTGCACTTTTAGTGACGATAATTGACTCACCTTTCTTTAAACCGTATTCGGTACATTCATAATCGTCGACAACCGTAGAATTTCTTTTCTTTTCAATCAGGTAGGACATAGTTGCAGATGTCCCTCCGTGTTCCAGTTTTTGTTGGTTTACAGAACAATAGAAATGACCTTTGTCCACCGTCATTGCGTTGACTTGTTCCGGATTTGAAATGGTGGGATGTATATCTTTTGCTGGATCGTTGTCGCTTCCTCCTGAACCGCATCCAACTAATCCGATACAAACGGCCATATAAAGCAAAGAGATTTTATTCATACTGTATTTCTCAATTAAGATGTGTGATTGCAAATAACGATTAATTACATTTTTATAAAGTGAAATGTTTTTATTTTAATTGAACGGTGTTTTATTGGTAATTTAATCGTTTGCTTTTATTTTGTCTCTTACGGTATCTATGTTTTCATTTATGGTATGAATTATTAGATTTGCACAATTGTGAGTTGCAATAGGATAATAATCGCTAGCCAACTACTTGTGTAGGTACCGTTATGATTTATATATCCGTTAAGTCTAAGTTTTTAGTCTTAATTTCATGTATTTATCGTGAAAGTGACTTAGAAGTAAATAACTAACGTTGTTTGAGGGGAGCCTGGGCTTCACTGATCTTGTTTTTCATCAAGGCGTTGTATAATGAACAAGGACTCTATTTCCAACTTGTTGATACATATCAGATCTCACGGATCTGATATGCATTCCAAGTTATTCTCACTGAGGCAAGAATCCTAGCTTATTTAAGGATAGAAAGTTTACTTGGGTGTAGAAGATATTAGTAATCCAATGTGCCACGGATAGGGTAGTTATTGTTTGGATCGCGAATCCATGCCAATCCGCGTGATAGCGCGCCAAGCTCAGGGCGAACAAACGGGTTGTTTGAAATATCCACCACGTGTAAGTCGCCGTGTTCATTCACCACAAACAGACCTGGTTCTGCGAAATTATGATCGGTTTCCTGTTCAGATCGAGGAATAGATATATACAAGCCTAGCGTTTTCATTTGTTCTTCGGTCAGGCCGTAAGCGATAGGGAAGCTGATTTCAAGTTTCTCTAGATGCCCCTCTAGCTGTGCTTTTGAATCGCCAGAAACGGCAAGAATATCGACGCCAGCATCAGCGAAAGCCTGTTTGTAACTCTCAAGCTCGTTGAGGTACTTAGTACAAAGAGGGCAGTGTTTACCACGATAAACGAATACTGCTTGCCAAGTCGCATCACCTTGCGGCTGACCCAACGTTACGCTTGAACCATCTAGCAAAGTGGCTTGAAGATGAGGGAAGCTGTCGCCCGCTTTAAGTTTCACTGAAGTTGCCATATTGACTCCCGAATTGGTGGTGTATATCCATGAATGCCCCTTTCTCAACAAAGCGATTGGGGGATGAGACTTCAATGTAGACTCTGTTTTGCGGTGTTTCAACTAGTTAACTTTTAGTAACCTGCAATAAGGTAGTAGAGTGCAAAAGATGAAAAAGCAGAACTTAAGATACAACGAAGTGGGGGTGTAGTATCAGGAGCTAAGTTCTGCTTGAGGTTAGGCTATGACCACTGGAACATATCGTTAAGATAAACCAGAGTCATCACTTCTATTTTATTACTCGATTGAGCTAGGCGTTGCTGAAAAAAGTACGCCATCATTGGCTTCTTCATTTTTTCCTCCTTTAGCTGACGAGTAAATTATGTGTATAAAAGGGGATATAAAAAAGAGAGTGCTTTTGTTGGCTTTTTTCCTAATAACGTAAATATATGGGGCTTTAAAGCCGAGTTTGGAGGTTAATTGTGGAAAAGGGGAACAGATAATTAGGAAGTTTTCTTATTTTATTACCGCCAACTTAAGTAAACTATTCCTATCCACAAACTTCACAGATCTAAGGTTGATTCAGTGTCTGATCTCAATTTGTTTCGCTATTACCAACGATTACTCTCGTTTAGTGTTGGTAATGAAACAAAAACCACGTTACAGGACATTGCCGACATCATGTTCACTTCTTCTCGGCATGCTCGTAGCCTGCTAACGCAAATGCAGGAGAAGGCGTGGTTGAGCTGGTACCCGAAACCTGGGCGGAACCAACGATCGACTCTTATTCTGAATATGGAGTTAGACGTTTTAAAAGAGAGCTTGGCTCTTGAACGTATCAAGTTAGGCAAGTATGAAAAAGCACTGGCGATATTAGATGAAGACGAAATGGCATTTGGCCGTTTGTTAAAAACAACGTCTGGTGCTTCTGTTCAAGAAGGACAGCTCAATATTCAATTAACCTATAAGCGAATGTTTGAGCGCGTCGTTCCACATCAACTTCAGCGTAGCAGCGAACGTTTCTTATTAAGGCAAATCTATTGTTGCTTAGTTTCGAGTGATCACAATGGGAAAGTGCAACCAGAACTCGCACATCACTGGCGTTATGACGAAGACACCTACGAATGGACTTTCTACCTTCGTCCAGGTCTGACTTTTCATAATGGTAATTCCATTGATGCAGAAACAGTGGTTAGCTTGTTTGCAAAATTGAGTTCACTACAGTATTACGAAAAAGAGTTGGCACATGTTGCTAACATTACTGCGCCAACGCCATTGAAGGTTGTTTTTAAGCTTAATCGAGCTGACTTGGGCTTTGCTGGACTTATTTCTGGTGTGAAATACGGCATTCAACCAGTAAGCCAAGTTAACGTAGCGAATAACAAGCTGGTGGTCGGAAGTGGCCCATTCTCTGTTGTCGAGCACAATGAAAGTCGTTTAAAACTGCAAGCATTTAATGGTTACTATGCATGTAGAGTTCTAACGGATTTGGTGACTATCTGGATTGTTAATGACGAGCAAATGGAGAACCCGTCATTGGCAGCAAATACGTTGCAAAGGGATACTTCGCCCGAGGAGGATTTGTGTGGACACTATATGTCGACGCAAAACCGAGAAAACTCATCGGCGAGCAAGCGTAGTCGAATAGAAGATGGTTGCTTATTCGCCTTATTTAATCAGCACGCTAAGCACAAACTCTCTTTAGCGCAGCGCCGTTATATTAGTGAGCTAATTCAACCTGAGCGCTTGGCCGAAGTGATGCGCCGCGAGAATATTGTATTTGGGAGTATACCCGCTTATAACCTGCTACCAGGTTGGAAGCCAGTGCTCCGTCCGTTCAGTGAGCCGCTTAAGTTACCTAAACACATTACGATAGCAGGATATAACTATACCGCGTTGCGTCGCTGTGCGCGGGCTATTTCTAATCGTTTGGCGAGTGTTGGCAGTAAAGTAGAAATTGTTATGTATTCCTACCGTGAGCTGAACGAGAAGGCTAAGAACGGTGAGCTAAATGAGACAATGGTCGTAACGAACATAAACCTAGATGATAATCGTCATGCCTCTGCGTTCACGAACTTCTTCAGCAACGCTGTGCTATTCCACACTTTGGGAGAAAAGAACGCAAAATGGTTAGATGAACAACTACAGAGAGTCAGATCTTTCGTTCCACTTGAGGACTACCTTAATGCATTGGAGCCAATTGCATCGACGTTGATCAGCGAGTATTGGATTGCACCCATGTTCCACCATACACAAACTTTGCGTTTCCAAGGTGTTTTAGAAGACGTCGCTCTTACTAACTGGGGTTGGCCAGATATTCGCTCGGTGTGGTCGGCGGATTAACTGCTTTAGTTATTGAGCAAAGTGCTGCTTCACAAATTCAATGAAGGCTCTGGTTTTCGCCGATTGATAGATAAGTTGTGGGTACACCAAGTACACCGCGTTGTGCTGGTGGTCGGTTTCTTCCGATAAAACCTGCACTAGACGGCCGTGCTCAACGTCTTGTTCGACAAAGTAACTTGCTAACCGAGCAATGCCATTGCCAGACAGGGCTGATTCTTTGAGTAAGCGGTTTTCATTGCTTGAAAGCCAACCTTGGGTTTGAACTGTTCCCGTTTTTAACGGCCACTCTTTTTGATGCAATGTGGTTAAGCATTGATGCTGTTTTAAATCTGCTAACGTCTCTGGCGTACCTTCTTCTTGCAGATACTGAGGAGAGGCAACCAGCCAGTGGTGGTAGTCCAAAAGGTGATGCGCAATCATATTCTCGGGCGGCGTTCTTGTTGCTCGAAACGCAAAGTCGACGCTGGTTTCCGTCAGATTAAACGCTTGATAGCTAGAAAGAATCTCGAACTCTACGTTTGGATGTAAAGCGCGAAACGCCACACACAAATCATGCAGCACCGCTTCGGCAAACATCTTGGGAGCAGTAAGACGAATCAGACCGTCTACTTGCTCAGATTGCTGACTTAAACTCTTTTCCATTTCCATTACGCGGCGTTTGAGATCTTCCGCTTGTGCAAAGATCGATTCACCTTCTGCCGTCAATCTCACGCTGCGTGTGGTTCGAACAATCAAAGGCGTGGCGAGTTCCGATTCCAATCGCTTGATTTGTTCCGACAGGTAACTTTTAGAGATACCAAGTTGCTCTGCTGCTCTAGAAAAGTTGAGTGTTTGAGCCACTTCAGCAAACAGCATCAGTTTTTCGATTCTCTTATAATCTGCCATCTTTATTGCTCGCTTTAATTGTTCGGTAACGAGGATAATGAATTCGATTTTACGGTATTAAACTAATTTTTACGAACGGTAAGATGGTTCGAGTTAATTTAAGAAATTGAAGATGCAGAAATCGGAAAAGTGAGAATAACGATGAACAATCCAACACTACCGCTCGCCAAAACCTTACCTAACGTTAGCCGCTTGGTCTTCGGCTGTATGGGACTTGGAGGGGAGTGGAATCGCAACCCATTAACCGCCCAAGATGAAAACCAAGCTTATGCCGCTGTAGAGGCAGCATTAGAGGTTGGCATCAATCTCTTTGATCATGCGGATATCTACAAATTCGGTAAGGCTGAAGAAGCGTTTGGGTGCATCTTAGCCAATGACTCAACCTTACGAGAACGAATGTATCTGCAATCAAAGTGCGGCATCCGTCTAGGAGATGAGCAAGGTGTTAAGCAGTATGACTTCTCTGCCAAATGGGTGACGGCTTCTGTTGAGGGCATTCTTGAACGCCTTGGCGTGGAAAATCTTGATGTTTTGATGCTGCATCGTCCTGATCCTTTGGTTGAATTTGAAGAACTGGGCACAACGCTAAAAGCCCTGAAACAAGCTGGCAAAGTTAACCACTTCGGTGTTTCTAACATGAACAGTGCTCAAATTGACCTTCTTCAACAAGCAACGGGCGAAGTTGTTGTGGCGAACCAGTTGGAAATGAGTCTGGCTAAGTCTGAGTTTATTAAGCAAGGCATGGGGCTTCCTTCGTCGGAATCTGACTACGTTGCGGGAACACTGGAACATGCCCGTAAGCATAATATCCAACTGCAAGCGTGGGGCAGTATGGCGCAAGGAAGATTCTCAGAGCGTGGTTTACATTCTGATGATCACAACACCATACAGACGGCGGAGATGGTAATGGCGCTAGCAGCTGAATATGGCGTGTCGTCTGAAGCGATTGTTTTAGCCTTCCTGACGCGTCATCCAAACCAAATTCAGCCTGTTATTGGTACTGCAAACCCACAGCGTATTCGCGCTTGTGCTCAAGTAGAGAACGTCACGCTATCACGTAGCCATTGGTATGGCTTGTTCGAGAAAACCCTTGGTCATGAGATCCCGTAGGAGAGAAAAATGAAATACGTACAAGTTCAAACTCTGATTCAAACGGCATTGGAAATTGCGACTGCTCGCAAGCAAAACATTGCGGTTGCCGTGGTTGATACACATGGAGAATTGCTCGGTTTTGCCCGAATGGATGATGTGAGTGTGCAAGCAGGTTTGTTGGCACAGAACAAAGCTTACACCTCGGCTAGAGACCGTCAGCCTAGTGGCAATCTGGGCGCTTGGGCTCGTGAGACAGGTAAGCAGTTGAGTTATTGGACTGACCCAAAGATCACTGGCTTTATGGGTGGTGTACCTGTAGAACAAGAGGAGAAAGTCGTCGGTGCAATTGGCATTAGCGGTTTAGCTGAGCAAGATGATGAAGCACTGGCGATGGAAGTATTAAACGCGCGTGAGTATAACGTTTATCAGTAGGTGTGATGCTTTGTCCAGCTTTGTACTCACTGTAGGGACTCAAGTTCACAGGCTTCGTCGAGTCACAATGCTATCTAATAGCCTGAAGTAAGCAGAAGTTGAAATCGCGAACTATGATTAATTTATTTGAAAGCTTTGAGGCCTAAATATGTTTCATAGGGTATTCGTTTCGCTATTTTTTGTTCTCCTCTCAGGCTGTGGTACGAGTGACAGCGCGTTAAAAGAGAGCGGTTATGATGAAGCTTATATCCAAGGCTTTCATGACGGTCGGCATAGTGGTATGCAAGAGGCAGGGAATGATTTTGAACACTATATTAAGGACGAAACAAGGTATCAAACCGACTCAGATTATCGACAAGGCTGGGATGCTGGTGAGGTAGAGGGTAACAAGTTACAAAAGCAGGCGACCGCGATAGGACAAGGCATGATTGATAATTCATATGAAGAACGTGATGTCTTTGATCCTGATAAAGTGGCGAAAGATGCAATAAAAGGCGTTGATACATCGGAATTGAAAAGCCTAGAGTAACGGACTGATATAAAGAATAAAACTCGTCATTTGACGAGTTTTTTTGTCTAAACGATTCATGTTTCAACGCTCAACAGGGCATTCATCGTTTGGGTATGAGCAATGTCGTTAATCACCTTTCTTGTTCTTTTGTTCAAGGACTAACGATAATAGGCGAACGAGCAGGGACTGAGCTTCCGGTGAGAGCAATCTCGCCACGGCCGTTAGGTCATTTGCTGTGACATGCTGAACATCACGTACATCTAAAGCAATATCTAGGTCAGTCAAATGAAGCGAACGCAATATGGCACGATATTGTGAGAGTTTAAGATCGGACTCTCCGCGCTCGATCCTTTGATATGTTTTTACGCTCATTCCAGCGATGTTTGCCATTTGCTCACGGGAGAGGCCATTCGATTTTCGTCTTGCGATCAGTGCTTGAATTATAGGGTCTACCTGCATGTGCTCTCCTGAAAGGACAGTTTTGACCTAAACGGAGCAAGAAGTGGACCAGTTTAACCACCACATATTTACCTGCTTTGCAATCAGTATAAAAATAACTGTCTTATAAAAACGTAAATATTTTAGTCAGTTATTAACTCAATGGAAAAGTATCAATCATACAAATCAATAGAAACGAAAGCTTCTATTCGCAAAATGCAACGCATTTTAGATCATTTACTTAGTGAAATTGATCAGCAACATCGTGAGACTAAAGAGAATGTTGTGACACTGATTCAACAGTCACAACAGCGATTGATGAACTACAAAGAGCTTTACCTTCACAAAGAGTCGATAAGTGAAGTAGAGCTGCGGGTGGCGCATGAAAATATGAGTGAGACTGAGAAGCAGGTCGCCGATATGGGTATTCCAGTGTTAACTTATATCATTGGTGCGCTAGATAAAGCGTATTAACACAGCCGTAAAGTCGGGCGATACAAGATTTATGCAATTTCGATCAATTGATGACATCTAAAAGAAAGGATGCAAATGCTGGGGAACCACACCCAGCATTCGGACACTCATTTACCTATATTTTCGAACCGTAAATCAGTGTTTAGAGGTATGTGAACCGAACGTGTCGGTACGCAGCGAATAATAGCGATATTGTCCGATCTAGGCTACGTCCTTGGAATCTAACACCTTCACTTAAACTGTAAATTAATCTGTACACCCAGCCAAATTGAGCCATTGAGCACGTTCTGCCTTCTCTTTAAGCGATAAAAGACTAATTAGTGACGAAAAAAACAACACATCTTAGGTAAAAGATAAGAGTTGTTAAAATATATCGCTATAAGATTGACCTTTTGCTTTTCAATCGTCCTGCTTATGCCTTACAATCTTTTCGAACCAAATCCATTCATAACGAATGGGGTTGATGAATTAAGATGAACAATTTTGCTTCGAACCCAAAGTTGCGCACATTTCATCAACGATGACATCGCCAAAAACGACTCTCAAGTGTTCATGTGCAAATGATTAACCACCTTTTGTTGCATGTTTTCTTAGCCATACAGGGCTCTTGTAACATAGTGCTCTTGTAACCAAATTTTGACTAAGTCGGAGCGTTTTGTTGTGTGCTTTAGCTAAAGCACAACTGGCGAGAAATTAACGGATTGAATTTAGAGGTATTAACCGTGAACCTAAAACTTGTCGGCAGCTCCCTGATCGTTGCAGGTACTGCTCTTGGCGCTGGTATGCTTGCTATACCAATGGTGCTTGCTCAATTTGGCCTCCTTTGGGGCACTCTTCTTATGTTGTTCATCTGGGCTGGAACGACTTATGCTGCGCTGCTCCTTCTTGAAGCCAGTTGCAAAGTAGGTGGTGGTGTGAGCATGAATGCAATTGCTCGCGAAACGCTTGGTAAAGGAGGCCAGTTGGTAACCAACAGCTTGCTTTACGCCCTGTTAGTTTGTCTATTAATGGCTTACATCATTGGTGCGGGTGATCTGGTACAAAAAGTAACAGCCTCAATTGGGCTTCCAACATCCACGATCGCAAGCCAAGTCGGTTTTACTCTTTTAGTTGGTATCATTGTTTCGGCAGGTACAGGGGTAGTAGATAAGCTTAATCGCGGTTTGTTCCTAGGCATGATCGTAGCGCTGATCCTGACACTTTTTGCGCTTGCACCAAGCGTCTCGTTTGAAGGACTTGATGAGGTTGTGAGCGACGATAAAATGGCACTTATCAAAACCAGTTCGGTGCTTTTCACCAGTTTCGGTTTTATGGTCGTGATCCCATCGCTTGTAACTTACAACAAAGAAGCGAGTAAAACACAGCTGCGTAATATGATTATCGTGGGCTCAACTATTCCGCTTGTTTGTTACCTATTATGGTTGTTAGCGGTTGTCGGCAATCTACCACCTCATGAGCTTGTTCAATACTCCAACGTAACAGAGTTGATCTCGGTACTAGGTCAGCAATACGAGGGCTTAGAGTTCATCCTATCCATGTTTACTGGTTTGGCACTGCTAACGTCGTTCTTAGGTGTTGCAATGGCGCTATATGATCAAAATGCAGACCTACTGAAAGCAAGTAAGCCAGTGATTTTTGTTACTACTTTTGTGCTACCACTATTAGGTGCTGTATTTGCGCCAGAACACTTCCTAGCTATTCTCAGCTACGCGGGGATTATTCTTGTGTTTCTCGCGGTCTTTGTCCCATTATCAATGACCATGAAAGTGCGCCGAGTGCCGGTAGAAGATGACAATATTTATGAAGCTGGTGGCGGCGCAATGGGAATGAGCATGATCTTCCTATTCGGCTGTTTCTTGCTGTTTGCCCAAGCAGTATAAAATCACGCTAGCTTATTTAAAAACTGAGCCGCTCGTAGTCAAACGGGCGGCTTTTTTGTATTCATAGCCGAACCCAGGCCACTCGAAGTCATCAGCATTTGTGATGTTTGACGTTTCTCTGATAATCACGGTTAGCGCTGACTTTTTAGTAAAACTCCTTAGCGAAAGGCTGACATGTACAGTGATTCACCCTTCTATTATATCGATGTTGATATGAATAAGAGGCTCTGTTGTGTCAAAGCAATTATCTTTTGCCATGGTTGGCGTTATGTTGTCTTTAGGTGTGTTGAGTACAGAAGCGGTGGCTGACCCGAAGCATAAGCATGGACATCGGTACGATCACGATCATGCGCATTACCACCATCATAAACACAAGCGCAAGCACAAGCATAAACATAAACATCGTGACGTTATTTATGTGGAGACCCGTCGACCAAGGCGCAGTTACTATTACCATGACCGAATTCCTCGGAATAGTACCTACATAAAGATTGGAGATTTCACCTATCTAAAAGTGGACGACCGTTATTATCGCCGTTCTAATGATCGCTATATCCATGTCGAGTTCAATTAAACTTGAAAGGACATATAGTCGGCGTTCTTGTAATATTGAGCTTAATAGCACCAACATGGCACATGTAACATCGACCAATACTAGGGTTGAGGGTTAAAAACAAAAACAGCGAGCCGGTGCTCGCTGTTTTTGCTTAGATGAGTGTTAGACAGTAAATCTATTTAAGATTTGATCTTGTTTATGTACATCTTCTTGTTGCGCCTGCATCGCGTCGTTGGTTCGATTTGCCGATTCGGCGACTTGAGTCGATAGGTCTTTAATATTCACCGTATTGTTGTTGATCTCTTCAGCTACAAGACTTTGCTCTTCCGCTGCTGAGGCAATTTGCAAGTTCATATCGGAAATACGCTGAATCGCATCACGAATGCGTTGTAACGCACTATTTGCTAAACCCGCTTTTTCAACGGCCTCTATAGCACTACCTTTGCTTTGATGCATGGCATTTGCCACAGATGAAGCGCCAGATTGTAGTTGCTCAATCATAGTACGAATCTCTGTTGTCGACTCTTGAGTACGTTGTGCCAGTGTACGTACTTCATCTGCAACAACGGCGAAGCCTCGGCCAGATTCTCCCGCACGTGCAGCCTCGATTGCGGCATTCAACGCGAGTAAGTTCGTTTGGTCCGCAATATCGTTGATGACTTTTAGAATCGTTTCGATATTGGCGGTAGCAGATTCCAACACTTGTACTTCTTCGACTGCAAGGTCAATGCTATCGGAAAGCATGTTTATCGTTTGTGTCGATTCACCAACGATAGAAGCCCCCTCAACCGTTGCTTGGTCGGCTTCTTTGGCTGCACTTGCCGCACCTTGCGCATTATTAGCAACCTCTGTCGCGGTGACAGACATCTCATGCATCGCGGTAGCAAGTTGTTCTAGCTCTTGCAGCTGAGTGTGAATTGCGCCTGCCGAGTCTTTTGCGCCCTCAGCGGTGATTTGAGTTCCGTTTAAAATTTGATCAGAAATACGTTTCGACTCAATGATTTGCTGTTGTAAGTTCTCCATGAACGTATTGAAGTTTGTGGCAAGCTCAGAAAACTCTTGGTCAGTATCTGTTTCGAGGCGTTGTGTAAGGTCGCCTTTCCCTGATGCTACATCTTTAATCGCATTGTTTAGCGTGTCCAAAGGACGCATGAGAGTGCGAATCAACAGAGTTAGGGCGATAATAGATGCAATCACGGCAATGATTGAATAAATAATAGCGTTGTTACGAAGCTCTCCTACGGCAGAATAGGCAACAGCTTCATCGATCACCGAACCTACGTACCAGTTCTCGCCAGGAATGTGAGTCAGGTTAACCATGTAGCGGTTGCCATCAATCTCAACATGTTGTGCTGATTGCGTAAGTTCGATTTGCGGGAGGTAGCTACCGACCTTCTCGCCGTTATACTTACTTTGAGGGTGAGCAATGGTTGTGCCATCAGCGGTGATCAGAAATAAGTAACCAGCATCAAACAGATTCACTTGGTTGACCAGATCAGAAAGGGTAGTTAATTCGAGGTCATAAAACATACCGGCTAAAAACTGGCCATTTTCTTTTACTGGCGTACCAACAGAGATGATAACGTTTTTCGAAGACGCATCGACGTACGGATCGGTTACGACCAAATCGCCTTTGCTCTTAGCTGCAATAAACCAAGGACGCTGACGTGGGTCGTAGTCTGGACCCGCATCCCAGCCGTCGTCATTTTCAATCACAAAGCCATTACTTTCATAACCAAAACCGATGGCAAGGAAGCTGCTTTTTGGCGTCGGTCTTTCAAGTATGTTTTGAACATAGCTATGTGAACTGGGATCAAGCTCAATCACTTCAGTAATGGAGCGAGCGAGATCCTTCTTTGCATTCATTTCTGATTGCACAGTGTTACCAACACTGGTCAATATCTCGTTGACACTTGAGTCGATTTGCTCCTGAGTTTGGGAGCGGATGGTCATAACTTGTTGTGTCGACAATAACGACACGGTAATTAGCAGCAAAAATGAAGAGGCTGTGACAACCTTATGTCTGAATTTCATGAGCTTTCCTCTGATTCTCCCGGTTGGTTCCACTTTGCTTTCGCCTCTTTTAAACCGAGCGAATTGGGCATAAAGAGAAACCTATTGTGTTTGGTTATATTTTTATCGACATCTTTGTCAAAAACATGAACTCATTTGTCGCCTTTTTTAACTAAATTTAAACAAAACGATAGTTTACGTTAAAACTTGTGAGTGTGATCATGTTTGCGAGCTCGATTAATGAAATCGTCATAATGAAAAGAATTGCTTAACAAACAGTGGTATCAACTGGTTTTACAGGTGAGGTGATGAAAATTTTGTTGGTGCTGACAGGTGTTTTGTTTAAGTTTTGTCTTTGTAAATTATGAGCTTTTTACTAAAAGCCTAATGTGGACGGAGTTTTAGGTATAAAAAAGGCCCCGACGATGCGGAGCCTTTGTTAATTGACGTCTCGATTTTAGAAAATAAGATGAGCAACGCCAGCAATCACAGGTAACGTGATTAACGTACGTAAAATGAAGATTACGAAGAGCTCTACAATGTTTACTGGAATTTTGCTGCCTAACAGTAGGGCACCTACTTCCGACATGTAGATAAGCTGAGTTACTGACATTGCCGCAATAACAAAACGTGTCATTTCGTTATCGATTGAGGCCGCTAAAATTGCTGGAATAAACATATCTGCAAAGCCAACAACGATTGTCTGTGATGCTGCAACAGCTTCAGGGACTTGCAGTAGCTCTAGGTATGGGATAAACGGTTGACCCAGAATTGCAAATACAGGCGTGTATTCTGCAATCACCAATGCAACGGTACCAAGACCCATAACTACAGGTAGTACGCCAAATACCATGTCGACTGCGTTGTGTACGCCTTCTTTAAATACAGACTGAACTGATGTGACTTGACCAGCACGCTTAAGAGCTAGATCCATACCCCAAGAGAATGTGGTGTGGCCTTCTGGCACTGCATCTGCGTCTTTATCTGGGTTGCTGCCGTCAATGTAGCGATCTTTCTTCAGACTAAGCGGAGGCAGGCGAGGAATGATAATCGCAGCTACGATACCAGCTAGACAGATAGCGCCGTAGAAAGGCAAAAATAAGTGCTCTAGTTTTACCTGAGCGATAACAACTAAGCTAAACGTGATCGATACTGCTGAGAAAGTGGTCCCGACAACAGCCGCTTCACGCTGAGTATAAAACTTATTTTCGTATTGCTTGCTGGTTAGCAAGATACCAACACTTCCGTCGCCTAACCAAGATGCCATACAGTCAATTGCACTGCGGCCAGGTAGGTTGAATACCGGACGCATTATTTTACTGAGTAACGCACCAAATAGCTCCAGAAGACCGAAGTTCAAAAGAAGCGGAAGCAGTAAACCCGCGAAAATGAAAACGGCAAACAGAGTAGGTAGAAGACCAGTAAGAACAAGCCCGCCAGTGTTCTCTTCCCAAATTGCTTTTGGACCCACTTGGAAGAACGTCATTAACACGGCAGCGCCGCCGATTAAACGAACAACGAGCCAAAGTGGAGATGGGTTGAAGAGACCGTTTAAAAAACCATTACGTAAAATTGCAGCTGGCTTAAAAATTTTGCAAAGAACAGAAGCAACGGCCATGAAAGCGATGATACTGGTGACGATAGCAATCAAGGTATCGCCTAACACCGCTGGGATGACTTTTGCCATCACGGCAACGGGAATGGTTAGGCCACCATCGTAAGAGATCGGAGCCATAAAGAGTAGAAGACCAATTAGGGAAGGGATGAAAAACATCCAAAAGTTGCCCTTAGGAGCTTCAGTAGCATTAGTGGTGTTATGCATAGTTGTCTCGTGTTACTACTAGTCAATACTTGCCATTTCCATGACATAAATATTCACTAAACATCCGTATTTAATCACAGTTTTGCGGAGGGTACCCGCAAACTGCATCCATTGCAATACTATTCATTAAATACATCTAGTTATTCAGCCGATTTGTCGGGTAATTGGTCAAATAACGTCTAAGTGTATGCGAATATGTTGCTTGTGTTAGAAAATTGTAGCACGAGAGGCGAATTGCGCAGTGAATTATGGGGCGCATTGTGACTGGAATAATAAAATGGTAAACAAATGTGATTTTGATCTAACTAACTTCTTTGCCAGAAATTCAGTTAGCCTTATCTATTTTAAGGTTTTTAGTGATGTCAAAATACCGTTCAGCGTTTCTTGTACCGTGGTAGTGTGAACCTGTTGAGCTAAATCCGATTGAAGCATGTCACTTCAATCGGATCGAAATTTTATGCTTTTTGTTGACGGCTAAGTATGTATAGGTAACTCCAGTAAATCAGAGCTGTAGAAAAAGCCAATATTGCTGGGAAAACTAGCGTATATAAACCATATACCGTAAATAGAGCCGCTCCCGCGACGCCGCCAAACAAAAAGCCAAAGAAAATGAATAGGAATAATTTTGCTTTACGTCGGTCAAATTGACGACCTCTCAAGCTCTCTCCAATCATAATCCCTAGATCGGTGATGATTCCGGTCATATGTGTGGTTCTGACTACTGCGCCGCTAAACGTGGTGATCATTGCGTTTTGTAATCCACATGCTGCTGATGCTAGATATTGGCCGTACAAATCCCCTTGCACCAAAAAGCCCAAGCTGAGTAAGAGCAAGCTCCCTTCTATGCACAGTGCAACACCATATCTTCGCCCTAGTTTTAACGCACTGCTTTCAATAAAAAAGCCGCTAAAGGCAGCGCCAATCAAAAAGCTAAATACGATGAAGAGCAGGTGAATGGAGCTATCCACACCTGTTAGCAAGCTGTTCCCTAGCTGAGTTACGGTTCCCGAAAGATGAGTTATCGCTTGGTGTTGAAAGCCGAGAAGACCAACGGCGTTGACGCAGCCCGCGAGAAGAGCTAGTAGAAACGCGCCATATTCCACCCAACGAGGAAGTCTGGAAATCACAATAAACCCCAACCAAATATTAGGAGCCGATTATAACGCTCACACCGAGTTACGAAACCCTTTACAGTAAAACTCGATTGATCATTCTCAAAAAAATCTCACTTATAGGTCGTTTGTCCGAGCCAAAGTAAATACGTGAACGCGGATTGCTCGCTAGCAGATGTGTTCCGTTGTGCATTCGAAACTCACCCACCCGTGTTTCATTTGTTCATAGACTGAAACGGTAGGTTGGTGGAACTCTTTATCGGTAAATAGACCGACGGGAATGATCATGATTTCCGGGTATGCAGAAACGAACAACCTCATTGTCGTGCCGCAGGATGGACAAAAGTCATACTGAACCTCACTGCCATCATCGCCAATTCGGGTATAGCTAGTGACTTCACCGTTTAAAGTGACGTGCTCTTTTTCAAAGCGAGCTTGTACCCCAAAAACACTGCCAGTTCGTTTTTGGCATTCGAAGCAATGGCAGACAGACGTGTGGGTGGGCTCTCCCTTACAACGGATCTCAACTAAACCGCAGGCGCACTCGCATGTATGAATGGTTTTTGTCATCGTGATTACCTATTTGTCCCAATACACCAATAGACCTAGAGCACAGAGCTTGTGTCACTAGCTCGTTATGAGCTCTGGACTTGAAACTATTTGGATACAATCAGTTTAGTTTAATTTTGAAACACTTGAAGAGGTGAAATCATTTGGGTATACAATGGTATACTCGCTTTTCGTTTATACCTTGAAACAAGGAACTCTTCATGACTCACAAAAAAATCCTGCCGATACCACTTATTCTACTTATTCCAATCGTTTTATTGGTTGTGGTTGTGATCGCAGGTGTTTATCGTTTTAGTTTGTCTGATGACGAGATCATGGCTAAGTTTCCTCAAACAGAAGTAGAAACGAACGTTATTGTGCAAGAGACGCTTGGCATCACTGCACGTAACCCTTGGACGATCCAAGTACCCGAGCAGGGTGCGGTCACTTTTCTTGATGAGTGGGATAAAGAAAACGGCTATTTGATCGGTGACTATGATGCAGGTGCGACAAAAGGTCAGGTACTTGTTCCAACTGCGTCGATTAGTCAGCGTGAGATTGAAGGTGTTTCATGGGTTGTTGCACCGATGATTGTAACGACACAAGGTAGCGGTTCGTTTAACTATGTTGGCTTGTTCAAGTTTGACCCCGTGCCGAGCCGAGTTGTACTTTTAGACAGTATTTTTGTTGGTGACCGCGTGAAATTTACTCAGCTCGAATGGAAAAGTGATACAACTATCACTCTTTCATATTTAGCGCACGGTGACGATCAAGCAATGGCAGACACGCCAAATCAATTCAATTCATCCACATTACAGCGTGTAGGGAATAACTTACATATGCAACAGTGATGAATTTTTTTTGAGTTCTGTAAAAATTCAGTATTTTCTGCGCTAGATCTCGAAATTTCCTAGTGATTTCTTATTCGGGAATGCATAAGCTATGAGCCTTGTTTGAAAGGAGATAGTAATTCCCGTGTCTACAAATGAAATTACAAGACGGTTGCCGAATCTGACAAGTCGTAGAGCGCTGCTGTTATACTCCTTGCCAGTTTTAGTTGCGATTGGTGTTTCTCACTCTCTCAAAGAGTCATCTTTAACCAAAACCATCGCATTGAACCTACCTGAATCTCAGGTCGTTGAAAAAATTCTTGATGCGACAACTGCCGAAGTTGTCACTCCCCCGAACTTCGAATATCAAATCCAAGCAGGTGACAACCTAAGCACTATTTTTAGTCAGCTCGGTTTCGGTTACAGCTCGTTAATGAAAGTAATGGAAACGGATTTGAACTACTTGGCACTTGATACACTTAAGCCGGGCAATACGCTCCGTTTCTGGCGTGATGATGCGACAGGCGAGTTAGCGAAAATGGAACTGCAATTTTCTATTGCAGATAAAGTGGTCTACAAGCTGAATAGTGATGGTAGCTATGACTTTACTGATATTTCCATTCCTGGCGTGTGGAGCCAAGAACCTTTAGTTGGCGTTATTCAAGGCAGTTTTTCTTCTTCTGCGAGTCGTTTAGGTTTAACGTCGGCGGAAGTGAGTCAAGTCGTAAGCTTACTCAAAGAACAACTTAACTTTGGACGTGATCTTCGTGCAGGTGATCGATTTGAAGTTGTTCGCCGCTCACAAAGCATCAATGGTGTACCAACAGGTAAGAACGAAATTGAGGCGATTAAGATTTATAATCGCGGCCGCGAGATCACCGCTTACCTTCATACTGATGGTCAATTCTACAATGCCAAAGGTGAAAGCTTACAGCGCGCATTCCAGCGTTACCCTGTAAGTAGTCGTTGGCGTATCAGTTCTGGCTTCAACCCTAATCGTTTACATCCAGTAACGGGGCGTGTTGCGCCGCACAACGGCACTGACTTTGCTGTACCAACCGGTACACCAGTCGTTTCTACTGGTGATGGTACAGTGATCATGACTCGTAAACACCCCTATGCGGGTAACTACGTGGTTGTTGAGCACGGCAGCAAATACAAAACCCGTTACTTACACCTAAGTAAGATTTTGGTGAAGAAAGGGCAAAAGGTTTCTCGAGGCCAGCGTATCGGTCTTTCTGGTAAAACAGGTCGAGTGACTGGACCACACCTTCACTATGAGTTGATTGAATACGGCCGTCCAGTTAACGCTATGCGAGCAAATATCCCAATGGCGAGTTCTGTTCCTAAGAAAGAGATGGCTACTTTTGTCGCGAACAGAGATGAAATGGATAGACTATTACGCGATAAAGAGAAAGCAGTGCTGTAATAAAGTACTTCGCTTAAAAAACAAAAAGAGACTAAGCATAGCTTGGTCTCTTTTACTTTGTGCATTAACTAGATTTGAATTCTATGACAGCAGTCTGTTCAGTACGTTAGGCACTCCGCACTTCACGTTCATTTATCAGGTGTACGATTTCTTCAACACTGTGTGGACGAGAGTAAAAATAACCTTGGATGTAGTGGCAGCCCATTTCAATTAACTTTTGTAGTGCTCTATCGTCTTCTACGCCTTCGGCAATCAAATCCACATCGAGCAGCTCTGCCAATTGCGCTATCAAAAACACTACTTGTTCAGAGGTTGTATTTGAGAGCATGTTCTGCACAAAGGTAGCATCGATTTTGATGCTATCAATCGGATAATTGTGTATATAGTTCAAGCTTGAGTATCCCGTACCAAAATCATCCAGTGCGACTTTAAAACCCAAGTATCGCAACGAGTTAAGTACCATCTGTTCACGGCCACTTTGTGAGAGTAAGACGGTCTCGGTGAGCTCTATAACAAAGTCTTTTGCTTCGTGCTGATACTTTTCAACCATGTTGGTTAAGTGATTAATATAACGGTTGGAATCAACCAGCTCATACGCTGAGCAATTGATGGAGAGTTTGACTTTATAGCCTAGGTTCGCTTCGAGTTCTTGCTTTGCGATACACGCGAGTTCAATAATCCGTTCACCTAACTCGATAATCAGGCCTGATTGTTCGGCAGCTTCAATGAACTCCGCTGGAGAGATATTTCCATAGATATTGCTATTCCAACGAGTCAAAATTTCAAAGTAATTCCAGCGGTCGCTCGTGATATCGACGATCGGTTGAACCACTACATACAACTCATCGCTGTCTTGTATATCAGTACTTAGCTGGATTCGCATTGCCTCAATAAGCTGCGTCCTACGGTGGTATAACGCACTAAGGTGTGTGTCGTAATGCTGAATCCGTGTATCGCGGTGTTTTTTACAATCTTTGAGAGCGAGACTGGCATTCAAAATCAGCTCATCGCTGTTCAACATATGTACTGGGGCACGCGCAATACCAATACTAACGGTGAAAGAAATCCGGTTAGATTTGTCGCTGTAGCCACTTTCAATTTTGTCGAGTACTTCCTGACACACGGCGACAGGATCTTCGTCGTACGTGATGAAGGCGAATTCATCTCCTGCGACACGGAACGCATTGTTTGGCGACGACAAACTCTGTTGAATGGCGTTAGCTGTGAACTTAATGATTTGGTCGCCGATATAGTTTCCGTTGATATCATTGATCGATTTGAAATTATCGATATCAAGATACGCCAAACTGAATGGGCGAGTCGCCTGCTGCGTTAATGTCTCCAAGGTATCAGCTAAACAGCTACGGTTGAGCAGTCCAGTTAGGTTATCATGCGATACCTCATAGCTAAGCTGATTAAGAAGCTTATCTGAACGTTCACTGACCCACTTTTCACGTAAGCTATGAATAATGACATTGGCATAAAATCGGTGGAAGTCGAGGATATCTTGCGCTTCTTTCGCGTGGATGCTTCGGGTAAAGGTAGACAGTAAAATTCCCAGAACTTCGCCATTTTGTGTCTTCAATGGCAGGCCAATGTAAGCTTGAATGCCATCTTCTTGAAACATCTTATCTTCAGGAAAACGCTTGTATACCTGGTCTTGATAGAAAATATGTTCGCCAATGTCTTTCGCCACTTTTTCACAGGGGGTGCCTGAAAGGTGGTAGCTTAGATTGTCTGTAATTTTTCCATTGCTGGCGAAGGAAATGGTATGAGCCGAATGCTGAAGATGCGCAACTTCTACAACGCAAGTGCAATGGCTCTGCAAGTGTTGATGAATATCTAGCGTGACTCGGTTTAGCTGAGCCGTGCCGTTTAGCTTCAATATCTCATCAATTTTGTGGAAACTGATTTGTACCTGACCCATTGAGCATTTCACCTAGCGTTGTTATTAACATATCGTGTAAGACACGACGAATTATTATTTGATATGCATCAAATAAACTATCGGTTACTAAGGCAGATTTTTCAAATTTTGTGAACGAACAAATCATTATTTTCATGTTTTTATGCTTGAACCTTTTAAAGGTATAGCGATAAAAACGCTAAGCTAGGCGCGCTTCTCCTCTTCTAATCGTGATTTGAGATAATCGAGGAATAGCTTAGTCCGGGTATGCTGATAATCCAGCTTTGGATAGTAGGCATATACAGTGGCTTTATCCGCTGTGATATCGGGCAGGATAGGGACTAACGCGCCGGATTTGAGATCATCTTTGATCATGACGTTGTTCGTCATCAAAATACCCATGCCTCTTTTGGCACCATGAAACAGCGCTTCTGGGTTGGTCGTGGCAAAGTTACCGGACAAGCTGATACGCTTACCTCGATTTGTTTTGATTTCTCGTGAGGGCTTTTCACCCCAAATCAGGACATTATGCTCTGTCAGATCCTCAACGCATTGCGGTGTTCCATATTTTTTTAGGTAACTAGGCGCGGCGTAAAACTGTGCTTTATGTTCGAAAAGCGCTGTGGCTTTGAAGCTTAGAGAGTTCAGTTGCTCTAATTCCCGGCTAATAAACAGGTCTAAGCTTAGCTCTGGCAATTGGCCTGGTAGCGTTGTTGTTAATTGAAGTGTGATGTCTGGATATTTCTCAAGAAAATCATCAAGATAATGAACTAGAAACTTGGATCCAACGGCCAGCGTTGCCCCAATTTTTAATAGCCCTGCTGGTGATTGGTTGACTGAGCGAGTCTCATCTAATACCGATTGCCATGAATCAAGCTGACTTTTTGCTCGTTGATAAAACAGAGCACCAGCTTCAGTTTGGCTAATTGAGCGGGTCGTACGTTTGAGTAGTTGAACGCCAATTTTATCTTCTAGCCATTGAACTCGCTTACTGATAGCTGAGCTGGTGGTATTGAGTTTCCGCGCTGCTGCATTAAAGCTACCTTCTTCGACCACACGAATATAACTCTTCACGCTTTGAATCCAGTCCATTGTATCTCCTTGGGAATTAATTCCTTTCCAACTTAGCTGATTATCATCTTTGAGTATCAAATATACACTGTTTGCCATCAATCTGTCACAAAGTAGGAGGAACGTTTGCGTAAAACACCATTGTTATTAGCGATGATGATCATTGCCACAGGCCAAGTTGGCGTTAGTATTTATCTTCCTTCTTTGCCATTGATTGGTCATGACTTGAATTTGCCGCAACATTCGATTCAGAATCTCGTCACGCTATTTCTCGTTGGCTTCGGTATCTCTCAGCTTTTTTACGGCCCATTGTCTGATGCGATTGGTCGTCGGCCAGTGTTTATTCTGGGGCAAAGTGTATATCTAGTTGGTACGGTTATTTGCATCGCGTTTTCGGACAACATTGTTGCCCTTGAAGCGGGACGGTTACTGCAAGGCCTAGGAGCGGGCAGTGCTTCGGTACTTGGTCGGTCAGTACTGCGTGATAGTTATGACGGTATGCAATTAACCAAAGCGCTATCTTATATTTCAGTCACGGCATCTGTGATGCCAATTATTGCTCCGCTGTTTGGTGGCTGGATCGCTTTTCACCTGAGTTGGCATGCTGTCTTCGTGTTTGTGCTGATTTATTTAATGGCAATTTTTACACTTGGTTTATTGGTGCTGCCAGAAACGCTGCCTTATCCGAAGAGAAAATTTAAAGTAGGCGAAGTAAGCGCGAACTATTTGCGTCTGTTAACGAATACACAAGTGATTGGTAGTGCGAGCTACAACTGGCTTAGTTATTTATCGGCTCTGGTTACGCTCTCCTTGTATCCATTTTTAATGCAACAAGAGTTAGGATTAACGGCGGCAGATTACGGCTCTTTGATGATCATACCATCAGTTGGTTTGCTGACGGGTAGCTTAGTGCTGAATTTGATCAATGCTCGTTACAAAGCTCAGCAAATCTTGCTGATGAGTTTCGCGATTGTTGCTGTTGCTGGCTTCATGTTGTTGGTTACCCCCTTCAGCGTATTTTCATTGCTGACGGCATTCACGTGTTTAAGTTTTGCTCAAGGAATGTCATTCCCGGTATCGATCAGTTTGCTACTTTCACCACATAAGCAACAGGCAGGCGCGGTTTCTGCGCTATCTGGTTCTATTCAAATGTGTTTAGCAGGTTTGTTTGGTGGGTACTTAGTAGACTCATGGGTTACGAATCAGCAGCAGCTTGGGGTGTTTTATTTGTTTATTGCGTTACTTTCTTGCTTTGTTCTTGTACTAAGCCAATTTCGTAAAGTTCCAGAAGGGACGGTTCAAGCAGAAACTTCCATCTGAATATACTTGCAACCAGAAGGTCGGCTTTCTAAAATGCGCAGCTAAATTAAGTCTGGTCTGTTGTGTATGCTGAATGACTTGGTTTGAAAGGAAGAGGGCGAACCTTGATACTTCTCTCAAGCTTGGAATACATTTCTGCCCAATGGCTATCTGATCTCTAATCGTTAGGTGAAAGAATGCAACAAAACGAATTTGAAACACTGGTAAAAGAAATTACTCAGCAAGAAAGCATGCCAAAGGCACTTGAAATCTTGAAGGCGTGTGAGGAAGAAGAAGTTGCACAAGCGGCGCAATCCCTAACGGGTCAGTTTGGCCTTGCAGAAGTTGATGGTGAGAAACGTATTTACCATATTACCACTCAAGAAGATGAGTCCGGAGAAGAGCAAGAATACGTAGAGCACGTCATGAATGAAGGCGATCACTTGATCAAATTTGCTGCGTGGTTCTTTGAAACATTCTTTGAAATCAAACAGAAAGATACGTACGTCGCAGCGGGTAAAACATACCAGCAACCTAAGCGATAGGCGCCCGTTTAGAAAAAGTAATCAGAACCAATCTGAAAGTTAATTACAAAATAAATGTGACCCTGGTCTTGTTTTTATCTAGTTGTGGTGTAAAATTACAACATAGTTAAGTCAATACATTCAGGAGAAGGTCATGGGTAACGAACTTGGTGGTGCTTATATTGGCCAGATGATTGCAAAAGACGCGATGCACAAAGCGCTTTACGGTAAAGCGAAGAAGAAAAAAGCTTCTGTTTTTGCTCGTGTTATTAAAAAACTGGCGAAATAATTTAAAAAGCCCTGATTGAAAAATCAGGGCTTTTTGCTTTTCTCTGTTTTGTTGTTAGTAAGTAGCCAACATATTGCACAACATTGGCAAAACGCTACTCAAAGACTGATGACATTTAAATCTAGAATTACGCGGATTGGCTTGGTATCTCCACAACATTGTTAGGCACTTTATCTAGCCCCTTTGCTGATAACCACTTTTCTAAATCGTCAGCGCCTCCAATATATTTTCCATCTAACCAGATTTGCGGCACTGTTACCGGTGTTTTTTCGCCAATGATGGCTTTTACTTCAGGAATCATACGGTATAAGGCGGCGCTGTCTTTAACTACATCATGGTACTCATACTGAACGCCAGCCTCGTCAAGTAATTGTTTGGCTTTGACACAGTAAGGGCAAGTTGCTTTACCATAAACAATGTTACCTTTTAGCTCATCGCGTTTTACCCACTCAGCAATAACAGACTGTACAAGCACACCCCGATTCAATGCTTCTCCTTGACTGATAACTTTCCCTTCGACAAGAAGAATGGGTGCATGCCAAGCTCCAGCTTTTAATGGTTCCCACCAGTGCGATAACCAATCTTTTACTTCAAGTTCAACGGGCACATCGGCTAGTTCGTTTTCAAAAGTATCCTTTAAAATATCTTTGGTTAATGTACATTCACCACAAGGAATATTGACTTTGAATGGGCCCCAACTACCAGCCCAGCGATACAGTGTAATTTTGATTGGTTGACTCATATGGGTTCCTCATTTCCTTTCCTGAAAATATAGAACTTTTAAATTAGATTTTTCTTTCAACTAACTTTGTCTTTTTCGCTTCCCAATGCGTAATAAACGCAATAGATGCAATAATAATCGCAGCACCTAACCATAAACGACCAGGTGGCACCCAACCAAACACCAACCAACCAGCAACAACATTCAAAGGCAGTTTGGCGTGATCAAATGGTTGCACAAATGAGGCGTCTGCTACTGCATATGCTTTAACGATAGCCCATTGAGCGAGTGCTGTAAGTGCACCTGCGGCTAAAAGCACACCCCATATCGTCCACGTATCTGGCATAGTAAACGTCGGTATCGCTAACAAGATATTAAATGGTGTTATCAGCAGCAATAAATAGACAACCATGGTTGAAGGCGGATCGTTTACCGACATTTTTTTTACCATTAATGAATACGCTGCCCAGAAAAATGCGGCGCCAACAGGGAGCAGGGTCGCCCATGTAAATGAGTCTGCCCAAGGCTCAAGAATGATCATGGCACCAACAAACCCCGTCAATGTCGCTAACGAGCGTGCAGTACCTACTTTCTCTTTGAGTAACAAGCCAGAACCAACTGTGGCAAATAACGGGGAGGTCATGAGAAGTGCAATACCTTGCCAAATTGGAACTGGGTAAGCGAGAGCCCATAACCAAAGTTGAATCCCGATAACAGAGAGAAAAATGCGGAATGCATGCCAGCCAAAGTGTTGGGTTCTTAAAGAACGTCTAATCCCAAGTGTACGTAGGTAGGGCAGAATAACAAATAAGGCGATTGCATATTGGAATAACGCAAATGTGGTGGAGGAGACACCAAAGTTGATGCTAGCAATTTGGGCGAAGCTGTTCACTATGGCGAATGCCAAGCCAGCTGTTAGCATCCAGGACGCACCTTGAACAGGATGATGATTCAATTGAAAAATTCCAGTTTGATAGAGGTGGCGGGATCATACGTCCTATTGTTTTTCGCGCCAATAAAAAAATGCCTCCCAGAGGGAGGCGACATTACCAATTCAAAGGACGTGCCTGTTATAACAGGTACAAAGAACGAGAAGCACAAACGCTGCCATGCATTTGCATAAATAATATTGCAGAACACGTGCCAACTTTTATGTTTTTGATTTTAAATGGTTTTTTGGTTTTTCTATGTTGTCGATTAGATGAAATGCACTAACTTAGTGATCAATCGCATTAAAAGAGGGCAGAAGTAGGCGTCGTTACGCTCGTTTTTCATTGCTGAGCGATGCTTCGATAGTGTGAAAACTTATCGAGTTGTGTTGGGTTAAATAAAAAATGGCCAGCAAAGGTGCTGGCCAAGTGGACTCGCTCTTAGGACAAGAGTGAATTAGAAATCGTAACGTACGCCTAGGCGCAGTGTATCTTCGCCTTCTGTTACTAGACCTGTTGTTGCATCTTTTGCTTCATCAAGTTGGTTGATGTAGTAAGACAGGTAAGTACGGAAGTTGCTGTTTAGTTTGTAGTAACCAACAAGCTCGATACCTTCAACTGTGTCGTACTTTGAACCGTTGTCTGGATCATTCTCTTGAGCTGTGTATAGAGCTGCAAGTGTCACTTTGCTTGCTACTTTGTAGCTTGCGACTAGCTCGTAAGCCGTAAAGTCTTCAGAGTCAGTCAGGGAACCTTGAGAATAAGTACCTGCTAGGTAAAGGTTGTCCATCGAGTAAGCGATACCACCTAGAATTTGATCTTCAGAGTTATCTTTATCTACATCGCCACCAGAGTATGCAAGACCAAAGTCGAGGCCCATTGGTAGTGAGTACATTCCAGAGATGCCGTATTTATCTTCGTTATCGCTAGAGTTTGCTTGGTAGGTTGCTTGAAGTTGTAGTGCATCAAACGCACCACGGTATGCGAAAACGCTGTCTTGCTTATCAGACGACGAATCAATAACTTGCTGAACACCAGAGAATTCTGTGATATCCGTCATGTCAGAGATGATGACTGCAGCCATGTCTTGACGACCTACAGAGAAAGCACCGATATCAGAGTCGACGCCTGCATACATGTAGCGGTTTTTGAATTCACTCTTGCCCGTTTTTTGTTCGGCTTCGTAAACACCGAAAGCAGAAAGGCCGTTGCCGATGTCTGTTTTACCTTTTAGGTTAAGACGAGCACGGCTTTTATCTTCCATGGAACCTTCAATTTCAGCACCGTCTGAACCGATGAAGTCACCACGAAACTCAACGCGGCCGCCAACTTTTAATTCAGTACCGTCGTTTTTGTATACAGTTGCTGCGAATGATGGTGCTGATACCAATGCTGTAAGAATTGCAGTAGTTAGTGCTGCCTTTTTCATTTTCTTATTACCCTAGTTGTAATCGATGGGCTTTCTTGCCCGATGTGTTGATGACGCTAAGGTAAAGGCTGAAAATGAAAGATAGATTTCTGTTAAGTTATGATTTGATTGCACTTTTATTGCTGGAAAGAATAAGTGCCCCTTCTCATACCACTTATAAAAAGAAAGGTTTATCTTTTTTGAGGTTTTTTCCTCTCCGTTGAAGACTGTGTTTTTTTCAAAAAGTTCCTGAATTGTTTCTTGACCCTAAATGTAAGTAAACATTTCAATTTGGCAGGGAAGTTTGGCCTAAAAATAGCGAATCATCAGCTATTTGTGAGCTAACTCTCTCTAAAGCATTTCTTATTGTAAGGTTTTTATTTCTCGATTTCTTGAAGGCTAAGTAAACGATTGCTTTTTAGGTTTTGTCTGAGATCTTTTCACTCGGTTGTCAGGAACTAATCAAATAAAGTGTCGGCAGTTGTTACACAAAGGTAAAACTAATCTGGTGGAAACGATGCCTCGGATAGCCTTTGTATTCCTCTCTTTGTTCATCATTTCGTTTTTACGAAAGTGAACCAAAGCCGGGTCTAAAACTGACTAACCAACTAATAAGTAATGGATTTAGAAATGAATAAAAAATTATTAGCAGCGGCAATCGCGGCAGCAACCTTCGGTACTCAAGCAGTTGCAGTGGAACTATATAATAACGATGGCACAACATTTTCGATGGGCGGCCACGTTTCTGTTAATTTAAATGGATCAGAGCAAGGTGACACGGATGTGGGTACTAACTCTCCTCGTATCAATATCTCTGCGACACAGGATTTGGGTAATGGCTTCACCGCAGACGCACGTGGTGAATGGGCGCTAAACTACTTAGACGGTGGTGAAGAGTCGTTTAAAACTCGTCTAGGTTACTTAGGTATAACGCATGAGGTTTATGGTCGTGCAGTAGGTGGTACGCAATGGTCACCTTACTACGATGTCGCAGGTATTGCAGATATGCCAATCGCGTTTGCCAACGACTTCATCTATGACGATCATGGAAACCTTGGCACTGGCCGTGCGGATAAAATGCTTTCTTACCGTAATGCCATCGAGCTGGGTGAAGCGGGTGTGATCAACTTTGGTCTTGGTTGGCAGGGTGCAAACGATGATTACACGCGCAACGATGCTGGAGTTATAACTGGCGGTGCTAAATACGATGACCGTGTGCAAGCTGCGCTTTCTTACTCAATCATGGGCGCTAAAATCGGTTACTCTTACAATGGCGGCGATTTCCAGCACCCTGCATATGCAGGTAAGCACACGGCGGAATCACACGTTGTATCAGCATCTTACGGTGCGTACGGCCAAGGCCTATTCCTTGCTGCGGTTTATGGTTCAAACGAAAACATGAACTTCAGTGCAAAAGGCGACCGTTTAGAAGAAAGTGATGCGTACGAAGCGATCATCGCATACGCTCTAGCAAACAGCCTAAACTTGAGTGTTAACTATGAGATGGTGGAAGGTAAAGAGTTTAAGAGCTCTAAAACAGAAACTGCTCGTGAAGAAATGGCACTACAAGCAGAATACAACTTCACGCCTAAATTTGTTGGTTACGCGGGTTACCAGTTTGACCTAAATGACGACAATGGTCGTGAAACTGATGACAAATGGGCGTTAGGTGCTCGTTACTACCTATAATAGGATTTAGCGAGAACTATTATTCAGCTCATTGATCTAAAGCCAGCCTCGTGCTGGCTTTTTTGTCTATTTGTTTTACAAATACTTTGCTGTTTCAATTAGATGATACAAAACTCAAAACGGGGTGAATGTCTTATTTTTTACACTAGAGGTTGCTATTTAGTGTCGTTAAGTCAATAGGTTAGATTATGATGGGATTTTTGTTTTGCAGGGAAGAATGATGAGTGTTATTCAAGTTGAAGAAAAGAAAGTAGAAGTGGGTAAAGTGCTTTGTGTTGGACGAAATTACGTTGAACATATTCATGAGCTTAATAATGCAATGCCTGAGCAAATGGTGGTATTTAATAAACCCGCAACTTCCGTATCAACAACTCTGCGTTCATTCCATCAAGAGCCCCTTCATTATGAGGCTGAAATCTGCTTTTTGATCAAGGATGGACGTTATTCAGCGGTTGGTTTGGGATTGGATCTGACCAAGCGTGGTTTGCAATCCTCGCTTAAAAATCAGGGGTTGCCGTGGGAGCGAGCTAAGGCATTTGATGGCTCTGCTGTGTTTAGTCGGTTTGTCTCTTTGGATAACATTGATATCAATGACCTTAACCTTGAGCTCTTAATTAACTGTGTTCGTGTACAAAAAGGTCACGTTAACCAAATGCTCTATCCGCCGCTAACTATCCTGGATGAATTAACCAGTTACACAACACTTCAAGATGGCGATGTAGTGATGACTGGTACACCAAAGGGCGTTGGTGAGGTACATGAAGGTGACATCTTCCTTGGTCGATTAAAGTGTGGCGATGTCACCTTGTTGGAGATTGAGTGGTTGGCGGATTAAAGCCAAATTCGCAGAATGAGAAATACCACCATACTGATAACCGTCGTTAAAAGAACATTTTTAGTAAAATAAGCGATTAAAGAAGCCAGTACGGCAGCCAGTAAAAATGGGTTTTGCACATTGACGCTGAGCTCCCCATCGGGAATGAAAACGATAGGTGCCCAGATCGCAGTCAGTACTGCGGGGCTAGCGTAATTGAGTACTTTTTGAGTGCGCGTCCCTAATCGCAATGGCAGCTTGGGTTCTAAAAACAAGTAGCGGCTGGTGAAAACAAGTACCGTCATCAGTAAAATAGCCAACATGATCATTAGCGTTTCTCCTTTACTTGTTCCACAAAGTAACCAGTAAGCATGGCTAAAATGCTCGAAATCATCAAACTTCCCTCAATTTGATAATAGGTTAGGGCAACCGAGCTCACCAAAGCTACAAGAACACTCGCGAGCACCGCTGCATTTTTAATAGTCGGAACTACAATTGCGATAAAAGTTGCGGCCACAGCAAATTCCAAACCCATTTCGTTCAGTTCAGGGATTAGACTTCCCGCAATAATGCCCGTCAATGTCGCGACATTCCAAAACAGGTAAAAACTCAGACCAGCCCCAAGTGCATACCAGCGATTAAATTGTTTATCGGAATGGTGGCCTACAATCGCAAACAGCTCGTCAGTAAGTAAGAAGCCGAGTGATAATCGCCATTTTAGAGGGAGCGGTGAAATTTTACTGCGCATCGATACACTGTAGAGGAAGTGTCGAGAGGTGATAAAAAACGTTGTCAGTAACATGGTCACTAGACCTGCTCCCGTTTTAATCATTCCCATCGCGACGAGCTGTGCAGAACCTGCGAACAAAATGGCGGATAGTGCTTGTCCTTCCAAAGGGTGAAGCCCAGTATCAATTGCGAATGAGCCTGCGAGTAAGCCCCAAGGGAGCACTGCGATACTCAGAGGCATCATCGCAAGTGTACCTTGCCAAAATAGCGTGGCTTTTGATTCTTTTTGTAACGGCAAAGTGTGGTCCATAGTTTCTTCTTATTTATTCCTAAATCAGATTACCAAGATAGCTCGGTAGTCGCATAACGCCTTGTACAATATTGCTGCTTTAGCTGTGACGGACGTATTGGCCGGGAGTGACGCCCATGGCTTTTTTAAAGTGTCGATGCAGATGGCTCTGATCATGGAAGCCACATTCTTGTGCCACGTCTGAAATTTTTTGTCCCATTTTTAATAGCTTCTTCGCCATACGTAAACGTTGCTGAATTTGATAGGCATGAGGCGGAAAGCCAAATTGCTTTTGAAACTCTCTCAGCAGATGAAAAGGGCTTAATCCAGACAGTTTCGCGAGTTCTTCTAGTGAGACGTCCGTTTGTGGAAAGTCTTCCAAAAATTCTCTGACTAGCTGCACTTGTCGTTGAGCTCTGGTTGATTCTTTCAGTGGTGCCCGATGAGTGCTGTGTTTACTGGCTAGCTTGATCAACGTGCCGTAAACCAAAGTTTCTCTCAATAAACGGTTGTCTGATTTTTCTAGTGTTTCAAATACCAATCGTAACTGACTAGCCAGCTCAGGATCGTAAACCACAGGTTGAGGGAAATAGGGCAGAGCTACATTTGGTGAACCAAGCTCTTGTCCTAAAGTTTGAAACTGCTGAGGTACGGGGTACATTGCTTTGTATTCCCAGCCGCCTTCCGAGGCTGAATGCCCGTTGTGTACTTCATCTGCATTAACAAGGATGATGCTGTCCTGTGGCGCGATATGATTCCCGCCCGTCCTAAAAAATTGTTGTGCCCCTTTTTCGATGACACCAATAGTGTAACCTTCGTGGCTATGGCGTGAAAAATTCTGCTTCTCATACTTTGCATCGAGAAGCTCTAAACCTCCGAGCTCTTGAGCTATCTTGAAGGTAGCGATTTCCTTATTCTTTTCTTTCATCTTTATCCGGTCTGCTCAAGAAAATCATTTTAGAAGTGTAACGGATCCATCGTGCTTATTTTTGTACAAAATTGCTATTCGATTTTGATAAACAGGCGAATTGATTGCTATTTCTCATATGGGCAAACTATGATTTTTATTTTTTGAGTTATCTTGGCTATTTTGGGCTGGATGATGTCATTTTGTTGGTATAACATTCGCCGCCTTGTTGTAGAAAAGCGGTTCCATCATGATTGATTTATCTGTACTTCCTGTTTATCTCACCGCAGTAGTGGCTTTGTTGCTGTTACCAGGGCCCGATATGTTGCTGATAGCGAGCTCTAGTATGAGTTACGGTAAGAAGGTCGGTCTTTTTGCTAGCTTAGGCAATGCGACGTCTGGTGTTATTCTTACTTTGCTTGCTGCGATGGGCGTATCTACCCTGATTGCCATGAGCCCAATAGCCCTTAAAGTCCTTCATCTACTAGGTGGCGCTTACTTGTTAAAAATGGGTTGGGACTGCTTACGAGCTGAGGCATCTTCGGCTCCAGAGCTTGATGGTCAAAACAAAATGGCATCAACTTATTATCAACGTGCTTTGATGAGTAATTTGCTCAACCCTAAAGCCTTAGTCTTTTTTGTGATGTTTTTGCCGCAGTTTGTCTCAAGCAATATCACGGCATCTTCTGGTGAGCAGATGCTAGCGCTAGGGTTATTGTTGAACGTTCTTGGCTTGTCATTCAATTTATTACTTGTTGGGTTAGCAGGCACATTGGGCAAAGGGCTGCTCGAGAACGAAAAATTCCGCACGTATCAACATAAACTAATGGGGTTAGTGTTTGTTATTCTGGCGTTGTGGATGCTGAGTAGTTTCGCCTTGTAAAGTTATCATATTCCATCAGAAAGCCAGCAATTGCTGGCTTTTTGTTTTAGGATATTGGTGTTTCCTAAGGAGAGGGTATATGAAGCTTGAATTTTGTTTAAATCCAGATCAAACAGACCTTGATTTTGTTCGTGAAGGTATTCGATCTTATAACCGACTGCATTTACCTGAAGGGGAAGTGCATGCTGTAGGCTGTTTCGCAAAAGATGAGAATGGCAAGATCATGGGTGGCTTGACTGGCGAAATGTTTAAAAATACGGTATTTGTTGAGTTTTTGTGGGTAGACGCTGAAAGTCGAACCTCTGGTCTCGGTAGCCAATTAATGTCGATGCTAGAACAAAAAGTAAAGCCTCATGGGGTTACCCATGTTTATTTGGATACCTACAGCTTTCAAGCTCTTGAGTTCTATCTCAAATTGGGTTTTGAGAAAGTGGGGCAGTACTCAGGCTATCCTGCAGAGGGCATCCACAAGTACTTTCTACAAAAGGAAATTGTAGGCTAGGGAAAGCACGGGTTAGCTTGACTTGTTCTAGTGAAAATCAAAAAAGAGGCGCGAATTTGCGCCTCTTGTTGTATCAAATATCTATGTTTCTCTTTGACTTACAAACTTTGCTGGTGCGCGTCGATAAGTTCGTTCATCTTCGCTTCTGCTGCTTGCTGTGCTTGTTCATAGCTCATATCCGCAGGGAAGAGGTTGATGACTTCGTAGTAACATTTTAGTTTTGGCTCAGTACCAGAAGGACGAACAATCACGCGAGATTGATCTTCTAGGTGATAAATCAATACGTCACTTGCTGGTAAGTCAATGGATTCTTCAGAGCCGTCGTCAAACATGCGAACCGATGTTTTAAGATCTTCGGTTACTGCAACTTTTTTACCAGCAATCTCTGTTGGTGGATTGGCTCGGAGTTTGTCGCCGATTGGTGGAGAGTTCGGGTCGAGAGCGATGCTGCGTTGTGCGTTGAAGTAGAAACCGTGCTCGCGGTACAGCTCTTCCAGTTTATCCCACAGTGTTTTGCCTTGCGCTTTAAGCTTGCCTGTTAGCTGTGAAAACGCGACGATTGCAGATAAACCATCTTTATCCCACACCTTGTTACCCACGGTATAACCGAGCGCTTCCTCATAAGCAAACAAGAATGGGTTGGTTTCTGTCTCTTGTTCCATGGCAACGTTAGTAAGCCATTTAAAGCCAGTTAATGTTTGATAGTATTGTGCGCCATGCGCCTTAGCGATGCTGCTCAGCATTCTTGAGGATACGATGGTGTTGCCAACCAAAGCGTTAGGTTGCTGTTCCAGCAAGTAATCGCCAAACAGTGAGCCCACCTGATCACCTGTTAGCATTTGATACTCGCCATCTGGGCGTTTAACTGCCACGGCAAAACGGTCCGCATCTGGGTCGTTCGCGCAAGCGATATCGGCATCTACGGACTTACCTAATGCCATCACCATATCCATGGCACCGGCTTCTTCAGGGTTTGGGAAGTTGACGGTTGGGAAGCTTCCATCAGGTTCGCGTTGTTCCTTAACACTTGCCACTTTTTGGAAGCCTGCGTCGGCAAGTAGCGTTTCCGCCATATTCGCGCCAACGCCATGCATTGCGGTGTAAGCAATAGATATATCGGTATTGTTGTCAGGAGCAAGCAGCGCGTTTTCATTCATTGTCTTACGGTAAGTTTGGTAGTAGTCGTCTTCCAACCAAACTAACAAACCGTGCTGTTTTGCATCATCGAGAGACATTAAAGGTAATGGCTTCGTTGTTGCGTCATCAATTTTCGCTGCGATTCCAGAGTCGTGTGGAGGAATAATCTGTGCGCCATTTTCCCAATATACTTTGAAGCCATTGTATTCTGGTGGATTGTGGCTGGCAGTAACAACAACAGCGGCCGCAGCATTCAATGTACGGACACCAAACGCAACAATTGGGGTTGCTGCAACGTCATACGTTAGGTAAACCTTGATACCAAGGGCCGTCAGTACGGATGCGGTATCATGCGCGAATTGTTTTGAATCGGGACGACCGTCGTAGCCAATAACGACACCACGACTCGCGGCACCTTTGACTTGCTCAAGCAAATAGTTCCCTAAACCAGTGGCGGTCTCTTGAATCACCAAGCGGTTCATTCGGTTTGGACCTGCGCCCACTTTGCCACGTAAGCCTGCAGTACCAAAGGCAAGGCGTGAGCCAAAGCGATCAGTAAGCTCTTGTTCATTGTTCGTATCGACGAGGTGTTGTAGCTCTTCACGAGTCTTAGGATCAGGGTCTCGTTTTAGCCATTGCGTAATTAGTGCTGTCATATCAATCATTCCTTAGTAGGGGGAGCCTACTTTCTTGGACACTTCGTTTGGTAAGTATCTCAATGTTTTCTTTTAAATCAATGTAAATGGTTCTCAATTACATTTCAAAGAGGGCAATCGATAAACCGAATTAATTTTTCTTATCCGAACAAAATTTAATCATATTTAATTTCTTGAAGAACCTTGGAACTATAACTAGCCTTTTAACATAAATATAACAAACCGTGTCGAAATCGTAGTTTTTGTGATTTTTCGTAAAGTTGTTCGATATTTGCATCGGGACGCAAGGAAGCTCGCGTAGGCGTAGCGGCTGAGCAGAGGAGAGATCTTTTGAAAAGATTAACGACTACTCTAGCCTTATCACTGAATGTGATTTTAATCACATTTTCCTCTTTTGGTTGGTCAAAGGAAAATGACTACAACATGACAAAAGGGGTCACAGAGATAAGTGGGCAAGTGTATGAATTACATATGCTGATTTTCTATATCTGCTGTGTAATTGCTTTGATTGTTTTTGGTGTGATGTTCTATTCCATCTTCCGCCATCGCAAGTCAAAAGGAGCAGTTGCCGCACATTTCCATGAAAGTACAAAAGTGGAAATTATTTGGACGGTCATACCCATCATCATTCTTGTCGCTATGGCGATTCCCGCAACAAAAACTCTAGTAGCAATGGAAGACACAAGCCAATCGGATATCACGGTCAAGATCACAGGCTCGCAATGGAAATGGCATTACAGCTATTTTGGTGAAGATGTTGAGTTTTTTAGTTTGCTTGCCACCAGCCAAAAACAAATTGATGGAATCGAAGCTAAAGGCGCGCATTACTTACTGGAAGTAGACAACCCTTTGGTGTTGCCTGTGAATCGCAAAGTGCGTTTTTTGATGACTTCTGATGATGTCATTCACTCTTGGTGGGTACCGGACTTTGCCGTCAAGAAAGACACCATTCCAGGTTTTATTAATGAAGCATGGACAAGAATTGATGAGCCAGGCGTATATCGCGGCCAATGTGCGGAGCTATGTGGTCGTGCACACGGATTTATGCCAGTGGTGGTGCATGCGATGGAAGAAGAAAAGTTCGATGAATGGCTAGCGAGTAAGAAGCAAGAACTCGCACTTCAAAAAGCGGCGGCACAAGAAGCGCTCTCTCAAGACTTATCTATGGACGAATTGATGTCGCAAGGCGAATCGATATACACGGCGCGTTGCGCTGTGTGTCATCAGGCAAATGGTGAGGGGATTCCGGGTGCATTTCCCGCGATTAAAGGCAGTCCTATTGCAACCGGAGATGTTACAGAGCACATAGATATTATTGTCAACGGTCGCCCTGGTACCGCAATGCAGGCTTTTTCTAATCAGTTAAGTGACAAAGAAATTGGCGCGGTTATCACATATCAACGAAATGCATGGGGCAACGATACTGGCGATACAGTGCAAGCATCCGATGTGAATGCCTTTAAGGCACAAGGCAGTGCTAAGGAGGAAATATGAGTAAGCCAATAGATAAGGCAGTGAAGTCTGCGCCAGCAGAAGCCAGTGCGAACAGTACCATTGCGATTGATGATGGTCACGAGCATCATGCACCCCTGGGCATCACTCGTTGGTTGTATTCTACAAGCCATAAAGACATAGGCACCCTCTACCTTTGGTTTAGCTTTGCGATGTTTCTAACAGGTGGTGCGATGGCTATGATCATTCGTGCCGAACTGTTCCAGCCAGGGCTACAGCTAGTCGATCCGCAGTTTTTTAATCAAATGACCACGGTACACGGTTTAGTAATGGTATTTGGTGCGGTGATGCCAGCATTTACGGGTCTTGCTAACTGGATGATCCCGATGATGATCGGCGCTCCAGATATGGCGCTACCGCGCATGAACAACTTGAGCTTTTGGATCTTACCTTTTGCATTTCTCATCTTGTTGAGCTCGTTGTTTTTACCTGGCGGCGGTCCTGATTTTGGTTGGACGTTTTATGCTCCGCTGTCCACGACTTATGGCCCGGATAGCACTGCGCTGTTTGTATTCTCTGTTCATATCATGGGTATCAGCTCCATTATGGGCGCGATCAACGTTATCGTGACGATCGTAAATATGCGAGCTCCGGGAATGACTTGGTTCAAGTTACCAATGTTTGTTTGGACTTGGCTAATCACCGCTTTCTTGTTGATCGCGGTTATGCCGGTACTAGCGGGTGCGGTGACCATGGTTCTTACTGACAAATATTTCGGGACTAGCTTCTTTGACGCAGCTGGTGGTGGTGACCCGGTAATGTTCCAACACATCTTTTGGTTCTTTGGTCACCCAGAAGTGTACATCATGATTTTACCGTCGTTTGGAATCATCTCCGCCATTCTGCCTGCTTTCAGTGGTAAGAAGCTGTTTGGTTATCATTCGATGGTTTACGCGACGTGCAGCATTGCATTGTTATCTTTCCTTGTGTGGGCGCACCACATGTTTACCACGGGGATGCCAGTTTTTGCTGAGCTCTTCTTCATGTATTGCACTATGCTGATTGCGGTACCAACGGGGGTTAAAGTCTTTAACTGGGTTGCCACCATGTGGCGTGGAGCTCTGACATTTGAAACGCCAATGTTGTTTGCCATTGCCTTTATTGTGCTGTTTACCATTGGTGGCTTCTCGGGACTGATGTTGGCGATTGTGCCGGCGGACTTCCAATATCATGACACTTACTTCGTAGTTGCCCATTTCCATTATGTGTTGGTATCTGGTGCGGTATTCTCGATCATGGCAGCGGCATACTACTGGCTACCTAAGTGGACGGGTAATATGTACGACCACAAGCTGAGTTTATGGCATTTCTGGTGCTCAATTATTTCCGTCAATGTCCTGTTTTTCCCAATGCACTTCCTAGGCTTAGCGGGCATGCCAAGACGCATACCGGATTACGCCATTCAGTTTGCTGATGTTAATCAAATAGTATCAATTGGTGGGTTTGCATTTGGGTTGTCACAACTGATCTTCTTATGGTTGGTGATCAAGTGTATTCGTGGCGGGGAAAAGGCTTCTGCAAAACCGTGGGAACGTGCGGAGGGCTTAGAGTGGACAGTGCCAAGCCCTGCGCCACATCATACGTTTACTACACCGCCTGAGATTGACTAGCAAAGAGTGGGGTGAGTGACATGAAACCGAATCCATCAAACAAGAAGCTCACAGTGAAGTTACTTTTGGCGACCCTGTTAATGTTTGGCTTCGGCTATGCACTGGTCCCACTTTATGACGTGATGTGCGACGCATTGGGAATCAATGGAAAGACAAGTGAAGTGGCCGCTATTCAACCGACAGGTATGCAGCCGGACATGAGCCGAACTATTCGCGTGGAGTTTATGGCGCATGTAAGCCCAGATATGCCTTGGGAGTTTAGACCCAAAGTGATTTCGATGGATGTTCACCCAGGTGAAGTTGTGCAAACTGAATACCTTGCATTTAATGAAAGCGGGCAGAAGTTGGTGGGGCAAGCCGTTCCTTCTGTTTCTCCCGGGACTGGAGCTGCTTACTTCAATAAGATTGAGTGTTTTTGTTTTAACCAGCAGCCTCTGGATGGTAAACAGCAAGCTCAAATGCCGTTGATTTTTTATATCGAACCGGACTTGCCTGAGTCTATACACACGTTAACGCTGTCTTACACACTCTATAAACTTCCCCCTCCTACAGGCTCTTAGCCACTCAGGGAGAGAGATACAGACCAAGGTTGGTCAGTAAGGAGAGAAATTATGAGTAACAAGCCAGGAACATATTATGTTCCCGCTCAAAGTAGCTGGCCGATCATCGGTGCATTTGCTCTGTTTTTGGTTGCTGTTGGCGCGGGCATGACCGTCCAGGGGACACAAAGTGACGGTGCAGTGGGAACCATTGGTGGCATTGTGCTAGCGGTGGGCTTCTTGTTCTTGCTTTACATGTTGGCTGGTTGGTTTAGTAATGTGATTACTGAATCACTGAGTGGAAAATACAGCTCGCAAATTACTCGTTCTTTTCGCCAAGGAATGAGCTGGTTTATCTTTTCTGAAGTGATGTTTTTTGGTGCCTTTTTTGGTGCCTTGTTCTACGCCAGAATGATTTCTGTGCCTTGGTTAGGTGGGGCAGATAATAACTTCATGACTAACGAAGTCCTGTGGCCAACCTTCGAAGCGATGTGGCCACTCACACTGACACCGGGAGGAGAAACAACACAAGCTATGCCGTGGCAGGGCATACCCCTTACCAATACTATCTTGCTGCTATTGTCGTCTATTACGCTACATATGGCGCATATAAGCCTTGAACAAGACAAAAGAACGGCACTGATTGTTTGGTTAGAGATAACCATCGTACTTGCTGGCTTTTTTCTATATTACCAAGCGGTTGAGTATGTTCATGCTTATCAAGACATAGGGCTCACGTTGCAGTCCGGTATTTACGGTAACACGTTCTTCATGTTGACGGGGTTCCACGGTTTACACGTTTGTCTTGGGACTATCTTCTTGATCGTGCTGCTGTTCAGAATCGCTAAAGATCACTTTTCGCCAAAGAACCATTTTGCCTTTCAAGCGGGCAGCTGGTATTGGCATTTCGTGGATGTGGTTTGGTTATGTCTGTTTGTGTTTGTTTACGTACTTTAGGCGCAGTGTGAACTCTTGGTTCGACTAATAAGGGCGAGGGTTTGGTGCTAGCCAACCCGAGCTGAGCGCAATAAGCAGAAGGATGACCACCAAAGCGGAGAACATGACTCGACGGCCTAAGTAATGACTCATGGGTTTGTCTCTTTTTTCAGGATTATCTGGGTCTTCACGAACCATTTCGATAAGCGCTTTTGCGAGGTTGAAGATAATGAAAAGCAGCAAAAGGACAAGCGTCAGTTTGAATAGAAATACGGTGGACATGGCACCTCCGGTTTCATCATTGTTGTTATCAAGACAATTATGGCTATCGAAACGGTTTTGGGTTGCAGTTGGTTTAACTGTGGTTGTGTTTTCTCTTTTGGTCAAACTGGGTTTTTGGCAGTTTGAGAGAGGGCAAGAAAAACAAGCATTGGAACAAGCCATTCTCGCGCGTGCGGATAGTGCGTACCAAGCACTAAGCGTCGTTCTTGAAGACAACGACTGGCGAGAGGAAAGTATCCTCGGGAAAAAAGTGGAAGTTAATGTTGTTCCTCAGGCGTTTCCCGTAATTTTGTTAGATAACCAAACGCATCAAGGCAGTGTGGGATATTTAGCATTTCAGATTGTATTGACGAGCGATGAGCCTAGTGCCTATGCGTTATTGGAGCTTGGTTTTGTCGAGGGAAGAGCAGAACGCTCAGTGTTACCAACGGTCACCAAACTCGATAATTCGACTTTCATCACAGGACGCCTGTACCGAAAATCTACTAATCCACTGAGCTCAGAGTTAATGCCGGAAGTTGGCGATGTTATTCGCGTGCAAAACCTAAACATCGCGCAATTGAATCAGCTACTGAATATTGAACTTATGCCCGCAGTCTTGCAGCCAGACAATTTAACTCGTTGGCCCTATGACTTTCCTTGGAATCCATTGCCACTCAATAGTGCCAAACATTTTGGCTATTCGATTCAATGGTTTTCGATGGCAGGTGTTTTCTTATTACTGACTTTAATTGTTTTTGTTCGTTGGCAAAAAAAGTTGCGTCACATGGAGGTGAAGCATGACATCTAAAGTAACCAAAGGACGACTAATGTTGATTGCGCTGGTTTGTACGTTCGCGTTTCCCGCTGTCATTGCAAAAGTCATTCTCACACAAGGGTGGTATCAAAGCGGAGTGACCAATAGAGGCGAGTTAGTCGAACCATACACGACGTTAGAGCAACTTGGTCAAGAGTCACCTCTCAAAGACCATGCTTGGCAACTCGCTTATGTATTGCCTAACGAATGCACTGAAGAGTGTAAACAGCAGCTTTACCTGCTTCAGCAAAGCCATGTTGCTTTAGGTAAGTATCAAGAGCGGGTAGTGCCAGTCGTTTGGCAGACTGAGCATTCAGATCCCATAGAAGTATCGATGTTAGCGATGCAAATGAATGAATTGGTTACCGCAAAAGTGAAACCTGGGCAAATGTTGATCGTTGATCCTCTTGGGCAGCTGGTGATGTCTTACTCGCCGAAACCAAATGAGGACTTAGTCCTATTGAATAAAGGTATGTTGGCGGACTTACGCAAGCTCTTAAAACTGTCACGAGTCGGTTAGAGGAAGTGCATATGAAATTAATTCAGTTGGTTAGATTCAGTTTGCTGCTAACTCTCGTGGTGATCATGTTAGGGGCATATACTCGCCTTTCAGATGCAGGGTTAGGTTGCCCGGATTGGCCTGGTTGTTATGGGCACTTTTCTGTGCCGCATCAAGAAGAAGACGTCATACGTGCTAACCTGAACTTCCCCGAGCGGGCAGTAGAGCATGAGAAAGCATGGCTTGAGATGATTCATCGCTATTTTGCAGGAACGTTAGGTTTAGTCATTTTTGCGATGGCAGCGATATCAGTAAGGTCTGAGCGTGTAAATTCAACCATTCCGATGTTGCTAAGCGTACTGGTGATTGGGCAGGCACTTTTGGGAATGTGGACAGTTACTCTTAAATTAATGCCCGTCATCGTGATGCTTCACTTGCTCGGTGGTTTTGTTTTATTGGCGTTACAGGCGATTTTTTACTGCCAATTAAAAGCGCAAAACAATCTCTATTTCTCTCCATCTTCTAGCTCTCTGAGAGGCTTTTCATTGTTGGTTTTTCTGGTTGTTTTGGTGCAAGTGCTCCTTGGAGGATGGACTTCGTCAAATTATGCTGCGCTGATGTGTACCACACTGCCGATTTGTGAGGGAGACTGGATGAGCCATCTCTCATGGAAAGAAGCGTTTTCTTTCTGGCAAACTGGATTCGAGAATTATGAATTTGGTGTCTTGGAGTATCCGGCAAGAATGACTATACACGTCACTCATCGTATAGGCGCTATTGTTACCGCCACCGTGGTATTGGCTTATAGTATTGGGCTTATGAGGCAAGATTCTCATCATTCACAGAGAATTGGAGGGTGGTTGTTATTCACTCTGGTGTGCCAAATTATGCTGGGTGTAAGCAACGTAGTATTTCAACTTCCTATCTATGTCGCGGTGGCGCACAACCTTGGTGCCGCTGTTATGTTGAGTCTCGTTTGTGTTAGCCAGTTTTACTTGTGGCAGGGTAAAACGGCTTGGAATTACACCGCGAAAGGAGTTCGCTATGAGTAAAGAAATCGCGCTGTCGTTAAATGGGCGAAAGCGACTAAGTTCCGTTTATTTGAAGTTAACGAAACCTAAAGTGGTGGCGTTAATGTTGGTGACGGCAGTAGTAGGTATGAGCTTAGCCCCGGTTGATGATTTCCCCTGGTTGCAGGCGGTAGTTGGCCTAACGGGGATTGGTCTGATGGCAGGGTCTGCGGCAGCGTTTAATCATCTAATTGACCGCCGAATTGATGCGAGAATGGCACGTACACACAAACGACCATTGCCATCGGGTGAGACTAAACCATCATCGGTGATAGCCTTCGCTACAGTTTTAGGTGTCTTAGGGTTTGTACTTCTCTATGCGATAGTCAACCCGCTGACGGCATGGTTGACTTTGATGAGTTTGCTCGGCTATGCGATGGTATACACAATGTACCTCAAACGTGTTACGCCCCAAAATATCGTCATTGCAGGGATTGCCGGTGCGATGCCGCCTCTTCTCGGTTGGACTGCTGTAACAGGGCAATTACATGCGAATGCCTGGCTGCTCGTAATGATCATTTTTATCTGGACGCCACCACATTTTTGGGCTCTGGCTATTCATCGTGTCGAGGATTACCGCAAGGTAGATATTCCCATGCTGCCAGTGACACACGGCATTGAGTACACCAAAACTTCTATTCTGTTGTATACGGTGCTATTGACTTTGGTTTGTGTCCTACCGGTTTTGGTTGGTATGGTCGGCGTGGTGTATCTTTTTGCCTCGCTACTCCTCAATGCTGGCTTTATGTACCATGCATGGAAGCTAAAATATGCACCAGAGCCAAATACCGCGATGGAGACGTTTAAATTCTCTATCTATCATCTTTTGGCGTTGTTCATTGCATTGCTTTCGGATCACTATATTGGTTTTTAACCTTTCTTAAAACAGAAAACGCCGCGTGGTTCGCGGCGTTTTTGGTTTTGATACTTTGGCTTTAAGACAAAGCTTTCTAGATTTATTGAATTTCTAGCAGTTCAACATCAAAGATCAAAACACTTGCTGGTGGAATTGGGCCAGAGCCACTCTTACCATAGCCAAGCGTGCTTGGTACGAAAAGGCGGATTTTCTCACCTTCTACCATGTATTGTAGACCTTCTTGCCAGCCTTTAATGACTTGGTTAAGACCAAATGAAATCGGCTCACCACGATTAACAGAGCTATCGAATACCGTGCCATCAATCAAGGTGCCGTGGTAGTGTACTTTTACTTTACTTGTTGCCGTTGGGTGAACCTCACCTTCGCCTTTTTCAAGAACCATGTATTGAAGGCCACTTTCTGTTGTGATGACGCCTTCTTTTTTCGCATTTTCTAGTAAGAATGCTTGGCCTTTGGCAAAGTTTTCATCTGCTACTTTATGGTTTGTCCAAGTACGGTAAATGAAAAAGCCCGCCAAAATAAAAATAATAAGAGGAAACAAAAATTTAGACACGTAATCTCCTTGTCTATTTAGGTTGTTTTAGCAAAAAGTTGATGGTTTCTGCCATGGCTTCAACGCTGTCATGACCACCAGTAATTACTTGATATTTTCCGTTTACGATAAAGGCTGGAACGGAGTTAATTTGGCCTCGCGTGGTGATCGCTTCTGCCTTAGTGATGTACTCAAACAGCGCTTTTTGCTGTGCTTCATCTAAATGGTAAGGGCTGATAAGGTTGCGAGACTCAAAGGCTTTCTCAACAGCGATTTGGCGTTCCTCAGCCGTTGCATCGGCACCCATTTGCACAGCAGTAAAAAGATCTGCCATAAACGCTTTATCTGGTGTTGATTCAAGCTGCATTACGGCAGTATAAAAGATGATGGCGCTCACTTGTGCACTTTCATTGAACGTTACATGCATTTTTTCAACGCTTTGATCGGTCAATGATTCAATTTGAGGGACAAACTCTTCCATTGAGCGGCAGTGGCCACAAGTTAAAGAGAATGCTTCAGTCAGGGGAGCTAAATCATATTCTTCAAGGGATACTGGCAAAACTTCGTATTGTTTGCCTTGCTGAGGCTGACTCTTGCCGCTATCGCATGCCGACAAAGCCATTACGGCAACAACAACAGCAAAGCCTTTCGATATGGTTTTTAACATAGTAGTGCTCTAAATGAGAAATTTGCGTTAGTTTATCGGTTAACGATAGTGACTAAAACCATTAAATAACAATAAAGTGAGACCATTGGTAACAGACTTTGCCTGACGTATGGGCTGTAAGGGTAGGGTATTTTAGTGTTGCTTTTTATTTGAGAGATGATTTTGCATTGACTCCAGTGGCATGAACGCTGCATAGACAAACCAATCGGTGGACAAAAGCGCTAAAGATTCGGCGTGTTTTGTCGACACAATGAACAAGAGTTTTTCTACGTTGGTAATGGTATGAAGCATTGGTTTTTAATTGTTTGTGGCATTCTGGCCGGGTGCAGTAGCCTCGATCAAGATATGGTCCCAGGTGGGAACATTTTAGATACAGCTCCTAAATCAAACACTGAGCTGAGACACCCAGAATGGGGATACCCGAGCGCATCCAATGTGGCTTCTTCCCCTCGTTCATATCAAACGGCGAGGGCGTCAGTAAAAAAGTCGCAAAACGTGACCTCTCTGGAAATGTTCCTGAGCAGGCATAACATTCCTCACGAGACGCTCAGTGGTGGTCACCTGATGATACGTTTGAAAGAGCATGTGCATTTTCAAACGGGCTCTGCACGGTTATCTGCTCAATCTCAAGATTGGATTCGAAACATTGGTCACTATCTGGCTGGAAGAACTGATGTTGATGTCGTGATTGATGGTCATGCGGATAGTACGGGAGCTGAAAGTTTCAACGACACGCTATCTGAAAAGCGAGCTCGTGAAGTAGAAAAACAACTATTGGCGACGAGTATTCCACGTCAACGAGTGTTTTCTAGAGGCTTCGGAGAGTATGTACCGAAGTGCAGCAATGCGACAGCAAGTGGTAAAGCTTGCAATCGGCGCGTAGAGCTAACATTGATCGTGGATGAATAACGCAGACGTTGGGCGGTAATCTTCGTTGTGTTGTTCTCGCATACCCGTTATTTGCTTAGTGGAGTTTAAGTTCGGAGTTGAGTAAGAAGACTGAATAAGGAAAGCTCGCACGGCAACATTTAGCTAGAAAAAATAGAAAAGAGGCACCGTTAGGTGCCTCTTTTACATCCGCCAATGTTCATAGGGGGAACTTAGGCAAATTCTTTTTCAACGTAAGCGACGATGTCAGATGACTCGTATAACCACTGTGTCTCGCCATCTTTTTCGATACGAAGACAAGGGACTTTAACTCGCCCACCACCTTGCTCTAGTTCAGCTCGATGAGTCGGGTTATTTTTTGCATCACGTAGCTCAATGTTCACCGATTGACGCTTCATTGCACGGCGGACCTTTACGCAAAAAGGGCAGGCTTCAAATTGGTAAAGTGCGTATTGTTTCGCTTTTTCATCAATACGTTGCTGTTCTTCTGCGGTGCGCTTAATACCACGAGGTGAGAACACCACGTTCAGCAATAAGATAACCTTGCCTAAAATCCAACGGATAAACTTCATAATGATCCCTTGATGTTCATTGGGTAATTGTCCTTTAAGAATGCAATCATGATGCTTGTTGCACTGAGCGTGAAGTCTATCAGTTGTTTGAAATGGATAAAACCATGTATTTTATATGGAAAATAGACGTTTAAACCAACCCCAAAAGCCACTTGCTGAAGCCGGACGGGCCTCTTTACCTTGATAAAAACTTTGCATGAGTTCGGTTCTGAATGCATCAACGTCCATGCGTTTCATGACAAGCTCGTGCTGCAATGTATTTTGAGTCTGCTCGGCATGATCGTGCGCCAAGCTGAAATCCATATTTAAATAGCCTTGCGTGTATAACCAAAGGTGGGTGACTAAGATTAGGTCTTCAGCAGATTGGTTAGTAAACTTATCCGCGTGCTCATTACCCAAGGAGTCAGTCAGAACTTGCTGCATACGCTGGGTAGAGTGAGCATGTTGCTCGTAGTTAGCACTTGCTTCAATATGTGATTTGGTCAAAAGGCCAAGCAGGTGAAGAGTAGGTGCTGTTGTGGGTTTGTTCTCACAAACTTTTGTAAATAGTTGTGACTGTTCTTTTAACCAACGTCGCTTTGCTGCTTTATGTTCTTTAACAAAGGGGATTTCTTCAAATCCCATCTCTTGACTCAGTTCACTAAGAGACGTCATGGTTTTTTAGTTCCTTCACCGTTACTTCGATATGTTGATCATTGATATCAACAAAAATTGAGCTGCCAGTAATCATAACAGAAAGGCTAGTACCTCGGTCAAGGTGCTGACAAATCAAGTCGATAGCGTCATAGTCAAAGCTCTCTACGTTGACGGGAAGCATTGAGAACTTTCCTGACATTTTGTCCCACCAGACAGCCGCTTTGGTGTTATAAGTGTAAACTTTTACATGCTTTGCGAGGCGAGAAGCTTTCTTAATTCTGTCTGGTTCTGGTTCGCCAATTTCAATCCAGTGAGTAATGCTTTGATCATCGCCAACATGCCATAAATCAGGCTCTTCAATCGTAGAGAGTCCTTTTGTAAACTCCAGATTGCTTTGAGCATTTAAACAGTAAGCTAGAATGCGAGCCAACATTCGTTGCGGCTTTTCAGAAGGATGAAGGGCGATAGTTAGATTTTTAGAATCGTAATAGTCATTATTCATATCGGAAATGGCGATACGAAATTTGTAAATGGTTGGTTTAAGAGCCATAGATTTATATCGTTTTGTTGGCAAAATAAGTTTTAGGCAAAAAAATAGCCAGCTTTAAAAGCTGGCTATCGTATCAAATTCTTTAAGAATTAAAGTACTTTGATTTGCTCTGCTTGAGGGCCTTTTTGACCTTGAGAGATAACAAATTCTACTTTCTGGCCTTCAACTAGAGTACGGAAGCCGTCACCAGTGATTGCAGAGAAGTGAGCAAATACGTCAGGACCGTTTTCTTGTTGAATGAAACCGAAGCCTTTAGTTTCGTTGAACCACTTAACTGTGCCAGTAGCTGTGTTAGACATGTCTATTTCCTAAATATCTAAATAATGTAATCTTTCGCCTCAACGGCGCTTATAGCGTGGAAAAATAAATTGCTATTGCGTACCACAGGACGACGGGTTACAAGTAATCCAACGAAATGTGAAAACAAAGAACTTTCTTTCTAGCCGTGTTTGAGTCTAGGTTAATTCCACGAAGAGTCAACATATATTAGTGCTTTATGGACAAATATTTGTATTTAGTCACTATTTAACCAGCATGTTTTTGATTAAATTTCAAATAAATGACGGTGATGTGAAGTTTTTTAGCATAAAATTCAACTAAATCTATAAATTTGACTTATTTATATAATTATTGTCCAATCTGGTTCGACCATTAAGGAGGATTTATGGCAAAGCGTAAAATCAGTCCTCAACCGAGTGGCTCACAACATGAGACCGACTTCGGCAGAGGTGAAATCAAAGACAACGCGTTAAAAGCGGTTGTTACCAGTCAGCTGTTCCAAACACGAGTCGTTAAAGCGAAAAAAGGTAAAGGTAGCTTCAGCCGTAAAATGAAGCATAGAGGCAAAGAGCCCTATTCAAAGTTCTCCCCAAGGTGGATTTTGAATAGGGCTTTTTTGTTGGTACTAGGTATTTGCAAAACTGATGATATTCAATTTTTAGTACCAGATAAGTTTTCCTAATTTATCATGTACTGCTTCAACTGCTTCAACTGCTTCAGCGAACTAGGCGTTGAAAGTACCAATTAAGTACTAAAACTTACTAAGTTAGATTCATATCAATAAGCGTCACTTCCTGTCTTATGCAAGTCTACTATATCTTTAGTCTAATCAAACAGCCGAGATTATGGTTTAAAAAGACTGGTGAGAAGTAGGTATGTCATCGACGAGTTATGGTACTTATGGTTGCAAATGTAAAAAAGCGTGTGCTTCTTTATTACTACTGTGGCTGTCCATTTGTCCGATGGCGCATGCGCACAAATCAGAGTCTCATTCTTTAATTGTTGCTAACTCCAAAGCGTGGAAGCCGCTCTCTTACCTTAGCCCAGATGGTGAACCTAAAGGTATTTTAATCGACTTTTGGAAAGAGTACGCGGCGAACAACCAAATCGACGTTCAGTTTCTCCTTTTGGATTGGGATGCTTCTTTGCAAGCCGTAAAAGAGGGTAAGGCTGACTTTCACGGAGGACTTGTCTACTCGCCCGAAAGAGCGAAGTATATGGACTTTGGCGCAGTCATAATGCCTATCCAAACCAAATTGTACGTAAATAAAGATGTACTTTCGGTTGATATCAGGAGTGTTTTAACTGGCGAAATGACGCTGCCAATTGGCGTTGTTAAAGGAAGTTACGAGTCTGAGTTTGTTCAGACGAATTACCCGAATGCACCTATCGCAGAATACATTAACAATGATTCGATGATACAAGCCGCCGTCGATAAAAAGGTGCTGTACTTCGTTGCAGACCTGCAAGTTGCTAACTTTTATATGGCAACCACGCCGGGAGCGGGTATGTTTGTCCCGACAATTAGCTTATATAGTAAAGATCTTCGGATTGCAGCAGGAATGCACAGTGCAACTTCCATTTTAGAGGTATCACGAGCGTTTGAAAAAGTCATCGATACGGATCGTGAGCGGATCCTCACCCGTTGGAGTGTGGTGAAAACGGTTTATCCACTTTATCTTTTCCCTATTGCTATTTTCATTATGGCGGTCGCAACGCTTTATCATATTTTTGCCCTCAAACGTATGGTTGCTCTTCGGACAAGGCAATTAACGATTGCCAATCAGCAATTGCTGGAGATGACGTTGACGGATTCTCTCACAAAGCTATACAACCGTAGACACCTGATTGAGCAATTGGCGCTACTGAATCATTTGAAGCGAAACTTAACGGTGATGGTGTTTGATATTGATGATTTTAAATCAATCAATGATCGATATGGCCACCTTGCTGGAGACCGAGCAATAGTTGCCATCGCAGAAGCCGCTAAGTCGATGACTGATGACCGAATGACATTGGCGAGAATTGGAGGAGAAGAGTTCGCACTCGTTACGTCGTCTCTGTCAGAGCGAGAAGCGCTCAATTTTGCCAATATGCTTTGTAAAGCCGTTTACGATCAGCCTGTTATACTGGGCGGACAAGCAATTCATTTGAGTATCAGTTTGGGCTGTGCTTACTATCCTGAGTTTACCCACATCGTGAGCTTGCAAGATGCTGACGAGTTGATGTATCAAGGTAAGTCTGAAGGAAAGAATCGTGCAGTTTTCCAAGTTATAACAGACTGTCAGCTTCAACCTGCGCTTCGTCAAGTGAATTAGATCTCGCTAATTCAACTGATACTTCAAACCATCCTCAAGCCTCAAAGTTTTAGTCAGAGTAAGGTGGTAAGCGTTGACGATCACGTTGCGTTGTTTTCTTTGAGGCCAATTTGCGTACAAATACTATCACTTTCATATATATAAACCCCCGCTTGCTCACGTTTTTATCATAGAAGCAGTAATTGTTTTAAAGTGATAAGTGATTTCTTGGTAAAGATCAGAACCCCTGTCTACACTCAGTGTAAAGTAATGCATATAAAGCATGATGCATACAGTGTTGTACAAAAACAATTAAAGAAGATAAGAAATAAGTTGGCTTGAGAAGGACGGGGAATGAACAACGAATGCTTTGCTAGGTTCCGAGCTGTCACGGATGAACTGTCAATGAAAGAATCGTTGTCAGTTGGGAAAGACCCTTATGCTCACTATCTCAAAGATATTGTGGGCATTGATTTGTTGTCTCGTGAAGAGGAGTTGCATTACGCCAAACTTAATCGAGCTGGTGATGAAGAAGCGCGCGAAATGTTGATTGAGTCTAATCTTCGACTTGTTGTGAAAATCGCAAAAGGCTACCTCAAACGGCCAGGCAATAACTTTACTCTGCTCAATTTAATAGAAGAAGGTAATATTGGTTTGATAAAAGCGGTCGATAAGTTCGATCCTGAGCCAGGCTACCGTTTTTCTACTTATGCGGTATGGTGGATTCGCGAGAATATAGAAGCGGCATTAATGAACAATGGCCGCACGGTACGTTTACCTGCTCATGTGTGCAAAGAGATAAATAGCCTGGCTTTAAAAAAGCTCGATGCGTCAAAAAGTGAGAGCAAGGAGTTGTCTATTTCTGAACTCTCACGCTGCTCAGGGGTGAAAGCAGAGCGTATAGATGAACTTGTTGCGCTTAGTGGCTTTATTGATGTATCGACCACTGCGGACCTACATCGCGTTCCATTTGTTCTTGAACTGTGTGAAAGTGAGTATACGCCAGATCCACAACAAGACTGTGAAAATCAGTGCTTTACTCAAGCTATTGAAAATATTATTAAAACCTTGCCAACTAAGTTGCAGAAAGTCTTAATCCATCGATTCGGATTATTTGACCAGAGAGTGAAAACCTTGTCGGAAATAGGCCTGTTGTTAAACGTGTCTAACGAGCGTGTTCGTCAGATGCAGATAGAGGCGGTTGAACGCGTGCAGAAACGTCTCCGATTCGATGGTTGGGTTTAAGATTTTTAGCCCCTTATCCTAGCCGATTAATTTACTGGCTTGCTACTCTGTTCTTCCGTAAGTAACAGCAGCTCAAGCTGTGCTTTAGCTGCTGCCTCCAATCTCCATACACTCAATAATCGGTTAAGTGCTGCGCGATAAGCACGACTTTTGAGTAAAAAAGCGAGCGTACTTGTGTAGTTGTTTACGACTTGCGCTTGTGTCTCGACTAATGCGGTTTTGTTTTCGATGTCGATGTGTTGAAGGTTAAAGTCAGGAAGAAACGCACACTCATACCATACCTCTACAATTTCACGAATTTCGAGTTCTTCTTCAGGCACGTCGAAGTCTTGTAACTGGTAGTTTTCTGGTATCGTTGATAAATAAACCACATCCAATTTGTCTGCAACAAATGTATACATCGGATTCCTTAGTGTACGCGCTTACAGAGTAAATAGTCTCATCGTTTACATTTTTGTCAATGACCGTGCTCAAGTATGAATGATGAACCACACCACATTCCGAACTTAACTTAGACTTTTTAAGTACTTATCGGTTAACCCGAAATATTTCAGGTTGCCATCTGGCTCCAAGACTAAGCTCATGTTGGATGTAGAGATCATGCCCGGATCATTCGTTGAGAAAATAACGGTCTTATTGAGTAGTTTGTCGCTGAATAACCGCTTGAAGTAGTGCGAGTTTTCTTGCTCAGCACCATTAAATGGCTCGTCAATGATAATCAAAGATTGTTCGCAGTTACCTAGCCCTAATGCGAGCCGCAGTCTTTGTTGAATACCATTTGGTAAACTTTTACAGATATCAACGCTCAATTGAGTGTCCAGGCCTTGTGGCAACCATGTATCGAGCTCAAAGAAACTCACCATTTCACGCATTTTTTCTGTTGGGATTAACCCATTATGCAAGATGAAGTTAGTCTCCAAGGAGCCTTCAAAAATATGCAGGTTAAACGGGACGTAGTTAATCGAGGTTCGATAGCGGTAACTGTTGAATTGTTTGATGTTATAACCGTCCACCGAAACTGAGCCTTGATAGCGTTCCTCTAGCCCAGCGATAATAGAAATGAGCGTCGTTTTACCGCAACCTGTTGGTCCACAAATCACAACTTTTGCGCCCGGTGGAATTTTAAAACCAAGATTAGTTAAGCCTGTTGCCGCACCACTATAACGATGGCTCACACCAGAGCCGACGATACTACCTTGAAATAGGCGAATAGGGGGGCTTTTCTCTAACGTTAGCTTATCGTCATTCATCGCCATAAGGTTGTTGATTTGCGCAGAAGACGCCTTAATGGATTGGAACTTAGAAATAGAGTTGTAGATGCCCATAATAGGCCCCAACGCCTTCCAGACTAAAATTACGGTAGCAAGCATTGCACCTGCATCGGAGGTGCCGTCCATCACGCCGATAACGGCCGCGACGATACTTGCGGTACCAATAACCTGAATCAAACTCCCGCCTGCTGCCTGAACCCTGCTATTAGTCACTGAAACATGTTCTGCATCGTTGGTGCTTTGTAAATGCGATGCGCTAAAGCGGGACTGGATAACACGCAACAATGGCAAGCCTTGGATGGTTTTTATACCACGAAGAATCTCATTCCATTGGTAAGAAACCATGGCGTTGGCGCGAGAGCTCTTGGACGTGGCTTGCGAGTAGATGTAACGAGAATAAACACAGAACACCAACATTAGAATCAACCCCGCCATAACGACTAGCGCCGCGGTACCAGACATAAGAGCAATGGCAATAATGAATACGATAACAAACGGCATGTCGAAGTAGCTTAATGTTGACTCTGCGGTTACCAAACGGCGGAAAGTGTCGATGTCTTTCAAACGTGCTAACTGAGAAGAGACACCAGCGGTAGATGTCATCGAATAAGGAAGCCACAACAGTTTGGATATTACGTTTTGAGAAATATGCACCGCCAAATCCTTCCCTGATGTGGCGATGATGTTGACCCGCATTTTCTTGAAAAAGTATTCCGAAAACCCAACAATCACGGCAAACAACGTGAGCCAATAGAGCGTGGCTTGCGAGCTAGACGTCAAGGCGAAGTTGTACACACTCATAATAAAAAAGGGCTGGAGTGCGCCGAGAATACTGACCACGAAGCTGAGGATAATCAGGCTCTTGAGTTCATTGTTGTAGCGATAAAACGCGTATTTAATCCAGTTACTGCGGTCTTGAGATTCAGGTGGCGGCTCTCGGAACAAGCGCGAGTATTCGCTGATCGAGACCAACAAACATGGCTTCTTGCAGAGCGGGTATTCAATGGTGTTGTTATTGGTGTAATCAAACAGGATCAGTTTGCCGTCTTTGGTGCCCAAGAAAATCGCAGTGAGGTTTTCGATCTCGATAAAACAAGGATGAGGGTGCCCCTCGATGTGTTCCAACGTTTTTAATTTGGTGACGTCACAACGGTAACCAAGGCGTTCAATCGTGGCAACAAAACTGTCGCTGTCTTTTGGTTTAGGGATAAAAGCGTCACTGAGGATAGAAGGTGTGCCTTCCCATTCAAGCGCAATGAGGGTGTAAGCTAAACCACGAATCAAAGGTGACTGATTGTATCGCTCGTCATAACTGCGAGCCTCAAAGTCCAACAAGCGCTGAGGGACATTATTAAAATCAACCAAAATACTCATTGGTCACCTCCGGTAAGTTTGACGCGTTTGAGGCGATGATTGAGCTTGTCCATCTTATTGCTGACGATGATGAGTATTTTGTCGTTGGCGCGATAGGCAGTACTGGTCAAAACCAATCGAGCAAAGTCGTCATCATAAACACAGTCGATGTCGTCGAAGATCAACACACGTTTGTTCGCGAGTAAGGCACGCACCAACAACAGGGCATAAGCGACTTGGCGAGAGAATGGGTTGCGTAAATGTCCTTTAAGCTCGGTGTAAAAACCAGCGGGAAGGGCATCGATTTGTGCTTTGATGTTCATGGTTTCGCAAAGCGCAAATGCCGTGTTATTTAAGCTTGGGCGGAAACAAGTCAAGTTGTCGATGATGGTGCCTTCGACGAACGAACTGGTTTTGTCGACCATGAGCACGCTATTACGCCAGACGTTGTAGTTGACGTCATCGAGTGGTGTCTCGTTGATCTTAATGTCCAGTTTGTTGTCGGTGTTTTGCCGCGTAATGCAATTGGCAAGATGGGTTTTGCCTGCGCCGCTTTTCCCCGTCAGCAAGTAAGCCTGACCACGTTCAAACTCGATGCGTTGCTTTTCCGAATACTTCACCGAGATGCGCTCGACTTCTGTCGTATCATTTTGTTGTTCTACAGATGCCGCAAGCTCAAGCAGCTCGGCGATACGTTGAATATGAAGCTTGTTCAACTCCCATCGACTCACCGTGCGCATTACTTGCTGGTATGGCGCGAAGTAGCGGTTGGTAAGCATGATGATGGCAGCCATGATGCCTTGGCTCGATTGCATGTTGATAACTGCCGTTGCCAAAACTACCACCACACAAGCAATGGAGAGCTGTTGTATGAGCGACAAGATAAGGCTGAAGTTCGATTCAATTTGCTCGTATTTGATGTTCTCGACTTCACGCTCTTCCACCATTTGTGTCATGAGGCTCTCAACGCGATATTCCATATTGCGCGCTTTGATATCGAGTGGGCTAGAGATGATCTCGATGATTTTAGAAGTAGTTAAGCCTTCGATGTCGGATTTGTTTTCTAAGCTGTTGATTTTCTGCTTAGATAGGCTCAGTGCGAACACCGCCAAAATGATGGAGGCGAGCAAGATGGTCACTCCCGCCCAAATGTTGATCACACCGATAATCAGAATGGTCAGTATGCTGACGGCAAGGTTGATCAATGCCCGTACAGATTCTCCGCCAAAGAAGGATTTAATCTCGGGAATGGTGGCAATACGCTCTAAGTATTCACCGGGTTCTAGGCGACGAAACTTCGATATCTCAGCCAAACAGATGGATTGAAACACTTTGTTGGTTAAGTTGGTTTCGAATTGCTTCATGATCACCGACGAAATCTTCTCTTCCTGATTCTTTAAGTGATAGTCGAGGAAGATGGTGATCAAGATAATGGCAAACAGAAGAAACAGCGTGTCTTTGGCTTGGTTAGGTAAAACACGGTCAAAGATAATCAGAATCGAAAAGGGCAGTACTAAACCAAACAGCGTCGAGATGACCGTTGAGAAAGTCAGGTAACATTTGTCAGCAAAGTTAATCTTTTGGGAAAAATACTCAGTTTGCATTGCGACCTCCTTTCTTAATCGATGGTTTGGAGAGAAGGTGTTTTGGAACTAAGTCTTGATTGCTTCTGCCTTCGATATCGCTCATCAACTGCATGATGCTTTCGATGGATTGCACCGACAGCATGCCTTTGATTTGCTCAAGATTGATCGATTCAATGATGTAGTCATAACGCGCGCTCTCGTAATCACGTAGCGCGCTAAACAGTTTACTTTCTGCTGCCAGTAAGTCGGTAATGGTTCGCGTACCAAGCTGGTAAGCGCGCTGAATGCCTTTGTAGGAGGCGTAGTTAGCTCGGATGATATTCTCGTAACTGCTAATAGCGCGGGAGAAGTCATTAATGTTGAGTACCGAGGTGTTAACGCTATTGCGCGTCGTGAACAATGAATCTTGGTACAGTAGCTCGGTTCGCTCGATGGCAGTCGACGATTTTTGATAACCGTAGTAATCCGAACCGCCGGAGAAAATCGGCACATTCAAGTTCAAACCGACGCTGGTGGAGTTACTGTCCCCTGTTGCGGTGGGGTCGGTTCGGTCATAGTTGTTCGCATCGTCATAACGGTAACTGGCAGAGAGTGACACGGTCGGCACAAAGTTTGAACCGCTTTCTTTCAACCCTCTTCGGCTGCGTTCTACGGTTTTCTTCGCAACCAATAAATCGTTATTGAGCTTCAAAGCTTGTTCAAGAATCGCGCGTTGTTCGGATTCGCTGATTTCCGCCAAGGGCACGCTTTCGTAGATGTCCTGCGATGGGGTGACTGGATATTGAACTTGAATCTCTAAACCGTTCAAAATTACGCGCCGGTCTTTCTCTAAGGTTCTTAAGCGATTGGCAATGCCTTCTTTCTGGGCAATTACCTCATACAACTCGCTCGCCGCAGTGTTGCCAAGTTCCACGTTGCGACGCATTTGGCGCTCACGTGTTTCAGACGATTTAAGTTCTACTTGGGTGGCTTTGATTTGCGCGTTGTTTTTGAGGTATTCGAAATATTGCGTCGCGATTTCAGAAATGGTGCTCTGGATTTTGTTCTCGTGTTTGATTTCTTCAATGTTGAAATCAAGCTTCGCGGTGCCGTATTTAAAGATGTCACCAAGGTTAAACACCGATTGGGATAAAGACACACTGTAGCTGTTCGAGTTGTAGCTAGAACGTGTATCCGGTGTTCCCGTTAATATGGTTTCGTTTTCATTCCATGTGGTATCAGCAGCACCGTTTAAAGAGGGTAGAAACTTAGAACGGCTAATGTCGATGTTGTATTCGTTTTCTTCCACGCCTTTGTCACTAGCGCGCAGAGATAAATTGTTTTCCAAGCCGAGTTTGACCGCCTCAAGCAAGGTGGTCGCCATTGCCGAAGGAGCGTTGCTCAATGTAAGCGCTGCCAATACACAGCTAGTTAAGTTTCTGTACCGCCACATACTTGTTGATCACCTTGATGATTTCGTCGTTTTTATAAGGTTTGCTGATCACGTAATCCATTCCAGCTTCGATACAAGCTTGGTGTTCATTACTGCTGGTCAATGCTGTCGCACCTATAATGGTGCAAGGGTTCTGTCCGCTCTCTTGTTCGTATTGTCGAATGCGTTTGGTCGCTTCAATGCCGCCCATGCCCGGCATGATGCAGTCCATAAAAATGATGTCTGAACGCTGATTCATGAAATGCTGAACGGCGTCTGCGCCATCGCCAACGGTGTCGGCTTCGTATTCTTGCTTGCTCAAAATACGTTTGAGTAGAATCTGTTGAACACGGTCATCCTCCACAATCAGGAATGAGCTGTTCTCCATCTGTTCTTCAGAGGCTTCCGCTTCCATGATTGCTAATAGGTTAGGGATGAACTCATACGGAATCGCGGGGGAGTTCAGAATCTTGTCGACAAAGGTATGACTCTCTTGTGCTTGCTGAGTGCTAGTGACTGAAAGCAACAACTTCGTGTTCGGGTGATTGCGCAGTTGCGATTTCACCGTTTTGCTCAGTGAGGGCAGCTTGTTTGGCTCGAACGTGTCGGTCAGCATGATGGCATCGTATTCGCCAAAGGTTTTTGCCGCAGAGAAGAGTTCGTTCGGCGTTCGAATTGGCGTAATCTCTAAGCCCAAGTTGACTAACATTTTGCTCATCACATCAATGCGCAGCTGAGAGTTGGCACACAGTAATAGGCGCTTATTGTCGAAGCGAGTTTTCTCGGTGTGGAAGCTTTTGGCTTTCAAATCGAGCTGAATTTGAAAACGTTCCTGATTGCCCGATTGATACCAATGGCTCTCGTAATAGCCATAATCTTTCAACACGCTTTTCGCCAAATCGTCTTTGGTTGCAGTGTGCTGTTTATGGTCGCTCCAGTGTAGGGTATTGAGCTTGGCAAGCGGCACATCCAGCGTGGTTAAGAAGTTTAGATTGATGGTCAGGCGGGTATTTTCAATGTCTGACGCCGCACCTGATTCAATGGTGACAAACAGTTTCTTGTCGGCTTTGAGTTGGATGGCATTTGATAGCTGTAGGAACAACACCCAGAATAAGCTGGTGGATTGTCCTTCAACACGGTTTGGTAAGTTATCTGAGATAAAGCAGTCTAGCTCACCTTCATTTCGCTGCACTTTTGAACTGATGTGAATCATCAATTCAGACAGTACATTCAGCAGTGAAAACTCTTTCGATTTGCTCTCGGTCCCTTGTGAAATGAGTCGGTTGTAGTTCTCTGCCAATTCAGACAGGGTATTGGCAGCCGAGGTTATATCTTGCGCCATCAACACGCCGCTCTCATCGGTCTCTTGAACGAGATATTGCACGCCGCCGTTAATGGTGTTGGTGATGCCACGAATCTCGTAACCAATCAGAGCATAGAGCTGCTTGTAGAGATCGTTATTGCGTTTTTGTTCTTCGAGTTTGCTGAAAATCAGTTTTAGGTGAGAGTAGATCTGACGCTGCTTCGGATTGATGCTCACTTCATTCAGCAACTCTTCCAACCTTTGTAAATCCAGTTGTTTGAGCTCTTGATAAAGCTCATCGAATTCTTGGTCAATGTCACGCTCATTCGAGCTGGATTTTTTCAGCTTAAGGATTGCCACCAAGTTCGATAGCACTGCGATACCAACCAGTACGACAACGACCACAAACAACCAAATGAAGAACTCGTTTTTCTCCATCATTAGGTCGCTCGCATGGTTGTTAAATATGGTCCGGTAGTTGTCGTCCATTTGTAGGTAGTTATTGGTGAGCGAGAGGTACAGTGCCAACACATCGTCGCGTGTTTTTTGGCTGTCTGAGAAGCGATTGATTGCCAGTTCAAGCTGCGTGTATTCGGTCGCGCCCACCAAGCTAAACTCGGTTTTGTTGAGTGACGCGAGCGACTTAAATTGGTCAATTTCGTCTTTCAGAACCTCAAAATCAAGCTCTGTTGTACTGCAATAACGTGCGCTTAAACAGCGTTGAAGCGTTTGAATATCAAACTCGATAGTTTGGTTGAGCTGTTGAGCTTGAACCAAAAGAGGCGCGTTTTGCACTTTCTCGACTGAATCCACTTTTTCCCAAGAGATATACAAATAAAAGGCGAGGGCAGCCAGCATCAAGCTGAAAGCAATGCTTAGGCGCATAACAGGAACGGAAATATTGTAAGAAGGTTTGCTACTCATCCATCACCTCTCATCGAATGCGTCTTCGATAGCCGACATAACCGGCTTCGCTGCGTATTCGATCACCCGGCGTGAACCTGTTTTCACGTCTGCGGTAAACTCCATATAAGGGGACAGCTTGTATTGTGTGCCTCCGCGCTCTAGATAGTTTTGACTGATTTGGATTTCCGCGAGATAGAATTCAGCGTCTTCTTCTTCATAAGAAGAACGGCTGATCGATGCAATTCGACCTTCCAAAAATCCGTATTTGGCAAAGTTGTAGGTATCCATCTTCACTTTGACCGCTTGTCCGATTTCTACAAAGCCCATGTCTTTACGAGGGATCTTCGCCTCTCCGTGAAGGGCGTTATTGATCGGTGCAATGTCCGCGATGCTTTCACCTGGCGGTATCACAGCGGAGCGGAAGTTGAAGTGCACTTTATCTACTACACCGTCAATAGGGGCGTAAACCACGAGGCGATCCACTTTATCTGAGTGTTGAGGACGTAATATACGTTTCAACTTTAAGTCCTTGTTTGCTTGAATGATTTGTGCTTGATACTCGGCATTACGATTCTCCACCAAGTCTCGGTACTGCTTCTCTAGTTTGTCGAGTTGGAAGCGCTCATTCATGACCGACTCATCAAGGTTTTCTATCTCACGCACCATGTTTGACTCTTGAACCTGCATATTCAGAACATCGACGTAAGACGCCATTTCCTCTTTGTACAAGGTGTTCTTAATATTGAGCTGCTTGCGTATCAAGGAGAGCTGGTTCTCGGAGCTTTTACGGCGCTTGAGCATTGAATCAATAAGCGAATTCTTATGTTGGATATCGTGAGTGATCAACTCTTCATTGGAACGGTTTTTAGAAAATTCTTGCTGCCAGGTATTCATGTTGACTTGCACTAATTCTGGGTAGTTTTCGATGTAGGCAGAAAAATCGGGTTCCACCATATCGCGCAGGCTTTCGTAACGAATCTTGTCTAGCTCTAGCTGAATGATCTCTGTGTTTACCGTATCGAGTTGAGTGTTTCTATCCAGAGAGCGAAGGCGTGCAATAGGCTGACCTTCGTAAACTACTTCGCCTTTGCGCACTAGCATTTCTTCTAGAATACCGCCTTCAAGGTGTTGCACTTTTTCGATGTCAGATTCGAGCAATAGCTCACCGCGCACCGACACCACAATGTCGATACGAGCCTGAGATGCCACGGCGATAGCCACCATGGAAAGCAAAAAGATAACCAGCAAGGTTTTGTGTACGCTGGTCATTGCACTGGCTAGCACGATTGTATCGTCTGTTGTTACCTTCGAAGCTTCGTTGTTCGAAACGAGCGCCTTTTTGAGGTGATGTTCTATTTGCTTATTACTCATGAGCCACCCCTACGATTCACTACCTGTGCGGCTATCGATTGAATTTTCGATTTTTAACAGCTGGCTAATTTGTTTGTTTACGTTGTTAAGCTCGGTTTTAACGTCCTCGATCAATTCATTAGAAGCAGGGAAATGGTGTTTGTTTAAGTGTTCAATCTTTGCCAATTTTGGTGGTAAGTCGTCATCACATAACAAGACGAGAATGGTCTTTAGTCTTTTTGAATAACATCTGAGTGCTTCAAAACGGTTTTGTTTATGCAGCATCTCAATATCAATCCCTGCGTCACTGAAATCTTGGTAAAAATCGCCTAATAGCAATTGCAGCCCTTTATGGCTGTTGTCGACTGAGCGCAACAGATTTGTCATATTTATCATTATCCCACCGCACTAATTGCTTTAATGACAACAAGTAAGGATCTTTATACTGGGTTTTCAAATTTTTTTGTTTTTATGGAACTCGAAAGGTATGAAAAAAGTTGTATAAAAAAGTTGGTTTCTAAAAATGGTGTCCTTTACTGCCTCTAAATACGATCAGTTAGCTAAAAGCAACGGAGGCTGTAATGGCAGGCGACACTAATCAAGAAAAAGACAATGAAAAGCTTAACGATGCGGTAGAGCAAACAGAAACGAAGGATACGGGGACAAAAGAAGAAAAACAGCAGTCGACCGTCTCTTCGACTGTAGCGACCGGTGCTGAAAGTGCAGATGCTGTTGATGAAGCCAATCGTGCGATGGAAGAAAATCCTAGTGGCGCGGGTACGGAAGAAGAAGCAGTGAGCTCGGGTGGCGCAGTTCAAGAAGAGGATACTGAAAGTAGCAGCGACTCTGACGCTACACAATCCAATGTTGTTGATAGTGTAGCTTCTAGCGGAGAATCAGGTGACGAGGCTCTGGGCAGCGATGGTTCGGATTCTGGGGCGGGTGCTCAAGCGGTCGGTGGTGGTGATGCCTCTGGCTCTGAAGGTGGTTCGGACGCAGAAGGCAATGAAGCGCAAGGACAAGCGGTACAAACTTCATCTGCGCCAAGTGCTTCTTCAGACTCTGAAGGTTCTCAAGGTGGTGACGAGCTAGATTCAGAAACCACTGAAGAGAGCTTCGCGGTGGATGTACAAGACACTAGCGAAGAAACCACGACGCAAGTAGAAGACGATTTTGACTCCGAAACTACGAGCGAAACGTTCCAAATTAAAGTCGAAGGTGAAAATGACGCGCCAGAAGTAGGGCAAGATCTGGCATACATCATGGATGAAGATGGCACTATTACCTTCACGCAAGAACAACTTCTCGGGTACGCGAGTGATGTTGATGGCGATAATCTTGCCGCATTCAACGTGCAAGTGGGTGCTAATGCATCGGTTGTGGATAATGGTGATGGCACTTATACCGTCACACCTGATACAGATTTTAATGGTGAACTCGACTTAACGTTTGATATCAGTGATGGTCAAGAAACCATTTCTAGCTCGATTGATTTAACTGTTCGTCCAATCAATGACGCACCAGTGCCGGAAGATAAAACCTTTGAGATTGAAGAGGATGGTACGCTGATCTTCACCGATGCTGACCTGCTTGCTGGCGCAACGGATATTGAAGGCGATAACCTCACAGTTGAAGGTGTGAGTTACGATGGTGGCGACGGCATCCTGACCGACAACGGTAATGGGACTTATAGTTTTGCGCCAAATGAAAACTTCAATGGTGATGTAAACTTCAGCTTTGATGTTTCCGACGGCACAGATACGGTTTCTGCCAACATTGATGTCAGTGTTACGCCTGTCGATGATGCGCCAGTATCAGGCAATCTTGCTTACTCGGTGGACGAAGATGGCTCGATTCGTTTGAGCCAAGAGCAGTTGTTGTCGCAAGCTTCTGATGTGGAAGGCGATGCACTGACGGCTTCTAACCTTTCGGTAGATGGCAATGCGACGGTGACTCAAAATGACGATGGTAGCTTCACCATCACGCCGGACGCAGATTTCAATGGTGATATCGACATCAGCTTCGATATCTCAGATGGCACGAACACCGTTCAAGCAACCGCTGACCTAACCGTTAACCCAATCAACGATTTACCTGTTCCTCAAGACCAGCAGTTCAGCGTGGAAGAGGACGGAACTCTGATCTTCACCGATGCAGACCTGCTTACTGGCGCAACGGATATTGAAGGCGATAACCTAACGGTTGAGGGCGTAAGCTACGACGGTGGCGACGGCATCCTGACCGACAACGGCAATGGGACTTACACGTTTGCGCCAAATGAAAACTTCAATGGTGATGTGAACTTCAGCTTTGATGTGTCCGATGGCACAGATACGGTTTCTGCCAACATTGATGTAAGCGTCACGCCAGTCGATGATGCGCCAGTGTCTGGCAATCTTGCTTACTCGGTGGACGAAGATGGCTCGATTCGTTTGAGCCAAGAGCAGTTGTTGTCGCAAGCTTCTGATGTGGAAGGCGATGCACTGACGGCTTCTAACCTTTCGGTAGATGGCAATGCGACGGTGACTCAAAATGACGATGGTAGCTTCACCATCACGCCGGACGCAGATTTCAATGGTGATATCGACATCAGCTTCGATATCTCAGATGGCACGAATACCGTTCAAGCAACCGCTGACCTAACCGTTAATCCAATCAACGATCTGCCTGTTCCTCAAGATCAACAATTCAGTATGGAAGAGGACGGCACTCTTCAATTTACTGATGCAGATCTGCTTGCAGGTGCTACCGACATTGAAGGCGATGACCTTTCTGTAACGGGAATCAGCTATGAAGGCACCGACGGCGTTCTAACTGACAATGGCGATGGCACATATAGCTTTGCGCCAAATGAGAACTTCAACGGCGATGTGAACTTCAGCTTCGACGTATCTGATGGCACAGATACGGTTTCAGCGAATGTAGATGTGAGCGTCACGCCGGTGAATGATCCTCCGGTGGCTGGTTCAACGTCTTACACGGTTCACGAAGACAACTCTATTACCATTTCTGACGCGCAACTGTTGGCAAATTCTTCGGATTTAGAAGGGGATGTCTCGATTGATAGCGTGAGCTACTCTGGCAGCGATGGTGTGTTGCAAATCAATGGTGACGGTACGTACACCTTCTCTCCAAATGAAAACTTTAATGGTGAAGTGACGCTTGATGTCGTCGTCGCTGATGAAGAAGGCGCAACGGATGCCACCACTGCTGGTATTACGGTGCTGGAAGTGAACGATCCACCAGTCGCTGGACCAACTTCTTACACTATTGATGAAGATTCAGTTCTGACGTTTAGTGAGTCGCAAGTGCTGTTGAATGCCTCTGATGTGGAAGGCGATGTAGAGCTTGTTGGCATTAGCTATGATGGTCCGGATGGCATTTTCACCGTTAACGATGATGGCACGTGCAGCTTCGCGCCAAACGAGAACTTTAACGGACAAGTTCAACTTGATGTGACCATTCGAGATGAAGATGGAGCTGAAGTTGATACCGTCATCAATGTGAATGTATTGCCAATCAATGATGCGCCAGTATCGGGTGATTTGGCTTACAGCGTTGATGAAGACGGTGCGATTACACTCAGCCAAGAGCAGCTTCTTTCTCAAGCGTCTGATATTGAGGGCGATGACCTGACTGCTAGCGATTTGACTGTCGATGGAAACGCAACCGTTACAGCGAACGACGATGGCAGCTTCACGATTACGCCAGATGCGGACTTTAATGGTGACATTGATATCCAATTCAACATTACGGACGGCACAGACACTATCCAAGCAACGGCGGATCTAACGGTTAATCCGGTTAACGATCTTCCTGTTCCTCAAGACCAGCAGTTCAGTGTTGAAGAAGATGGCACGCTTCAGTTTACCGATGCAGACTTGCTTGCTGGCGCGACCGATATCGATGGCGACAACTTAACGGTTGATGGCATTAGCTACACAGGCAGCGATGGTGTGTTGACTGACCACGGTGATGGTACTTACACCTTTGCACCAAATGAAAACTTCAACGGCGATGTCAGCTTTAGCTTTGGTGTTTCTGACGGCACTGAGACAGTACCTGCCAATGTGGACGTGAGCGTCACTCCAGTGAACGATCCTCCGGTTGCGGGTTCTACGTCTTACACGGTTGATGAAGATAATGCGATTACGATTTCCGACGAGCAGCTTCTGGCTAACTCTTCAGATGTGGAAGGCGCAGTGTCCATCGATAGCGTGACCTATTCAGGCACCGATGGCGTATTCCAAGACAACGGTGACGGCACTTATACCTTCATGCCGAATGAGAACTTCAGTGGTGATATCAGCCTTGATGTGATTGTGGCGGATGATCAAGGTGCGATTGACGAAACGACCGCAGGCATTACGGTCATTGAAGTGAATGATCCTCCAGTTGCCGGTCCAACGTCTTACACGATTGATGAAGATTCAGTACTGACATTTAGTGAGTCACAAATTCTTGCCAACGCATCTGATATCGAGGGTGATGTAGAGCTTGTTGGCATCAGCTATGAAGGCTCGGATGGTATCTTTACCGTCAATGGCGATGGTACTTGTAGTTTTGCGCCAAACGAGAACTTCAATGGTCAAGTTCAGTTGGATGTGACCATTCAAGATGAGAATGGGGCAACCGTTGATACGCACATCAATGTCGATGTATTGCCAATCAATGATGCTCCGGTATCAGGTGACTTGGCTTACAGCGTGGATGAAGATGGTTCTATCACTCTCAGCCAAGAGCAGCTTCTTGCACAAGCGGGCGATGTGGATGGCGATGACCTAACGGCATCTAACCTGACTGTTGATGGCAATGCGACCGTTGTTGCGAACGACGATGGTAGCTTCACTATCACACCGGATGCAGACTTCAATGGCGATATTGATCTGAGCTTCGACATTACGGACGGTGATGCAACCATTCAAGCGACTGCCGATCTGACTGTTAATCCAGTAAACGACTTACCAACGGTTGGTCAGCCACAGTTCGTCACGCAAGAAGACACCAGCTTCACCTTTACCGAAGAGCAACTGCTGCAAAATGCAGGTGATATCGATGGTGATAACCTAACGGTTGAAAACGTTGCTTCTGACAGCGGTACTTTGGTTGATAACGGTGACGGCACGTACACGTTCGCACCGAATGAAAACTTCGATGGCAACGTGAACGTGACGTTTGATGTCAACGATGGCACTGCAACCGTGCCAGCAGAAGCGAACATTGATGTTCAATCTGTGGTTGATATGCCAGAGCTGTCTATTGCTTCAGACTTGGTGATTGCGTCTGATAACTTCGAGTCTGGCTCGAACGGTTGGAATGCGAACACTGAGAGCTCACAAGGCTTCGAAACGGGCGACATGTTGGGTCGTATTGGTGGCACTGGCGGTGATGAAGCGGTCAGCAAAACCTACGAGATCCCAAGCGATGTCAATGAAGTGAATATCTCATTTAGCTTCTACGAAATCGATTCTTGGGATGGCGAGTCGTTCCAAATCTTTGTGGGTGGCGAACAGCTAACCACCTTGGAGAACTCCGCGTTCCGTACCCAAGATGGTACGACAACGCTTTACGACTCAGATGGCAATGAAGTGGGTGAAGTGATCCACGGAGCCTCTCAACGTGAAGGCTTCAGTGGTTGGAATGACCAAGCTCACCAAATCAATCTGACGGTTCCTGTCGAGGATGGTGAACTGCAACTCGGCTTCGGTTCAACCTTGAATCAAGACGTTTGGGATGAATCGTTTGGTATCGACAACATCGAAATCACGGTAGCGGACGCGGATTACCAAATCATTGGTACCGAAGATACACCAGTGCCGCTTGATATCGATGCAGCATTAACCGATACCGATGGTTCAGAAAACCTCGCTATCTTGATTGAAGATGTGCCAGAAGGCAGCTCATTATCAGCGGGTGTTGATAATGGCGACGGCACTTGGTCACTGCAACCAGGCGAGCTAGAAGGGCTAGAGTTTATTCCTTCTGCGGACTTCAATGGCGATGTAACGCTAACCGTGAATGCAACCTCTACGGATGTAGATACAGGTACAACAGCGACAGCGACGCAAGATGTGACGATTCATATCTCGCCAACCAATGATGCACCAGAAGTAACGGGTGACATCACCGCAGTCACTGCCGAAGACAATAGCATTACGCTAACTCAAGAGCAGTTACTGGAGCACGCTGTTGATATCGATGGCGATGACCTAAGTGCAATCAACCTGAGCACCAATGATGAAAATGCAACGGTTGAAATGAACGAGGATGGCAGCTACACCATTACTCCAAGCGAGAACTTCTACGGCGACATTGAGTTTAGTTACGATGTCACGGATGGCGAAGAAGTGGTTGCGGCTGGTCTCGACTTAACAGTAACGCCAGTCAATGACGCGCCAGAGCCACAAGATCAAGCGTTCACCGTGGGTGAGGACGGTCTTCTTACCTTCACAGACGCAGACTTGTTAACAGGCGCGACGGATGTAGAAGGTGACAACCTAACCGTTGAAGGTGTGACTTACACTGGCGCGGACGGTGTCCTAACCGACAATGGCGATGGCACGTACAGCTTCGCACCGAATGAGAACTTCAATGGCGATGTGAACTTTACGTTCGATGTGTCAGACGGTACGGATACGACCTCTGCCAACATTGATGTGAGTGTGACGCCAGAGAACGATCCTCCGGTTGCGGGCAGCACGTCTTACACAGTACATGAAGACAACTCGATCACCATCAGTGACGAGCAACTACTGGCTAATTCGTCGGATATTGAAGGCGACGTAGACATCAGTAGTGTGACTTACAGTGGCAACGATGGCGTCTTCCAAGACAATGGCGATGGTACGTACACCTTCTCTCCAAACGAGAACTTCAATGGCGAGGTCAGCCTAGATGTTGTAGTTGTCGATGAAGAGGGTGCGACAGACTCAACCACTGCGGGTATTACCGTTCTTGAGGTGAACGATCCACCAATCGCAGGTGCGACAAGTTACTCTGTCAATGAAGACGAAGTCATTATCTTCACGGAAGAGCAACTACTAGCGCAATCAAGCGATGTGGAAGGTGACGTGAGCCTAGAAAGCGTCTCTTACAGTGGTAGCGATGGCATTCTAACGGCGAATGACGATGGCACTTATAGCTTCGCGCCAAATGAAAACTTCAATGGTGGCGTAAGCCTAGACGTAGTAGTGGCTGATGAAGACGGTGCAACTGCGACAACCAACGCGAACATCGATGTATTGCCAGTCAACGATGCTCCGGTATCTGGCGACTTGGCTTACAGTGTCGATGAAGACGGTTCAATCACATTGAGTCAAGAGCAGTTACTGGCTCAAGCGGGTGACGTCGACAGCGATAATCTAGAAGCGGTGAACTTAACCGCGGTAGCCAATGCGACCGTTGTTGAGAACCAAGATGGTAGCTTCACGATTACGCCTGATGCGAACTTCAATGGCGATATCGACCTAAGTTTCGACTTGATTGATAACGATGGTGCGAGCGTGGAAGTGGGCGTCGACCTAACGGTGAACCCAATTAACGATGCGCCGCAATCAACGCCAGTGAATATTGCTGGCACCGAAGATACCACCATTCTTATTACGCAGGACATGTTGCTTGCTAACGCGACAGACATCGACAACACCTACGATGAACTGTCTGCTGTCGACCTAGTGATTGATGAGCAATACGGTGACTTGCTAGACAACGGCGATGGCACTTGGTCATTCACTCCAGCTGAGAACTTCAACGGCGATGTGCCAATGTCGTTCGGCGTCAGCGATGGTGATTTAGTGACGCCGGTTGAAGGCAATCTAAACATCGAAGCGGTTAATGATGCACCAGAAGCGCCAACCATCCAGATGCAAGGCGAAGAAGATGTGGTCATGGTGATTGACCCAGCTTACATCGCTGATCAAGTTACGGATCTTGATGGTGACGAAATCAGCGTAGAAAGCATCACGGTTCGTGCGCCTGCAAACGCGACATTAACCCAGCAACCAGATGGTATGTACCACTTGGTAACCACTCAAGACTTCAATGGTTTGGTGGAACTGGGCTACACCGCGACGGATGGTGAAGAAGTGGTTGAAGGCTCGTTGAATGTGGATGTTATCCCAGTCAACGATGCTCCATTCAATGTGGGTAATGCCTTTATGGCAACCGACGAAGATGGCGCATTCACCTTCGACGCTGGCGACCTGATGAACTTGTTTGGCGATATCGATACTGAAAACCTAGTCGTATCACGCATTATCACCGCAGAAGGTGAAGATGGTGGTGAGGTAACAGACAACGGTGACGGTACTTGGACATTCACACCGACTGGCGATTTTGCAGGGGTTTCTGACTTGCAAGTTGTGGTAAGTGACGGTGAGTTTGAGACGGTACTTGATGTACCAGTGTTTGTTCGCCCTGTTGCGGATGGCGCAGTCATCACAACCGACCATGATGGTCCGTTAGTGTTCGGTGAGGACGAAACGGGTCACCTAGGCTTGAATGTCGGTCTAATCGACGATTCAGAAACGCTAAGTAACCTAGTGATGACTGGTTTCCCTGTTGGCTTCGAAGTTACGGATGGTGTGAACACCATTACCATCACGGAACCGGGTCAATACATCGACTTGAACGAGTGGAATATTTCAGACCTGCAAATGACGCCTCCAGCTGACTTTAATGGCGAGTTCTTCGTAACCGTGACCGCAACAACGGTGGATTATGGTGACGAGCCAGAAGAGTTCGAAGATGGCATCGATTCAGGTGACTTCGAAACCCTAGCGGGTGAACCAGTTATCCTAACCGCTGATGACCTAATCGGATTGGCAGAGAATGTGGACGCTGACGCGGGTGATGAAGTGAAATTCGTTCACCTAGCTGATCGCAGCCAAGGTGAGATTGTCGATAACGGTGATGGCACATGGACATTCAATCCAGCACCAGGCTTTACTGGTGAAGCGGATATCGCTTACGTGATTGATAAAGACGGTGTGCTTCATGATGAGCAAACAGGTGTGGTCGTGAAAGAAGATGCGCCACAAGAGAATGCTTCTCCAGAAATCGACAGTATTTCTACCACAGAAATGGCAGCGGATGGCACCTTGTCGTTCACCAATGATGACATGCTATCGACCTTGAGCGATGCAGAAGGCGACAGCTTGAGCATTGAGTCAGTGAGCCTAATGGAAGGTCAAGGTGTGATAGAGACCGATAACCAAGGTAACTACCAATTCACACCAGCAGAAGGCTACACCGGAGATGTTCAAGTTGGTTTTATTGCAACTGACGGTGAAAACCGCATTGAGAGCTTCTTTAATGTCGACATCCAAGGTGAAGGTGAAACCACTACCAGCGAAGGCTACGCACTGGCTGATGATGGCTCACTAACACTAACGGAAGCACAGTTGATTGATGAGCTTGGCATTAGCCCTTCTGCAGAAGTGTTGGATGTCGCCGATGCAAACGATGCTGGTTTCTTTGCGAAATCAGGTGATGAAGAGTGGACATACTGGCCGAACGATGACTTCGATGGCAATTTGGCTATGGATGTTCAGGTCAACGACAACGGTGAAGTATCGACTCAGAATCTGAGCATCCAAGTTGCGGACGATTCAGCGCAAAGCGACGAGCCACAAATCCAAACTGCTCAAGCATCATCAGAGCAGCAAGTTGGCGAAGCGCAACAGCCTGAAGAGCAAGCAGCAAACGGTGCAGACAGTGAAGAGGAGAGCGCAGCTGATGTGACTGCAGCATCAGGCGATACCATTTCTATCTCGGTTCCAGATGAGGTCAGTGGTAACGAATCGGTGGATTATGCAGAAATGTCCGGTCTACCTGATGGTGCATTAGTAAGCAACGCACTGGATAATGGCGATGGCAGCTTCACATTAAGTGGCAACCTGAACCAACCAGTATCGGTTGACTTACCAGAAGGTTACGAAGGTACGAGCGAAATCCAATTCCAAGGTTACGACGAATTGGGCAGCGCAGTAGAAGGTGCGAGTGGCACAGTTGAAGTTGAAGTCGATGATCAATACACCATGCAAGGTTCTGCTCAAGATCAGCAACCAGATATGGCGGGTATGGAATCTGGCGGCAGCGACTGGACAAGTGCAGGAGGTCAAGATCAAGGTGTTGACTTCACGGATGACTCTGGCAGCTTCGACTCGGATACTCAAACGGGTACTGACCAAGGCAACGATTTCGATCAAAGCTCAATGTAACCAGTCCTAGACGAGGGCAGTGTCATTGCTGTCCAAACCAAAGCCATGCAGAGTCTACTTTGCATGGCTTTTTTGTTGGTCTTCTTTCTATGAGCTGTAGAAAAAAACTTGGAAATTGAAAAAAGTATTCTTAGCTAGTTTATACCCAAGTAACCTCGAGATGTTAGGTTCAGCGAGAATGGCTTGGTTTGTAGACGCGGCGGCGATTTAAAGGTCTAGTGGGTCTAAATCAAGAATCGACAACAAAGTATACAAACCAAGACAGCTCGCCCTTCGGGAGCGTGTCATTGACTCGGTTTCTGTGTCAAACAACTTGGAAAGAGCTGACTATTACGCTGCGTTGTTTTCCTTGACCCCGAATCAATGACAACGCTCTGAATCCTGCATCTTGAAGTCACTTGGGTATAAGAGTCATTTACAAGGAGGAGCGACATGTACCGTTATGTCAGTTCGCCAAAAGCGTCAAAGTACATAGTACCGCCGCCACTGCATCGTGAGTTGTCGTGTATGGATGTGCCGGAGTCAGAACTTGAGATGCGTGAAATTCTGAACAATTGGTTTGCCGATGGATTGGCGCCCATCATTCAGAATGAAGACAATTACATCTCTGCTAATGAGCAACAGCGCTTTGAGCAGCTCAGCCGCACGGTGGGCGTGCTACTGCGTAATAAAGATTACTACTTTGCCACCAAGCGGATTCTTTCATTGTGGGAGCAAGACTGCTTAGAAACGACTTACGTTAATTATCTGATTTTACGTAGTGAGCGCATACCATACTTCGAATAAGTCCCATTTATCGGCTTAAAATAGTGGTTTACATGGTTTTCTTAGTAACTTTTGATACTTGTATTTAACATTTTTATAAACATCGTTATATTTAAGGCTCATCGTTGTCAGGAGTTTATGGATGAACCTTACGATATCAGGGAAGTTGCAGCTCAGTTTTGTGCTGCTAGCCGTACTTTTTATGGCATCAGCGGTATTTACGTATCGCAACGTCACCACCGTAGAGCAATACGCATCTTCGTTACTTAAATCCGATTTACCGACCGTCGACACCAGTCGCGGTATCCAACAGTCCGTTCAAGCGTCGCTGTCTTCTATTCGAGCCTACATGTTGCTAGGTGGCGATGAAGAGGCGAGCGCACGTTTGAGTGAGGACGTTCGCAATATCATGGCATCTACAGACGAGTCGCTTCCAACGTTGCAGGCTTTGATCTCTGAACAGGATTTTCAAGCGATTCAAAGTCAGTGGGATGCGGTAAAAGTCTCTTTGAACAAGCTGATTGAACTTAGCCACAGTGATGAGAACTTACCCGCGCACAACCTCTTTATTAACGAAGCGGCACCCATTGCAGAAGTGGCACTTGATCAGCTTCAAAGCTTAATCAACGAAGAGTCAGGAAACCCATTTGGTGGAGACAGAAAACGTCTGTTTAAAGTCTACGCCGACAGCTATACCTCGCTCGCCAATGCTCTGTCCGCCTTGCGAGATTTCCTGTTGTACGGGCAGCAAGATCACCTAGACAAATACCACGACTTGATTAAGTACCACAATCAGTCCGTGGCGGAAATCGACAGTAAACTCGACAGACTGACTGATAACGACCAATCATTGTGGTCACTGTTTAAGGAAATGCAGCAACTGTACTTTCCTTTAGCAGAGCAGGTAATTGCATTGCGTCAATCGCCAGAGTGGAATGAATCAAACTTGTTAATGGCGAATGAACTGTTGCCAACAGCGGATGCACTAGACCAAAGCTTAGAGACGATCGTATTGTCTCAGCAAAGTCGTGCTGATCAAAGCGGACAGGGTATTAATCAGTCGATCAAGAACGTACTGACCACTATGTTGATTGCAGCGGCATTAGTTTTGTTTGCCGCAGTAGCGATTTCAAAATACATGGGCAATACCATTGGTCGCCGAGTGAAAAACTTATCGGAGCGAGCCAAGACGATCGCTTCAGGAGATGTTTCTCAGCCTCCATTAACTGTTGTTGGGAAAGATGAATTGGCAGACCTTACCGATTCGATTAACCGCATGAACCAATCGTTAGCGAGCATCGTGGCAGGGGTGAGTGAAAAAGCGCACCAAGTGGATACCAGCATGGGAGCTTTGTTGGAATCGGCGCAAGTCACTTCATCGAATGTTGAACAGCAACAGACCAGCATTGTTGAAATGGGAAGCCAATTGGATGAAATCGCTTTAGCCGCGCGTAACACCCTAGATCAAGCCAACCAATCAGTGCAGAAGCTTTCTGATTCAAAAGGCGAGATTGAACAAGGTCGTGATGCTTTAGAGCAAAACAAAGTCACTATGGAAAGTTTGCACGGCAGCATTGAAACCGCGAGTACGCAGGTGACGCAGTTAAGCAAAGAGAGCGAAGCCATTGGCCGAGTTACAGAGGTGATTGAAGGCTTAGCAGAACAAACTAACTTACTGGCATTGAATGCCGCGATAGAAGCAGCGCGTGCGGGTGACCAAGGACGAGGCTTTGCGGTTGTGGCGGATGAAGTACGTATGTTAGCGACTCGCACTACTCAATCGACGACAGAAATCAACGGTATCATCAATGCGATTCAACGCTCGACCAATTCGGTGGTAGAGGAGATTGAACACAGTCAATCACTTGCGGAGCAGGGCGCTGAGCACATTGAAAAAGCGGTAACTCGTTTGCTCGTCACGACCGAGCAAATAGGTTCCTTGAATGAACAAATGGCAGAGCTTGCGGCAGCGGCAGAGCAGCAATCTCATGCGACCAATTCGATCACTGGATTGATGTCCGGTATTACTCAATCAGTGGATGAGGTTTCGAATAACAGCCAACGCGCATCAGAGACATCATTGCAAGTAAAAGAGCAAGTTACCGAACTGAATCAACAGATGGCAACTTTCAAAACGGCGTAGATAAGGTTTAGGTCTGTTCATCTACTTTTGAACGTTAACCAAATAGTAAAAAAGCCCCAATTCTTTTGACACAAAAAGGGTTGGGGCTTTTTGTTGGATGATACGCCGATATTCGTCTGCTTGCTCATTGGATTTGGCTATTTAAATCATAGTTAAAACCAAATTCTCTTCACCGAGCCGGAGTCGTAATATGACTCCATCGGCAGCAAATACTGCAAAAGAATTTTTAAACTTTATACCAATCCCGGTAAGAGAATCGTTCGTTACTACGATTGGTATCATCCTTCTAGGAGCAAGATTATGAACAAACAAGTAAGCCTAATTGGTCTAGACAGCGAACAATCAGCACAACTAGCTCAACAGCTAAATCAACTGCTAGCGCATTACCAAGTGTTGTACATGAACTCTCGCGGTTACCACTGGAACATTAAAGGTGCGCAATTCTTCGAACTGCACGTAAAATTTGAAGAGATCTACACTGATCTACAAACAAAAATCGATGAGCTTGCAGAGCGTATTCTAACTTTGGGGCATACGCCAGCGCACGCATTCAGCAACTACTTGGAAGCAAGTGAAATTAAAGAACATCAAAACGCGACTTCTGGTGAGGAGTGTGTACAAGGTCTGGTTCAAGGCTTTAGCGTTCTACTTCTAAAACAGCGTGAGATTCTACAAAACGCGGGTGAAGCAGATGACGAAGGTACAGCGGCATTGATGGGTGACTACATCCGTGAGCAAGAAAAATTAATGTGGATGCTTAACGCTTATCTACAAGGCTAAGCAGCGCATCACCCAAGCAATCCTTGGGAACGCATGAAACAATCGGGAATAAGTCATAAGGGGCACGTTGGTGCCCCTTTTTTTGTGTGCTTTATTTGCGTGGTAAGGATTGGAAATGGCTCAGTAAATCGCTGAGTTCATTAAGCGCCAACGAGGCTGAGTCATTGAAGGTTTCTTGATTCCCATGGCGCACAAGGCAAGAGGGCATCTGTGCGTTATACGCTGCCTGTAAGTCGTAAAGGTAATCGCCGACATAAAGCACTTCATCCGGCATCAGACGCCACTCTTTTGCCAACACCTGTAGAGACAAAGGGTCTGGCTTGGGCGGGAAGCATTCACGAGTGATGACTCGTTCCACTGAGATTTGGTTGTGTTCTAGTTTGCGCTGCGTGGCGATTTGACAGTTGCGCGTCACGATAGCGGTTTTGATTTCATTTTGATGTAAGTGGGCGAGCAATTCATGGCAGCCAATCATTGGAGCAGACTGCTCAGCATCAGAAATCTCGTAATCAAATATCACGTTATGAGCGTGCTCTCGATGATGAGGGTGCTCAAGTGCGTCGACAAAATCCAATAGATCTTCACTCTGCGGACAACCTAGCTGTTGTCGCAATTCGCCGAAGTTCATATCAGAACTCACCAAGGTGTTGTCTAAATCAAACACCACGGCTTTAATTTTATCGAGCTGTAAAGGGAATGGAATCATAATGACCTCGTACAACTTAACCGAACTATCGTTTTAAAAAACAAAAGGTTATTGTTAAGTTTAGATTCTCCTGCTTAGATTGTACGAAAATAAATCAACCATGTATCACAAAACAAGGACGCGCATGATCATTCCTAAACCATTACAAAAAGGCGACACCATCGGCTTTTTCTCGCCATCCTCTCCAGCCACGGTGTTCGCACCTGCGCGTTTTGAACGTGCCAAAGCGTATGTGGAATCCCATGGTTACCAGCTAAAAGCAGGTAGCTTAACGGGCAAAACTGACCAATATCGCTCGGGTTCGATTCAAGAGCGAGTAGAAGAATTGAATGCGCTGATTCGTGACCCTGAAGTGCGCTGTATTATGTCGACCATAGGTGGTTCCAACAGTAACTCATTGCTGCCTTACATTGATTTCGAGGCATTGAAGAAAGATCCCAAGATCATTGTTGGCTATTCGGATGTGACAGCTTTGCTTATGGGCATTTACGCACAAACCGGCATCGTCACTTTCTATGGTCCTGCTTTGGTGGCGTCACTGGGTGAATTCCCGCCATTGGTGGACGAGACCTTCGCTTCGTTCGAATCGATAGTGAATACATTAGTCGGCTTGGATCATCAATACACAATGCCACTAGGGTGGACAGATGAATGGATAGAGTGGGGCGGGCAAGACCGCGCGAAACAGACCTTGCAAAACCAGTGGCACTTCAAAGGTGAAGGCAAGATCACAGGGCGTTTGATTGGTGGCAACCTCAATACCATGGCGGGTATTTGGGCAAGTAAGTTTATGCCGAGTATCGAACAAGGCGATATTTTGCTAGTGGAAGATTGTTTGCAGGGCATTGAAACGGTCGAACGTTCTTTTGCGCTGCTCAAGCTCTCTGGTGTGTTTGATAAAGTTGGTGCGGTTGTGCTCGGCAAGCATGAAAAGTTCAATGATAAAGGCACAGGACGAGCACCTATAGACGTGTTACTAGAAGTACTTAACGGTCAACCACTGCCAATTTTGTATGACTTTGACAGCTGTCATACCCACCCAATGCTTACCGTTCCATTGGGCTCGACCATGACGCTCGATTTTGACAATGAAACGGTAGCAGTGAGTTTAAAGAGCTAGCTTTTTTGACTAGCTCTTAAGAGAAAACTATTTCTCCTCAAGACGAAAGATTTTGCCGCTGTCGGTAGAAAAATAGATATAGCCATCGGGGCTGATGGTTATATCTCTTACTCGTTCACCAAGATTCTCCATCAATCTTTTTGATTCGGTGAGCTTGCCATTCTCAATAGAGACCACGTTGATGTGTGCCAGTTTCAATGCACCAGCGAGGATCTTTCCGTCCAACTCTGGGTATTTATCGCCACGGTACAAAATCATGTTACTTGGTGCGATAGAAGGGATGTATACCAGTCTTGGATCTTCCATTCCCGGTAACGACTTAGCTTCACCGACGTCCAACGGTCCCCAATATTCTTTACCATGAGAGACTTTAGCCCAGCCGTAGTTCGCGCCTTTCTTGATTAGATTAATTTCATCGCCGCCGCGTGGTCCATGTTCAATAGACCACAGCTGTTTTGTTGCTTCGTCGTAAAACATACCTTGCGGGTTGCGGTGCCCGTAACTCCATATCTCAGGAAGAGCTTGGGAAGGTTTGAATGGGTTGTCTTGCGGAACCGAACCATCAAGGTTAAGGCGCAGAATACTGCCAGCATGGGTTTGAGTGTCTTGCCCATTATCACGTTCGCCACGGTCACCGATTGAGAAATAAACTTTGTCGTCAACAAATGAAAGTCGACTGCCGTAGTGACGCCCTGTGTCGGTGATGGCATCAGCAACAAAGAGATCGTTCCAACCCACAAGTTGATTGTTTTGCAATTGCGCCGTCGCTAACGCCACCGTATTGCCTTTACTCGTGCGCTTGCTGTAGGTAAAGAAGAGTTGCGGGTTTTGCTTATCGGCATTCGGTGCGAGCGCAACATCCAATAAGCCGGCTTGTCCACTGGTGTTCACATTGGGGACGTTAAACAGCTTTTGAGGTTTGCCTGTGGTGATATCCAGCAACGAAACCGTACCGTTTTTTTCATTGACGATAACGCGTTGGTTATCTAAGAACTCGATCCCCCAAGGGATCTGAAATCCATTCGCCACTTCGTTGGCGCGGTATTCGGCAGTGTTGGCAGAAAAGGATAAACAAGCGAGTAGGGTAGCAGCAATCGTTCTCATGGTTCCTTCCAATATGAATCGTGTTAATACTTAAAAGCTAACACTAAAAGACTATGTTTGGCAGAGATTCACTTGTATATGAATGTAAAAAATCCCCGATACGAAATCGGGGATTGAATTAAGGCTAGAGAATTGTTTAGTTAGCGAGATTACATCGCTTCTTCGAAGATCTTAGAGATTTCTTCGTGAGTTGCTTGTTTAGGGTTAGTGAAACCACAAGCGTCTTTCAGTGCGTTGTCTGCTAGTGTTGGGATGTCTTCTAGTTTCGCACCAAGCTCTTTAATACCTGCTGGGATACCCACATCTTTCGCTAGAGTAACGATAGCGTCGATTGCTGCCGCTGCACCTGCTTCAGCAGACATGCCTTCTACGTTTACGCCCATTGCTTTTGCTACGTCACGTAGACGCTCAGGACATACTTGCGCGTTGTAGCGCTGTACGTGAGGTAGAAGAATCGCGTTACAAACACCGTGTGGAAGGTCGTAGAAACCACCTAGCTGGTGTGCCATTGCGTGTACGTAACCTAGAGACGCGTTGTTGAATGCCATACCCGCCATGAACTGCGCGTATGCCATTTGTTCACGAGCTTCTAGATCTTCACCGTTTTTCACTGCTGTGCGTAGATAAGCCTGGATAAGCTCAATCGCTTTGATTGCTACCGCATCAGTGATTGGTGTTGCTGCGATAGATACGTAAGCTTCAATCGCGTGAGTTAGGGCATCCATACCTGTTGCCGCAGTTAGCGAAGCAGGTTTAGCTAGCATTAGCTCTGGATCGTTTACCGAGATAAGCGGTGTTGTGTGCTTATCAACGATAGCCATCTTGATGTGACGCTCTTCGTCAGTGATGATGCAGAAACGCGTCATTTCAGATGCAGTACCTGCCGTCGTGTTGATTGCGATAAGTGGCATCATTGGTTTTGCAGACTGGTCTACGCCTTCGTAATCTGCGATTTTGCCGCCGTTAGAAGCAACAAGCGCGATACCTTTCGCACAGTCGTGTGGTGAACCACCACCTAGAGAGACAACGAAGTCACATTCGTTATCAGTAAGAAGTGCTAAGCCGTCGTTAACGTTGCTGATAGTTGGATTTGGTTGAGTACCATCAAACACAACGGTTGCTACATCGCGCTCAGTGAGAAGGTCTTGAACTTGTTTGACTACACCGATTTGGTTAAGGATCTTATCCGTAACGATCAAACCTTTTTTAAAGCCTTGAGATTGGATGCTGTCTGCTGCGTCTTTCAAACAACCAGCGCCCATTAGGTTTACCGTAGGGATAAAAAATGCACTTGTCATATTGGATAGCTCCGTCGTTATTTTTAATAATCTTTCTTAATTTGCCATTTACTGTCGCACATTCGTTTCCAGATTGAAGTTGATCTGAAGCAAGTTTACCTACTTAGAGGTACTTGCAATAGAAAAACTGTGACAGTGATCTTGTTGCACTGCGTATAAGTGCAACACTGATATAAAGTAGAACAAATATGAAACTATGGACGTAAACGATTGGCAGAAATTGACTTCTGACGCGGATATATCTCTAAATTCGACTAAAGTATAAAAAATCCCCATTAATAACTTAATTATCAATGGGGATAGGGAAGTGTTTTATAAGCTAACTACTAATAATTAAGCTATTTTAATCAGTTTTGATACTAACTTTTCGATACCTGAAGCCGCTTGAGAGATATTCTCTGCCAACATGTAAGCAGGGGTTGAAAGTACGAGGTGTTTTTCATCAAAAACGATGTCTTCGACAGGGCACGTGGTGTGTTCACCGCTCATTTGATTAAATGCTATTGAGACTGCCTCATCGTTGCCTACCGTTCCTTTCACGCCTTGCTCATAAATCATCGGAATAATGACAGGAGAAATACACAGATAGCCAGCTGGTTTTTTCGCATTAGCAAACGCGCGACAAGCTTGAGCTACGTGTGTGTTAATGGAGCACTCCGCACCTGAAACGGCGAAGTCGGTTAAGTTTTTCGCAGCACCAAATCCACCTGGAAGCAGTAGGGCATCGTATTCATCAACGTTAAGTTTGGCAACATCGTCAATGTTTCCGCGTGCGATACGAGCTGATTCGATCAGTACGTTACGGGCTTCATCCATTTCGTCACCAGTTAGGTGATTGATGACGTGGAGTTGGTCAATGTTAGGTGCAAAGCAGTGCCAAGTTGCCCCTGCTTTCTCGATGGCGTAGAGCGCCAACACTGCTTCGTGGATCTCAGAACCGTCGTAAACGCCTGAACCACTTAAAATGACTGCGACTTTTTTCATGTTTGGATTCCTTTACTCTGAACGTTCCTTAGATTGCTCTTCGCTATCTAGACCATGCGTTTCCGAGTGTGTTTTAACGTTTTCACTCTCGTCGTCATCTTCATCATAGTAGCGCACAACAAAGGGTGTAAGCATAACACTAGAGGGCAGAAAATGTTTCATATCAACTCCAACGGCTTAATAGAATGATTTTTATACTGATTTTTATAAAACAGTACGTTGAACCTGATCATTTTTGAGTTAAGCTGACGTTTCCTTTGGCATTCGTGAGTGGTAGGTCACATGAAATCAGTGCAATTTCGTTTCACACTTTATGGTTGTATCGCGATTCTCTCTTGGAGTTGTCTGCTTGGCATCGCGAGGTTGGTTACGGAGAGTTTAGGTCCTGTAGGCGGGGCAGCCATGTTGTACTCTCTTAGCTCTGTTTTCCTTCTTATCGTGGTCGGTATTCCAAAGTTGTCTTACTTTTCTCCCAAGTATCTTGTGCTTGGTGGTGCGATGTTCGTTTGTTATGAAATATTTCTCGCTTTATCTTTGGGATATTCCAACTCGCGCGCGCAGGCAATTGAGGTGTCGATTGTCAACTACCTTTGGCCCGCACTGACGGTTTTATTTGCGGTCCTTGGCAGCAATAAAAAAACAAACTGGTTGCTTTATCCAGCAGTTACGCTGGCGTTTGTTGGGGTTGCTTGGACTGTGAGCGGTGAGAATGGCTTATCCATAACTCAGATCATGTCCAATGTTAGTAGTAACCCTCTGGTATATTTTATGGCTTTTGCTGGGGCGGTTATATGGGCTTTTTATTGCAACTTAACCCAAAAGCAGCAATCTAAACATAATGCGATTACCCTGTTTTTCATTGCAACAGCTGTTTCGCTTTGGATCAAATATGCGTTTACCGATGAGCCACCAATGACATTCAGTTGGGAAGCGATGGGGTACTTAGTGGCTTCTGCGGCTTTAATGGCTGGTGGTTATGGTTTATGGAACATCGCGATCGTTGGCGGCAATATGGTTTTTCTCGCCACCTTGTCTTACTTCACGCCCATTTTTTCCGCTTTATTTTCTTCTATTATTCTTGGCGTAACTCTGAGCCATAGCTTTTGGCAGGGCGTTGTGATGGTAACGGTGGGCTCGCTGATGTGTTGGTTAGTCACCAAAGAGAAGCGCGAAGCGGCTGGGTAAGTTACCAACGAGATCAGAGAATTTAAGTGAGCAACGAACAGATCTCCCTTGCGAGCTGTATTCGAATACGAAGCAACTAAATCGAAAAAATTAAAAAAGCTCCCGAGATTGGGAGCTTTTTATTGAGTTTTAACGGCTCTTTGGTGGCGCTCTAATAAGCGACGTTCAAGTGTAGTTGAAGCTTGAATCTGTGCTTCGACAGTCGCTTGATAAGCTGCTTACGAGTGTGCTCTAGTGTATCAAGCTCCAATGTGTCGTCATCAATATGTACGTCCACATTTACTCGTAGCTCTTGGCCCACCTTCGTTACGCCAGCCAGTTTCAATTGATGCTCAGTCACTTTTTCAATCTCAAGAACATCTTTGCCAACGCTCTGACACAGCTCTTTGCTTGGTGTCATCATTAGTAGTTCACGTAAGGCACCTACTAGCATACCGAACGGTACTTTGAGGAAGTAAAAGCCCATTAAAACCATCATCATGGGATCGGCATATACCGCATACTCAGAGAATGGCGTTAGTGAAACAGCCCAAGCCGAGATAAATCCTACGGTCACCGCCACACTTAGCAGAGTATCCATTTGCCACTGTTTTTTCTCCGCTTCAATTAAGCCTGATGAGAAGCGGCGGCTGCGTTTCGCCATAAACCACCAAGCGTAACCACAGCCGATAACATTCACGATGCCGAATAAGGTCGCAATAGAAGCATCGACCTCACGACCTCCAGACATCAATGCTGATATCGCAGAGTAGAGAGAGAAGCTTACAACCACTAAAATGACGGCTGCTTTTATAGCAATAACGATTGGTTCTAAGACCGCTTTTCCAAATGGGAATACAGATTTTGAAGGCTTGTTAATATAATAAGAAGCGGCCAGTGACAATAAAGTTAACAGTAAACTGACCAAAGAGTAAACACCGTCAAACATGATGACAATTGAGCCTACAAGCAAGCCAAGTACCATACCACCAGCAGCGAACCCAGATGCCAAAAGGGCTGAAATGGTTAGAATACGGTTTTCGTTTTTGCTTGTCCTGTCACACATAAAAGATGCCTTTGAATTTTAATACCTTACTATTCTTCGCTCATAAGGTAATTTAGGCAACCACAAAGTGACCAGTAACTAATCTAAAAAAATGCGTTTTTATTTATGTTTTTATAAAACAATGACTTACTGTGATTTTAGGTGTCAGTAAAATTGACGCTCACTGATAAAATGTTTAGAAGTCAAATAAATACTCGCTCAATTTATCAGCTAACCACGTCATTGCAGGATGCTCAGCATGGCCGTTAGGTGAAAACATACAGTAGTCTTCTTGCGTCAATCCGTATGTGTGTTTGATAACGGCGAGCTTCTGCTGACGAAGGTAATGGCGGATTAATGGTTCAGGAAGCACTCCCCAAGCGTCTTCTTCTAAGATGGTGTTCAGCATGTAGTCAAAACTCGAAAAACCAATATATCGAGTCGAGAAAGGTTGCAGTTCAGGGTTGTCTTTCTCATTTAGGTACACCATTAGTGCTTGCATTTGACTACGTAGATCTTCGTCTGAGACACGGCGCATCTTACTTAGGCGGTGTTCTACACTGCATACTGACATCATACGTATCTTGCCTAACGGGTTATATACGATACGAGGATCGTCTACTCGCTCATAATCAACGCCGAAAGCAAAATCTACTTGGTGGGTACTGACCAAGTTGGCTAAGTCGCCACTGGATGCCAAGATTAAGTTGAAGGTTGTTGAAGGAAAGCGGTTATTCAATGTATGAGATAATTCTTGCCAGAGATCATCAGGTAAGGAGTCGTCACGTGCTACCCAAACTTCCGCGTTAAACCCTTCCGAGATTTGAGCGCAGGTCTTTCTGACCCGTTGTGCGATGATAAGTAGGTGTTCGCAATCTTTGTAAATGGCTTTCCCAGCTTCAGAGAGGGTGAGCTGGTTGCCAGTTCGGTTAAACAATTCAACGTCGAGATCTTTCTCTAATGCCTTAATCGACATACTGAGTTTGGTGCGATTGCAGTCGAGTTGCCTTGCCGCTTCAGAAACAGAACCACACTCAGCGATGGTGCAGAAGGCTTCTACTTGAGTTAAGTTCATGATTTGACACAACCAATAAATGAATTCAAATAATTTGGGTATTATGCAGATGCGCTCCCAAAGCCATGAAAGATTATCGAAAAAAACGCGAATCCGCTAGATAAGTCTATGGTCTTTTAACGGTTTTGCGGTAATCTATGTGGGTTACAAAAAGTGAACATGGAGGCCACGATGGCACAAGATTGGGACGGCTTAGCAAAAAACTGGGAATCAAATCCAGCAACAGAGCAATTTGCGCAGTCGGTGTTTGAGCAGTTACAACAGCTAACTCAGCTTGATGGCATTAAAGTACTAGATTTTGGATGCGGAACAGGGCAGTTAAGTCAACGATTGTCACCGATGGTTAAAGACATCGTAGCATTAGACGCATCGGAAGCCATGATTGAGGAACTCGATAAAAAAGAGCTCGTCAACGTAGAACCTGTGGTAGATGCATTATCTCGCGGCTTGGTCGCTCAGCATCCGGCCTTTCGTGGACAGTTCGACTTGGTGGTTGCATCATCAGTTTTAGCGTTTGTGGAAGACTTAGACGCGTCATTAACGATCTCGCATTCTCTACTTAACCACGGCGGCTATTTTGTTCATTTTGATTGGATTGCAGAATGTGAACAAGACGGTTTTACCCTTGCGAAGTCTGAGCGTGCACTGAAAGAAGCGGGTTTTACTGAAGTTGAATCGCAACACGTTTTTGACATTACATCTGATGGTAAAACAATGTCGGTATTAATGGGGCTTGGTCGTCGCTAATACCGCTGAATAAAGAACAAAAAATGACAAAAGCGAGCTAACAAGCTCGCTTTTTTCTTATCTGCTGAGGATATATGTAACTTCACTTGCTCTAAACAAGCGTCGTGGTGCAGGCAAGGACATACTCGAACAACTTAGTCTTCGGAGGTTATTTTGAGACGACTATCCTGCGTATCTCCTCCAGCACTTCAGGGTTGGCTATTGCGCCTAAATTTTCGACGCTTCGGTTGTTAACGACTTGCTTAACGGCTAACTCGACCAGCTTTCCTGAGCGTGTCTTAGGTATATCGCTTATTGCGTAAATTGCACTAGGTACATGCCTTGGAGAACATGCAGACTTTAGCTGTGCTTTGATGGAAGCGATCATCTCGTCATTGAGCTCTACCCCTTTGACTAATTGGACAAACAGCCATATTTGTTCGTTGCGATCGACTTCTTTTCCTACTGCGATCGAATCTAGAATACCGTCTATACAGTTCACTTGCTGATAGATTTCGGCCGTGCCGATTCTTACGCCACCAGGATTCAACGTGGTATCACTTCGACCATAAAATACGTATCCCCCAACGCGGGTCTGTTCAACATCATCGCCGTGGTGCCAAATATTGTCGAATTTATCCCAATAAGCACGATGATATCTCTCACCGGTGTCGTTCCAAAAGCCAGCAGGGAAGTTGGGTAATGAATTGGCGCAAACCAACTCACCGCGCTCTCCCATTACGCTATTACCTTGTGGGTTAAAGACTCGGACATCGACCCCTAACCCTGCTGATTGGCACTCTCCCCGATAAACGGGAGAAATAGGGTTGCCTAATACAAAGCAGCCACAAATGTCTGTTCCGCCAGAAATCGAGGCGAGGTGTACATCTTCTTTAATGTGCTGATAGACATAATCAAACTGTTCTGGATACAGAACAGAGCCAGTCGAACAAATGGTTTTCAGACTTGAAAATGCATCACTTTTCTGCGGAGAAAAAGATGCTTTTTCCAGCGCCTCTAGGTATTTTGCTGAGGTTCCAAATAGCGTCACTTCGGCTTGTTCTGCGAGGTCCCAGAGCACATTATGAGTGGGGTAAACAGGGCTACCATCAAAAATCACCAAACATGCACCGCTCGCGAGTGAAGAAACGTGCCAGTTCCACATCATCCAGCCGCAGGTTGTGTAGTAAAACACTCGGTCGTTCGGTTGAATATCGCAATGCAGTTGATGCTCTTTCAAGTGATTAAGCACCGTTCCGCCGACGGAATGGACGATGCATTTCGGTTTGCCTGTTGTGCCTGAAGAATAGAGCACAAATAGCGGATCGTTAAAATTCACACGAGTAAAAGTCAGCGCTTCGGGTGTGTATTGATTCAGGACGTTTTGCCAATCTTGGGTGCAGACATCGCATTCAAAAATGTGTGGTTTAAGGTAGCTAATTTGGCAAACTTGTTTAAGACCATCAAGATGATCCGCAATATGCTGGTTTTTCTCAGACATATCGAAAGTTTTGCCATTGAATGTATAGCCATCACAAGTAAACAGGATTTTGGGTTTCACTTGACCAAAGCGTTCCAAAACGCTTTCGACGCCAAAATCAGGTGAGGTGGAAGTCCAGGTCGCCCCCAAACTACTGGTTGCTAGCATGACTACCACCGTTTGAGGTAGGTGAGGTAAATACCCAGCGACGACATCACCTTGCTTAATTCCACATTCTTTCAACCATTGCTGCACACTCGAAACTTCTTCGCACAATTGTTTCCAGGTGTAGGTCTGTTTTTCTTCACGTTCATTTTCAAACCAAATCGCGAGATCATCGGGTTGGTGACACGCGTAGGTTAACAAATTTTCGGCGTAGTTAATTTGCGCGTTTGGGAACCATTTTATATCCCTATTTTCAACAGGTTGCTGCCAGCGACTTTCTGCTCGCTCTTTTATGGTCTCTCCCTGAGTGCCAATGACGTCGCAGAATAGCCAAACTTCCTGCCAAAATTTTTCTACATGATCGAGTGACCATTGATGCAGATCAGCGAAGCTTTCAAGGGTATTTCCTTGTCGATTAATGTGTTCAATAAACTGTGTAATGTTGGCTTCTTCGATACGACTTTCGCTCGGTTGCCATACTTTGCTGCTCTCGCGCATAGGTCCCTCTATAACAAAGTGATAACAGGTTTTAGTTTGAGAGGAATACACGATAAAGTCAAACAAGCCAGATATTATATCGTGTCATAAAAATCATGCAGTTACGATGCATTGTAAACAATATGTTACATCGGGATGATGCTGAGAAAGTCGCGTAGGGATTGGAAGCTCTTAAGACTACAGATAGGCTTAATGTAAAGGATTTGTTAATGGAGGTGAGCCATGACCCAGTATCGTTCTAAACCCGTAAACCAGGAAGGCAGGGTTGAATGGAGCCGTGAAGAAGACGCCATTTGGCGAGATTTGGTAACACGACAAATGGGTGTGATCCAAAACAGAGCTTGTGAGGCTTATTTACACGGTTTGACGCTGCTTGATTTACCTCAAGACCGCGTTCCTCAGTTACCAGAAATTAATCGTGTCTTGATGGAGACAACAGGTTGGCAAGTGGAGCCCGTTCCCGCGCTTATTGATTTCGACCGATTTTTTAATCTACTCGGTAATAAGCGCTTTCCAGTCGCCACATTCTTGCGTACAAGAGATGAGTTCGATTACTTACAGGAGCCAGATTTCTTCCACGAAATATTTGGTCATTGCGCGATGTTAACCAACCCAGACTTTGCTGCATTTACCGAGCATTATGGTCAACTAGGGCAAGCCGCTACCCCAAAACAAAGAGCCTATCTCGCTCGCCTCTACTGGTTTACCGTAGAGTTTGGCTTGGTGAAAGAAGGGGACAAAACCAAAATTTACGGTGGTGGTATTCTTTCATCTCCTGGCGAAACCCTCTACGCATTAGAGAGTGATGCAGCAATTCGCGACCCATTTGAATTACAAACAGTGCTGAGAACGCCTTATCGTATCGACATCATGCAACCGAAGTACTACGTGATTGACGACTTTTCTCAACTTTTTAAAATCAGTCAGTTAAATTTATTGAAACAAGCCGATCTAGCGATTGAAGCTGGACTGCTTCCTCCACTTTTTGAACCAAAGGAACCTGCTCATGTTGAATGAACAAAAATGCGAAGCTTGTAGTATCGATGCCATTGCACTAAGCAAAGAAGAGCAACAGTCTCTGCTTCTGCAATTGTCTGATTGGCAGATCATTGAAAGAGAAGATATACCTCAACTAGAAAAGGTGTATAAATTTAAGAACTTCAAACAAGCATGGGCTTTCAGTAACAAAATCGCGGAACTGGCAGAAGATGAGTTCCACCATCCTTCTATTTTGTTGGAATGGGGTAAGGTTACCGTAACGTGGTGGAGTCACTCTATCAAAGGTCTGCATAAAAACGATTTTATCTGCGCATCAAAGTGTGACGCGCTAGCATCGGCAGAGTAGGACATTACCTCATACAAAAAAACGCCCGGCTTACGTCGGGCGTTTTGGTTCTAAATGACTTTTACATTACTTTATAGATTGATTCGGAAGACGGATGTCGTGCCCGATACCTCATTGCCAACGGCGATAAAATGACCACCATTACGGGTAAAGTAATTAATGGATTCTGGACCTAAATCGCCTGCTTTTGGATTGTATGTGTCGTTCATGCATTCGCCATCTTCGACTTCTGTACATACTGGCTGATTGTAATCACGGCGGTTTACGTAATGCATAAACTGCGCTTGTTTCGGGTCTGTGATGTCATAAATCATGATACCGCCTTGACGCTCCAAGCCGATAAACGCGTAATGACGACCGTTAATTTGTGCTACTTCAATCGCCTCTGGCTCAATACCTTTATCATCACTTCGGTCATCGCCACTATTATTGTTATCGTTGGTGCTGTTGAAGTTCTTGCCTTCATTCAGCAGCGCGATAGTCGCGAAATCGTCACCACTATCGAAGACCAACTTGCCGTTTTCATCCCAAATCGAGAATGAACGCGCGCCAAATGATTGAACATTCTCTTGTGCAGAAAGCGTTTGTTCCGGCTTAATCACTTTTAAACGCGCGAGTTGTTTGTTGTCTTTTAGTGCCTCTGCCAATGGGTGTTCTGCTGCTACTTTCAGCTTCTTACCGCGCACTTCATCAATATGGCTTAAACAGCTCCCTTGCTCAGATGTGTATTCATCTGTACCAAGGTAATCGTCTTCATCCCACATAAAGCCAGCTTTGTCGCACAGTTCTTGAGTGGTTTTGAATCCGTACTCACGCCCGTCGCCTTCATTTGCAGATACGATGTAAGTACTCCCATTCACTGAGTAGCTGTCGATAGTGTCAGGCATAAATAAGCCAACCAGTTGTGGGTAGCTTTTCAAGTTCCCAATGATTTTGTCTTTGTTGGATGCATCGAGTTTAGCGCCCGACCAAGACTTCTCACCTAAGCCAACAATTTTTTCTACCGATTTGCTCTCTGGATTGACGATTGCCATGGCGTTATTTTCTTGTAGCGCGACATAGATTTTACCGTTATCTGCAAAAGTGAGGTATTCAGGCTCTAGATCTTGTGCGATGGTGGCGTTTGGCCCCGAAATACGCACATTCATTGGGAGCTCTGCTTTTCGTGAACCATCAAATTCGTTAAAGCCAATTTGTGTTACTTCTGCTTGAGTAACACCAAGGCTCAGATCGATCAAAGTGATACTACCTTCAGGGTCAATGCTGTAATCGCTGTTTGGTTCTCCTTCATTAGCGGTTGCGATGTATCGGCCATCTTTTGAGAAGCCAACCATGTCTGGCAATGCGCCTGTTGGGAAAGTCGTGACTAATGACAAATCGCCGGAGCGGTACAAGCCAACAATACCATTCGCTTGTTTATTACTGTTTTCAATCGCAACAGCTACCAAACCATTGAATACAGCGACACTGTTTGCTGCGCCAATTTCAATGCCCGCTGCTTCGCCAGCGCTGTTGAGATCAATGAATGCGCTTTGCGTTGGTACGCCGTTGTCATCCATAGAAAGTACATCGATACGTTTTGCTTGAGCATTCACCACATAGAGCTTATCTGTACAGGCGTCATAACTCACGATTTCAGCTGCCGATGTATCGAATGGAGCATCAGCAACGGATGTCCCGATAAACGTTAACCCTTGAATTGAAGTTTCCCCAGTAACGGGCGCAGTGGTAGGTTTGCATTGTGTAGCGAATGAAGCCACGGTATCTTCGGGTTGTGATGAACACGCGATGGCAAGTGATGACAATGCGAGTGCACCGATTGCCTTTAAAGGGGTGATCATGATATCTCCTTATCAATCCGATAGGTTGTCAATCAGCATGGGTTTTATGCTGCTGTCCATTTCCGCAACTGGAATGATAGAGCGCTGAATGACGTGTGATTTGGTAAGGCTCTGAATATATGTATGATTGATGACTCTTATATTGGCTTTTTATGAAACTAATGTGTCATCAATATGATGAGGTAGGGATAGAGGAATAATGGAATTAAAATCGTTTTTAGATTTATTGGCAGCGTCACCAGAGCAGGTCGAATTTGAAGCAACGATGGCGGTGATCGAAGATAACTATACGTTTGAGCCAACCGCTTTTGTAAATGGTGAGACACAAAACAATGCAGGCGAGAACAACGGTTCGTGTAAGATCTTCGCTTTCGGTTTGCTAAACAACCTAGACAAAGAAGCGACGCTAGCCTGCTTTGGCCGTTTTTATCGTGAAGATGTATTGCAGCATCCAGAGAACAGCGATCACCAGAATATTCGTAATTTTATGGTGACAGGGTGGGAAGGCATTAAGTTTGAAGCGTCCGCTTTAACCGCTAAATAAACACCAGTCAGAAAACGATGATCAGTAAGCCAGTCGTATTACGCGACTGGCTTTTTTTCTAGACATTTTCGGCACAAACACAGCTGGTTGGCGCTTGGCTTGGGTAAATCACGGGTTTCAATAGTAAAGCACCAGCATGTCTCTTTGCCTGCGGCGATATCACAATGGGCTTGAGTCCCGCATTCAGGACAACTGTGTGTTGAATCTTCTCCTGCGATTTGTTCGATAATCGCATCTCGTTGGAGATCGGTTTTGTCTTTCCATTGGATGATTTCATCCATCGTTCGGTGACAACCAGAGCATATTCCGGCGTTATTTTTACATGCTGCTCGACAAGGTGACTTCATTGCTTTCTCGTTCTCATTTTTTATGCCGCGTACTCTAGCATAAAGCGAGTCAAGGCCGCCAAAAATAAACGTGACTGCGATTTGCTGGTGAGGAGGGAGAACCAGTGTTACCCTTGGGCGAGTTACCTTAACTCTCTGTCACTTATGTTAGAAAAAGAAAACCTCATTAAACTCGCTAGAATGCAAATGCCATTTGGGAAATATGCAGGGCGAGTGTTAATCGACCTGCCTGAAGAATACTTACTGTGGTTTGATAAAAAGGGCTGGCCAAGCGGCGAGCTAGGGGATTTGCTCAAGCTATGTTTAGCGCTCAAAATTGAAGGCTTAGATAGTGTCGTGAAGCCTTTGAAGCGTATGTAACTAGCCACAGAAACTCCCACTCTTAATGAAAAGACTTATTATGAATTTTGATATCGATGCACTGAAACATCACCAATTGGTCGAAGATGGTAAACTAGAGGGATGCTACATTCATCAGCCAGCTCAAGGTAGCCAACACAATGACAAAGCTGTTTTGGCAGAGCGCCAAGCGTTGGAAAAGTTGGGATATAAGGTAATACAGCTTAAAGCTAAAGGCGGGACAACAACGTTTGCCGAGGCGATGCAAAAGCTTGCGAAGGAAACTGGTCACCTGCCTAAGGAGTAAGTGAGTGTAACCTGCCACAGCCTTACAAGTTCTCCCACCAGACTATTTTTTCATTCAAAAGAGCCAGACCGTTAGGCTGACTCTTTTTTGTCCCCAAATGAGCTGAAATCAATTTCGAAGTGGATAATAGAGTCCAAGATTTTCAAGTATTTAATCTAATAGAAGGCAAGATCACACTCCTACGCTTATTGACAACATAAAGGGGGAGAATGTCTATTCCTTTACTTTAAATGTACTTAAACATTAACTGTTCAACTTGTGCCATACAGGCTCTTTATCGTCTCCCTCAACCACACGATTTTAGGGTTCTGGTTATTGCGCTTGTGCCAAATCATAGTAAATGGAATCAGTAGCTTGTGCTGATAATCTTCAGCAACGGGGATAGGCAACGCTATTAAGTTGGGGTGAAGCTGTTCGCAGTATCGCTGACAATATTTTGGTGCTGTGGTTAACATTTGATGGTCGGGCTTTTCTGCAACAAATAAAGCTTGCTCGAAACTCGCCATCGTTAGGCTAACGTTTCGAGTGTGTCCCTGCTCAGCCAAGATCTCATCTAACACCCAACTGTCATTTTTCTCCCATGCTACATTGATATGGGCATAGCTTAAGAAAGTATCCAAATTCCACTCTTGCTTGAGCGCAGGATGATCTTTGCGGACATACACCATAGGTAAATCTGAGAACAACACTTCGAAGTTAATGAAATACGGTAGCAGTTCTAACGACTCTTTGGAGCGAGGATGGCTTTCGCGGCCAGTAAAACCAATATCCACTTCACCGCTAGTGATGGCATCTAATGAGTCCTCATCCCAGTTATGGTACTTTACCGTTGAGTCTGGGTAAAAGTCATGGATTCGTTTGGTCAGTTCGTCGACCATGATGAGTGACAATGGCGACTCTACTCCAAGATGAAATTTAACTCCGCTTGGAACATCATCACCTCTGAGTGAAACAATCTGGTTACCGATCTGCATCCAGTCTGACAAAAGCACTTGCACGTTTGTCGCGAGATTTGTTGGTTTTAGGCCTTGCGGCGTATTCACAAAAAGCGGGTCATCAAACCAAGCGCGTAGTTTGCCTAGAGACTTACTCACGGTTGAGGGAGTTACATTAAGTTTTTTCGCCGTTTTAGTAACACTCTGCTCTTGCAGTAGCAATTGCAGAGTGAGCAGTAAATTAAGATCAAGTCGGGCAAGAGATTTCTTCATGAGGCTCACTAACGTTATGATTTGGAAATAATAATATTACGGAGAGTCCAATAACGCCACTAGCAACCAACGCTATCATTAACATCATCACGGCCGACACACCTAGCGTCGCCATCAACCAAATGTAAAGTGCAGACCAAGAAACCTGACCTATGCCAAGCATAGAGCTTGCAAGTCCAGCTTTGCGTGAGAACTGGCTTAACGCTTGGCTCATCGCCACACCAAACCCCATTGGAAAACTCATGCTGAGCAGAGTGAATCCTACCATATAAAGTGTCGGACTATCGCTATTCAAGTGAGCCGCGAGAATAACGATAGCCGACAGAAAATTGGTCATTTGTGCAGCGAACATCAATGTGGTTTGTTTGAAGCAAGAAAGAGCAAATGGAACTGAAAACGATGTCGTCATACCTACCATCGCGAGTAGTGCCATCGTTGTTGAATATTCGCCTCGAGTAAAACCAATTGAATCCATTATTATCATTGGTGACGTATTTACATAAGAGAGAATAGCTGTGACGCCTAAAGATGTATAAATAACGCGCGATATGAAAAAGCGGTTAGATAGTGATTCGTTCGAAGCTTCACTCACCTTTAAAGTTGTGCGCTTGGTTTTAGGCAAGGTTTCTTTCAAGACAAAGCAAGCAATTAAACCTATCACAACACCCATTATCGCCATGGCAGTGAATAACACGGGCCACGGAAACTTGATCATAATCAGATTGCCGATCACGGGGGCAAGTACTGGAATAGAGCAGATAATTCCATTAAGCATCGATAGAACCTTAGCTCGCTCTGGGTCCCCTAGAGTGTCACGCAAAATGGCAAAGGCCACTACATAGCAACATGCGGCACCTACGCCTTGGAAAAAGCGCATTATTAGGAAGCTATTACTGGTCTCAGCAGAGCCCGCGAACATTGATGCAAGGGTAAAAATCACTGCACCGCAAATGGCAACAGGTTTGCGTCCTAAACAATCAGCAGTTCGCCCAACAAAAACCATAGTCGATGCTAGACCAGCGAGGTAAATAGAAAAAGCAATATGAAGTTGTGATTCGCTGGCAGACAGGTCATGGGCGATTTGTAGTAAAGCAACCAAGTAGAAATCTATTGCCGTAGGATAAAGCAACACAAAGGCGAAGCTACATATCAGATATCGGGATAAATTAATTTTTTCCATTACTACCTCGTGAAGGAATTGGGCTTACGAGGATGATATGCAACATTACTCATCTTGGCGCGTTACCTTTCTGACAACAGGTATTTCCATATACGACATCAGTAACGATTGTGGCTATAGCAGTCAAATTTGCCCTAAGAAGAACCGTGGTATTGGGAGAAAGTAATCTATACAACCGAGTCCACTACATTAGTTAAATAGACAACGATGGACATTAGTGACCTGGAGTTTTCTCAAGCTATATTAAGCTCTCAAAACCACAGGGCTTAAATAGTGTGGTTAAGCCTTTGATTCGGATGTGGCCTGCCTTTGTAATCTCTTTCCCCAAAATACAATGTGTTTTGTTTTACAGGAGTCAGAATGCCTGGCTCCTTTTCCCTTTGCTTATCGCGAACGCTACCATCTTGGTCGTAGAGTATTGGTTACCGAAACCATTAACTCATGTTAGTGAAAGGAAATTCCTGAACCCTATAGTGCTTCTTTCACCAATCTTCTGTTTGGGCCATTATCTCTAACATCCAGACGCGAAATAGCATAAGATACACGGCCTTTACTAGCACTGAGCCACTCATCGTAATGACAGATAAAACACAGCAAGCGACATTTGCCGATCTTGGCCTGATTCCAACCTTAGTCGAGCGACTAGAAGCGTTAGAATACAGCCAACCGACACCCATTCAATCCCGTGCTATTCCTGATATCCTTGAAGGGAAAGATATTATTGGTGGTGCCAATACGGGTTCTGGTAAAACCGCTGCTTTTTCGCTGCCAATCCTGCAAAAAATTGTTCAGCAAGACGGATCAAACAATCGCCGTGGTAACTTCGTTTCTCACCTGATTTTAGTTCCAACTCGTGAGTTGGCATCACAGGTGGCATACAACGTCAAATCTTACTCGTACCATCTCAGAGATAAGATCAAAACGGTTGCCGTATTTGGTGGTGTATCGGTGAACCCACAAATGCTAGCGCTTCGCGGTGGCTGTGACATTATCGTAGCTACGCCGGGTCGATTACTTGATCTGGTATCCAGTAACGCGATTAAGTTGAGCCAAGTAGAAACGCTCGTCCTTGACGAAGCCGACCGAATGTTGAGCCTCGGATTTACCGAAGAACTGAATAAGATTCTTGCGTTACTACCAGAGAAGAAACAGACGCTGTTATTTTCTGCTACTTTCCCTGATAAAGTCACGACGCTGGCTCAGCAGTTGCTCCGCGACCCTGTTGAAGTTCAGTTGCAGAGCGCAGAAGCCAGCACTTTGGTGCAGCGCGTGTTTAGTGTAAATAAAGGTGAGAAGACGGCGGTACTCGCGCACTTAATCAAACAGCATCAGTGGCGACAGACTTTGATTTTTGTGAACGCTAAGAATGCCTGTAACCATTTAGCTCAAAAGTTGTCAAAACGCGGTATTACCGCTGAAGTTTTCCATGGTGATAAAGGGCAGGGCGCTCGTACTCGTGTCCTTGACGGTTTTAAGTCTGGCGAGATTCAAGTTCTTATTGCCACTGATATCGCAGCACGCGGCCTTGATATTGAAAAACTTCCAGTGGTGATTAACTTCGATCTTCCGCGTAGCCCTGCTGATTATATGCATCGAATCGGTCGTAGTGGTCGTGCTGGTGAAGTAGGTTTAGGATTATCTCTTATCGATTACGACGACTACCACCATTTCAAAGTGATAGAAAAGAAAAATAAGTTCCAACTTGAACGCGAGCAGGTAGTCGGTTTTGAAGTGGAAGACGATCAGAGTGAAGCCTACTTTTTACCAATGAAGCCGCGAGCGAAGCCGGCAGGTACGGGTAAAAAGAAGAAAAAGCGTAATCAATAGAAAACGTAAACTACATGTGAGTTTACTTACGGGAGTTGTTAGAGAAAAGGAATGCTCACTAGCTTGAGTCTTCGCTTCTAGCCATTCCTTTAAAGAACAATAGAGCCCTGCTGGAGCTACCAGTAGGGCTCTATTGCTTTTCAAGATAGTGTTATTGGCGACGAGCAGGGCGTCCGCGAGGTGAACGCTTTTTAAATGCAGACGCTGCTTTGGCTTGTGACTTAAGAATAGAGTCAACGGTTAGCGGCATTGGCTCTTTAGGTTCAAGGCCATGAGGGAAGGTACGAGCTCTTGGTGGTAAGTTGTATTCTTCTTCGCTCGCGCGTGGCATGCGCTTAAAGCGATAAAGGTAAAAGTTTTCTAATTTTTCTCTCGCCCATTCGGTTTTCTTTAAATACTTCACGCTACTTGCAATCGAAGGCTTAGTGTTAAAGCAATTAAAACGCATTGCTGTATCTAGAATGTCCCAGCCGTAAAAATCCACTAACTCTTGCAACATAGTCTCTAGCTTTAATCCGTGCAGTGGATTGTTCTGTTGCAGCTCGATTCTCTCTTCGTCAGTCATCATTTTTAAGGGCCTTACTCATTAAAGGGCGGAGTTTAACAAAGTATACAATGTAGAGATATCTATAGTTACTTTGCGATGGATGCGAGCACAGTGCTCTCTACCTTGAAAGTATAAATCGGAATTGGCCGCTCTACTTGGCTCTCTGCTCAAAAATGACTCTTAAAAGTTCAAGCGTCCCAGCTCGATGTTAAATTATTGTGTAATAAGTGAGATTTTTGTTGTTCTTTTACTAATGTCTAATATTCCTACCCATAGCAACACATGCTTAATAAGCTCAAAATCAAAATTGGTTCATGCCGCTTTCTTAGTATGGCCTAGAAGTTTGATGTGGGTGTTGTCTCGTATTGGTCGAAGGCCTGTCTACCAAGCGAAACTCTAGTTGACGTAGTTCAACGTTGAAACATAAAAGGATGACTCAATGTCTGACAAAAGTAAGACTTTTTACAGGGATGTGCGCAAAAAACCGCATGAATTTGAAAGCCGAGAAGACTTTCTAAATCATGATTTAACCGTCATGAGTTTCCGTCGCTGGGGAATTCATTTGCCCTCACGTGATTACAGTATTGAAATCGAAGACTGGGTACCTGCATTAGCAGCAACCATTGGTAAAGTGGTTATGGTCACTGCCATGGTTTCCGCTTTTGCTGCTCAGTTTGGTTTATCTCCGGAATTCATTGCAGAAAACGTGCGTTACGAATTACTTATCGCTGGAGCCCTGTTCGTCATCCTGTTTTCTGCCATCCTAAACCCGAATGCAAACTTAGCGGGAACCCATGGCCCAATGATACCGCTGATTCCTATGATCGCAGCTGCAGGAGGGCACCCTCTCGCGCTAGGTTTGATGGTATGTGTTTTTGGTTTAATTCTCGCTTTAACCAAAGGTGGCTCTAAACTCATGACTCTGACTGGTATCGGGGTTCGAGGAGGGTTGTTGATCTACCTTGGTGCTGTTGGGTTGCTCGGGCAAATTAATAAGACGGAAGCGTGGGCTGCAAGTACGGACCAAGGTTACATTTCGTTTGTGGTCATAGGCCTAACCGTTATGGTTTACGCTTACTTAGCCAAGATCAATAAACGTTGGCTCGCTATCCCATTGTGCTCTGCACTCGCGGGTATTGTTGCTTATTTGATGGGCGCTGAGTTTGCCTTTACCACAGAACCGGGCCTGCCTAATTTCAGTCCATTCTACTGGTGGGGTGAAGATACAGGCTGGCAGCTAGGCTGGCCAACCCTAGAGCACTTTATTGCCGTGACTCCATTTGCTCTACTGGCAGTCGCTATGTGGTCCCCTGATTATCTCGGCCATCGTGTGTTTCAAGAACTTAACTACCCAAAAGAAGCGAAAGGTGTACTCATGGATGTCGACGACACGATGGTCGGAGCATCTGTTCGTCAGGGGGTTGGTTCACTCTTAGGGGGCGGAAACCTAGCTTCTTCTTGGGGAACGTACATGATTCCTGCCGCAATTGCCAAGCGTCCTATTCCAGGTGGCGCTCTGTTGACGGGTTTCATGTGTATTGCGGCGGCGGTAATTGGCTACCCAATGGATCTAGCAATGTGGGAACCTGTTCTGCGCGTTGCTTTGATTGTGGGTGTATTCTTACCACTCCTTGAAGCGGGTATGCAGATGATCCATAAGCATAAAGATTCACTCAGTGCAGGTATCTGTATTTTTGCCTGTGCATTCGTTAATCCAGTCTTCGGTTGGGCAATCACTATGCTGCTGGATAATCTCGGGCTTATCGGCGACCATGAGCGTGCTAACGAACTATCGCGCAAAGATAAATATCTGATTCCTGGCACTGCGTTTATCGTTTGTGCAGGCTCCCTTGCTGTTGTTGGTCAGCTTCCAGGCATTCCAGCTCTTATCGGTTAATCGAATTATGCTCTAAAGGTATAGTGAGAGCAGTGAGTAAAGGGACTTGCTTCTTAAAATAGTAGACAAAAACAAAAAGCTACCTAGTACCAGGTAGCTTTTTGCATGTAGGGTTAGGCTACGGAGTTAGGCTATATGAGTGATTCAATGCCGTATTTTGCGCCGTAGTGTTCAACGACAAAATCAATGTCTTTGTCACCACGGCCTGATAAGTTGATCAAAATCGAGCCGGTTTCTCCTTGCTGCGCGAGTTTAATTGCGTAAGCGACAGCGTGTGAGGATTCAATAGCAGGGATTATTCCCTCTTCACGAGACAGCTCAAAGAAGGCATCAATCGCTTCGTCATCACTGATTGAGCCGTAATTGACACGGCCAATGTCTTTTAAGTAACTATGCTGAGGCCCAACCGATGGGTAATCCAAGCCACTTGCTACAGAGTACACTTCCTGAGGTTCGCCTTGCGCATCTTTAAGCATGTAAGACTTAAATCCGTGCATGATACCTGGCTCACCGAGTGTGAGTGTTGCAGCATGCTCGCCAACCTTTTGCAAAGAGCGGCCCGCAGGTTCAACGCCGTGAATGGCGACTTGTTCATCCTCTAAGAAAGCAGTAAATAGCCCCATCGCGTTAGAACCACCTCCAACGCATGCGACGAGATTATTGGGTAACTTGCCGGTCATTTCTTTGAATTGAACTCGTGCTTCGTTACCGATAATTGATTGGAAATCTCTCACCATTTTAGGGAATGGGTGAGGGCCAACGACAGAGCCTATCGCATAAAGTAGTGTATCAGGATCTTTCAGATAAGCTTCGAATGCAGAATCTACCGCTTCTTTGAGGGTTTTGCGCCCATGAGTGGCAGGAATGACATTAGCACCAAGGATTCTCATGCGGACGACATTCGGATGTTCTTTGGCGATATCAACTTCACCCATGTAAATATCGCATTTCAAGCCAACCAATGCCGCGGCTGTAGCAAGCGCAACACCGTGTTGCCCTGCGCCAGTTTCAGCAATCAGTTTCTTCTTACCCATCTTTTTAGCGAGAATGGCTTCCCCTAAGCAGTGGTTAATTTTATGTGCGCCTGTATGGTTTAAGTCTTCGCGCTTTAGGTAGATGTCTGCTCCGTATTTTTTAGACAAGTTTTCCGCATGGAAGATTGGGCTAGGTCGTCCAACAAAGTGCTTATACAGGCGAGCGAGTTCCGCTTTAAATTCAGGATCTTTGCTGCATTCCTCATAAGCTGCGTTGATGTCATGCATGATTTGTTCAAGCTCAGGTGGAACAAAGCTACCACCGTATTCACCAAAGTATCCTTCTTCGTTGGGCATAGTGAGATCAAACGAGTTTTTCATTATTTACATCCTAGTTAACGAAAGTATTGATACTTTTATACCCAAAATTTAGAAGTGGTTGTGTGATCAGTTGCTTAAATCAGAGTTCGCGATCTAGTGCACTAGTTAAAAAGTACAGCTTGTGTAGGGGATAATAGTTGTGATGTAGAATCAGGTGGTTTGAATAGGTGCAAAAAAGCCTCGAGAGATCCTAGGCTGTCATAAGAACCTCTCGAGGCAAACAGAGTGCTGGAAATACACTCTGCGATGGTGTCTGGAAACAAAAATTAGATTCGTTTCCTTTGTCAGATATTAGGGTTTTAGAATGAGTCGATGTCAGCGAAATGTCACAAGTTAATTGCGGTATTAAAAGCTTATTTTTTATTTTTGATTAATGGATTAGAAAGTAACCTAAAACAGGCTAGCCTACCGCGTGTTCCGCATCTTTTAAGTTGAACATGATCTTTCTTTGTTTCGAATCGACGTCTTTAACCAACGCGTGCACTTTGGTCCCTAAAGTAAACGTGGCGCTCTGGCTGGAAATTTTTTGTTTGACTGCATCAAATTCGAACTCACCATTTTGGAAAGTTGATAAAGGAATGAGACCTTCGGTTCGGTTCCTCTAACTCAACAAATACCCCGAAGTGTGTGACTCCACACGCTGTCCCTATGAAGTGTTGTCCGATAAATGGCTTCATGTAATGACATTTCAGTGCAAACTCAATCTCTCAGCTAGGGATTATGTGCTCGTAGTTATTAGAATTTATTGATTGAGCAGATATATTTAATTTCATTTTTTCTCTTATATTCGCCAATCGCTTTTATTTTATAAACTTTATTTTTATGAGCAAAGCATGAGGCGAAGTGATTCAGATATGAATGAGATTAATTTAGTTCCAAACTGGAATTGCAAGGTAGACTGTGTGATTACCTAAAGATGTATACCAAAGTGACTTTATTGAAAGTGATTAATGATGGTGTGGGAGAGGTAAGTGATTTGGCTATATAAACTCAGATAGAGAATAGTAAGGGCAGTAATAAGTGGAAGGGGATTGTGGCACCAACAACATTGATGCCACACAAAGAATTACAGTGCAGTTACTTCAGCTGCTTGTAAACCTTTGTTACCTTGTTCAACAACGAACGATACTTTTTGGCCCTCAGTAAGAGTTTTGAAGCCTTCAGAAACAATAGAACGGAAGTGAACGAATACGTCATCACCGCCATTGTCTTGAGAAATAAAACCAAAACCTTTAGTTTCGTTGAACCATTTTACTGAACCAGTTAATTTATTAGACATAGATACCTCTATATTTGATTGTTTTAAATATTGAATTTTTAGCTAATATCAAGTGCTACTATATGATTTTAGAGATAACTATTTTGTCGCAGGAACGTAAACGAGGAATTCGATGTGGAACTGAGAGAAACTTTGATCTTTAATTACATTAATAGCTCTTTCCGTAAGAGCTGATGTGCAGTATACCGACAAAATTAATAAAGGCTAGCCTTTTCTTTTTTATTTTTTGAGTACACCAAGCGCATTGCTTTCAAAGCATACGCTTGGTGTATAAGACGGCGTGATGTTATAGGTGGCGTCGAGCGCTTAGTGTTTTCTGGTTGGGCCGTTACGAACGATGTCTTTACCATTGTCATATACGTGCTGCGAAACCCAGCGGCCAAGGAGCAATTGGTGCTTTTCTCCTAATACGGCAACAAATGGACGGCCATCGGTATTAGAGGTGGCTAGCGCAACGCCAGTGACACCTTCAAGGCCTAGAGCGCCGCTTTCTACTAAATGCAGAAATGCCTCCAACTCTTCAATCGTTTCGATTACATGGTTATCAATATTCATTGTATTCAATCTCTTCGAATTGCATTGCGGTCGCGTACTCTACCTAAGTTAAGCGTGGAAACCAAGCTTCTACGTGCGTCATGTAATGAGAGAACCTTGCCCTGCCACTAATCATCGATAGTTAGTCTCGATAGTCCGGAACTTGTCTAGATTCAATAAAGTGAAAACCCTCGCTGGTTAGACATGAGTCACATAATGTTGTCTGGTTTATCTCATCAATACTTTTGCTATTGGATGGGGTGAAGGGGAGTGCAATAATTTGTAAAACTCTTTTCCTAAAGGCTGTTATGAAGAAAGTCCTGATTACCGGTTTTGAACCTTTTGGTGGTGACGCCATTAACCCCGCCTTAGAAGCGGTCAAGCAATTAGAGGCTGTGGCCATAAAAGGCGGTGTGATAGTTACTTGCCCAATCCCCGTAGTTCGATATGACTCGGTGAAAGTCGTTATTGAAGCAATAGAAGCGCACCAGCCAGACTGTGTGATTACTGTAGGGCAAGCGGCCGGGCGTAGCGCGATAACCCCAGAGCGTGTCGCAATTAATGTTGATGATTTTCGTATTCCAGATAACGCTGGTCATCAACCGATTGATGAACCCGTGGTGGCTGATGGGCCTGATGCTTACTTCTCGACACTACCGATAAAGCGTGTTGTGCAAGCATTGCAAACGCAGGGTATACCTAGCCAGATTTCCAACAGTGCTGGAACATTTGTATGTAACCATCTCTTTTATGGGATCCAACATTACTTGAAAGACAATCCGATTCGTCACGGGTTTGTTCATATTCCATTATTGCCAGAACAAGCAGCAGATGGCAGTCAGCCTTCTATGTCTTTGGACATGATAGTCGAAGGACTAAAGCTGGTGGCGCAAGTTTGTATTGCCAATGATAGCGATATCCTGGTAAGCGGTGGAACGATTTGCTAGTAAGTGTTTTAAAATCCAGTAAGTGTCTGAAAGATAATAATAAGCTCGTCGTTTGATGTTGTAGTAAATGTTAGCTTTGTCAAATTTCACAAGTAGCGAAAGGAGTAGCATTGAATAGTCAGGTTGGATGTTGTTCAAACTGGCATTCCTCTAGTACAGGAGGTGTTAGGGGCTAACTTTACGAAAGGCGAGTTATTATGAAAAGCAACAAAAGTAAGTCAATCGCACTTATCTCTGTCGTTGTTTTCGCGTTGGCTATTGCTGCGCTTAAATTCGAAAACACGCTCGGAGTTCTTCCCATCGTAGTCGCTATTATCGCGTTTTTTACTTGCGTTATTTATACCAGTAGATACCTGTCTGATATGAAGCGTTCAGAGTTGATAAGTCAACCCAAACAAGCTCGAAAAATGTGTTCCAACGCATCACGTAATGAGCTTGATGCGTGCGATAAAAAGCGTTGAAGCGAGTCACATTCTCCGTATACTTTGCTGGAGCATTAATGCACTAACGTGTCGGAGATAAGCATGTCAAATCGAGTACCAACCAACATACTGACCGGATTTTTGGGTGTCGGTAAAACGACCACGATTTTAAATCTACTGAAGAACAAACCGGAAAAAGAAAACTGGGCGGTTTTGGTCAATGAATTTGGTGAGATTGGCATCGACGGTGCATTGATGACCGACCAAGGCGCGCTGATTAAAGAAGTGCCGGGTGGTTGTATGTGCTGCACTGCGGGTGTGCCGATGTCGGTAGGTATCACCGCATTATTGCGTCAAAAACCGGACCGTTTATTGATTGAGCCGACAGGCCTTGGTCATCCAAAACAGGTTATCGCGACGCTTACCTCACAGCAGTATGAACCTTACGTTGATCTTAAAGCGACGATTGCCTTGGTTGATCCGCGTAACTTAAGTGATGAAAAGTATCTTTCTAACCAAAACTTCGTGGACCAGTTAGACAGTGCAGATGTGGTTATTGGTAGTAAGGTTGACCTATGTTCCAGCCACGACCTTGATGTGTTTAATGACTGGGTGACGGACCAATCCCCTTCAAAAGTATTCAGTAAGCTTATTCATGACGGTGAGTTGCCGATAGAAGTCTTGGATATTGAGCGGGTTTACGGCAGCGCTTCTTCCCATATCGAGTCACATCATCATGACCACGCTCATCAAGAGCCTCAATTCCAATTGGCGCCTGGTGAAGCCTTTGTGCGCAAAGAGAACAAAGGGCAGGGTTATTTTAGTTGTGGGTGGTTGTTTGGGGCAGAGTATAAGTTTGATTTTGAAAAGCTTTTCTCTATGCTTTCGGACTTGACCGCAGAGCGTGTTAAAGCAGTGGTCAATACGGATCAAGGTTGTTACGCGTTTAATGTTGCCAACCGAGTCGTGTCGGTGAATGAAATCAGCTTAGAAGGCTTTGAATCACGATTAGAAGTGATAGATTCTCAGCTGTTGCCATGGGATGAGCTTGAGCGAATTCTCCTTCAGTTATCTGGCATCAAACATTAAATCGCGCAAAGGTTAAACGAAAACGGTGAACCACTAATATATCTGTGCTCACCGTTTTTTCTTTTGTAGGATTTCAATGAGAAAAGTGAGATAAATCACTCAAATTCGGGTATAGTGCACGGCTAAATTTTTAAAGCTATTTTTAGTGGTTTGTTTAAGGAATACGCTCAATGTCATTTTCATCTCAAGGTTTTGCGCCAGAAGTGGTTAAAGCACTGGCAGAATGCGGTTATGAAAAGTTAACGCCAATTCAACAGAAGGCGATTCCAATGGCTCGCAAAGGCCATGATATTTTCGCTACAGCACAAACAGGTACTGGTAAAACGGCTGCGTTTTCTCTGCCTATGATTCAGCAGTTGCTAGACAGTAACCGTAGCGCTTCTCGTAAGACTGCTCGCGCACTTATCTTGGCTCCAACTCGTGAGCTTGCTGAACAAATTGCTGACAACATCAAAGCTTACACGAAGTACACGAACCTGTCGGTGGCTGCGATTTTCGGTGGCCGTAAAATGTCTTCTCAAGTAACGGCATTAGAAAACGGTGTAGATATCCTAGTGGCTACACCTGGTCGATTGGAAGAGCACATTGAACAAGGTAATGTCTCGGTCGCACACTTAGAGTTTTTAGTGTTTGATGAAGCAGACCGTATCTTGGACATGGGCTTTATTCACGCAGTACGTAAGATCATGCTAGATGTGGATACTGATCCGCAAATTATGATGTTTTCTGCAACGACTTCGAGCCAACTAAATCTGTTAGCAAAAGATATCCTGCGTAAGCCTAAGCGTATTGAAGTTGAGCGAGCGAATACGACAGCACAGACAGTTGCTCACGTGTTATATCCAGTTGATCAAGAGCGAAAAACGGAACTGCTTTCGGAGCTGATTGGTCGTAAGAACTGGAAACAAGTGTTGGTATTTGTGAACTACAAAGAGACCGCAAACGACGTTGTAAAAGAGTTGAAACTTGATGGTATCAAAGCGGTGGTTTGTCATGGTGACCGTGCTCAAAGTGCTCGTCGTCGTGCGTTAGAAGAGTTCAAGTCCGGTAAAGCACGTGTCATGGTGGCTACCGATGTCGCTGCTCGAGGTCTAGATATTGAAGATTTACCTCACGTTGTGAACTATGACATGCCTTTCCTAGCGGAAGATTACGTTCACCGAATTGGTCGTACAGGCCGTGCAGGTAAACAAGGTCATGCCGTTTCATTTGTAAATCGAGATGAAGAACTCACGGTTGTTCAGGTTGAAAATCTAATCCAGCAGCGAATTCGCCGTATTGAGCTTGCAGGCTATGAACCAAAACAGCGTGAATCTTACATTGAAAAGCTGCACTCAAAACCAGCATTCAAGAATCGTCAAGGTCGTCGTAATAATCCGAACCAGTCGGCAACAGACCAAGGGTCGGCAGAGCGTCGTCTTGCTATGGTGAAGCGCCTGAAAGCGCGTCGTGGCGCAAAGTAAATTACACAGTCTGTGTGAAAAGAGCCCCTCAATTGAGGGGCTTTTTTTGTTTTGTCGTTTCGCGTTAATTTAGGCCAAGCATATTTGGCTCACCACGATAAATAATGCGATCGTTTCCTCGGTGAATACCAAACGTAACTGTAACAGGTGGATTTTCCTCTTCACTTGTCGTGTTATCCCAATCGTATTTCAGCCAAGAGATGCGATTACCTGAGCCGTCTAAATCCAGATGGAATTGTATTTGCTCGCGTGCTGAGTCAATTTGTCTTGCAACGATATCGGTCATCCTGCCAACATGCATTGTCCCAACTCCAGAAAGCATGGCGTTGTTTGCAGGCGCATTCGACCAAATTGGCGTGCTGAAGTAATATTCACCATTCGCCGTTGTTGAGCTGTCATCGAAGTTAGTCATAAATCGACCGTTTTGCCAAGTTTCTACAGCAAGTGGCACTTTGATCACCATGCCTTGGTTGCCACCTACATCTTGAAAGTTCAAACGACCGAATCGAATGTCTGGTTGTTTTGTGAGTACTTCGCTATCGTCGAAGAAGTTTACCTCATCAACGGCTTTAGTCGTGACTATACCTATTTTGCTGCTGTCACTGTTAGTCCCTTTATTAAATGGGCCATCAGGATATTGCTTATCTGTCGTGTTCTTTTTCCAGCATGGGCTATTGTTACAAGTCGCATTGGTCGAGGGCTTCTCTATAACAAACGTTCCAACACTCGCGCTACCCAGTAGTTTCCAGTCTACCTTCTTAGGCTTAGGCGGCAAAAACCGATCGGAGTATGAGCTTAGCTCGCCTAAATCGAAATGTTGTTGAAGGTTAGACGAAAAGTGGACGTAATTCTTCACGTTTTCCTTATTCGCATTGAGTGCGACAACATCGTAAGTGACTTTCTCAAAAGGTTGATTCATGTAAGCAAAAGTTTGGCCATGTGGGTAGTGCCATTCTTGGTCTTGCACTTGAAAATATTTTGGGTAAAAACGACCAACGTAACGATAGCCTTCGTTCACAGTCATACCTAGATATTTACTTTCTAGGTTTGCTTTTACTCTCAAGCTCCCGACTTCTTCCCAATATAATCCATTAAAGACGAATTGATCATTCTTGGCTGAATTATGCGCCTGAGCCAGTGAGTCACTACTTTTTAGCAATTTTGAGGTTTGGTTCGCTGTCTCTGATGGCGTATGTTGCTCACTCGACAAGACAACCGATGCTGCTGGAGCGTCATCAAGCGTAAAATTACGGGTGATAGAAGCATCACAATAGCGTGCTGATTCAACAGACCCACTTACAGAGCCGTCAGGTTGCCAAATGATTGGTTTCACCGTTAGAGAGAAAAGTTCTCCGGCAGCAAGAAACCCTTCTCCTTGTTCAGAGGTGCCAGAAGGCAAAGCACGTTGGTTGTCACAAATAGCGAGTGTCCATGGTCGCGAGTGCACATTAAATGTCCCTTTCACTTCCACTTTGCCTTCTTCTGGACATTCTTCAAATCCCTCACATTCAAAATGATCGGACAATGTCACTTCAAATATGCCGGACTCGTTCGTGATAAGACCATGTTCAGACAAGCCGTCTTTAAATTCCGCTGAATAGCTAAAGTTTCCTTCACTTCCTCCTAATGGTTGAACCAATGGATGAAAAATCTTAGGCGTACCATTGTAGTTGCTTGCCACTACAGGTTCGCCGGTAGAGGCACAAGCAAGCAATCGCGTATGCACGTTTTCTGGTTTACCTGCAATAACGCGTATTTCATTTAAAGTTGCGCTTTTCGTCTTTGAGTAGGCCTCAAACATAAATGGCGTAAACATAAAGCGAACAGTTTGATGCTTGCTCGTGTCTTTCGCCATAGTGAAAGTTAGTGTGTAGTTGGTATCTAACGAGATCGTATCAATATTATTCGGAACCACTCGAACAACAAGTTCACCATTCTCGTCAGATATAAATTGGTTGGCTCCTAATGTCTGCTGACCTTTAACCACCTCTAAAGTGAACAAGTCAGGGTGTGATAGGACAGCACTGACTTCTGCGCTTACAACTTCTCCATTATTGGTTGTTGTTGCTGTAAATTGCGGAAGATCGTCGCCGCACATCAGTGCCATGTCGTCCGATGGTGTGACGCTGAGGTTTAAGTCGTTCTCCGATGGAGGCTGCATGCTGCAATTCGGAACATCTTGAGGGGTGATTGGACAGATTTGGGAAGAGTAGTGACAATCAGCCTGGTCCAATCCACAGTATTGCGTGTATGTGTTGTCTTGTGCTTTCGTTTGTGCACTTCCTGGCGCTTGTTGGATTTCACCACAAACTTGACTAGGCTGATTTGGAGCGTTGTTGAAGTTCAATGTGTGGAAGTATTTAATTGCTGCGGTGGAACTATAGAATGAGCCACTTAATGTAGCTGACGATCCTACAGATTCAGCTGTACCATAGATCGACATATCTTTTATAATCAGAGATTTGTGCGCAGAAACATCACCGACGACAAAATGGTCTTGTAAAGGATGGTTTGTTTTTAGGTGTAGTGTTTCGCCTTGTGATTCGACCTTACCACAGATGTTTGTATTAAATACATTGGTCGTGCTGTGTGTCGAAATATCACCAATAATGGTGTTGTACGTTCCATCAATGTGAAGTGTCGAACCTGTTAGCTTAATATTCCCGTCTATGAGAATGTTATGAAGCTTTGTTGGGTAAGCCGATAGAAGATCACCATAGATGACAGTGTGTTTGTTTTGGTAATCGTCGAGGTTTGATGCTTTCTCATTGTTAACTGTTAATCCGGTAGCGAGGGCGTGTAGAGAGATACGTTTATTGGGTTCACCAATCGTATTATTCCCCTCTAACACAATGCCATAATCTGCTTTTAACGTTATCTCTTTTTCCGGTAATGAGGAGACAATTTTATCACCAGCGGGTAGGACTAGTTTCCCTGTACAGCGATAAGTCGTGCCATCGCTTTCGATACTAAAACTCTTGTGTGAACAAAGTTGACCTAACTCAGATAGATCTTTTACGTCATAAGTGGTGGCGTGTGAGGTTAGCGGTAAAAAAAGAACCGCAGTGAAAATACTGCAAAGACGCATCATCAAATGTCCTAATGAGTGGAACAAGATGGCATCAAGCGAGCGTGAGCAAATGCTCACTGAAATTGGAATAGCTGCGGTACTTTTTTGTTTTGAAGCCGCTTAGTTATTGAACTTTGGTTAATTTTTATTTCGTATGTCATACCAAAGTTTAGCGGCCTTATTACAACGTAAGTGTCAGGTTAGTTCAAGAGGTAAGTGTGATGTGTGTCGCTTTATATGTGTAACTATTTGTTAGTTAAGGATAATGAGTAAGCATGTTGGTTCAGAATCAGGAAGGACGCGATCCTGATTCTGAATGTTTATAACGCTAGGCAGCGTGAACGATGAGTGGGGCCATCTGATATAACTCTTCTAGTATGGCTTTCGTTTGTCTCGAATACACCAGACAATCTCGATCGCCAACGAGCTGAATTGCTCGCACTTTACCTGCAACCAAACATTGCCTAATCGTGCGTAGAACCATTTGGATATCAATTTCTGACGCGCCATCAAGGCTGTTTTTGGTTTTTAGAGATCCAAGGTCGATGCTAATGATTATTTGGTCGCAGTGGTCTAGGTAATTGCCGATCTGTTGCTTAACGTTATTGCGATGACGAAAAGAAAACTCTTTCTCGGTCACCCAATCACAACCTTGATCTTCCGCGTATTCCCACGTTTCCTGCTTCGTCTCTTGCTCACTGACGCCAGCAAAAAACAATCGTACGTTTTGATAGCGAGAAAGAGCAAAATGGAATGCAGAGCCTAAGCGTGGCTCAAGTGTCGGCTTCAAGTTCATGTTATGCCCGATATTTACGACACCCACTTCGTCTCGATAGGATACGACCACAGGTAACATGGACAAGATTGCCTCGGTACAGTTAGTGACTAAAACAGGAATTGAGTGGCGAGAAAGCGAAAGGCTTAATGCTTCCTGAAACTCGCCATTTTCCAGCTTGTCGTGGTTGAAGTGACCAAAGTTTTCAGCGGTTTCATGATCATGCTGTTGGTATAGCCAATCGCTAGCATTTTCCAAACTTTGATCAGCTAATTCAAACGCGCCCTTAGACATGGGTGGCAAATACTCACACACTGTCATAAAAGAAAAAGGGTAATGCTGCGGCTGTTTCACGGTGTGGTGGAGTTTATAGCGTTTGAAAAAGCTTAACATGATGAATTACCTTTCTGGTGGTAGTGCCCTTGCCGCTTGCAGTACATGTAAAATAATGCGCTGCTTATCCTTTTCGACTCGGTGGGCCGGAGCCATCACCGAGACTGCGCCAATCAGTTTGCTTCCTTTCATTACCGGTGCGCTAATACCTGACACACCAGGGTCAATCTCAGAAGTACTGACGGCATATCCGTGTTTACGGATGGTTGTGAGCTCTTTTTCCCACTCGTCACGTCGGTGATCTTGATTAAAATATCTCAAGATTTTCTCGCATCGACTTTGAGGCATAAAAGCAAGCATCACTTTAGATGAGGCACCGCGCAGCAGAGGTTGACTTTGACCCTGGACGAAGCTGCAACGCAGCGCCTGCATACTTTCTTTCTGTCTGACACAAAGCGCACGATAACCCGCTGGTACCATATAAGCGGCCATTTCCCCGGTTTGTTGTACCAACCTAGCCAGTATGGTTTCGACCATGTCGAGCCCATGTTGCGCGGTCTCATAGCTGTGCATGAGTAATAATGCCGCCGGACCAACGACAAATGTCTTGTCGTGAACGCTTTCTTCGATCAAGTTCCACTCTTTAAGCAGTTTTAAGTGTCGGTAAAGGCTGCTTAAAGGAACGTTCAATTGCTCGCTTAGCGTTTTCGCAGAAACTGGGAACGGACTAACTGCAACTTGCATTAACAACTGCAGTGATTTTTCGTTTACCTGGTTAGCATTAGCTTTGTTTGTCGTCATGAGAGTGTTGTAACGTGTTGTAGGAGTTACGACAAATATAATTCTTAATCACTGAGAAAAGAAAAATAATTTTAATGGGTAATTCTTACATGATGAGAAACAGACAGGTAAAGACTTTCGCAAGTACCGATAGACATAACATGGTGTCGAATTAAAGTCTCAGGTTTGAGGCGCTTGATACTAAATTGGAACAGGAGTGAATAAGACATTGTTTAGTTTGCGGTATTACTCAGCGTTTCGCATACTGAGTTAATCCAAACAAATAATGTTAAAAAACGTGAGTTGCTAGCGGGTATCGGAATCGAGGTACCATCTCAGTAAATCGGTTTTATAAAAGGTTACTTTTATATGCTGAATAAGGCGATTTTTAAAAAAGCCATCATTTTTCTTCTGCCTATTCCCTTGGTTATTGGAGAGGTTTTGTATTTAGCTCGTGAAAGCGTGCAAAACAATCTCAATCATTTATTAGAAAAAAATGTGCAAATTGCAGATGAAATTTTATTCCAAATAGAGACAGAAAACCGCACGGCGTTGCTACACCCTGAACGATGTGAAGAGCTCCAGCAAAGCTTAATGTTTGAACGAGATATTGAAGAAATGCTCATTGTGAAAGAGGGAGTCATTACTTGTTCTTCGAAATTGGGAAGTATCTCTAAACCGTTAGCTGAGCACATCACCTTTCCTAAGGGACAAACGCTAGCGTTTGGTAGTGTTGATAGCTTGTACGATCAGTTCTTGCTTGTGGTAACGGAGGGAGAGCGGGGTTATCAAGCCGTAACGATTATCGATCATGACTACTTTAATGCAACAATAGGGTTTAACAACGATTTACGCCTAAAACGCTCTGCGCTGTTTATCCATGATCAAGTTTCACCTGAAGGAGCATTAAGAGCGGGAAGTAATCCTATCGGTATCAAATCGTCGCAAATGTTTGAGTATGAAGCTTTGAGCGAAGCCAGCGATCTTTTCGTCAAACAGAGAACACTTTCCTATTTTTTGTACTCAATTCCAATTATTTTCGTTATCTACCTTTGCTTGTATGCGTTGAATAAGTTTATTGATCCCCATCGCAATTTGATACTGGATCTTAAAAGAGCGATAAAAAGAGGAGAGTTGACCCTGTATTACCAACCGCAAGTTAACGTTGATACCGGCCAGTTATTCGGGTTTGAAGCGCTAGTGCGATGGGAGCATCAAAGTAAGGGGTTCATTTCTCCGGATGAGTTTGTCCCTGCGGCAGAGCAAAGTGGATTGGTTTTTTTACTTACTGATTTCGTTCTGGATAAAGCGGCAGAGGACTTCAGTAAATTAGGCTTTGATCAGCCTGTCCACCTTGGTATTAACGTGCCGCCTGGTTATTTAGTCGGACCAAACGCGATCAGAAAAATTCAATTGCTCGACAGACAGTTGAGCCGAAACAAAGTCTCATTAGGGGTAGAGATAACGGAGCGTCAGCTCATTGATTCAGAGGCGAGAAAATGCATTGCAGCGCTGCGAGTGCATGGTATTGATGTGCTGATCGATGATTTTGGAACTGGCCAAACCTCGTTAGCATTTCTACAGCACATGCGCATAGATTACTTAAAAATCGATAAGTGCTTTGTCGAAACTATTGGTATTCCTAGCCTTAGTGCTTCTGTCTTAAAAGCGATGGTTCACTTCGCGGAAGAATTACAAGTACAATTGATCGCTGAAGGCGTGGAAACCATAGCGCAAGCTGAACACTTAAAGAAGATGGGAGTGAGATATCATCAGGGATACCTGTACTCCAAACCATTACCTTATGAGCAGCTTGCGCAGCGAAGTCATTATGATTGGTAGACGTTAGCTCTATAACACTGAGCATTTTCATCAAACACAAACTCTAACTCATTTTTGATGCTATCTAAGCGGTCTTCTTGGTAGTGAGACACATACAATAGTTGGCTTAAATTCTCTCTAGCGATGAGCTCAAGTGTGTTCTTAACTAACCGTCTACCCAAAAAATCTAACCCTTGATACGGCTCGTCCAAAATCAATAATGTGGGTTGTTTCACGATGGCTCTTGCAATCAGTAATAGTCGCTGCTGACCGTACTCTAATTGCTTGAATGAGGTTTTTTTGTACTGGCTCATATGTAAGATATCGAGCCACTCGTTTGCAATATTCATCTCTTTGCGAGTTGGCTGGTTATACAACCCAATCGAATCGTAAAATCCTGACAAAATGACTTCTAATGCGCTGCAATTGACTCGATATTGGAGGTGTAGCGCTGAAGACACCATACCGATATGCTGCTTAATTTCCCAGATTGTCTCGCCAGTACCACGCTTTTTACCAAAAATATCAATGTCATTGCTGTAGCATTGCGGATGATCGCCAAAGATCAATCCAAGTAAGGTACTCTTTCCACAACCATTTGGACCTTTGACCTGCCAATGTTGGCCCTTGTCTATGCGCCAGTTCAAGCCAGTAAAAATCTTCTTATCGGTATATTCAACAGCCCCATTCTTTAGTTCAAATATTGGGTTGTTGAATGGTGTCGAGTGCTGATGCTGACGTATCAAGCTCATCATTTCTTCACTCTGTTGTTCTGACTGAGATTTAATTTGTCCAATGATTGGATGATTATCCCAACTGGACTTATCCATTGTACTATCAAGCTTTCCTGCACTGAAAAGCGCGATGCTATTGATCCACTCAGGCATGTCAGATTCGCGAGAGAAGGTTATGAGTAGTTGCACATTTTGAGAAAGCGAGTGTAAATAGCGAGCGAGAGCAGCTCGGTGCGCAATATCTAAGCCAGTAAATGGATTATCGAGTAATACTAAGTCAGGTTGTGTGGCTAAAGCTCGGGCGAGCATTACTCTTCTGGTTTCTCCGGTAGAGAGAACACGGAAGCCACTATCTCTAAGATGACTTAGGTCGAGATCATTAACTAGCTGTTCAGTTAAGTTAGTGTCTTGGCTCTGTTCTAGGATTAATGAATAAACAGTGCTTCCTTGGTCGATACGATCAAGAAAATCCGTATCATCTTTTTCTAATTCTCTTTCCAGTAATCGCTGTTGCTCTGATAACGACACTTGCGCAACGGATAGCCCATTTAGCTCAATTTCCCCACTATTTGGTGACATTTCATCACAAATAAGGTCTCCAAGCAGAGAGCCAATATCTCCATCCGCGCTGAATATCCCCCAAGACTGCTGAGTGTTAATTTTCCAATCGTCAATAAACAAGTGTGTCGTGTTTCTCTTAGCTGCAAGCTGACGAAAGTGAATAGTCATTGTGTTTGTCTTCCTTGTTTTCGTTTTAGTGGATTACTTATAACAATTTACGAACTCAGTACGGAAGCGCTTTTGTGTATTAATTTTGAACAGTGCTCAGTCTTGTGCATATCAACGAAGCCTTGTGTTAGAGGATAAAAATGCGACTAGAGTCATTAAGTAACAAGTAAGCTTGTCAATAATTTTGTTTTATTTTTGAATCAATCTATCATTATGCATGTAAATGTTATGCTGATAAATTCATATTTGCCGTTTGTTAATTAATCAATGTAAGGACACATGTTTATGAGTGAAACGGAATACGATTACCCTTCGAGTTACAGCCTAGTTTCCATTACCGATACCTCCAGTTACATCAAATATGCCAGTGAAAACTTTAATGAAGTAGCGGGGTTTGATGAAGGGGAGCTTATCGGTAAACCCCACAATGTTGTGCGTCATCCTGATATGCCAAAACAGGCTTTTAAAGATTTATGGACTCACCTGAAAACTGGCAAACACTGGATGGGAATGGTCAAAAATCGACGTAAAAACGGCGGCTATTATTGGGTTGACGCGTTTGCTTCTCCTATAAAATCTAATGGTGAAGTTGTGGAATACCAATCAGTGAGATTTAAACCTGAGCGTATACACATCCAGCGAGCGGAAAAAGCGTATTCGAAGCTTCGAAATAATCGTAAGCCGTGGAAAATGTATCTTCCTCGTACACGTTTGTGGATGAGATCGGCCTTCTTCCTTTTAATTTCAAACCTTCTTGGCTTACTCATTCTACAAATGAATCAATCACCAGTGATAGCGTTTGGCGTTGTTGCGTTACTTTCCGTTTTCTCTATTTATGTATTAACCAGACCAGTTGAGAAGCTCGCTAAACAGGCTAGGCAAGACTTCAACAATCCACTCATGGAATATATTTATTGCGGAAGAATCAACGATCTGGCTGAGATTGAGCTGGGTATGAAGATGCGTAAGCAATTTGCCAATGCGCTACTGGGGCGCGTTGGCGTGTCTGTAAAAGACTCTTGCGAAGAAACGCGCGCAAGTGCTAACAGTGCTGCGACAAATAGCCAGCAAGTGACGGAGAACTTAAGCGCACAGAAAGTGGAGATTGACTCGGTCGCAACAGCGGTCAACGAGATGCAAGCCTCTTCATCTGAGATATCAAATAATGCTCAAGCGACCGCCGAGGCTACGTTAGAAGCGCAAAATACGATGATAGACAGCCGTAGCGTTATCGATAATGTTAACCAATCGGTTTTAGAGTTGGTTGATGAGCTCGGCGAAATATCTAAAGTGGTCATACGTTTGAACCAACAAACCGAGCAAATTGGAACCGTTGTTGAAGTCATCAACGGTATTGCCGAACAAACTAATTTATTAGCGTTGAACGCTGCAATTGAAGCCGCGAGGGCAGGCGAACAAGGCAGAGGGTTTGCCGTTGTAGCAGATGAAGTGAGAACCTTAGCTAAAAGAACTCAGGAATCGACAACAGAGATTAAATCGGCCATTGAAGGGATTCAAAATGGGAGCAAATCAGCGGTTTCTGCGTTAGAGAAAGGTAACGAAATGTCGACCGGAACGGTAACATTGTTAGGTACTGCTTTGGATAGCATTCAACAACTGGAATCCCTTGTTCAAGACGTTGTCGAACGAAACCAACAAATTGCGGTCGCGATAGAAGAGCAGGTTTATGTAACGGATGAAATAAATGAAAACATCCAGTCGCTTAATTTAAAGTACAGTGAATCGTATGAACTGATGACTGAAACGAATCATATGAACACCAAAGTGCAAAATTGCACCAATGACCTGTCTGAAATGATTAAGAAGTTTGCTTAAACTTTAGAAAATCGAAGTTAAAAGCCCGCTAAACATTAGCGGGCTTTTAACTGGAATATAGTGAAGTGCCGGATTCGTTTACGAGCGAGGATTTCTAAATCTCGTTTTTTAAGAGCTAAAACGACGAAAGCTCGCAATAAATGCGAGCTCTCTAAATAAGTGGCGGAGAGATAGGGATTTGAACCCTAGATACGCTATTAACGTATGCCGGTTTTCAAGACCGGTGCTTTCAACCACTCAGCCATCTCTCCGTTTTGGGCGGTATAATAAGGAGCATAGTCCGACTTGTAAAGTGCTGAATTATAATAGAAGTACTGTTTGCTTGTTTTATGATCACTGATGTGATGTTGGACAGTTTGAAAACGGAGTGAAAAAGGGACAAAAAGTACCAATTTATAGAGTTTTTACTTTATATTGGCGCACGTCAATAAAATGGTGTTTTATTGTTATCTTGCTGATATATAAGACATAACATGCTTTTAGGGTACATGTGTTCGCCCGAAAGTATTTGCAAGACTTTGTGAACTAATTCAAAATTAACTGGTATAGCCAGTTGTGCTTAGAATTCTTAAGGGTGTTTATGAAGGTCACAAATCTATTTAAAGACAAAGTTGATGCGATTTCTGCTCATCAATCCGAGTTTATGAATTGGATGTCTCCAACGTTACGCGATTATTGGAGTGACTTTTTGGGGAAAGCTCAAAATAGCTTTCTTTTCTCAAAAGTTCGTGATCACCAGCAGCCAGCCGTCAACGAAGAAGTTGCACCTCAACCTGCACCGATCGTAATGGCACCTGAGGCTCAAAAGCTTTATGACGAGTTAAGTGAAAAAATTGGCGAAGTTATTCACACTGGTGATTGGGTTCATGTGTCTCAAGAACGTATTAACCAATTTGGTGCGGTAACGGAAGACATGCAATGGATTCATACCGATCCAGAGCGTGCTTCAACTGAATCTCCATTTAAGACAACTATCGCTCATGGCTTTTTAACATTAGCATTGCTGCCTAAACTGACGGATTCAGTCGATCCAGACAAGCCAATGTTCCCAACAGCTAAAATGGTAGTTAACTTGGGTTTAAACCAAGTCCGTTTCCCTTACCCTGTCAAAGCAGGCAATAATGTTCGTGCAGTCAGCACGTTAACAAAAGTAACGCCAATCAAAAAAGGTTTGGAGATTGAGCGCGAAATTAAAGTGGAAATTGAAGGTATTCGTCGACCTGGTGCGGTTGTGGTCTCTGTAATTCAACTGCATTTCTAATTCCGAAACCGGATAGAACACGACATAGTAAAAGAGAGCATCAGGGTGCTCTCTTTTTCATTTTTACTGATTAAAGTTTTTTACTGGCGTATAACCGTAATCTGCAATCGCTTTTTGTCCCTGCTCTGAACGAAGGAAAGCGATAAAACCTTTACCTGCATCGCTAATCTTATCTACTTTGTATAGCACTAGGAATGGTCGCGCCAACTTGTACTTATGATTGCTAATGTTTGTCGAGGTTGGGTCAATACCATCTAACTGAATCGCCTTGATCGAGCGATCTACTGACCCTACAGAGATAAAACCAATGGCGCGAGTGTTATGGTTAACAATGGTTTTTACCATGCTGTTGCTGTTTACAACCAAGTTGTTTGGGCTGATATCCGAGACAAGGCGATCATTAACGATTTTGGTCAGTCCCAGCAAGCTTTCGAAGCTGTAACGTGAACCTGAAGACGCTTCTCTAGTAACCACCGCGATAGGCTGATCTGCGCCCCCGACCTCTTTCCAATTCTTAATCTTACCTTTGTAAATATCAAACAGCTGTTGCTGAGAAAGGTTTTCTACAGAGTTGGTACGGTTTACAACAACAGCGAGGCCATCATAAGCGATAGGGTATACATTGAGATCTTCACCTTTTTCGCTTTCAGTCAGATAGCGAGAGCTCATGCCTATTTCGGCTACTCCTTTATTGACCATGGTGATACCAGCACTCGAACCAATGCCCTGAACAGCAACGTAATCGTCTGGGTGTGTTTTGTTGTATTCCTCAGCAAGTACATCCATCACACGAGCAACCGACGTTGAACCCGAGATGTTGATTTCTTTTGCAATGGTAGGGAGGGAGACTGCTATGGCCAATAACGTCGCCACAGTAAAACGTAACATATTAAACTCCATATACGGGATAAAGCAGAGTTTATGATATTGCGTTCAGGTTACACTTTTGTGAACTGTTAGCGCTAAACAGGGGAATTGTTTCTAGTCAAGAGGTGATGGAGCTAGCGTTTCCAAGTGGACTGAGATGATAATCTGGGCAAATGATAATATAGCTATCTTATACTTGAGTTAGGTAGATAACTACCATCGGTGATGATGTAAAGGTTATATACTAGGATCGACAGCTCTAACTATCATCCATCGGGAGAACGTTGATGTCAGTGTCCCAAATGGCGACAAGTCGTTTATACAAATCAGTTCAATCGCTCTGCTCTGCGCGTAATGCTAACTTGCCTGTCGAACAGGGCAAGTGCCTCTATGAGCTAGTAGAAAATGGCGTTGAGCTTCATCGGGCGCATTTTCTCCTCGACTCCCAGCATAGCGAGTATACTTCTCCCGTCGCGAAGATCATGTTTGATGAGGAAAACCAACTTTGGTATTTCTATGTTCCCACATATCACAACGAGCTGTTAAGGTGGGTGCCTTATAAGCCACTTCCATTTAGCCGAATGCTTGAGGACTTACTCAACGAGTTGGAGCGCGATCCTCAAGCGTGTTTTTGGGAATAGGGCGAGCCCAACGGATGCGAATGCCGACATGATTTATACTTTAGGCCTAACAACTTGGTTTCTAAAGTCTTTGGGGGTCATGTTGTAAACGGATTTAAATGCTGTACTGAAATGCGCTGCACTTTTAAAGCCAGACTCAAACGCTATTTCTGTTATTGATTTTTCTGACTTGCGCAGTTGGGTTGCTGCGAAGTTTATCCGTTTCACCTTTAATATCTGAGAAAACGAAAGATCATCTGCGGCGAGGCGACGTTTTAAGGTTGCGATGGACATGCTCATATGAGCCGCTAAGCCTTCTAGCGTGATGTCTTTTTCAATATTACCCTCAATGTACTTAATGGCTTTTTGAGAGTCGCTCAGGCTACTTGCATCATCTATGATAGATAGGATGTTTGGCTCTACCTCAACCATCAACGACAGCAATGCCATTGCGATATGGCTTTGTGTGTAGTCTGGAGCATTGCGACTCGCTAACTTAACCAACATGTCCTTCAATTGTGCTACTTCGCTACTGGATTGCGTTGAAAAAGGATAGAAGCGCCTTTCTTCCGTTTTGGAACGTAGCATCGGGTGCGCTTTCTTAAAGTCACAGAATATATTTGGATTGAAGACTAAAGCCAGTGCTTTAAAGCCTCCGTCACTAGAGACGGCTTCTGCACTGCTCAGATCTGCGGAGTTATAGAGTGTGAAATCTCCGGCTTTAAGTTCAAATTGCTCGCCATTAGGTTGATGAACTAATAGGGCACCTTCTTCAACAATATATAACCCATTATGTGTTGCAGTGTAACGCTCACTTTTGCGCGCAGTGAAGTGATTAAAGCGAATGATCTCAATGTTCGGCATACTCTTTCTTATCGTTTTACATAACAAATAAAAAAGGCGCTCAATAGAGCGCCTTTTAACTTCATTCGGTATTACTCACTTACAGTCTGTTCTGTTTGTGCTGCTGGTTGTTCAGCGAATACCTGGGTTGGCTTTGCAACTAAACTGCGGTTTTCTTGGTTTACGTCCGTAAGGACAATTTCCAATGTATCCCCAAGTTTGTATACGATCTCTTTATCGATAGAGATGGTACCGTTGTCGCCATTGCACTCAATTCTTTCTTTATTATCAAGAATTAGTGCACCAGGAATAAAGGCTGCTGCGCCATTTTCGAGAAGTCGGACACGTGCGCCTGCACGATTAATATCGAAAATCTCACCTGTGAAACAAGTTTTCTTACTCGGCTCATCAGCAAGCGTGCGTGCATATAGCCAATCTGAGACATTTCGCTCAGCGATTTTATGATGTTTACGATGTAGAGCTAGCTCTTCGCCTACTTGGTCATCTGGTTTTTGTACGGGTTCTTTACCAAGGATGACGGCCTTCAACATACGGTGGTTGATCATATCACCGTATTTACGAATTGGTGATGTCCAAGTTGCATAGATGTCTAAACCCATTGCGTAATGAGGCAGAGGCTGATTACCCACCTCACTGTATGCTTGGAACTTACGAATGCGGTTATCTAGATAAGACGTTTCTTGAGCTGCCAACCAGCGGCGCAACGCAGCAAAGCCTTCTAGCGTAGCAATAGACTCCGCTGTGAACTCCAACTGGCCTTCTGGATTGACAAGTTGAACCACTTCTTCAATCTTCTCGTTCTTGATACCTGCATGCGTATTGAAGACACCTGTTTCAAATTTATCGCGTAATGTACGACCTGCACAGATGTTTGCGGTAATCATGGATTCTTCAACAAGACGGTTTGCACTGCGGCGCATGTCTGCGTGGATAGCGATTACATCGTTATCTTCACTGAGCTCAAAACGGTAGTCAGGACGATCAGGGAAGACCACTGCGTTTTTCTCACGCCATTCAGCGCGAGCAAGAGAGAACTCATAAAGATCACGAACGATGGTCGCGATCTCTTCAGATGGCGTCCATGCTTCAGAGCTGCCGTTTTCTAACCAATCAGACACGTGATCGTATGCTAGGCGTGCATGTGATTTGATGTTTGCCGCGAAGAATTTAATATCGTCGCCAATCACACCATCTTTACTTACCGTTACGGTACAGCAAATAGCAGGGCGGGTTTCACCTTCAATCAGAGAACATAGGTTGTCCGCTAAATCGCGAGGTAGCATCGGGATGTTGCGTCCTGGAAGATAGATAGTATAGCCACGCTCACGCGCTACTTTATCCATTTCATCTTCAGGTGTGATGTAAGCGGTTGGGTCCGCAATAGCGATGGTGAGTTCGAAATCGCCAGATACGGTTTTCTTCGCGTACAGCGCATCGTCCATATCTTTAGTCGATTCACCGTCGATAGTGACGAATGGAACATGAGTCATGTCTACGCGTTCTAGCTCCGCGTCGTCTTTCAGTTCCCAGTTATCGATGCCTGCTGGCTCAGAGTTTGGTAGATCGTTTTGAGCAAGCGTTACCCACCAAGGCGCAATTTTATCATTCGCGTCAGTGATTTTTTCAGAAATTTCTACGAAGAAAGAGTTATCGCCTTTTAGAGGGTGGCGAATAAGATGTGCGACAACCCAATCACCTTCGGCGAACTCGTCAGGTTTTAGACCTTTCTTTAGTTTCGCTTTAAGAGATAGCTTTTTAAGCTGTGGGTGATCAGGTGCTACGTTGAGCTTGCCTTTGAACATTTTTACTCGACCAATAAAGCGAGTCACTGCTTGTTCTAGCAGCTCTTGTGGCTCTGCAACTTCGCGTTCATTTTCGGTGCGGATAATGGCGATGACTTTGTCACCGTGCATGCACTTTTTCATGTACGCAGGCGGGATGAAGAAGCTCGTCTTACTGTCCACTTCCAAAAAGCCAAAGCCTTTATCTGTGGCTTTTATTGAGCCTTCTTTTTTAGGCAGGTTTTCTTGGATTTGCTGCTTAAGCTGAGCGAGTAGTGGGTTATCTTGAAACATCTTTTCTTAAATTACCTATGGAGTTGGGCACACTATAATCATTGCGAGCTATTATTACTACCTGTGGAGCGTAATTTCGCCGTGAATTTTGCCAATTTAACCACGAGAAATTGGCTTAAATATTGATGAAATTCTCATCTGTGAGTTACGCGAATCTACGGGGAATGGTAGGGTTGGTGGAAAAATATGCTAAAAATACCATTGTTGAGAATAAATTGTGATGTAATTCAATTTTTTCTGGATTTTTTTATGCTTTTAAGGAATAATCCGCCTCCCTTAGTCGTCCCTAATGGCTTATCGCGGTTGTGTACTGTGCTGTGTTCCCGTCTGAATGGAATCAGTATCTGGATGGATCAGTATCGAATTGGAAGAGCATATGGGACTGTTTTTTTGTTTAATTAAGTAGGATCCCAATGCAAGATTCTGTTATTCAATTCAGTGATTTATCTCTGAATGATTCTATCCTTTCTGCTCTAGACGGAATGGGTTTCGTGTCACCAACTCCAATTCAGGCTGCGGCAATCCCACACCTATTGGAAGGTGCTGACGCGCTGGGTAAAGCTCAAACAGGTACAGGTAAAACAGCAGCGTTCTCTCTGCCTCTTCTCAACAAACTCGATCTAAACCAACGCAAACCGCAAGCGATTGTACTTGCTCCGACTCGTGAGCTGGCAATTCAGGTTGCAGCGGAAATGAAAAACCTTGGTAAAAACATCAAAGGTTTGAAAGTTCTAGAGATTTACGGTGGCGCATCTATTGTCGACCAAATGCGTGCTCTTAAAAGTGGCGCTCATGTAGTTGTCGGTACTCCAGGCCGTGTTCAAGATCTTATCAATCGCGAACGTCTACACCTAGACGAAGTTAGTACTTTCGTTCTTGATGAAGCAGACGAAATGCTAAACATGGGTTTCGTAGATGACGTAACTGCGATCATGGAGCACGCTCCAGAGTCAGCACAACGCGTTCTGTTTTCTGCAACTATGCCTCCAATGCTGAAGAAGATCGTTGAACGTTTCCTTCGTGACCCTGTAACGGTTGACGTTGCTGGTAAAAACCACACTGTAGACAAAGTTCAACAACAGTTCTGGGTAGTGAAAGGTGTAGAGAAAGATGAAGCAATGTCTCGTCTTCTTGAAACTGAAGAAACTGACGCGTCAATCGTATTCGTACGTACTCGTCAAGATACTGAGCGTCTGGCTGACTGGCTATCTGCACGTGGCTTCAAAGCAGCTGCACTGCACGGTGACATTCCTCAGTCTCTACGTGAACGTACTGTTGATCACATCAAACAAGGTGTTATTGACATCCTAGTTGCAACTGATGTTGTAGCTCGTGGTCTTGACGTTCCACGTATTACGCACGTATTTAACTACGACATCCCATTTGATGTTGAGTCATACATCCACCGTATCGGTCGTACTGGCCGTGCTGGACGTAAAGGTAAAGCGATCCTTCTAGTTCGCACTAACCAAATTCGTATGCTTCGCACTATCGAGCGTGTAACTAAGTCATCTATGGAAGAAATCCAACTTCCTCTACGTGACCAAGTTGCTGAAGCTCGTCTAGCTAAGCTAGGCGCTGAGCTTGAAGCAGAGAAAGAGCACAAAGCACTAGACAAATTTGCTGAGTTGGTAGAGAAACTACAAACTTCTCTAGACATCGACCCTGCAACACTTGCTGCTATGCTTCTTAAGCGTCAGCAAGGCAAACGTCCTCTGTTCTATATTGGCGAAGACCCAATGGTTGAAGCAATTGAGCGTGACAAGCAACGTCGTAAAGAGCGCCGTGAAGGTGGTCGCGACGGCGGTCGTAACTTCAACAACCAAGACTGGGATACTTACCAGCTTCAAGTTGGTCGTGAGCAAGGCGTTCAAGTTAAAGACATCGTTGGCGCTCTAGCAAACGAACTAGGTCTAGGTAAAGGTTCTATCGGTGCGATCAAACTAGCTCAAGGTCACACATTCGTACAGCTACCTAAAGCAATGACTTCAGACGCGGCGAACAAGCTAAGCAAACTACGTATCCGTCAACAAGATGTTGGTGCTGTAGTATGTGACTTCGATGATTTCCGCGAGTCTCGTGGTGGTCGCCGTGACGGTGGTCGTCGCGATGGTGGTCGTCGTGATGGCGGTGGTTACCGTGGCAACCGCGAAGGCGGCAATCGTGGTGGTGATCGTCGTGAAGGCGGTCGTCGCGAAGGTGGTTTCCGTGGTAACCGTGACGGCAACCGCGATGGTAATCGTGAAGGTGGCGAACGTCGTTTCGATCGCAACCGTGGTGGTGATCACCGTGGTGCACATCGTGGTGAACGTGGTCACGGTCGTGGCCGTCGTACAGACGCATAATCACGAGTGATTAAAGCGACGGTTTAAGTTGCTACAAAAAGAATTGAAAGCCGAGCAAAGCGCTCGGCTTTTTTATGCGCGTCTAATACGGTTTTGCTTTTCATCGTGTTTGTTTACCCAACTTATTACTTCGTCTAAGGGCAGGGCAGAACAAGTAACCCTGAATGATGTCACAGCCTCGACTTCTCAAAAAATGCAGTGTGTCCATGTCTTGAACGCCTTCTGCTACGACCGAATACCCTAATCCATGTGCTAGCGCAATCGTGTTCTCAACGATAGAGCGGGAGCCTTCAGTGCGGCTTGCTGTGAAAAGAAATTAACCAGCTTACCTTGAAACGTATTATCAATCTTTCGACGTTTTTGAGGTTATCTCATAATTTGAATCAGTCATTGGCCTTCAGGTTGTGTCATGTCTTCGATAGACTCAAAGTAGTATTTACGATAAGGGAGCCCAGTAAGAGCGTCATGGACGGCATTGCGCTTCTCTCTTTCAGCAACAGTATGAAGCTTTAATATCGAATCGTTGCTCCACTTAATCACCAGCACGACAAAGATACTGCCGCCAAAAAGTATAAGAGAAACCCCCGTTTCTAAGAGAGAAGTAATAGGTTTTTGCATGATAGCGTGCAAAAAAACGGCATAAGCAAAAATGAAACAGCTGATTAACAATAATAGGAAAGTCCACCCGGTTACGTCAGTTTTCGAGCAGATGTTTTTTGTCATCTGCCATCCCCAGCAGAGCAAAATCAAACCTAAGATCACTAATAGAAATGCAATAGTGGGCACATTATTACCCCGATTTATTGATTGGTTTGTTATTTTTGTTCACCCAATAAACAACGTAGCTTATATATCTGACTTTGTACAAATTGACCTATTCATAAATTATGTTTAACAAGTGATATTTTTTAGTCTTCAAATAAAATCAAAACTTGCTACAGATCAACAAAATTTGTTCAATCAAATCGCTTTTACTAAAAGATTGTTGAAAGATTAAAAAATTATTGAATAATAGAGGGACAAACAAGAAGTACGCAGCGCACAAGCGCTATTACAACCTCTGCTCTACAACAGGATAACTATTTCATGTCTAATTCGTTTGTACTGGTGATCAACTCTGGTAGCTCTTCATTAAAATTTGCTGTTATTGATTCTGAAACCGGTGAAGCTTTGGTATCAGGTATTGGTGAGTGTTTTGGCCTACCTGAAGCTGAAATCAGTTGGAAATATCAGGGAGAAAAAACCGTTGAAGCAATTCCAGCTGGTGGCAACCATCATCAGTACGCTGTTGAGCGAGTGGTAAAACTACTCGATACTCTAGGTTTGAGCTCAAAATTTGTCGCTGTAGGCCATCGCATTGTCGCAGGCGGTGAAACCTTTAAAGGAACTGTGAAAGTTGATGAAACAGTTATTCAAGAAGTAGAGCGCCTTGCTGAACTTGCACCACTTCATAACAAAGCGAACGCTGAAGGCATGAGAGCGGCAATGGCGGCGTTCCCTTCACTGCCTCAATTTGCTGTATTTGACACTGCTTTCCACCAAACAATGCCAGCCAAAGCCTTTATGTACGCACTTCCTTACGAGCTTTACGAAGAGCATAAAGTGCGTCGTTACGGTGCTCACGGTACAAGCCACTACTACGTAAGCCGTGAAGCAGCGAAAATGCTAGATAAGCCGGTTGAAGAAAGCAGCTTTATCACTGTGCACTTAGGTAACGGTGCATCAGTGAGTGCGGTTAAAAATGGCGAATGTGTTGATACAAGTATGGGTTTGACGCCGTTAGCTGGCCTAATGATGGGCACTCGCTGTGGTGACCTTGATCCAAGTGTTATCGAGTTCCTTTTCCGTAAAGGCTGGGAAAAAGACGAAGTGTTCGAGATGATGAACAAGAAGTCAGGTTTCTTAGGTGTATCTGGTGTGACAAGTGATGCTCGTGGCGTACTAGAAGCAATGGAAGCGGGGAATTCACGTGCGAAGTTGGCATTTGAGATCTTCACTTACCGCGTTGCGAAATACATTACTTCCTACCTAGCGGCTCTGGATTCATTAGACGGCATCATCTTCACTGGTGGTATTGGTGAAAACTCACTACCAATTCGTCGTGAAATCTTGAAAAACCTAAAACTGTTAGGTTTTGTTGAAGATGAGAAAGGTAACGAAGATGCAAGATTTGGTAACGCAGGTGTTATTGCAACATCTGAGTTATTAGGTGCCAAAGCTCTTGTTATTCCTACTAACGAGGAATTTGTGATAGCTAAACAATCGGTTGAGCTATTGTAATATATAACGAAAACAGAAAGTTAAAAGCGAGCCTCGTGCTCGCTTTTTTACTTAAAGCAATTTGGTAATTACTCTTTGAGTTTCAGAGCTTCGCGCTTTTCGATTAAAAAATCCATCAAGACGCGGATTTTTTTCGGCATATGCTCTCGTGAAGGTATATATAAATAAAACCCAGGAAACTCTTTGCACCAAGGTGTCAGAACTCGGGTCAATCTTCCCTCATTTATGTGCTTTTCCACCCATAAATCAATATGCTTCACTAAACCCACACCCTGTATTGCAGCTTGTAACATACTATAGTCATCATTAAAAATAGCATTGCCTTTAGGCTCGAAAACGAGGGTGCGCTTTGCAACATCTGGAGAGGTTAGCGACCAATGATCAATTGTTCCGCTAGAGGTAAAACGATAAGCAAGGCAATTGTGACCTTCTAAATCCTCAGGAGTTTGAGGTAGTCCATTTTGCCTAAAGTATTCAGGAGAGCCCACTATTGCCGTTGTTAACGGCGGAGTAATAGGGACCGCAACCATATGTTCATCTAAGCTTAATCCTAAGCGAATGCCAGCGTCAACGCCTTCTGCGACGATGTTAGAAAACCCATCATCCATGATTAGCTCTAGGCGTATTTTAGGATAACGAGAGAGGAACTCACCTAGATAGGGCTCAATAAGCAGCCGAGCAGCGGTTCTTGATACACTGATACGGATTAATCCCGAAGGCTCAAGATGAGAGTCGTTCAATTCGTTAACGACCTGCTCAATGTTCATCAATGAAGGTTGCAAAATATCAAGCAGACGTTGGCCTTCTTGAGTCAACGACATACTTCTGGTGGTTCGATTAATTAACCGAACTTGTAGCTGTTGTTCTAACGCTTTTAGGTGTTGTGATAAGGCAGCACGGGTTACCCCCATTTCTAAGGCTGCTTTAGTGAAACTGCGATGGCGAGCAATATGTGCAAACCACGTCAGTGATGAAATTAAAGAAGGTTCTATTCTCATTTGTTAAGTATAACTAAACAGTCATGTAGATAAAACGATATTTATCCGAAACAGTGTGTTGACTAATATTACATCGAAGCTTAGGTCAGCCTGAGATGAACAGTTAACCTCTAATGGAGAATGTCGCTATGTCTAAAGTCACTTTCAAAAATCTCAATGGTCAAGGTATTGAGATTTCAGCGGTTATCAACTTCCCTACAGATTTTGATGCAAGTAAACAATATGCGGCGGTTGTTGTTTCACACCCAGGTGGTGGCGTAAAAGAGCAAACCGCAGGCCTATATGCGAGTAAACTTGCAAAAAGCGGCATAATTGCCATTGCGTTTGACCGTTCGTATCAAGGTGAAAGTACAGGTGAGCCTCGCCAAATGGAAAACCCTTACACGAGTACTGAAGACGTGAGCGCAGTCGTCGACTATCTGACAACGTTAGAGTACGTCGATAACGATAAAATTGGCGCAATGGGGATTTGTGCTGGTGCGGGCTATAGTGCAAATGCAGCGATCAATGATCGTCGAATCAAAGCACTGGGTATGGTTAGTGCCGTAAACATTGGCCAAATGTTCCGTAATGGTTGGGATAATTCGGTTAACGATGCTGACGCTGTTGGTTACTTAGAATTTGGTTCGAATGCTCGCACAACCGACACGAATGGTACAGAATTCGCGACTATTCCTCTAGCTCCGATGCGTGAAGAAGATGCCTCAAATGCAGAGCTACGCGAAGCTTGGGAGTATTACCACACACCACGTTGTGAACATCCAAATGCGCCGGGTTTTGCTCTAACTCGTAACTTAAACCAGATCATTACTTACGATGCGTACCACAAAGCGGAAGCATTCCTAACTCAGCCAATTCTTGCTGTCGTTGGTAGTGACGCAGGCAGCAAATGGATGAGTGATGACCTGATAGAACGTGCAGCGAGTTCAGATAAAACCTTGTATGCCATTGATGGTGCAAACCATATGTCGCTTTATGATGTTGCCGAATACGTCGATGACGCAGTATCCCAACTCGCATCTTTCTTCCAACGCACTCTTTAATATTCCCGATGAAAGGCTCAATTGCTTCGAGCCTTTCTGCTCTCAAGGCTTTTTACTCTTAAGGTATTGATTATGAATATGCAAAAAATCACTTTTAGAAATGCTGATATGGCTTGGGATATGTCTGCATTAATTTTATTTCCAGAAGGCTTCAATGAATCGAAACGCTACCCAACAATGATAAGCGTTCATCCTTTTGGTAGTTGTAAAGAACAAACATCCAGCGCTGTCTATGGTAAAGCCCTTGCTGAGTTAGGTTACGTCGTGATCGCATTTGACGCGAGCTTCCAAGGAGAATCGGGAGGATTGCCTCGCTACGTAGAAGACCCAAGTCAACGTGTTGAAGATATCAGTCGCGTTATCGACTATGCAGTAACTTTACCATATGTCGATGAGAATAGAATTGGTGGACTCGGTATCTGCGGCGGTGGTGGTTACATGATCAATTCAGCCCTAACCGAAAAGCGCTTGAAAGCTGTCGTAGGTATTACGCCTGTTAACTTAGGCCGCTTGTTCCGTGAAGGCTTTAGTATGTACGACCCTATCGCCAATCTTGAAGCTATGGCTGCACAGAGAACAGCCGAAGCTCGCGGCTCAGAGCTGAAAATCGATGAACTTCTTCCTCCAAATATTGAATTTGCAAAAGAAAATGGATTAACAGAACGAGACGTGTTCGAAGCTACTGAATACTACAAAACATCACGTGGACAAACCGAAGGTGGTGCAACTCGTATGCTGTTTTCACATGCACAGAAAACACTGAGCTGGGATGCCTTTGCATTTGCCGAAACGTTATTGACTCAGCCTGTTATGGCCGTGGTAGGGCAAAAAGTCGGGGCGTTTGGTGCTTATCGTGATGGGCAGGAAATTTATGGCCGCTCTGTTCAATCAAAAGACCGACAGCTGGTTAATTTGGAAAATTGGTCTCACTATGAACTGTATGACCATCCAGAAGCAGTCGGCATTGCAATGGACAAGGTTTCTGCATTCCTTGAAACACACTTAAAATAATCTAATAAGTTAGAAGCGTTTTGTAGAGTTGCAAAGCGCTTATTTTTAACAGCGTAAGATGTAGTTCGAAGCGAGTAGGTCGGTAAATCTTCGTGCGAATAACCTCATCTACAGGCTATTGACTAAATACCACTGCCAAATACTGTTTAAGACAATGTAGACTGAGACCTAATTAAAGGCGTTAGATAGGAAGGCAGTTTAATTCATGCGCAAATCAGATAAGAAGGTCGAGAATCTAATTAGAGAAGTGTTGACCGAAGTTTGTGAAGATACGCTAAAAGGCTACGATGGCTTTCTTTGGGTGACTCATACCGTCAAATTCTCTTCTTTTCCACAAAGTTTAGAAATAGTCTGTGTATTCGAAACGAAGCAAGATCGAGCTAACTTTTTTGAAGGAGAGGGCCGCCAGCATGTTTCCACAACTATTCAAAAGGCATTTAATAAGGTAGGAGTGCAACTAAAGAACGTCAGTAAGCAAATCAGTTACGATACAAAACAAAAGCATTAGCGCAGGCAGCAATGGTCCGTAATAAAATGGTGCTTGGCTACCTTGCTATAAAAATGCAAAGGGCACTGGATGGGCAATGAAGCTTCAGCTCACTTAGATATACATCGGTGTAACTATGAGTTATGGAGTTATGGATTGTGAATACGGTTGGTTTTCTAATGTTGCCTTAAGAGGCCATGATTAGTCGTTTACAATGAGTAAAGTACAAACTTCTGCATGGTGGATATCCGCAGAAAATTATTGAAAAGAAAGGCTCTAGCTGGAGCGGTCTATCATTTTCTTTGGGTTACCTCGACTATGAATAGCTTAATTGCTATGTTTCGCAAAATATATGGAGAATCTCCTGCGCGTTATTTTTCTAGATGCCGTGTAGAATAATGTGTTGACCGGCTGAGGGAAAAATGAAAACCAAAATAATAATGTCGTTTCTACTCGCTACATTGTGTGTCAGTGCCAGCGCCAGTACGAATGAGCCGAAATACCATTCTGCGCTAACAATCAAAACGGGATTCAGTGAAGACAGAGATAAGCCAGTAGAAGTCTATTATTGGTATCCCACAACGAACGAAAAAAACAATTTCACGTTTGGTAGGGGGAACATTTTTAAATCAGTCGAAACGCAGTTAGATGCCCCTTTAGCAAGTGGAAAATTTCCCGTTGTGCTTTTGTCGCAGGGCGGAACACGGTCAGCGTTTTCCCACAGTGGTTGGATAGCCTCGAGCCTGGCGCAACAAGGTTATGTCGTTGTGGTACCAAAGCCTCCTGCACCGAACGAAATCAATGCAGAAATGGCTGTCGATGAAATCACATTCAGAACCAGTGATTTGGTGCTTGGGCTGAACGAATTAAGTTCGGTCGGGATACTGTCCGGAGGCGTAGATACTGATGCAGTGCAGGGGGTCGGCTTTTTTCTGGGCGGCACATCTATGCTGATGCTCTCCGGAGCGCAAATAAGCCCGGAGAAATATCGAACATCGTGTCACAACGCCACCAATGTAGACTGTCATTGGTTACGTGAAAATAACGTTGATATTACCAGCATCCCGGATCAAAAATTTCCCCGATTTCAGTCTGAAAACAAACTGAAATCGGTCGTCGTTATCAACCCTGAGCTAACGAAAACTTTTGTCCCTGAAACTCTGGCCTTGATGAACAATGCTATCACCGTGGTGGCGCTCTCTGATCGGCTATATCCCGCACTGACACCAGCCGAATCACTTGTTGCTCTTCCCAATGTAACATTTCAAGAGATCCCCAGTGCGAGTCAGTTTAGTGCGTTCGCAGAATGTACTGAGCGTGGCATTAAAATTCTCGCATCAGAAGGGGAGGAAGCACTTTGCCAGGAGCGTGACGAGGTTTCCAGAAAGGACAATCATCAGCACATTTTGGATGTAATTCTGGCCAGGTTAACAAAGTCATAAGAGTGCAACAATGAGGAGCTTTCTTACACATTGTGTGCTTGGACCAGCAAAGCGAGAAGTAAGTTTTTGCAGGCTTATCCTTTCACCATAGTGCAAGGCCTACTAGTGACCGTGTTATTTGCTCTAACTAAGTACTTGTACCAACATTTTAAAGCTTAGAAGAACACACAAAATACCAACGATTTTCTTAAGAACTTTATTTGGGAAATACTCTGCACAACGCACGCCGAGGCTAGTAGTTAAGTAGCTACTAATGGAGAAGCTGAGCATTGCAGGAAGGTATATGTATCCTAAGACTAAGTTGTTCCAATCTGTATTTTCCCATCCGTTTAACATGTAACCGAGGCTTCCTGACAGCGCGATAGGGAAACCTATCGCAGCAGAGGTTCCAATAGCACGTTTTACTTCAAAATTTTGCTGGACAAGATAGGGGATGATCAACCCCGCACCGCTTATAGAGACAAGTGCTGATACAGAGCCAATCACCGAGCCTACAGTGATATTACCGATAGCCCCATGTGGGTTAGGGTTGTACTCATTTTCAGTGTTGAGAAACATCTTATAAGCAACATACAACATGAATACGCTGAAAAAGCCTGCCAGATAGACTCCTTGTAGATACGATGCTACGAATGTGGCGCAAAATGTTCCGACTAGAACTCCGCTCAACATTTTTACTACCATTGTCGAGTCTACATTCTCTTTTTTGTAGTGAGCGCGCATGCTGCCCAATGTTGTAACAATCATCGAAGCCATTGATGTCCCCAACGCAAGATGCACTACTTCCGTATCAGCTATTCCTTGTAGTGAAAATAGAAACGCAAAAATAGGGACGGCCATTCCACCACCACCCACACCAACGAGTCCTGCGAGAAAGCCAATGCCCAAGCCTGCCGTAATGTAATAGATAATAAAGATAGGTTCGTTCATGATGGTTCTGCCTTCGATAAAATGGTCGTTGCTAAAATGTTACTCGAACGCTAACTTGCTATGGTAACGTTAAGAGGACAGAAAATAATGAATAATGGCCAAAATGGAATTGAGTAAATAAAGTGACAAACTCTGATTACAGCGAATGGAAAAATGGCGCCGCACTGATCGTTAAGGAGTGGCAGCATGAAAGGAGCGACTTCAACCATTTGGATCAACGGCCACATAATTGGCACAGTCATCATCGAGGCCAGTTACTGTGTATAGATGAAGGGCTAATTCAGGTCAAAACCGATGAAGGAACGTGGATACTACCACCTCACCGAGCTGGTTGGATCCCCCCGGGTGCGATGCACAGTGTTTATTTTTGTGGTTCTCTGAAAGGTCGTTCATTACTGTTTACTCCAGAGAGTTGTGAGCGGTTTCCAATGAGACCTTGTGTTATCCAAATGAGCGATGTGTTGAAAGCCCTATCGGTTAGAGCATCGATATGGAGCAAAACAGACGATCTATCCATACAGTCTTTACGTATTCTTGCCGTAATATCCGATGAAATCGTCAATAGCCCTCATGAGTCACTCCACATCCCGCTGCCCAGAGATCCGAGACTGCAAAAAGTTACTCAAGCAATTTTAATAGACCCAAACAGCAAACATTCTGTGGAGCATTGGGCCAATATTGGGGCAGTCTCATCTCGGACGTTAAGACGATTGATTCGAAGTGAGTTAAACATGAGTTTTAGTGAATGGCGGCAACAAGTACTGCTAATACATTCATTAGAAATGATAGCTCGAGGGGAATCGGTGGGAGATATTGCACATGCTTTAGGTTATTCGACGCCCAGTAACTTTATTGCGATGTTTCGTCGGGTCTATGGCGATTCACCCACGCGTTACTTTTCTAATCGCGGAATATAATTTCCGTGCTCGCATGCTCATGATGTTCCCCTAATTATCTTTAATCAAAAAAGGTAAATATTGAAAAGATTAATTGTTATGTTATAACATTTCCTTGTTTGGGGCTCTACAATTTGTTGTTTAAAGAATTGATCTCACAACCAGTAGTCTCCTATTGAGAGAGAGTAAACGTTGATTTCTTCACAAGCGCTGTCTGACTTGACTCTACATGGGGTGGGACTGTGTCAATATGTCCGTGAACTAGAGCGAAATCGTAACGATTACTAGGTCTCATAGCCCTAGAAAATCAACGTTATTAAAACCTTTACCTGACCTTTTTAACGCTTGGGAGGAAGATATATGAGCATTGATGTAGTTGAGAACCCGCTTCGTGTCCAAACAACATCATCGTTGGCGATATCGACATCAGCGAACATACTTAGCGACATCTACAAACCAGAGCACAATATTGCCATATGGCAGCGAACGCTCTCGAAAGAGTTGACGAAGGACATTAATCTGATGCTGGCTCAGGAGCCTAGATTGGCACTGGTACAAAGTGTCACGCCAGATGATGCTGCACAATGGGTACGAAGCAAGTTAGAGGGCTATGCGTGTGCTGATGCGCTGAGTGAAGATGTTGCTTTAATCGTCGATATGTTCTGCTGTTTGTTTGAGGTTAAAGAAGCAGGTTTGAGACTAACTCGCCTAGACAGCCCGATGTGCCCGAAATTTCACTTTGATCGTGTGCCTTGCAGACTTGTCATAACTTATACCGGCCGAGCGACCGAATGGTTAACCAACGATACCATTGATCGCACTAAACTCGGTGCCGGTAGTCTTGGTCAACCTGATCACCTATCGGGCTTATACGACTCTGAAAGTGCCATACGACGAATGCAGCCTGGCGATGTTGCCCTGCTCAAAGGAAGTGGTTGGGAAGGCAATGAAGCCACTGGACTTATACATCGCTCTCCACATGTTGCAGACAATGAACGTCGCTTACTACTCACATTGGATTTCATCTAGAGATATGAGAAAGCTCAAAACGGTAGATGACGTCATGAAGCAGGTAGAGAAAATCTGCCTGCTGCGAGGTAAACAACTCACTACTAAACGGAAATTGATACTGACTTCGCTGCTATATGCGGAGAAGCCGCTTTCTGCCTACGAACTAGTTGACTACTGCAATCACAACTTTTCTCAAAACATTCAAGCGATGTCGGTTTATCGAATACTCGATTTCCTTGAAGCAGAGCACTTTGTCCATAAGCTCAATACATCTAGTAAATACGTCGTTTGTTCTCAAATCGCGTGCGATCAGGAGCATGGCGTTCCACAGTTTTTGATTTGCTCTCAGTGTGGAAAGGTTAGTGAAATAGCGGTTGAAGCCAATGTTATTTCTAGCGTATGTGCGAAAGCCATACAAGAAGGCTTCACCGTTCTTAGCCCACAATTTGAGATTTCCTGTGTTTGCGATGAATGCGCAAAGCGCCCCCTATGAGGCGGACACACGATCTCCCCTTATAGCTTCACAAGGTGACCGAGTATTGGCCACCTTTTCAAATTATCTAAAAGAATGAATTATATGTCAGCAACATTGATTAAAAACGCTCGGGTGGTCAACGAAAGAGCCATTACCGAAACAGATTTACGTATTGTTGATCAAAGAATTGACAAGATTGCTACTAATATATCCGTACAACACGGAGATATTGTAATTGATGCTAAAGGGGCTTATTTACTGCCAGGCATGATTGACGATCAAGTGCATTTCCGAGAGCCAGGGCTGACACATAAAGGCACAATTGCAAGCGAGTCGCGGGCAGCGGTAGCCGGCGGTATTACAAGCTACATGGAAATGCCCAATGTTAGTCCGGCTACAACGACTATTGACTCGTTAGAGCGCAAGTTCGCTCTCGCTAAAGAAAGCTCGTTTGCGAATTATTCTTTCTACCTCGGTGCAACCGAAGACAATCTTGAACAGATTAAACAACTTAACCCCAAACAACATTGTGGTGTGAAAGTATTTATGGGGGCATCAACGGGAAATTTGTTAGTCGAAGATCCGCAAGCGTTAGAGGCAATTTTTCGTGATTCTCCAGTACTTATTGTTACTCACTGTGAAAGTGGGGCTGTCATTAAACAAAATCAGCAAAAGCAACGACTTAAGAAGTCAGAGTTCACCATCGAAGACCATCCCATTTTGCGTGACGAAGAGGCGTGTTACGCCTCATCTGCTTATGCGGTAGAACTTGCCAAAAAATATCACAGCCAACTGCACGTGCTGCACATCACAACGGCGAAGGAGCTAACGCTGTTTGACGCGAGTGATATTCGAGATAAATCAATCACCGCGGAGGCTTGTGTTCATCACCTTTGGTTCAGTAGCAATGATTATGCAGAGCTCGGTAACCTGATCAAATGCAATCCTTCAATCAAATCCCCTAATGACCGTGACGCACTATTGGCAGCGTTAAATACAGGTCAAATAGATATCATTGCAACAGATCATGCTCCTCATACCTGGCAAGAAAAACAAGTGTCTTACGAGCAGGCGCCAGCGGGGTTGCCGTTAGTTCAGCATGCGTTACTTACACTCTTAGATCATGTCCGTTTGGGCCATATGAGCTTGACTCAAGTAGTCGAAAAAACAGCGCACAATCCAGCCATTCGCTATGGCATTCAAGGCAGAGGCTTTATTCGTGAAGGTTACTACGCTGATTTGGTATTAGTTGATGCTCATACCCCAACACGAGTTAGCCACGAAAACAGTTTATATCACTGTGGTTGGTCGCCTTTTGCTGGACATGAATTTTCAGCTCAAATTCAAAAGACTTGGGTCAATGGCGCGCTAGTTTATGCCAATAACAAAGTCATCGATAAACCAGCTGGAGCGATGCGTTTATCCTTCAATCGTTAAGTCGCTGACCGTAAAAAAAGAGCCATAAACAAACTGGAAGCATTATGTTAAGAAGAAACCCAACGGGCCATATGCCACAGGTGTCCTCAACAGCCTTTATCGATCCAACCGCTATTATCTGTGGCAAAGTCATTATTGAGGATAACGTTTTTATTGGACCCTATGCTGTTATTCGAGCTGACGAAGTTAATAACCATGGAGACATGGAAGCTATCGTCATCAAACGTGACACCAATATCCAAGATGGTGTCGTAATTCACTCTAAGGCAGGGGCTGCGGTGACCATTGGTGAGCGCTCATCCATTGCTCATCGTTCGATTATTCATGGTCTTTGCCAGGTTTGTGATGATGTTTTCATTGGCTTCAACTCCGTCGTGTTCAATAGCGTCATCGGTGAGAGGTGTGTTATTCGTCATAACTGTGTCGTCGATGGCCTCGATTTACCCGCTTATTTCCATGTACCACCGATGACCAATATTGGTGTCGGTTTTGATTTAGAGAGTATCTCTAAAGTGCCGCCAGAATATTCAGCTTTTTCCGAATCCGTCGTTTCTGCCAACCATGAACTAGTCCAAGGCTACCGGAGAATTGCCAATGAACTTTAATAAGCCACTGATTTCGCGAGTGCCGACTAACATCATCACTGGCTTTCTCGGGGTGGGGAAAACATCGGCAATAATGCACTTATTGACCCATAAACCTAGCCATGAACGTTGGGCTGTATTGGTCAATGAATTTGGCGAAGTTGGTATTGATGGCAGCTTGTTACAAGGCCAAAAAAAACAACAAGACCAAGTGTTTATTCGAGAGGTCCCCGGGGGATGTATGTGCTGTGCAGCAGGTCTTCCGATGCAAATCGCTTTAAATCAATTATTGTCTGAAGCAAGGCCAGATCGATTGTTGATTGAGCCTACAGGTCTTGGTCATCCTAAAGAAGTACTGCAAGTGCTATCGACCGAGTATTATCGTCAAATTCTCGCTTTGCAAAAAAACATTACTTTAGTCGATGCACGTAAACTATCGGATCCTAAGTACACTGAGCATGAAACGTTTAACCAGCAAATCACTATCGCAGATACAGTGGTAGGTAATAAGCGCGATCTCTATCAAGATGAAGATGAGCAAAAGCTGACGGCTTATATAGCAAAGCTCGGTCTGCGGGAAACAAAAGTGATTTTCGCTGAACATGGCGCTATCCCTTTTCATGAATGTGAGGGAACGACTCGTATTGACGTGCAAAAAACGCCCTCTGTTCTTTATCGTGAAAGAGAGAAAAAGTCACTTGTTCCTGAGTTGCCTATGCCTGAGAGCGGCATTCTAAAAGCAACCAATCAGGGGGAAGGTTTCTACAGTATCGGTTGGCGTATCTCCGCTGAAAACGTGTTCGATCATCAAAAGCTGAGATTATTGCTGCTCGACCTCAAGGTCGAACGAATGAAAGCGGTTTTTATCACGGGAAGCGGTATTTTTGGTTACAATCTAACATCAGATGGACTCACAGAGTTTGAACTAGACGAGTGTTCAGAAAGCCGCCTAGAACTGATCTCTTCCGGTCTAGATGACCAATTTGAAGATAGATTATTTCGATGTTTGGAGAAGGCATCATGATAGAAAAGAGAAAACTCTCCTTTTAACCATAATGTCTTACCTCCTTAAAATTCTAGTGGGGTTTCTTTTAAAGCTGCGCTTAAGGCACTTATGCTGCCGTATTAGGGTGGAGTTAGTACCCGTATTTTCTGCCTATGCGGCTCAGGCACAGTTTTATTCATGGGGTGAGGTATCCACGTTACACGTGGCCTAATTACTTGCTTTAAGTTACACGGAAGAAACACGTCTTTTTTTAGCGAGGGCCATTGCTATATTTGCGGTACTGTAGGCGCTCTCATTGATAAAGTGCGGGTAAATTTCCCCTTTGCCATTCCAATGGATATCATAACCAGCGAAAGTCGCTAATAAAGGTGCTCCTGGTTTGACCGCCTCAAAATCTCTGCCACAAATAGTAGGGTGTACTAGTGCTTGCCGCATACCCTCTTGATCAAGTGGAACCCTGATTTCTTCGGTGTAAAAAAACGCCTCATAATCGCTCAGTAAGCCTATTTGGTTGAGGTTGTGCTTTTCAACATAGTCCAATACTGCGGTAAGCATCTGTTTCATCAACTCCAACGTACTGTACTCTAGGGCACCATGTGCTTGCGCCCCGACCTCAATCATTATTCCATATTGCCCAGCAGTACAAAGGTAAGGTTGCTCTTGCCATTCTTTTCGCTCTTCGAAAAGGATATGTGCTGATGGCATTCGTTGTTTGACGTACGCGCCCAGTTTCCGATAAAAAACATCGTTAGAAAGCAAAATCAACGTCGCTCCCATATTGCTTGTTGTATTGTGCAGGTCAACAATCAACAGTTTTTCTTGGTTTGCATATTTCTCGATAAATTGATGTGTAATCTTGCTTTCATGCAAATCAGGACAATGATTGCTATTCATTGCTGAGAACTCGCGATTTAAGTCTGTATCGATGTATCGGACGTTGTGTTTTACTGCTTCGGAGTTTGCGATGATCGAGCAGGCTGAAAAGGTTGATCTATTGACAGAGTAACGTTTTTCTTTGATTAGTTTATGTAAATAAATACCAGAAAGTTCGTTTCCGTGTGTTCCTGCAACGATAAGTGCTGAATTGAATGTGTTCATTATTGAGCCTTCTCAAAGAGAATGGGTTGAATGACTGGTCTTCTCTTAGCCAATCCAGTGAACTGAATAAACGTTTACTAAACTGAGTAAAAATAATCCTAGATATGTTATAACATAACAATCGTTATTATTGATACTTAGTTTCTCATGAGTCAGTTTAAATTTATTGCTTTAATCGTTGCTGTGTTTTGTTTTTCGGTCGCTTTGCTTCTACCTACAGAGGATGAGCCAAATCAAGATAGTCACAGCGTTCAACTGAATCAAAGCAGTGATTCGTCACCACCTCCATCATCAAAGATAGTGGTTCCCTCAGATGTCAGTTTGACTCCGTTGCCTAAACCTAAACAAATACACTATATAGTTAAAGTGGGAGATACGCTCAGTGGTATCTTCGCTCAATTGGGTCTCCCTTACGGTATTTTGCAGCAAATTCTCTCAGTTGATCTTGATCACCTGCAGCTAGATATGATTAAGCCCGGAGAAGAGCTTGAATTAGTGATGGATGACATGGGGCAATTGAGTCGACTAATTTATCATATGAGCCTTGTAGAGAAGGCTATCTACACTAGAGAAAACGATGGCTCCTTCTCTTACGAATTTCAGGAAATTTCAGGGGAATGGCGTGAAACCTTATTTTCGGGAGAAATCAAAGGGAGTTTTTCAGTCTCGGCACATCGAGTAGGATTGGCATCAGGCCACGTCGCAAATATTACGCAGGTGATGAAAGATAAGATTGATTTTGCGCGATCTCTTAGAGCCGGTGACCGTTTCGATATATTAGTGAAACAGCAATATTTAGGTGAACACAAAACTGGCAATAGTGAGATTAAGGCTATTTCTTTTAACTTAGCGAGGGGCGAAGTCGCTGCATTTCTAGCCGAGGATGGACGGTTCTATGATAGAGCTGGTAACAGTTTGGAGCGAGCGTTTAACCGTTATCCTGTCGATAGGGCATACCGCCGAATCACCTCTGGGTTTAACCCCAAGCGTAAACACCCAGTGACGGGAAGAGTCACCCCGCATAACGGAACGGACTTCGCGACACCAATCGGTGCGCCAGTTTATTCTACTGGGGATGGAAAAGTAATTGCGGTCCGCAAGCACCCTTATGCCGGTAATTATTTAGTGATTGAACATAACAGTGTGTACAAAACTCGTTACCTACACTTGAATAAAATCTTGGTTAAAAAAGGTCAAGTTATAAAGCGTGGGCAAAAAATAGCCCTCTCTGGGAATACTGGTCGTTCAACCGGACCACATTTACATTTTGAAGTTTTAGTTCGTAATCGTCCGGTTGATGCAATGAAAGCCGACTTACCTATCGCGAAGTCGCTTCCTAACATCCAGAAACCTTCATTTTTGGCGCGAGTATCAGAGTTTGATTATCTAGTAGAAACGAAAAACTGAGTCCCGACAATTTGTTAGGGCTCAGTTATGCTATTTTGTGTTGTGAGGTTGGAGCAATAGGTGAGTGTCAATATGTGTTCCTAGAAGAATAATGACTGCGATTTTTTCTTTTACGTGTGCCCACATCCGCAACATCGGACGCTTTGCAACAACCTCCGCCTTTGATCGGCCTACGTGAAAACATCACACCAATTGCGAGCATCGCAATACAACTTAGGAAAATAAGAACGGTAAGAACTAAAGTCATAACACCACCTCCTATAAATCGCTGTATTGTCATCTTTCTCCAATTTTATAAACAAAGCAATGGTCGTTTTGTAACCACTTATTATTTTTATCAATAGTCAGACCTTTGCTTGTGATGAAACGTGATGAGAAACGAAGGAGAGTTCTGAGAAATCAGCCCCTGTGATCTTTACCGATTCTTAAGTTTTGCGTCTAAGACAGCAATTGGATTCCTTCTATAACTCACTAAGTTGTTATGTTATAACATGCGTTCATCCAGAGTTTGTAGGTCAAAAGTATGCCATCAATTCCAGTCACCATTTTGCATGGGTTTCTCGGGTCCGGGAAAACCACGTTTTTACGCAACATTCTTCAACAAGCCGATTCTTCTGGTATTGATCTGTCCGTTATTGTTAATGACATGAGTGAGTTAGACGTCGATGGCGTGCTTATCTTAAATACCGATGCGGTGAGTGAAGAGCAGGGCAACTTTGTTACGATCAGTGGAGACAGCATCAGCAGCCTGAGTGGTGTAAAGCAGCTCGATAAAGCCCTTAAAAAGCTCTGCGCAGAAAAATCGCCAGAATGGGTTGTGATTGAAACGTCGGGCAGTAGTCATCCTTTACCTTTGGTCGAGTACTTCAAAAGTAACGCACAATTCGCACTCAAAGACGTAATTACGTTGGTGGATGCGACTTGGTTGCGAGATGACTATCGACAAGGTTCTGCCTTAATCCCTAAGTGGCAGGAGAACGTGCAGCAGGGTGTTCGCGGCGTTGAAAACTTGTTGGTAGAGCAAATCATGTTCTCAAACCGTATCATGCTCACCAAGACGGACAAAGTGGACGACAATACCGTTCGCAACATCGCACAGGCGATTCACCCGCTTAATGTTTACACCGAGATAATCAAAACGTCATGGGGAAACTTGGATATCCGCATGTCGAAAGGTGAGCAAGACTACAATTTCTTCCTTGTTGAGCAGCTAATCGCAGAACTTCGTGAGACGGTGAATGAGCCGTTGAATCTCTCTGATAAAGACGAACAAAGCCTTGTCGCCAAAGTGATCAAAGACGATCGGCCTTTTCATCCTGCGCGTTTGTGGAATACCTGCCATCAGTATTTAACTAAAGGTGTGTTCCGTAGTAAAGGGTTCTTTTGGTTCCCAACTCGAGACGATGTTTCACTGCTTTGGAGTCAAGCAAACGGCAACGTGGGGCTTGAAATTACAGGCTTTTGGCGTGCTTCGATAATCAATGACGAATCGCAAAACTTCACTGAAGAGCATCGTCAAATCCTGCAAGATAAGATAGACAGTGTTGAAAGCCGCTTTGGTGATCGTCGTTGTCGCTTAACGGTGATTGGGCAAGAAAACGAAATCGATGTGTTTATTGATGCGCTGGAAAACTGCTTTTTAACGGATGCGGAACTGGAGCAATGGCAACAAGGGGCAACATTTGAAGATCCTTGGCCAAAGAAAATAGCTAAGTTGAGTCAGAAGAAGACGCTTTGAATGCACTGGTGAGGATTCCCTCGCTGCATGTTTGCTCGGGTTGTTTCGAGAACGGACTTACTGAATTGGCTCGGTATACCAAAATTGGCTCTGTGTAACGAGAAAGCCTCCCGAATGGTGGGAGGCTTTTTGTATCTCAGTCGTTTACTGTTCCCATTCAGGGAAAGGGTCTTCCAGAGATAACCAATAGTCGAGCCCTTGCTCCATCTCAACTTCTGTTAACAAGCATTCGTTGAGACGAGCAATCAACTTCTCTTGCTCTAATCCCTGACCAATAAACACCAATTCTTGTCGCATATCGCCGTATGGTTCTTGCCAAATGTCGTTTATAGCATCGAGGTAATCTTGATCCGTCGGCCATTCCTCCTTCGGAATCGCTTTCCAAAACATACCCGCAACACCATAACGTGCGATGCCTCCCGCTTGGCTCCATTGACCGACAAACTCTGGTCTGGTTGCTAGCCAAAAATAACCCTTGGAACGAATTAGTTTGCCGTAATCTTTCGCATTGTGGAGGAAGTCGTAAAACTTCTCTGGATGGAAAGGGCGTCTCGCATGATAGGCAAAGCTAGAAATGCCGTATTCTTCGGTTTCCGGTATGTGCTCGCCTCGCATTTCCTTCAACCAACCTGGGGCTTGTTGTGCCTTTTCAAAACTGAAGCTTTGTGTGTCGAGTACCGCATCAAGTTCTACTTCACCATTCGAGATAGGAAGAATAGTGGCCGATGTATTAAGAGTTTTAAGAATCGCAAGAAGCCTTTCGATTTCTGATTTCTCAGCAAGGTCGGTTTTACTTATCAAGATAACGTCAGCGAACTCTACTTGATCAACGAGTAAGTCAGCAACGCTGCGTTCATCGTCTTCACCTAATGATTCGGCTGTCTCTGTTAAGAACTTAGCTTCATCGTAATCACGCAGAAAGTTAATCGCATCAACTACTGTAACCATGGTGTCTAAACGTGCAACGTCTGAAAGTGAGAGCCCGTTTTCATCGGCAAAAGTAAAAGTCTCTGCAACGGGGAGTGGCTCGGCGATGCCAGTGGACTCGATAACTAAGTAATCGAATCTGCCTTCTTGCGCGAGTTTAGTAACTTCTTCAAGTAGATCCTCACGCAGGGTACAACAGATGCAGCCGTTACTCATTTCAACCAACTTTTCTTCACTGTGGTTGAGAGAAACTTCATTCTGAACGGTCGCTGCGTCGATGTTGACTTCGCTCATGTCGTTGACGATGACCGCCACTTTTCTGCCTTGTCTATTGTTAAGAATATGACTTAAAACGGTTGTTTTTCCTGCGCCTAGAAAGCCGGACAAAACCGTAACAGGGAGTTTCTGGGTGTTCATGCTCATGCTCTTTATAGTGTAATGTTATAATATAACAATTAATATAGTCGGTGATCTTAACTCTGGCATCAAGCAGTTTGTGACTGTGTCGAGTACTGCACCTTATTGGCGCATTCATTCGTCGTTAAGTTATACAGATTCAGATGTACGGAATTTAGAGAGCGAACTCTTATCTCGGTGTGGAGGTTCTATGAACGAAGAGAAAAAGCATGTCATGACAGAAGAAGAAATTCTTGCAGCGCCCGAGGCGGATTATATGAATGAAGCTCAGCTCGCATTTTTTGAAAACCGATTATTTGAGCTTTATGAATCGACGTTAGCGCATATTGAACGCGCGAAAGAAGAGATGATTGCGCCAATGGAATTCAGTGACGAAAGCGATAGGGCGTCCAGTGAGGAGCAATCTGCAATCGCATTAAGAATCATAGATAGAGAGCAAAAGCTGTTACCTAAGATTCAACGATCGTTGGCTCGCTTGCGCGCAGGGGAGTATGGCTATTGTTTAGAGTCCGGAGAACCTATCGGCATTCCAAGGTTATTGGCACGACCTACTGCTGAATATAGTGCAGAAGTAAAAGCTCAAATGGAGTCAAAAGAGCACTGGTATAAACACTAAAGCCTCACTATCTTATGACGTCGATATTCTTCTCGTTCACTTGTTTTTTTTGATGTTCTCTGAGAAGTCTAAAGCGATGGCGACTACCGTTAGGTATGGTAGTCATTACCTTTGAGATATTAATAGTTATCGATAGGATAGAAGTAAGTTCTGTATTGTAAATAACGCACCATTTTTGTTTTTCTGAATGAGCTCTCGCTATGTTAGCGTCAAACATTTTCTCTGCTACTTCAAGCTGATCTTCTATCCTTAAAGCTAAATTGGTACTGGAGAAAGTAGCATGATTGACTTTGTGGCAACTTTTATCTTTTTCTTTGCTGTCATCGATCCCATAGGTACTGTGCCCGTTTTTATCGCAGCCACAAAAAGCTATGAAGAAGTGGCAAAGCGTAAGGTCGCTCTGTTTGCGACTCTATTCTCCGCTGCTATCCTACTGTTTTTTGTTGTTGCTGGTGAAATCATACTTACAGCAATGCGTATTCCCTTGTCTGCGTTTCAAATCTCGGGCGGTATCGTATTGTTCTTGTTTGCTTTGACTATGATATTTGGTGAGAGTAAACCAGCAGAAGAAATCAGAACGCTCAATAGTCATCATGATACAGCAGTTTTTCCTCTAGCCATTCCATCAATTGCTAGCCCTGGCGCAATATTAGCCGCCGTTTTACTCACAGAGAACGTGCGGTTTAATATTTGGGAGCAAGTCCAGACCGTGGCTGTGATGCTACTGGTACTATTGGTTGTTTATATCTTGCTATTAATGGCCAGCGGCATACACAGGATTATTGGGAATACAGGAGCTAGCGCTGTAAGTCGGATCATGGGGTTGATATTAGCCGCTGTGGCCACGACCAACACTCTGAATGGGATTGAAAGTTACTTTGACCTTTAAGGCTGTTTCGCAAACTGAGCTGAAGGTATACGTTAAGAGCTAATTTTACGGCGAGATGACCGACCACCTGACAATCACTTTTCTGGCTGTTACTTCTAGCCGGATGTAATCCTTCAGGCTACTCGTGACGACCTTGTTTAAGAGGACCACGGAAAAGTTGAAAGTAAAATGCATAGATGTTGAGGGTATATATCAGATGGGGGAACTGGAGCAACACTTGCCCCCATTGAGCTGTGCCAATACTCAAAGATTAGCTGCTAGAAAACAATATCGATAATTTCTCCGCCTAGGCACTACTCTATAATCTTGTAGTCTCGCAGTATATAGAGCCTAGCATGGAGGAATTTATTAGCTTCAACGTGCCAAGACAAGACTTTTTCATGCCGTGAGAGTATCTGAAAAGTCGGGAGGCTGAGAAGTTTATTCAGTATGGCTCTTATTGGGCAGTTTATGGATCAGCCAGTAACCAAGACTCATACTAAGAACTACAGCCGCAATTCCAATCAGGTACATTGGAGACAAGGTTTCAAAGTCTATAATAATGACCTTTCGGGAGATTGCCATCAGCGCGGTGGCCATGACGATTTTTACATGAATAACATTTTCTCTCAGGTAAATAGTTATATTGATGAAAATTTCAATAGCAATTAAAACGGCCATAAAAGCACCAAAAGTGGCTAGCATATCTGAAATCGTCAGAATGAGTTTAGGTGGCGTGATAAGTTTTTGATATATCGTCCATGCAACATCTATCACACCCATGACGATTACAAACAACATAACTATCGACAATACTCTTACAGACCAATGAATCACTATCTGTAATTTTTTTGTTAACTTATCATTTTTATCGACTTCCATGGCCCTGTTTCCTTCGCTTGTTTATGTTCACTTAACCTTCATATGTTGAAGCTAGACAATTGAATACATGTCGTTTAAAGCATAGTTGCTGTGGTGAGAGATAGAAGCGTCCGAGGGAAGGAAGTTATGAAACTTAGGAGTGGGCACAATGTTGGACACATAATGTAATCTCTGGTGTCATGCGTTATTACCTCATTACCTCATTACCTCATTGCCTCATTTCTGATCGTGACGAGTCGACTGGTGAGGTGGTGATTCATCACCTTCACGGCAAACTGAATGAGCGGATACCACAACGTATTGATACTGGGCAAATCGATGCGCTTGTTGCTGGTTCCTCCGTGCGTTGTTAATAGAAATACAAGCGAATAAGGAGTGGGTAATCGCTCAAAAGTCGGGTGGAAAAGCGGTAAAACGGCGAAAATTATTGGAACTAAGTCAAGGCCCTTTTTTTAAATGAAAAGGCTTATTGATCTGAACACACCACTTCTCCATATAAGTATATCCACAAATACAAACCTCAAATTGGCGATAAAGAGCTTTAATATTGATAAATATATAAACAACTTGGGTGCTGAAGAAATTTCAGTATACTGCGCTTAGGTTACACTGGAGAAAAAATCGCCGTATTCCCTGCGGGGTCCTTTGATAAGAAATAGAAATCGCGTTTGAATATGCAACCAAACGATTTTGCCGCTTGCAGTTTATTCGGTATACAAATAATAAACCTTTGACTAATCCGAAGGTCGGTCAAATGAGAGAAAGTCATGTTTTTTAATAAGTCGCTTCAACAAGAAAATCAACGATTAAAGCAGGAGTTGCAAATCCTGCAGCAAATCCAAACCAGTTTAGATGAAGAGATGATCCGCTTAACATTGGATAGTAAAGGCCTCATTACTTCTGCAAATACTAAGCTACAGCAAGAACTTTTCTTAAATGATGATGAGATCTTAACGAAATCAATTACTGAATTGGTACCGTCAAATTCGCGCAATACAGATCACTTTCATCGAATGAAGAAAGCCGTCCAAGATAAAGTGTTCTGGAATGGGGCATTGCAAGTACAGAAAGGTAATGGTGAGGAAGCCTGGTTAAGAACGATTATCCAGCCTGTTTTAAATGAGCACAGAGAAGTAGAAAGCTTTTTTGTTTTTGCTTCTGAACTTACGCGAACGATCAAATCATCCCGTGAGCAAGAGGACATGCTAAATGCATTAAGTCGTTCTATGGCGGTGATTGAGTTCACATTAGATGGCCATGTTTTAAAAGCCAACGATAATTTCCTAAACACAATGGGTTATACGCTTGATCAGATTCAAGGGAAGCATCATCGCATGTTTTGTGATCAGGAAGAGTCGAGCTCTCAAGCTTACCGTGAGTTTTGGCAACGTTTAGCAAAAGGGCAATTTTCATCAGAGCGATTCAAACGAGTTAACCGTTATGGTGAAGAGGTGTGGCTAGAGGCTTCATATAACCCTATCCATAACGACAGAGGAGAGCTCTACAAGGTCGTTAAGTTCGCGACAGATATTACCCAGCAGGTGATGCAGGAACAGAAAATGGCCCAGGCTGCGCAATTGGCGAACGAAATCTCCCAAGAAACTGGTACACAAACCCTGCAAGGGCAAGAGGTTATAGGCTCAACGTTAGAAAAGATGCAGATACTTTCCGAGCAAATGCAGCAAGCGAACACCGCGATTGACGAGCTTAAAGCGCACTCATCGCGTATTAGCGAGTTGGTAAATAGCATCAGTGGTATCGCTGACCAAACTAACTTATTGGCGTTAAATGCGGCGATAGAAGCGGCTCGTGCGGGTGAGCATGGTAGAGGTTTTGCCGTTGTTGCTGATGAAGTCAGACAGCTTGCTACAAGAACCAATGCAACCACCGATGAAATTGTCACAATGGTCAGTGAAAACCTACAGCGAACAGATAACGCAGTTAAGCTGATCGCTAAATGCCAAAAAGAAGCACTAGATACGCTAGAGCTCTCTGAAAAAGCAGGCAATGTGATGAATGAAATACAAGATGGCGCTAGCCGTGTTGTAGAGGCCGTGGAGCAATTTAACCGCTCGTTGTAGTTAATCAATAGGTTTTCATTGTAGGGGCGATGGGTAAAAAGCAATTCACCTTATTCAACCTGTATTGAGGAGCGTTGAAGTCGCAATACTACTCCTGCCGCAGTCAAGTTAAGCGTTTTGAAGGGGAGGTAGTTCGACACCCGGTACAGGTTTTAGCCAGTTTGCTTGCTGTATAGAATGCTAAAGTAATTTAGTATGCGAAAAGGCTTGCCTTAAGACTTTGCCTGCATTTAATGTATCTAGCAGCAGAACTTCAATCTGCGTGACAACAATACAGGAGAGGATCGGGCTTTCACTTCCGCTCGACAGAAACTCCTTTCAAATTTACACAATAGCGCAGTAAAACTCTCTTGCTGCGCTATTGTGTGTTCCATATTTTGTGAGTACTTATGTTTAACTCAGAACGCAAAGCGACGGTTATTCTGGTTGCGACGACGATGATCGCTGCACTTGGCTGGATATTCTCTAAGGAAACAATACAGGGTTTACCACCTTTTGGCTTTATTGGGGCGCGATTTACTATCGCTTCGCTCTGCTTACTGCCTCTATGTTACCGACCTTTGCTGAAAGCAAACTTAAAAGATGTGCTTTCTGCTGGTGGTGTCGGGCTCCTGTTAGGCAGTGCCGTTATGACATGGATTTACGCTATTTCTATCAGTGATACTCTCGGGGAGGGCGCATTTATCATGAGCCTTTCCATGCTGTTTGTGCCGATTGTTGCATGGGTTATGTTTCGTCAACGACCACAACGAATTTTCTGGCTTTCTTTGCCTATCGCTGTACTAGGTCTTGCTTGTCTTTCTTTAGTTGATGGCTGGAAACAATCGGCCAGTCAATTGTGGTTTCTTGGTGCAGCACTGGTTTTGGCGCTTCATTTTAATGTGAATAGCAAATACTCTCAAAAACTACCTGTGCTGCTGCTTACTTGCGTGCAACTTTTTTCAGCAGGTTGCTTAGGTTTGTTGGTTTCATTTTTTATGGAATCTTTCCCGGCAGAGGTTGACTCCTCTATTTGGTGGTGGTTTGCGTTGAGTACCTTATTAGCGACGAGCTTGCGTTACGTAATGCAAACCATGGGGCAAAAATTTGTTCAGGCAGGTAACGCTGCTCTAATTATGATACTAGAACCAGTTTGGACGGTTATTCTGAGCGTGCTGTGGTATGGCGAAGTGCTAACGGCAAATAAACTAGTAGGTTGTGTGCTTATCTTATTTTCTCTAATTATTTATCGTACTGGCGGGCGGTTTCGCTTCCCTACTCGAAAGTAGAGCAAGTTAACTTGGGTTGGGAGAATTTGAGGTGCCGGATGGCCTTCTACGAAAGTGATAATACGCGGTTACGCAATGCTAATGACACTTTTGATGTAGGCTGCCGACCCAGCTCTTCGCTGATCATCCAGCCAGCTTTAGCCAGTAGCTCTAAGTCGATCCCCGTTTCTATTCCTAACCCTTGGCATAAATATAGTACATCCTCCGTTGCGACATTTCCTGATGCGCCATGAGCGTATGGGCATCCACCCAGCCCAGCTACACTGCTGTCGATGGTATTGATGCCCATATTCAATGCTTGATGAATATTGGCGAGTGCTTGTCCCCATGTATCGTGGAAATGGACAGCAAGCTGGGGAAGAGGTGCAACCAACATGACGGCTTCTAGCATAGCAGCGATACGGTTTGGCGTGCCTGTACCGATTGTGTCGCCTAGAGACACCTCATAACACCCTAAATCGATGAGTGATTTGACCACGCTCGCCACTTGTTTAGGGGCTGTCGGGCCATCGTAAGGGCAGTCGGCAACGCAGGATAGATAGCCACGAACAGGGATGCCGTGTTTGGTGGCTAATCGCATTACAGGTTCGAAGCGAGTTAGGCTTTCTGCAATCGAGCAATTGATATTGTGTTGGCAGAATCCTTCTGAGGATGAAGTGAAAATTGCGACCTGATTGGCGTCAGCCTCCAACGCTTGTTCTAAGCCTTTTAGGTTTGGAGTCAGGGCAGAGTAGGTAACATGATTTCGCCGTGTTATTGCTTTCATGACCTCTATTGAGTCCGCCATTTGTGGCACCCATTTGGGTGAGACAAAAGAGCCCGCCTCAATATGCGTTAACCCAGTATCAGAGAGTAAGTTGATCAGCCGGATTTTAGTTTGGGTCGCAACAGGAGATTCATTTTGCAACCCATCTCTAGGACCTACTTCGACAATCTTTACTTTGGAAGGTAGCATTACTTGTCCTGTGACTTGGTGACCCAACTTGGGCTACGTTTTTCAAGAAACGCTTGCAGCCCATCTTGACCTTGGGGTGATACTCTAATGTCCGCAATGAGCTTGCTAGTATAGTGAATCAGTTGTTGATCAATGGGGTTTTGATGACATTGATGGCAGAGCGTTTTTGCTTTACGCATCGCATCTGGGCTATTCAGTAGTAAAGTCTTGATTACGCTACCGACCGCACTTTCAAGCTGTTTGGCTTCTTTCACTTCGTGCACAATACCAAACCGTTCGGCATCTTCGGCTGAAATGACTTCACCACTTAAGATATAGCGTCTAGCTTGTCTATTCCCCATCGCGCGCATGACGTAAGGCGCAATGGTTGCTGGAACTAAACCAAGCCTAACTTCACTTAAGCAAAAGTTGGCACTTTGGCTTGCGATGGCGATATCACTACAACAAATCAACCCTAAAGCACCACCATAAGCGGAACCTTGAACAACTGCGATGGTGGGTTGAGGGAACGAATCTAATGTTTCCATGAGTCTTGCCAAGTTTTGGGCATCAACGAAGTTATCTTGCCTCGTGCTGTCGGCCATCGACTGCATCCAATTCAAATCGGCCCCGGATGAAAAATGCTTACCGTTACTTCTTAATACCAAGCACCGCACATCCGTTCGTAAAGCGAGATAATCTAGGCGGTGGATCAGCAAGTCGATCGTACAAGCGTCAAAAGCATTGTGTTTGGCTGTTCTGTTTAGGGTAATGGTCGCTACGCCATTATCATCGACATGCCAAAGAACATCATCTTGCCTTTGGGCGTTGGGAACAATGCTTGGTTGCATTTCCTGCATACTAACTTCCTTAATTCATCTTTGGATGTTTACATTCTGAAGACGCCAAACTCGCTATCAGGAATGGGGGCGTTTAATGCTGCCATTAACGCTTGACTCAACACCTGACGCGTTTTTTTAGGGTCAATAATTCCGTCATCCCATAGCCGAGCACTCGCAAAATAGGGATGTCCTTGTGTTTCATACAAGTCTATGATCGATTCTCTAAAAATGTGCTCTTCTTGCTCTGACCACTCTTCCCCCTGACGTTCCTTCGCGTCTTTTCGAACTTGTGTTAAAACGCCTGCTGCTTGTTCTCCGCCCATAACAGAAATACGCGCGTTCGGCCACATCCACATCATGGTTGGATCATACGCTCGGCCGCACATGCCGTAATTACCAGCGCCGTACGATCCACCGATGATCACGGTAAACTTCGGCACGTCAGCACAAGCGACGGCCATCACTAGCTTGGCGCCATGTTTTGCGATGCCTTCTTCTTCAACCTTTTTTCCGACCATAAAGCCGGTAATGTTTTGGAGAAAGAGAAGCGGTGTTTTCCGTTTGGCGCACAGCTCAATAAAGTGCGCGCCTTTTTGTGCCGATTCAGAAAACAAGATACCGTTGTTTGCCACAATACCAATCAAGTGTCCTTGAATACGAGCGAAGCCACACACTAGCGTTCTGCCGTACAAGGCTTTGAATTCGTCGAAATCAGAATCATCGACGATGCGGGCAATAATTTCTCGAACGTCGAATGACAGTCGTAAGTTGGCATTCACAATTCCGTAGATTTCTTCTGCGTCGTAGCGGGGAGGAAGCACGGTGTTTTCTGGCTTAACAGGTCTTGTTCTATTGGCATTGGCAATGGCTTCTCTCGCAAGCATTAGGGCATGTTCATCATTTTCAGCGTAATAATCTGCGACACCAGATTTTCGACAATGCACGTCTGCACCGCCGAGCTCTTCACCCGTCACGACTTCGCCAGTGGCCGCTTTCACCAAAGGTGGCCCCGCCAAAAAAATGGTGCCTTGCTCTTTAACCATAATGGACACATCCGCCATGGCAGGTACGTACGCGCCCCCAGCAGTGCAAAGCCCCATCACAACAGCAACTTGGGGGATGCCTTTCGCCGACATTCTCGCTTGGTTAAAGAAAATGCGACCAAAGTGTTCTTTGTCGGGGAAGACGTCGGACTGATGAGGGAGATTTGCGCCACCGGAGTCCACCAAGTACACGCAGGGGAGTTGGCAACGTTGGGCAATCTCTTGCGCTCTAAGGTGTTTTTTTACCGTGAGTGGGTAGTAGGTTCCGCCTTTTACCGAAGCATCGTTGGCGATGACCATGCATTGAATCCCCTCTATGATACCAATGCCGGCGATAACGCCAGCGCAGGGGATCGCTTCGTCATACACTTGCCAGGCGGCAAACTGGCTGATTTCAAGAAAGTCAGTGTTGTCATCAAGCAAGCGCGCGATGCGTTCTCGTGCGGGGAGTTTTCCTTTTTGCCTCTGGTGCTGAATGGCTTTTTCACCGCCGCCCTGTTTGATGGTCTCGATGTGTTGATTAAGTTGAGTGACCAACGTTTCCATCGCAGCTTTATTGGAAAGAAATAACTCGTCAGTTGGCTTAGTTTTACTTTTGATAATGGCCATAATGACTTCCTTGTCGTATGTTCCGTTAGCGAGATTCTTCGAACAACTCTCGGCCTATTAACATGCGGCGAATCTCTGAGGTACCCGCGCCGATTTCATAAAGCTTTGCATCACGTAGCAAACGACCAGCAGGGTATTCATTGATGTAGCCATTCCCACCGAGCAGTTGTATTGCATCGAGTGCCATTTGTGTGGCGAGCTCTGCACTGTACAAAATCGCTCCTGCCGCATCTTTGCGTGTTGCGTTACCTCGATCACAAGCCGCTGCGACGGTATATACATACGCTTTTGCTGCACTCATTCGAGAGTACATATCGGCGATCTTGCCCTGAACTAACTGAAACTCGCCAATGGGTTTTCCAAACTGCTCTCGTTCATGTACGTACGGGACCACGATGTCCATGCAAGCTTGCATTATCCCGAGTGGTCCGGCAGCGAGGACGACGCGCTCGTAATCCAGCCCACTCATTAACACCTCGACGCCTTGATTCAACTCGCCAAGAATATTCTCTTTTGGCACTACGCAATGGTTAAATACAAGTTCGCAAGTATTCGAGCCTCTCATGCCTAGCTTGTCCAGCTTTTGAGCATGAGTGAAACCTGCGAAGTTACGTTCAATAATGAATGCGGTAATGCCACGTGAACCTGCGCTGACATCCGTTTTAGCGTAAAGCACCACTACGTCAGCATCGGGCCCGTTTGTTATCCACATTTTGTTGCCATTCAGTACAAAATGGTCGCCCTTGTTCTCCGCTTTCAGTTGCATGCTTATCACGTCTGAACCTGCATTGGGCTCACTCATCGCTAGGGCGCCAACGTGCGTACCATCAATGAGTTTTGGAAGGTATTTTTCACGTTGAGAAGGCGTGCCGTTACGAAAGATTTGGTTGACGCACAGGTTAGAATGAGCGCCGTAGCTTAAAGCGACAGACGCAGAGGCACGGCTGATTTCTTCCATGGCAACAACATGAGCGAGGTATCCCATGCCTGCACCACCAAGCTCTTCATCGACGGTCACACCAAGCAACCCCATTTCTCCCAACAAAGGCCATAAATGATTCGGGAACTGGTTATCGCGGTCTATCTCAGCGGCGATGGGCGCAATATGTTCCGTAGCAAAGGCATTAACGTGTTCTCGGAGCATATCGATGGTATCACCAAGTCCGAAATTGAGTGGGGTATAGGTGCTTTTCATAACGTCTCCCGGTATCAGAGGTAAGGTGGAAAAGCCTGTAGCGGTGTTGCTAATTGAGTATAGCGTTTATGTCTGCTTGCTTTTGAGTGTTTGAATACAACGCTCCTTAGCGGCATTCAACTCTGCCATAACGACGCTGATGTCGTTGAGTTGTTGCTGTAGGACGGCTTGTTTCTCTTCAATGATATTGAGCATTTTCAACAACTGTCCTTCGGTTTGTTGCATGTCGTAGAGCTCGAAAAGTTCACGAATTTCTGCCAACGAAAAACCGAGTCGTTTCCCTCTTAAAATCAGTTTGAGGCGAATTCTATCCCTGCGTTGATAAACGCGCATATTGCCTTTTCGCTCTGGTTCAATCAGACCCACGTCTTCATAAAACCGGATACTGCGAGTAGTAATATCAAACTCCTTGGCGAGGTCACTGATCTTGTATTTTTCCATAACATACTTACCTCGAATAAAAATCCAGTTTCTGGAAATCGAACCTTTAATGGGAAGGTCGAACATCAACTTTGAAATATAAACGCCTGCTTGGTGTGTTTTTTCATCTCATTGTAAAGGCTAGTGCTATGCTTACGTAAACGTCAAGAAATCGCGGAATGAAAGTTTGCTAGTGAAAAAGGCGATAAAGGCTGGTGCGGCGCTTGGTGAGTAATTCTATGTAGGGTGTCATCAGTCTGCCAAGTGTTCACATATACCTTAAGGGAATGCGAATCATGGGAAAAGACATCTGGATTGTCAGCGCGAAAAGAACGCCAATTGGGCGCTTTCAAGGCAAGTTGCAAACTTACTCTGCTCCTCAATTAGGCGCACTGGCGATCAAGGCGGCAATGCACGAAGTGAATGTGACTTCGGTGGATGAAGTGTTCATGGGATGTGTGCTTCCAGCAGGGTGTGGACAAGCTCCTGCGAGGCAAGCATCTATGGGGGCAGATCTTCCTTTGGGTGTAGGGTGCACCACCATTAACAAAGTGTGTGGCTCTGGCATGAAGAGCGTCATGTTAGCGCACGATCTCATTAAAGCTGGAACGATTCGCTCTGCCATTGCTGGTGGTATGGAAAGTATGACCAATGCGCCGTATTTGCTGAGGGAGGCGAGAAAGGGAATGCGTATGGGGCACCAGTCTGCGTATGACCACATGTTTCTCGATGGGCTACAAGATGCTTACGAAGGGCACTTAATGGGTGTTTATGCTCAGCAAGTCGCTGACAGGCTTAAGTTCACCAGAGAGCAAATGGATGAATGGGCCGTGATGTCGGCAAAACGTGCGTTGGAAGCTCAAGAGCGAGGCTTGTTTGCCGATGAACTTTCGCCGGTTTCACTCAATACCAAGTCAGAACAAGCGGTGCTGGACTACGATGAGCACCCACGCTCGATTGACCTTGGTAAAATTCCTCAACTCAAACCTGCATTCGATGAAAAAGGTACGGTGACCGCTGCTAATTCGAGTGCCATTTCAGATGGCGCGGCGGCTCTTGTGCTTATGGATGAAGACACTGCGCGTCATCAGGGGCTTAAACCACTTGCGATCATCAAGGCGCACTCTACACATGCCAGAAAACCTGCAGAATTTACTTTGGCACCCGTCTACGCAATTGAGCAACTGCTGTTCCAGCTAGATTGGTCAATTTATGAAGTGGACCTGTGGGAAATCAATGAAGCCTTTGCCGTTGTGACACAAATAGCGGTGGCGGAACTTGGACTAGATACGAGCAAAGTAAATATTAAAGGTGGAGCTTGTGCGCTTGGGCATCCGATAGGGGCTAGTGGCGCACGAATTCTGGTGACATTGATTCACAGTTTGCGTCAGCTACAAGCGCTAGGCACCAATGGTGATCTCGAAGCCAAAAAAGTGATGCGGGGTGTTGCGTCACTTTGTATCGGTGGTGGAGAAGCCACGGCGATAGGCATTGAAATACCGCTTTAATTGAAATTAGAAAGGAGTAAATGATGACTCGTTTGGTTCCCTTGTTTATTGGTGGCGAGTTTCGTGAATCTCAAACATCGGATTGGGTTGAGGTAACCAATCCCGCCACTAATGATGTCATTGCGTACGTTCCATGTTCCACAGAGCACGAGATGGAAGCCGCCATTGATAATGCGAAAGAGACATTCCAATCTTGGAAGGAAGTGGCAATATCCGAGCGTGCCCGAGTTATGCTGCGTTATCAGCACTTGCTCAAAGAGCATCATGATGAGCTTGCCACACTGCTTTCTCATGAAACGGGTAAGATTTTAGCGGATGCCAAAGGCGATGTGTGGCGTGGTATCGAGGTGGTTGAGCAGGCTGCAAACATTGCCAGCAATATTATGGGAGAAACCGTCGAAAACGTTGCCACGGATATTGATAGTTACTCAATGATTCAGCCCCTAGGTGTGTGTTGCGGCATTACGCCGTTTAACTTTCCAGCCATGATTCCGTTGTGGATGTTCCCAATCGCTATCGCTGCGGGCAATACGTTTGTGCTCAAACCCTCCGAACAAGTGCCATTGACCTCTATTCGTTTAGCTGAACTATTTGAGCAAGCTGGCGCGCCGAAAGGAGTGTTGCAGGTCGTTCATGGCCGCAAAGAGCAAGTCGACTTTCTTCTGGCTCATCCTGATATTCGAGCGGTGTCATTTGTTGGCTCGGTTCCCGTTGCCCGTTATATCTACACTACAGGGACTAAACATTTTAAACGGGTTCAAGCTTTTGCTGGTGCAAAGAATCACATGGTGATCATGCCTGATGCAAACAAAGATCAAGTGGTGAATAACCTAATCGGAGCCTCCGTAGGGGCTGCGGGGCAGCGTTGTATGGCAATTTCTGTTGCGGTATTTGTCGGCGATTCAAAACAATGGATTGCAGACCTGAAACTGGCGATGGCGAAAGTACACCCAGGGCCTTGGGATGATGAACAGGCTGCTTATGGCCCACTGATCAGTGAGCAAGCCAAGCAACGCGTATTGGACCTAATCGAAGATGGCAAACAACAAGGCGCAGTGTGTGAACTCGATGGCAGTCAGTGTGAAGTGGACGGCTTTCCCGGTGGAAACTGGATTGGCCCAACCTTGTTTAGCGGTGTAACAGCGAACATGTCGATTTACACGCAAGAGATATTTGGCCCTGTTTTAGTTTGTATGGAAGTCGAAACGTTGCAAGAGGCCATTGAGTTAGTGAATCGCAACCCTTACGGCAACGGAACTTCTATATTTACCGCTAATGGCGCTGCTGCGAGAAAATATCAGCATGACATTCAAGTCGGTCAAGTTGGGATTAATGTGCCAATTCCAGTCCCTTTACCATTTTTCTCCTTTACTGGTTGGAGAGGCAGTTTCTATGGTGATTTACATGCGTATGGTAAACAAGCGGTACGTTTTTATACCGAGACTAAAACGGTGACGGCACGTTGGTTTGATGACGATATTCCGACGGGGCCCAATCTGACCATCCAACTGCGCTGAGTGAATAAAAGGAGCTTTTATGGACTTTGAACTTAATGAAGATCAACGTGCATTTGCTGATACCGCTCAGCAATTTGCCGATGAGTGTTTAGCACCGATGGCGGCGGAGTGGGATGAAAAGCAGATCTTCCCCAAAGACGTATTGAGAGAGGCGGGGGAACTGGGGTTTCTCAGTCTCTACACTCCAGAAGCGCAAGGTGGCCTAGGGCTGAGTCGCTTGGATGCTTCAATTATCTTTGAACAACTGGCCATGGGATGTACGTCCACTACGGCGTTTATGACGATTCACAACATGGTCAGTTGGATGATAGCCAGTTTTGCTACCGATGAAGCCAAAACGCAGTTCTGTCCGAAATTGGTTACGGGGGAGTGGTTAGGCTCCTATTGCTTAACCGAGCCTAATGCGGGATCGGATGCCGCTTCGTTGGCCACAACCGCGAGCAAAAAAGGTGATACTTACGTGTTGAATGGTGGCAAAACCTTTATCTCTGGCGCAGGAGAGACAGATGTTTTGGTCGTGATGGCGCGAACCGGAGAAGCGGGTGCCAAAGGCGTGTCCGCATTTGTTATTCCTGCTCACGCTGATGGTATCAGCTATGGGCGCAAAGAACCCAAAATGGGTTGGAACAGCCAACCAACACGAGCGGTTACTTTTGAAAATGTCGTTATTCCAGCTAGCCATTTACTGGGCGAAGAAGGGCAAGGTTTTGTCTTTGCGATGAAAGGGCTTGATGGAGGGCGTATAAATATTGCGACCTGTTCCGTCGGTACGGCTCAACAGGCCCTTGAACGGGCGGCACGGTACATTCAAGAACGTAAGCAGTTCGGCAAGTCGCTTGCGCAGTTTCAAGCCTTACAATTCAAATTGGCAGACATGGCAACAGAGCTAGTGGCTGCGCGGCAGTTAGTGCGCTATGCCGCCAGTAAACTCGACCGAAATGACCCGGATGCCACGGCTTATTGCGCGATGGCAAAACGGTTCGCAACTGATGTGGGCTTTCAGGTTTGCGACCAAGCGCTGCAGCTTTATGGCGGCTATGGTTACATCAAAGAGTATCCAATGGAGCGTCATTTCAGAGATGTGCGTGTGCATCAAATTCTGGAGGGAACGAACGAAATCATGCGCTTGATCATCGCGCGCCGTTTGCTCTCTGAGGAATCGGCCTTGCTGTAGCGAAGTATTGGATTTGCTCATTGAGAAAGGATTCAGATATGCCATTAACCCAAACTGCCATTCAACATACGATCGCTAATCACGTTGCGCTGGTGACGATGAACAACCCGCCAGCCAATACGTGGACAGCAGAGAGTCTCAAGGCACTGAAATCGCTGATACTCACACTTAACGATGATAACCAGGTTTATTCACTGGTTTTAACTGGCAGTGGAGAAAAGTTTTTCTCTGCTGGTGCGGATCTCAAGTTGTTTTCTGACGGTGACAAAGCGGTTGCGTCAGACATGGCGCGATGCTTTGGTGAAGCCTTTGAAACGCTCTCGGAATTTCGTGGTGTTTCCATTGCCGCCATTAATGGTTACGCCATGGGCGGAGGGTTAGAAGTGGCATTAGCTTGTGATATTCGAGTCGTTGAAGAGCAAGCGGTACTTGCTTTACCAGAAGCCAAAGTCGGACTTTTGCCCTGTGCTGGTGGTACCCAAAACCTCACAGCGTTAGTGGGGGAAGGCTGGGCAAAGCGCATCATTTTATGTGGAGAGCAAGTCAGCGCTGACAAAGCAAAAGAACTAGGCCTAGTTGAGGAGTTGGTTCCCAAAGGCGAAGCTTTAAGTAAAGCGCTGGAGCTTGCTGAATCTGTTGCGAACCAGTCACCATCTTCTGTCGCCGCATGTAAGGCGCTCATTCAAAATATGCGCTCTGCGCCACTTAAGCACGGCTTAATGAAAGAGCGAGAGTTATTTCTGAATCTTTTTGATACGGAAGATCAAGTTGAGGGTGTTCGCGCCTTTTTAGAAAAACGCCCACCGCAATGGAAAAACCGATAGGAGGCCACATGGCAGGGATGGTAACCATTAGTGAAATAGAGTGCTTAGATGGCGTGCACCGCATTGGTATCGCAACGTTAGAAAACACCGCTTCATTGAATGCATTGACGTATGACATGTTGGTCCAACTCAACGATCAGCTTATCAAGTGGCAAGATGATCCACATATGGCTTGTGTGGTACTGACTGGCGCTGGAGAAAAAGCATTCTGTGCTGGTGGTGATGTTCGAGCTATGTATCACGTCATGCATAACGAGAGTAAAGAAAAAATCGTAGAGTTCTGTACGAACTATTTCTCGTTGGAGTATGAGTGTGACTATCTCATCCACACTTACAACAAACCCATTATCGGTTGGGGAGAAGGTATTGTCATGGGCGGTGGGATGGGGCTTTTTATGGGAACCAGCCATAAAGTTGTGACAACAACATCACGCCTTGCTATGCCAGAAATCAATATCGGACTGTATCCTGATGTGGGAGGTACGTGGTTTTTAAGCCAGATAGATCCGCAAGTGGGCTTATTCCTCGGATTGACAGGTTCAATGGTAAATTCAAGTGACGCTGTCACTATTGGTTTGGCCGATTGGTTACTGTTGGAAGAGCAGTATCCCACCTTACTGGATGAGCTAAAGCGGCTCCAGTGGGGCAAAGAAGACGCGAAAGAGTTGGTAACTGCACTACTACAGTTAATGGAAGAACAAGTTATTGATAGCAAACCAACCACGCAAATTTGTCCATACTTAGATCAGATAGAGGAAGCGTGCAAAGGCTTTGATCTTAATGCGATAGCACAGCGAATCATGACTATCGAAGGGAATAGCCAGTGGATAGAAAACGCGAAACAAACGTTCGCATCGGGCAGTCCGATCACCGCGCATATTTGCTTTAGACAAGTGAAAGAGTACCACAGCTTACCGCTTGCAGATTGCTTCCGTTTAGAGTTGAGTTTGTCGGTTCGCAGTGCCTTATTAGGTGAGTTTAAAGAGGGCGTCCGTTCTCGGCTCATTGACCGGGATGGCGAGCCGAGCTGGATGTTTAACAGTGTCAGTGAAGTCGATGAAGATGTTATCGATACTTTGTTTACCTCGCTTTGGTCGGATAACGAGCATCCGCTTGCTAATTTGGGTGAACAAACACTAGGTCAATAAGGAGAATGATCATGAGTACCATCGCATTTATCGGTTTAGGAAGAATGGGGCATCCTATGGCGCAAAACTTACTCGCGTCTGGATTTAACGTGCAAGTATTCGATGTCGATAGCGAAGCCGCAAAGCAACTAGTACCTTTTGGTGCGGTGGTGGCGAGCTCTATCGAAGAGGTAGTAGATGGTGCTAGCACAGTCATCACGATGCTACCAGCAGGGTCTCACGTTCGTTCCGTGTATCTTGGTGACTTACACGGCGGCGTAGGTGTCCTCAATCTTGTCTCGCCAAGTACCTTGATGATTGATTGTTCAACCATTGATCCGGACTCTGCGCGATTAGTCGCCAATGAAGCGGCAAATAAACGTGTGTTGTTTGTCGACGCGCCCGTTTCGGGAGGCGTTGCTGGCGCGAAAGCGGCGACATTAACCTTTATTGTTGGTGGTTCGGATCAAGCGTTTTCTAAAGCCAATGCGATTTTGCAGTATATGGGAAAAAATGTTTTCCATGCTGGCAAAGCAGGCGATGGTCAAATGGCGAAAATCTGTAACAACCTTATGCTCGGCATTTTAATGTCTGGTACGTGCGAGGCATTAAACCTAGGTATCGATCATGGACTCGATCCAAAAGTGCTATCAAACATCATGCTGCAAAGCTCTGGCCGAAATTGGGCATTGGATCTTTACAATCCTTGCCCAGGTGTGATGGACAGTGCGCCAGCCAGTCACGATTACCAGCCGGGCTTTATGAGCAAACTCATGCTAAAAGATCTCGGCTTGGGGTTAGATGCGGCGTTACAAACACATTCTTCGGTTCCGATGGGGTCGTTAGCGCGCAACTTATATTCTTTCCACAACGCGAGCGGCCACGGCGAGCTCGATTTCTCAAGCTTATTTGAGTTATACAAGAGTAAGAAAGGCTAGACCGAGTTTTGTGACAAACCAGCCCGAGATGGTGACCTAAAACGCGCATCATTTCGGCCAACTTAGACTGGTTGAGATAGAGAACATTACGAGCTATGGAGTGCACCAATATGGACATAAAAAGTAGTGTTATTGCCATTACAGGAGCAGGGCAGGGGCTTGGGCAAATGATGGCCATTACCCTTGCTCAAGCTGGCGCTGATTTAGCGTTGTTGGATGTAAACGCCAGTGGCTTAATGGAAACACAAGAGCAGTGTCGAATGCTGAGTGCGAAAGCGTTGACATATCAAGTGGATGTCACCAACGAAATCGATGTTGAAACCACGTTTGAAGCGATTATCCAAGATTTTGGTCAACTCAATGGGTTAGTCAATAATGCTGGCGTATTAAGAGATGGGTTACTTGTAAAAGCAAAAGATGGCGTGATCAGTAAGATGTCTTTGGATCAATTCAATTTGGTCATGAACGTTAACGTGACAGGAACATTTTTGTGTGGGCGTGAAGCTGCCGTCAAGATGATTGAGAGTGGCTCCCAAGGCGTTATCATCAATATTTCTAGTGTTGCGAGAGCAGGGAATATCGGACAAACCAATTATTCTGCGTCAAAAGCGGCGGTCGCGACCATGGCGACAACATGGGCTCGTGAGCTCGCAAGATACGGTATTCGCGCGGCGGCGGTTGCACCAGGTGTAGTTCATACCGCGATGGCAGAGCAAATGAAACCCGAAGCCATAGAGCGATTAGAAAAGATGATCCCAGTTGGCAGGATGGGCGAAACAAGCGAAATCGCGCATGCAGTAAAATACATTATTGAGAGTGATTACTTTACTGGCAGGGTTTTAGAAGTGGATGGCGGCATTCGTATGTAAGTGATCACTGAAATAAGGCTCTGATAGACCTGAATAATAAGTCTCTTTCCATTTCAACATTTTCTATGTTGTGGAGTGCTAATTCTGCGCAACCCAAATGTATTTACAACTTATGTTTGGATTTACCTTGAGAATGATTTCTCACAATCCAATAAAGAGATGTAAATACCACTCAAATATTAAGTGAAATCATTAATTTGATGCTGGTCACACTTTTTGTTTTTTAGTTTCCGCTTCTCATTAAGGCTATCTGCATAAATGAAGTTGATAGTCAGTCTCATTAATTTTAAGTTTCAACTGTTTGTTTTTAAATAATTAATTGTTGAAGCACGAGAAATTCGTGTTGAGGTTAATATTCGATTTAAAGTGTGTAACTTCCATTAATGGAAGGTTAGTTTCCAGTTGTGGCTAATGAGCTTTAACTTTTTACTCCTCATAATGCGCCAAATGTAACATAGTGTTTCAAAGTGTAACAATAAACTCACACTAAGAGTGTGGTTTTGATCTCCACTCAATTCCGTTTTGTTTCGCTCTGAGCCCGACGTTACTCATGCTCAACACATAAACATTCTAATGACTATAACAACTGGTTCTTGGCTTGGTACCAATCGTATCGTAGTAAATAACGGTTCATTCTAGCTGGTTAAATGCTTGATGACGAAGTTGAAAAATTGTAAGTAGAATAACTGCTTATCGAAGTTTCTTCTTGTTCTCATACATTACCTCTGCGCAATTTGTGAGCTCTTATTTACTTTGATTGGCATCTGCTTTGAAACCAGACAACCATCGAGAAAGTTAATGGAAGCCTCAAGATATAAACGCATCTTGTCGAGGGGAAGTTTGGCGTCCGTCATACTTATGCTCTCAGGATGTAATTCAGCTTTACTTGACCCCAAAGGTGCCATTGGTGTGCAAGAAAAAGAGTTAATTATTACTGCTCTTTTGCTGATGTTGATCGTTGTAATCCCTGTGATTTTAATGACGATTTACTTCGCTTACCGATACCGCGCCTCTAATACTGAAGAAGAGTACGCACCCGAGTGGTCACACTCGACCAAAATCGAAGTGGTGGTATGGACAATTCCAATCATCATCATTGCGATTCTTGCGACGATCACATGGCGTTCGACTCATGAACTAGAGCCATCCAAACCTTTGGAAAGTGATGTTAAACCAATGACCATCGAAGTGGTGTCACTCGATTGGAAATGGTTGTTCATCTATCCAGAGGAAAACATTGCGACGGTGAACTATGTGGCGTTCCCGAAAGACGTGCCAGTGCAGTTCAAACTGACTTCGGACAACATCATGAACGCGTTTTTCATCCCTCGCTTAGGTACACAGATCTACGCGATGCCAGGAATGGTAACCAAGCTCAACCTCATAGCGAACCACGAAGGTGACTATAAGGGTTTTGCATCGAACTACAGCGGCGAAGGCTTTTCGCAAATGAAGTTCACAGCTTCAGCAATGTCTGATCGTGCTGCGTTCCTAAATTGGGTGCAGAAAGTGAAGGCGAGCCCTGATCGTATTGAAGATTGGGAGCAATACAGCTCACTGGCAGCGCCAAGTATCGCAGAGCCAGTCACTTTGTTCTCTAGCGTTCCTCCGTTCTTGTTCACCGACGTTGTGACTCAGCATCCTGGTTCAATGAACTGTTTGCCTGAAAACCAAGGATAATCGTAATGTTTGGAAGATTAACTCTTGATTCAGTTCCATTCCACGAACCTATTATCGTCATCACCCTAGCGGTTGTGGCGCTGGTTGGTTTAGCCGTAGTTTACGCGGTGACCAAAGCCGGAAAGTGGCAATATTTGTGGAATGAATGGTTTACTTCAGTAGACCATAAAAAACTTGGCTTCATGTACATCGCAGTAGCGATGGTGATGCTTGTTCGTGGTTTTGCTGACGCAGTCATGATGCGTAGTCAGCAACTCCTTTCTTCTGCGGGTGAAGCAGGTTACTTGCCACCGCATCACTACGATCAAATTTTTACTGCCCACGGCGTGATCATGATCTTTTTTGTAGCGATGCCATTGGTCATTGGTTTGATGAACATCATCGTGCCATTGCAGATTGGTGCGCGTGACGTAGCTTTCCCGTATCTGAATAACTTGAGCTTCTGGCTGTTTGTTGTTGGTGTCATCCTAACAAACATGTCTCTCGGCTTAGGTGAATTTGGTCGTACAGGTTGGCTAGCGTATCCGCCGCTTTCAGGTATTGAGGCAAGCCCAGGAGTCGGGGTCGACTATTGGATTTGGGCGCTGCAGATATCAGGTGTTGGTACGACGTTAACAGGCGTGAACTTCTTCGCGACCATTTTGCGTATGCGTACTCCGTCTATGCCAATGATGAAGATGCCAGTTTTCACTTGGGCGTCTCTGTGTGCAAACATTTTGATCATCATTTCATTCCCAATCCTAACGGTGACTATCGCTCTGCTAACGCTGGATAGATACCTAGGCATGCACTTCTTTACCAATGATCTTGGCGGCAACGTAATGATGTACGTCAACCTGATTTGGGCTTGGGGTCACCCAGAAGTGTACATTTTGATCTTGCCAATTTTTGGTGTGTTCTCAGAAGTCACCGCAACCTTCTCACGTAAAAAGTTGTTCGGTTACACATCGCTAGTTTGGGCTACCGTAGTTATCACGATTCTTGCCTTTGTTGTTTGGCTACACCACTTCTTTACGATGGGGTCTGGCGCGAACGTAAATGCCTTCTTCGGTATTGCCACGATGATCATTTCTATCCCAACAGGGGTGAAGATCTTCAACTGGCTATTCACCATGTACAAAGGCCGCATCCGCTTTACGACGCCAATGATGTGGACGGTGGGTTTCCTGATCACCTTTACTGTTGGTGGTATGACGGGCGTACTAATGGCTGTTCCGGGTGCAGATTTCGTTCTGCATAACTCAGTATTCCTTATCGCTCACTTCCACAACGTTATCATCGGTGGTGTGGTGTTTGGATGTTTCGCTGCGATCACTTACTGGTTCCCGAAAGCGACCGGTTTCACCATGAATGAAACTTGGGGCAAACGTGCGTTCTATCTTTGGATTATTGGTTTCTTAATGGCGTTCCTACCGCTTTATGCGCTGGGCTTTATGGGGATGACTCGTCGTTTAAGCCAAGACATCAACCCAGAATACTTCCCACTGTTGTCGATTGCCGCAGCAGGTACGGTTGTGATTGCGCTGGGCGTATTGTCTCAGTTCATCCAAATTTACGTGAGTATCCGTGACCGCGAGCAAAATCGTGATTTAACTGGTGACCCGTGGGGTGGACGTACTCTTGAGTGGGCAACATCGTCTCCACCGCCGTTCTACAACTTTGCGCACCTACCAAAAGGTGATGTGCTGGATGCCTTCTGGTACCAGAAACAAAGTGGCGAGTTCGATCCAACTAAAGAAGTGGAATACGAACGTATTCATATGCCAAAAAACACGGCAACAGGCATCTACGTGTCGGCTTGGTCGCTCCTATTTGGCTTCGGCATGATTTGGTACATCTGGTGGCTAGCGGCGGCAAGTTTGGTCGGTATTATCGTGACGTGTATTCAGCATAGCTATAACGATGATGTGGATTACTACGTGGAAGTTGAAGAGATCAAAGCAATTGAGGCCGAACGTCGAGCTCAGCTTGAAGAAGCGAAGAAAAACTCAGTGAAAGACAGCGAAAGTAAAGATGATCTGGAGGTGACGTATGCAAACTAATATCGCAGCACATCACGACCATGATCACCACCATGGCACGAATGGCAACAAGCTATTTGGCTTCTGGGTTTACCTGATGAGTGACTGTGTACTGTTTGCGACCTTGTTCGCGACATACGCTGTGCTGTCGAGCAATTCAATTGCGGGCCCAACAGGTAAAGACATTTTTGAACTCCCATTCGTGTTTGTCGAAACCATGCTGCTTCTGTTTAGCAGTATCACATTTGGTTTTGGCATTATCGCGATGAAGCGCAACAACGTTGCTGGTCTCAAACGTTGGATGTTAGTCACGTTCGCGCTTGGTCTTGGCTTTATCTGTATGGAGGTCTATGAGTTCCATCACCTGATTGAAGAAGGCTATGGGCCACAAACAAGTGCATTCCTATCGGCATTCTTTACGTTGGTTGGTACGCACGGCCTGCACGTAACCTTTGGTCTGATTTGGTTAGCGGTAGCGTATCATCAACTGTCGACGAAAGGTCTGAACGACAATATGGCAATGCGCTTTAACTGCTTAAGCCTATTCTGGCACTTTCTAGATATCGTTTGGATTTGTGTCTTTACCATCGTTTACTTACTGGGGGTAATGTAATGGATCAACATGTAGAAACCAGTTCGTCAGATTACGTGAAAGGCTTTATTGCCTCACTGATTCTGACGGTAATTCCGTTCTACTTTGTTTGGACGAAATCATTACCAGATACAACGACCTATGCGATTCTATTTGGATGTGCATTAGTGCAGATATTTGTTCACTTTAAATACTTCTTGCACATGGAAACAAAAACATCCGACGGACGTTGGAACCTTGTATCACTGATGTTTACCGCCATTGTTGTACTTATCCTTATCGCTGGCTCGGTATGGATCATCTACAACATGAACGTCAACATGAAGTTGTAGGTCAAGGTATGCTGAAAAGTTATTTGTCTATCACTAAACCGGGCATTATTTTCGGCAACCTGATTTCTGTTGCGGCGGGGTTCTTCCTCGCCGCAAAAACAGAACCAGCCAGTCTAATGTTGTTCGTTACGACGTTAGTTGGTGTTGGGTTAGTCATCGCTTCAGGTTGTGTGGTGAATAATATTTTCGATCGTGATATCGACCAAAAGATGGCACGTACACGAAATCGTGAAACAGTGAAAGGCAACATCAATATCGATATTGCGTTTGTTTATGCACTTGCATTATTGCTGGTAGGAACCGCACTGTTATTTATCCGAGTGAACCCACTATCCGCTGTCGTCGTGTTGCTTGGCTACGTGTATTACGTGTTCTTTTACACGATGTGGTACAAACGTAACTCGGTGTATGGGACCTTAGTGGGAAGTATCTCAGGCGCAGTTCCGCCATTGGTGGGTTACTTAGCGGTAACAAACTTCATTAGCTTGGAAGCGATTTTACTCTTTACCATGTTCTGTCTCTGGCAAATGCCGCACTCGTATGCCATTGCCATGTTCCGCATGCAAGACTACCGAGAAGCCGGGATTCCCGTATTGCCAGTTAAAGAGGGCATTCATAAAGCGCATCGACACATGAAAGCGTATGTCGTGGCTTTTGGAGCAGCATCATTGGGGTTATTTTTACTAGGTGAAGCCGGGTATGAATACTTAGCAGTTGCAGCGGTTGTTTGCTTTATGTGGACGAAAGTGACCTTTCGCAGCATTGATGACAACAACTACATCGCTTGGTCAAAGTCGGTGTTTAAAGTCTCACTGCTAGTGGTGATGGGGATCAGTGGTGTGCTTGGCGTCGAGTTGATTCCTCTAGCTCTGTAATAACCAAACCTAAGCGTTTGCTACGCGCTAATATCTTTTGCTGCTGAATGCATGAATGACCTTACCTAGAAGTAAGGTCATTTCACTTTCTATTGTCCTTTATTTTCACTGTTTTTCCTGTTCCTCCTCTAGCTTCACTATCACGTATTCATATCTAAAAGCAAAAACAACCAGTGTGTAAAACATAGTGAAGCACGTTTCCGCTGACGCGTAATAATGCCAAGAAATAGCGACTTTTAAGCTAAAAAGTATAAACAGCGCAATAACTCTACTTACCATATGAGAATTCAATATCGATAGTTTGTAATGTAAACATTTGGGGGGAGTGCTAGTTCCCATAGCAGCATACAAACTAACAATGTGAATGTTTGAGTTGAAGCGAAATACAAAAGTTTTACGACTGAAAGTGGGTGAGGAAGCATCTTAGCTCCAGTGAAATGAACACGATTAAGAATCATCCTTTTACATAATCTAAAAACTCACCAAACCTTAACCCAGATTAAAGTTTTGTCGTCTCCGAGGCATTAAGGTGCGCCTGTAGTTTGCAGGTCTCAAGGATTCAGAGAAGGAACAGCCATACATCGTGTATCGCTGTTCCTTTTTCGTTCTTGTTTTCTTGCGAAAAGATAAAACATAAAGACAACTTTAAGAGGACTGGTTTTGAGCATTTTGTTTTCCGAAGCCCGCATTGGCAACATGCCCCTAAAGAACCGTTTTGTGAGAAGCGCAACGTGGGAGAACATGGCGACCGAAGATGGTCACATGACGGCAAAGCTTTACGATATTTACGAAACGCTTGCGAAAGGGGAGGTTGGGCTTATTGTCACGGGTTATGCCAATATCGTTGAAGAAGAGAAACCCAACGCAGGTATGATGGGGATCTACAACGACTCTTTTATTGAAGAATACAAAAAGCTAACAGAGCTAGTACATCAACAAGATTCTAAAATCGTGATGCAAATTGCTTACGGTGGCACCAAAACCACCCATAACGTCGGTGAGCGTGTCATCTTCGCTCCGAGTGACGTGCCTGAGCGTGGTACAAATACGCAAGGCAAAGCGATGACAAAGGACGAAATAGACTACATCGTAAAGGCATTCGCATTGGCGAGTAAACGTGCTCAAGACGCTGGTTTTGACGGCGTAGAGATTCATGCGGCGCACACTTATTTAATTAACCAGTTTTTAAGCCCGTACTATAATCGTCGAGAAGACGAATATGGCGGTGACTTAGAAAATCGCATGCGCTTTCTTTTAGAAATTTATTCTGAAACCAGAAAGCTGGTTGGAAGCGAATTTCCCATCCTCGTTAAACTGACGGCAACTGAGTTCTTTGACGGCGGTTTAACGTTCGATGAAACTCGCGTCGTCTGTAAGACACTTGAAGAAGTAGGCGTTGATGCGATCGTCGTGTCTGGCAATATTCACGGCAAAGCAAACGAACTTGTTGGTCAAACGTTCGATGGTTACACACTACAAAAAGAAGGTTACTTTCACGAATATGGTCACGTGATCAGTCAGGACGTTAGCATACCGGTGATTACTGTCGGCGGGCTGAGCGACATTGATGCGATTGAGAAAATTGCAGAAAACACAGATATCCAATTTTTTGCTGTGTCACGCCCTTTATTGGCTGAGCCGCAGTTGATCAAACGTTGGAAAGAAGGCAATCGCGCACCAGTAGATTGCGAACGTTGCTCAAAGTGTCGTACCAAGCGTGGTAACTTTTGCGTGGTGTATAAGAACCGAAATCGTCGCAAAAAATAGAACGAAGCGAATACACAAATACAAATTAGCCTCCACTCTGAATATGGAGGCTTTTAATTATCCGCATGTTAATCGAACCATTATTTATCTTCTTTTTGATAGTTTAAATAATGCACACAAAGATCGTGAAATGCTTTAGCTTGAGGCGAGATCGTGCGATCGGTTAACGTAAATATACCAATTTGCCTTTCAAGTGGTGGCTCGATAAGCGGAATCCAAACCAAGCGTGTTTCATTGGTTGGGAAAGCAAGCTTCGGTAGGGTCGTGACACCAATCCCAAGTTCTAAGACAGAAAACAGCGAAGTAATATTTTCGACCGAATAGAGCGCTTGCTGACTCAGAGCTCTTGCTGGGGTTGGATCGAGAAGTGTACAAGTGCCGTTACGGATAAAGGGTTGTTCCAACAAAGTTTGCCACTCGATTCCTTCTGGATGACTCGCAATAGGGTTATCCTTTAAACATACCACGCCTATTGGATCGGCTAACAGTGGCGTAAAGTCAATGCCGCCCTCATCGAGGTGAGAGGGGTTACCGAGCGCTAAGTCGACCTCACCGGAGAGTAGGCGAGCCTCGACGCCAGCGGCATTATCGTCTATCAAGCTTACTTCTACATTTGGATACTGTTCGCAAAAGGCGCCCAACACGCTAGGAATGAGCTTCGCTGAAACAGAAGGAACGCTCGCAATTCGCACTCTCCCTTGCTGTCCGGCAGCGGCTGCTTTGAGATCGTTGTCTAGTGCACTGTAGATATTGAGAAACTGAACCACTTTGGGCAGACAAATTTCACCAAACGGGGTCAATTTGGTTTTGTTTCCGGGTTCAAACAGCGTTTGCCCTAGAATTTTTTCAAGCTCTTTTATCGATGTGGACAGTGCCGCCTGAGAACGATTTGCACGATGTGAAGCGGCTCGAAAGCCTCCTTCCTCGACTACCATCACAAAATGCATTAATTGTTGAAGCTTAATACTCATCCCTAATGCCTCTTAATCCCTTTATTTACGTTATTTTAAACAGAGTGATAAGTTTAATTTATCAAATGTCAAAAATTTACCGTTAGATTTATCGCCTGTCAATGTGCATCATTTAACCATATTGAAACAAAGTTGTTACAAAGGTTGAAAGGCACGTGAATACTCCTACTAAAAAACACCCAGTTAAAACCAGTCTATTTGCTTCTAAAGCGCCGCTTGAATGGGCGATAGTCAACAACGGAACCCTGTATACGGCTCAAATTCCTATTGATGACACAGGCGCGGTTGTGGAAGGCGGTATCGAAGCACAAACACGTCAAACCTTTAACAATCTCATTCACACCCTGGAGTGTGCAGGGGAGTCTTTGGACTCGGTGTTGCAGGTCCTGATTTATGTGACTGACAGGGAATACTTAAAGACCGTTAACCAAGTGTACGCGGAATATTTTGAAGCGCCGTACCCAAATCGCGCCGCCATGGTGGTTGCAGGGTTAGCGCGAGAAGAGATGTTGGTGGAGTTTGTTGTCTACGCGTCGGCAAGCCAACCAGAATAAATCCAACGAGAATAATTAGAGATCAGTGAGTGAGTGGCTTGCCATCACAAATCGGAAGAACAAGGAAAGAACCATGACTTTTATTAACAATGTTCAAGCAGAAAAATCCCTCTATATAGCAGGTGAATGGCAATCGGGCATGGACACCATCGCCAATATTAACCCTTCTGATATCAGCGAAAACATTGGCGATTTCGCACAAGCGAGTGTGTCGCAAGTAGAGCAAGCGATTCAAGCGGCTAAATCAGCGCAGCCAGAGTGGGAAAAAACACCAATCGAGCGCAAGCAAGCAGTGCTACAAGCGATTGGTGATGAGCTCATTGCACGATGTGACGAATTGGGCACCTTGCTTTCGCGTGAAGAAGGTAAGCCATTTGCTGAAGGTCGAGGTGAGATTTACCGTGCTGGCCAATTCTTCCAATACTTTGCTGCTGAGGTTCTGCGTCAAATTGGCGATAGCGCTGCTTCCGTCCGTCCAGGTGTCTCCGTTGAAGTTACTCGCGAAGCCGTCGGCGTTATCGCCATTATCTCTCCTTGGAACTTCCCAACAGCAACAGCGGCTTGGAAAATCGCGCCAGCACTTGCGTTTGGCAACAGTGTCGTCTGGAAGCCTGCCAACCTAACTCCAGCGAGTGCCGTTGCACTGACTGAGATTGTCCATCGCCAAGGTTTACCTGCTGGCACGTTTAACCTCGTTTTGGGTAGCGGTTCGCAAGTTGGTAATACCCTTATCAATTCGAAAGATGTGAACGGCGTGAGCTTCACTGGTTCTGTGGACACAGGCCGTAAAGTAGCGGCAGCAACGGCACCAAACTTTGTGCGTTGTCAGCTAGAGATGGGCAGCAAAAACGCGCTCGTAGTGGCGGATGATGCAGACATTCAAATTGCCGTTGAAGCCACAATCGCAGGCTCATTCTCGGGTGCAGGTCAAAAATGTACCGCGTCTTCTCGTCTTGTGGTTATGGACGGAATTCACGACGCGTATGTTGAAGTGCTAATCCAACGCATGAGCGAATTAAAAGTGGGTCACGCACTGGAAGAGGGCGTATTCATGGGTCCTGTTGTTGATGGTAACCAGCTGAATGCGAACTTTGAGTGGATTGAAAACGCACGCCAAGCAGGCGCGGAGCTGGCTTTCGGTGGTGAGCGTCTGAGCCTAGAGCATGACGGTTACTACATGTCACCAACTCTGTTTTTAAATACACAGAATGGCTGGGAAGTGAACCAAGAAGAAGTCTTTGCACCAATGGCAAGCGTGATTCGCGTTTCTGATCTGGATGAGGCAATTGCAGTCGCGAACGATACGCGCTTTGGCCTGACAGGCGGCATTATCACGCAAAGTCTGCGCAATAGCGCGATCTTCAAACAGCAAGTCCAAACGGGCTGCGTCATGGTTAACTTGCCAACTGCGGGTACAGATTATCACGTCCCATTTGGTGGCCGTAAAGAATCTAGCTTTGGCCCTCGTGAGCAAGGGCAGTACGCCAAAGAGTTCTACACCGTAGTGAAAACCGCTTATCAGCGCCCTTACTAAGAACAGCAGGGTAGCTGATGGTGTCAGTTACCCGCACTGAAAGGCTAAGAAATTGTTTAAGGAGTGGTTATGTACCAACAACGGATTGTGATTGACGGATTGCAGTACTGCAATTGGGATCGAGAGTATTTCCAAACGCTTAAGGCGAGTGGCATTACCGCCGTTCATGCCACCATCGTCTACCACGAAACTGCGCGCGAAACCTTAACGCGTTTTGCTGAATGGAACTTGCGCTTCGAGCAAAATGCGGACCTCATCATGCCTATTTATTCAATGGCAGATGTAGAAAAAGCCAAAGCAGAAGGTAAAGTCGGCATCTTCTTCGGCGCGCAAAATTGCTCACCGATTGATGATGAAATTGGCCTGATTGAAGTGATGCGCCGCCAAGGTCTGCTGATCATGCAACTGACCTACAACAACCAAAGCTTACTGGCGACAGGTTGTTACGAACAAAACGATTCCGGCGTAACTCGCTTTGGTAAGCAAGCGATTGAAGAGATGAACCGAGTCGGGATGATCATTGATATGTCCCACAGCGCGGAGCGTTCGACGTTGGAAGCTATCGAGCTCTCTTCGCGTCCAATTTGTATCAGCCATGCTAACCCGACATTTGCGCATGACGCACTGCGCAACAAATCCAACACCGTGATCAAAGCACTGACGGAGCGCGGTGGTTTGATTGGATTCAGTTTATATCCATTCCATTTGCCAAATGGCAGCCAGTGCACGCTGGATGATTTCTGCCAGATGGTAGCGAAAACCGCAGACATGTTTGGCGTCGACCATTTAGGCATCGGTAGTGATCTGTGCTTAAACCAACCGCAACAAGTATTGGAATGGATGCGCAACGGGCGTTGGTCAAAAGCGATGGATTACGGCGAAGGTTCAGCAAGTAACTCGGGATGGCCAGATGCGCTGCCATGGTTCTGCGGCAGCGCAGGGATGGAGAACATCTACAACGGATTAATGGGTCACGGATTCAGTGAATCTGAGGCTGGAAAAATATTGGGTGAAAACTGGTTCAACTTCCTTAAAGAAGGATTAGAGCCTTTTTCATAGCATTCCCCAAAGTAGGAACCGCCTGCCCACATAATAACAATACGGCAGGCGTAAAACTCACATTTGTAGCCAGTCTTTGGCTGCTGCAAAGAACCTCTGGAGCCAGAGTATGTCTGATTTAACCAATAGCATGAAAGCTTCCACGATGAGCGTGTCATCGGGCAAGTCGAAAGCAAAACACAACACATCAACAACAGAAAACACGACGGACAAATTAGGACTGAATAACCCGGCCTTTTGGTATAGCGGTGGTTTCATCGCGTTGTTCGTTGCTATTGCACTTTATGACGGCGAGCTGTTATCTACGATCGTTAACGCTGGCTTTGGCTGGGCAGTTCAGGTATTTGGTCCATACTGGCAGTTACTGCTGCTTCTCACTTTTCTTATTGGTCTTGGCTTGGCTGCAGGGCGAACAGGCAAGGTGATGTTGGGCGGGATTGCAAAACCAGAAATGGACTCTTTCCGCTGGATGGCGATTATTTTCTGTACCTTATTGGCTGGTGGTGGTGTTTTCTGGGCCGCGGCTGAGCCTATCGCACACTATGTTAGCCCACCCCCTTTGTACGGCGCGCAAGATAACCCGCAGCAAGGTGCGGTGAATGCGTTGTCACAATCCTTTATGCACTGGGGCTTTCTAGCTTGGGCGATTGTAGGTAGCTTAACTTCCATCGTGGTGATGCACCTACATTACGACAAAGGTTTACCACTAAAACCACGTATTTTGCTTTACCCAGTCTTGGGCGAACGAGCACTTAAAGGCCAACTCGGTGCATTGATTGACGCGTGCTGCATTATCGCGGTAGCCGCGGGCACCATCGGGCCCATTGGGTTTCTAGGCTTGCAGGTTAGCTACGCGTTAAATGCGCTGTTTGATATTCCTGATGGCTTTACCACTCAGCTTATCATCATCTTGTTTGCGATTGCGCTTTACACCTTGTCAGCACTCAGTGGATTAAGCCGAGGCATGCAACTGCTTAGTCGTTACAACGTGATTCTGGCAATGGCATTGATGGTTTACATCCTGTTTTTTGGCCCTACGAATTTTATCTTTAACGGATACATTCAAGGTGTAGGGAGCATGCTGGATAACTTTATCCCAATGGCGACCTACCGTGGTGATGAAGGTTGGCTAAGCTGGTGGACAGTATTTTTCTGGGGCTGGTTCCTTGGTTATGGTCCGATGATGGCAATTTTTATTGCGCGTATTTCCCGTGGTCGAACTATCCGACAAGTCATTTCCACCATCAGTATTGTGGCTCCGTTAACCACCTGTTTTTGGTTCACGATTGTGGGCGGCTCAGGTCTTGCGTTTGAAATTGCTGAACCGGGTAGCGTGAGTGCGGCGTTCGAAGGCTTTAACCTGCCAGGTGCTTTGCTTGCGGTGACTCAGCAACTACCAATGCCAATGCTGACTTCAATTCTATTTCTGATTTTAACCACGATCTTCATCGTCACGACGGGCGACTCAATGACCTACACAATCAGTGTCGTGATCAGTGGTGAAACGGAGCCGAATGCGATCATCCGTACCTTTTGGGGCGTAATGATGGGTGTGACGGCACTAATCCTGATTTCTCTTGGCTCTGGTGGCATCTCTGCACTGCAATCTTTCATTGTGATTACCGCGGTTCCGGTTTCGTTGATTCTGTTACCGTCACTTTGGAATGCGCCGCAAATCGCAATCAAAATGGCGAAAGAGCAAGGGCTATAACAATTATCTAATTCAAACAACGTGGAGCTTGTGCGGGTGTTTTCCTCCTGCATCCGCACAAACCCTAGTATTCTTACAATAACAAATAGGTGGTGAGCAAAATGGATGCACATCGTTCTACTTATACGGAAGCAACTATGCGCGATGCAGCGATTGTCATGGCAGCCGAAAGGCTTGGCGCAATGCACCAAAACCGAATCAGCTTTGTTCGCAGTCTGATTCGTAATATGGCAAGCCAAAACTGGCAAGTAACCAAGCATGAGTGGCAGCTTTGTCCTCGTGGTTATGGTCATGTGATTTACAAATTGACCACGCCAGAGCACGTTTATCATTTGGTGGTATTCTGTGATGAAATTGCCGACGACGAGCGTAATGATCGCGTAATTGCTGAAAAGTGGGACGTCACATTTGCACTGGTTCAAGGCGATGTTGATGTTACTTTGTTGGAAAGATTGCGAGAAAATGTACCGCTGCAAGAAGCGGGACGTAATCCAAACAACGTACTTGTTCTTGCTCGCGCAAACAAAAGTGTGCGCGTGTTTGAGCACATTGTTAGCGCGCTTTCTCAAGGCGAGCAGCCTGAGCCGAAAGAGTTAGCTGAAGTGGGTTATATCCTGCGTACCACAGCTGTTTATGGTAACGGAAAGTTTGGTATCGCCGATTTCAAACTGTTAGAGAACAACTCAGATTTCAGCCAGTCTTTTAGTGCGCAAATGTGTGCCGTATATATGTTGCGTGAATTCAGCCTAGATTGGGTGCACTATCTGGCACTTCAGCAAGGTGGCGACAACGCGGTGGCTTTGCATCGTGGCTTGCAGCGCTACCTTGGTGTCGGCAATGCGACTGGCTTAGGCATGGCTCCATACTTGATTAATCACCCGTGCATCGTTGACCAATGGATGACCTCTCGCGAACGTGCGGTAGCGCGAGTCTTTGCGATGCCATGTGAAGCGTCGTTCCATGCTCCTTTGCAAGGATTGCTGCAAAAAGCACAGCGTCATTTAGAGCAAGTCATCACCATCAATGAACATCAAGACAGGCTCAATCATCAAGCGATAGCAGACATCAAACAACTGCTATCGGAGCTAACAACGTTAATGGCATTACATCCGAACTGGGCGAGTTTGGTCGAGCATAAGAAAACAATGAGTGTGGAAGCCCAAGAAATCCTCACCTCTTGCTTGATCGAACTCTACCCATCTTTAGTGGATGAATTTGCTAGCCAAATGAATACGGATGAAACGTTATCTATTCCGGGCGGGAAAAAGATCCAAGATTTACTGGAAGTGTTGCAAAGCAAGTACCGCTGGGCGATTGATGCGGATTACTCACTAGCCGAGAACAACTACTGGTTCTGGTATCGCTCACAAGATAAAGAAGAGCCAAGGCTTGGTGTTCGCGGGGAAGAGGCTGGAGAAGAAAAAGAACTGCCGCTTGATATCGGCAGACAAGTGAATCGCTTGTACCAGGCCTTGCTTGACTGTGATGTAGAAATGTCCGTAGCAGAGTTTCTATTGCAAAAACCGGCTTATCGTTCGATCACACGTCGCGTATGGACGCTAGGCAACCGTGCGATGGGGGATATTCAAATGAATGTGCTGCGTAAAGATGCGTTACCAATGCACTTACTGCGCTGTAAATTGGCGATCTTTGGCGCGACTAAGTTTGATCCGCGCTCGGATCGTTGGGTTCGAGTAACCTTCTTCCAGGGCGCGCCGCTGTTAGATGAAATTCACGATCCTAAACTGGCAGACACATGGATTTTCCCTAGCATGCCGCCGCGTGACGAAATTGTGCAAAGTGACAATCAAAAAATCAACGGAGGATTTGCATTATGATCGTCTCTCACAACGAATTGGTGGCCGCGGTTAATAAGGCATTTCTTGGCATGCGCCGTCACTGTGGTGAGGCGGATGTCATTGCGAACATGGTGGCGGACTTGCAAATGGTTGGCTTACATGGAGTTCGTCATTTTAATAACGCCAGTCTGTTTCTTGGGTTAGATTCAGACTGCGCCGTATCGGTGACCAACAGTACGCCGTCAAGCATAGAGGTAGAACTGCACAACGGGAGTGTAGCGTGTCATTTACCCGCGGTGTTGGATTTCGCGCTCGAGAAAATGATCAACCGTAAGTCGATTACCATTACGTTGAAACAGTGTCATAACCGTTGGCTAGGTTTTAGTGAGTTGTTGAAGCTCTCTGCAAAAGGCATTGCGTGCCGTGCACAATGGGTCAATGGCTCTAGTCCCAAGCGAACGCTTTATGTGTTAAACCGTGGACGAATCGCGCCAGAAGTCTTTTTCTCGGATCAGTTTGATGGGCATGATACGGATTTGCATAGTATGGTTATCGAGCTCTCCGTGAACGATTTCGATATCGAGAAAAGTGCACAAGGGTATACCACCCACATTGAAGGTGATGAGTTAAGCCGCACGCAACAAGCTTCTTGGCAAAATGGTATCTTTGTCGAAGACCAAGAATGGGAAACACTGAAACAAACCGCAACCGCGTTGCTGGTGGAGAACAGTGAGCGTTCTATGCTCGGTGCTGGCGGTGTGGTTTAAGCGATGAAAGGCGATGATTCCAAGTAGAAGTGATGAAGGCTGCTCTTTAGCGGCCTTTTTTGTGCGCGAAGTTTGGTCACTTCTGAAGTTCAAAGACTATGATTACCGTTATCCGCAAGATGGAGCAACACAGGTAAGAAAAATGGATCTGCAAGAGAATAAAAGAAATGCCATTGCGTTTTACGAAACCGCCTATCGAGGTAATCCAAGAAAAGCGGTTGAAGACTATGTTGGCGATGAGTACATTCAGCACAATCCATTAGTTGGAAATGGCCCCGAGGCTTTTATCGAGTATTTTGAGCGGATACAAAATGAGTATCCCAATAAAGACATTACGTTTGTGCGAGCCATTGCTGAAGGGAACTTGGTGGCACTACACACTCACCAAACATGGCCTAATGATATTGAATACGTGACAATGGATTTCTTTCGTTTTGATCACAATGGGAAGATCGTCGAACATTGGGACGCTCTGCAAGAGATTCCTAAAGAAACATTGAATGGTCACACCATGTATTAACGAGTCGTTGACGAGTCTCCCATGCCGTTTATTCAAACGGTATGGGAGGTTAAATGATTTGTGGCACTTTAAGTATTAATCATCAAAGCGCTTTTTCGATTCTCACCGCGACGTCTTCAGATACCCAGCCTTTCCACAAGTCAGGGTAGGTATTAAAGAAGTAAAACATCGCTTCTTCACCGTCCGCGTAGTTATCTTCCATCCAGGCCAGCATTTCACTCATTTGCTCGTTGGTAAATCCGCGTTTCTGCAAGTACGCGAATGCTTGGGGTTCTTTGCTCGCAAACGCCTCAGTTGTTACTGTGCGAACTGGAGAAGGTGGGTACATTGTTACTTTTGGTGAAGCGCAATCAGGCTGAGTGGTACAGTTGCGATACTCTTCTAAATCTGTTCCGCTACCAAAATCCACTTTGACCATATCATACTTGCCCAATACGGGGGTCGGTGACCAGTAGTAACCAAACCAAGGCATTTTGCGATCATAGGCTTTGGCGATGGTGCCAGCTAATGCTGCGCCAGATCCTGGGTCAACCATCTCAAAGCCGTGCTCACTTAACCCTAATGCATTAAACAAGTGACCGGAGGTGATTTGGCATGTCCAACCAGCAGGGCAGCTATAAAACGCGAACTTGTCATCATCCTCTGGGTGTTCAAATAGTTTGGCGTGCTTGATGACGCCTTCTATTGTCGCGAGTTCTGGATACTGTTTTACCAGATAGGCGGGAACCCAAAACCCTTCTTCACCACCATTGACAAGCGATTCACTAGCGATGCGCAAGCGTTTATCCGCAATCCCTTTATCAAGTGCTTCTTTAATACCGTTTGTCCATAACTCTGGCGCAACGTCAGGCTGTCCCTTTTCAATCATAGAGGTGCCTGTAGGAACGCTATCACCAGGGATCAATTCCGCATCGCACTGGTAGCCTTCATTTAAGACAAATTGGTCGATGTGCGCCATTAAGCTGGCCGAATTCCAATTCATGTCTGCGATGGTTATTTTTCCGCATTCGTCCGCATTTGCATGAGTAGATAATGCTGATAGCAGCAGAACAGAGAGCATTGAAGGTGTCGTCTTCATGTGACTGAATTTCCTTGTCGTTGTCATTTACTTCAGTATATACATCGGTTTATAAAGATTCAGTGAACAAGTTTTTTTCAGTGACGTTAAGCATAAAAACGGCGATTTATGAAGCGTTTGGTGAGGCGTGTTGAAAGGGAGTTAATACAGCAAGAACACTCCTTCGTAGCCGCCAATCTCAATATGAGAAACATAGTCGCCGATGTTACCGTCTTGATCTACAGGTCGCATAGGCTCTGGAAGTGCGATAGTTATCTTCGGTGAGGAGAAGTAATCGATATTTTTGCCAAAGAAATCAGTCCGATACAGCACTCGGCCTTTGGTGAATTCGCGGGCTAACACCATCTCTGTAGGGCCATGCATCACTACCGCATCGTCTGAGTGATACGCAAAGTACGTATGGGTTGGTAACAAATCGATAGCGCCATTAGGCAAGTCAGGGTGAGCCACTTTGCTCATAGAAGCATCTCCAATCACCGTGTAATCGGCGGAATAGGGCGTGCTGGTGGACATCATTAGCGGAGTCGCCTGATATCCTTCTGGTATTTGATTGGCAGGCTCTCCCAAATCAACGGCAAGCAAGGAGCTAGGTTGATAAGCAATATTCTTTGGTACGCCTGCCTTCCAGAAGTTGTCACTTGTTGTGTTATTACTTCCATATAAGTAGCCATTGTTCCACTGATTAAAGTAAATGCGCTCAGGGTGATAGTTTAAGTAGAACACCGCTAGTGCAGAGTATTGGTCCTGTTTCCAGTTATCCTCAGTGTTGCCAAAGTATTGAACTCGACCATAACGCGTGGTCGCTTGATAAATCACTTTCTGACCCGCTTTGGCGAGTGCAGAGTTATCCCAAAATTTAGCCAAGCCAGCATAGCCACTAAAGCCGGTAGCAGGGAAAAGGTAGTGCTCGCGCAAGTACAAGGAGCCAGCGTTAACCAAGTGGTTTTGCCCATTACGACCGAATAAGTTTGCCGTACCTATGTTGAGGCCAATTAACGCATCTTCATCCAGCGTTGCCAGTTTATTCAAGAACGCCGAGAATTGCGCTTTGTAAGCATCGTCAGCAGCTTGGCTACCCGCCACCAAACCAAGTTCATCCACTGTGCCTCCGGAATATATGTAGAACTGATTTGCACCGAGTAACTTATTCGTATCGTCGTTGTACGCACCATTTAAACCTTGTTTCGCCCATTCAGCTTGGTAATAGTGGCGCATTGTATTGGTAAAAACGGGATTACCGAGATTGGTCAATGCCCAAGAAGAGGTTTGATTCCACATACGACCAAATGGAATAACCCGTGACTCCCAACGAAATCGGGCCGTTGCATTCTTATTCGAACGGTTTTTGTATTCATTCCAAGAAAGATAATTGTCTTGGTTTCGATCTGCAGATTTGTCGAAGCCACGAATTTTACGCCGGCGTTGAATGGTTTGACCTTCCGGTGTCTCCGTTGGTGCTCCTGAGATATTGACGGCAGGGAAGCTATTTTTGAGTTGAATGTTTTCGAGACGTGGGCGGTTTTCTATGTTGCCGTCATGCCAAGTAATTTTCGCAAAGTAAAGGCGGCCGCCGTCGCGTAAAAAGGTGGAGCCAAAGTACTGACCGCCACCATAAGTTTTTCCGCTACCATCATGCGTTGTAGCGCGAACCCAATCCGAAGGAACAGACCAGTTTACTGTTTGGTTTTTAGTCATGTTCTCAGTTTTGTCTTTTTTAATCGCGAAGCGTTTCCATTCTGTTACCCGACCAAACGAGTCGATAGCAGAAGGGTATTCAATCGTGAAGCTGCCGCCTTGAGCAAACTGAGAGAACGTAAAGGCTAAGCGGTCGAACTTCTCTGAGTGATAGACATAGAGGGCTCCACCATTATTCGCCTGGCCAAATACATCAGCATCCCATGGCGGTGGTTGATATAGCCAAAAGCCGGCGTGGTCAGCGCTGGCGGTATAGCCAACGATCATCGGTTTTCGATTGAGTAAGGTATTTTCACCATGGCTTGAGTCGACTTCAGCTAGGATAGTGTCTTCAGAAAAGTGGAGAAAGAAATCTTCGTAGTCAATTCCATTCAGTTCTGCTTGGTTACGTATATCGTTTTCCAGCCAACCTGAGTTAAGTTCCAGCTTTTGGTTGTACATGTAACCAAGCGCTTTTACACGCTCGTTATCACTCTTATCTTTGTAAGCTCCAAACACGATATCGGCATTATCCAACTCCCATTCAAGTGCAGCGGCAGCAGATATAGGCTTATCTTGAAGATCAATACCCTGTTCATGCAATCCAGGTAACACGATTGATGTTCTACTCCAAACGCTGGGTATAGAAAGTAAGCTCAGAGAAGCAAGTGCAATGAGAGAAAAACAATGCGACTTCAACATGGGGTTATCTCACTCATACTTAGATGACTCGAATTAAGGGCCAGAATACAAAGAGAAATTATAGTCCATTCACAAAGTCCTAATCAGGAACCCGCCGATAGAAGGCTTTACCGGAAATCGAGGGGGGAAGCCCGGCAAAAATGAGAAGGTCTGCGTCGGGTGTAGTACGTTCAAAGACTCAAAATTCCATCTACACAAGCACAAAAGTAACCAGAATTTTAACCTTGTTTCGATTGCCATCATATTGTTGGATTTTCATCAACAATTTCAGTTAAAACCAACTGATTAAACCAGTCATATTCTCTGTTGTATTGATTGCTTATCATACAAAAATTTAACGAAATTAATTTTTATACATTTTTATTGCATAAAAAATCCTTTTGAGTAATATAAATGCCAAGTGACAATTAATGCGGTATGTCAGCATGACTATTCAGGTAAGCGGAATCAATAAATCCTACGGTGAGACACAAGTGCTTCACGATGTCAGCTTTAAGTGTGAAAGCGGCGAAACACTGGTGTTACTCGGTCCGAGTGGTGCAGGGAAGAGCTCTCTACTACGTGTTCTTAACCTTCTTGAAGGAGCGGATAACGGCCAGTTAAACATCGCTAATGACGCATTCGACTTTTCAACTGAAATCAAAGAGAAGCAAGGTTTAGCGCTTCGTCGTAAAGTGGGCATGGTGTTCCAACAGTACAACCTATGGCCGCATATGACAGTGATGGAGAACCTGATTGAGGCTCCGGTAAAAGTCGCTGGCATGGATAAAGAAGAAGCGAAGAAGCAGGCAATGCAAATTCTTGCGACGCTGCATTTGGCAGACAAAGCGGATGCATGGCCGATGCAACTTTCTGGTGGTCAGCAACAACGTGTGGCGATTGCTCGTGCATTGATGATGAAACCGGAAGTCTTGCTTTTTGATGAACCGACCGCTGCGCTTGATCCGGAAATTACTAACCAAGTCGTTAAGATTATTAAAGATTTAAGCGAAACCGGAATTACACAAGTAGTTGTGACGCACGAAGTGGATTTCGCCAAGAAAATCGCTAGCCACGTACTGTATTTAGAAAAAGGACACATCGTTGAGCACGGCACAAATGATTCGTTTTCTAACCCGCAAACCGCCCAGTTTGCTGACTACTTAAATCACTAAATCACGTTTTTAAAGTTCAGTCTATTTAACAGATAAGCTCGGCTGTCATTGCGAGTGTCAGCCCACTAAGTACACACGGAGTATTGCAATGAAAAAGATTCTACTAGCTTCACTAATCGGCCTTTCTTCTGCAACTATGGCAGCAAACGCAGCAGCACAAGAAGAGATCAAATTCGCGATGGAAGCGACGTACGCACCGTTCGAATACATGGATGAAAACAACCAAATCCAAGGTTTTGATGTGGATCTGGCGAATGCACTATGTAAAGAAATCGAAGCAAAATGCACCTTCCACAACCAATCTTTTGACAGCCTGATCCCAGCATTAAAATTCAAGCGCTACGATGCGGCAATCTCTGCAATGGACATTACTGAGGCGCGTTTGGAGCAAGTGAATTTCACGAATGCATACTATGACAACTCAGCAGCGTTTGTTTCTATCAAAGAAAAAGTGGCCGATCAAAAAGCACTAGAAGGTAAGCGTGTTGGTGTTCAAAACGGTTCAACACACCAAAGCTACCTGATTGAGCAAATGCCTGGCGTAACAGCGGTTCCTTACTCAAGCTACCAAGACGCATTCATCGATATGAAGAATGGCCGTATTGATTCTGTATTCGGTGACACAGCAGTCGTAGCAGAATGGTTCAAGAAAGAAGACAACCTAGCTTACGTGGGTGAGCACATCACTAACCCTAAATACTTCGGTAACGGTTTCGGTATCGCAGTAAATAAAGGTAACGACGAGCTAGTGAACAAGCTGAACACAGCACTGAAAACAGTGAAAGCAAACGGCGAATACGACGTAATCTACAACAAATACTTCGGTAAGTAATATGGCACTAACGGGTTACTCTTTATCGCTTGTTCAAGCTAGTTGGATGACTGTCCAGCTAGCCTTCACAAGCCTCTTAGTCGGTTTGATTCTGGCAGTGGTATTCGCCAGTGGTGAAATGTCTCGCCGCGTTTTCGTTAAATGGCCAATGACGGCGTTTGTGACGATTGTACGTGGCTTGCCAGAAATCCTTGTCGTGTTGTTCATCTATTTTGGTTCGACGCAGGTTCTGTTTTTAATCACCGGCGACTTTATTGAAGTTAGCCCGTTCTTGTCTGGCGTGGTGGCGTTGTCATTGATCTTCGCTTCCTACGCTTCTCAAACTCTACGTGGCGCATTAAAAGCCGTTGGAAGAGGGCAGAGAGAAGCAGCAAGTGCACTCGGCATCAGTCAAGCACACGCTTTCGTTCGCATTGTTTTACCACAAGCAGTAAGACACGCACTACCAGGTTTAACTAACCAATGGTTAGTTCTGCTGAAAGACACCGCGCTTGTATCACTGATCGGCGTGACGGATTTGTTGAAACAAGCGCAGCTAACATCTGCAGCGACGCATGAAGCGTTTACATGGTACGCAACCGCTGCGGTGATTTACCTAGGCATTACTTTGATTACACAACGTGCCGTCAAACTGATTGATAAGAAGTTCTCAATTCAAGGCATGAGCATGGGACAGGAGGCGACCGCATGAACGAACAACACGTTTGGCAAATGCTGGATGGCTTAGGCACTAGCCTCCAATTGACCGCCGCTTCCTTGGTTGTGGGCTGTCTTTTAGCTCTGATGATGACGCTGACTCTGATCCTACGTACTCCGGGTTTGCATTGGGTAAGTCGTGGCATCATCACCTTGTTCACAGGTACGCCTTTGCTGGTACAGATCTTCTTGGTGTACTACGGTCCGGGTCAGTTTGATGCCGTAAGAGAAAGTGTATTCTGGACATGGTTAAGCCAACCTTGGTTCTGTGCGATGTTAGCGCTAGCACTCAATACCGCTGCATACAGCACTCAGTTGTTCAAAGGAGCGTTTAACGCGATTCCTTCTGGTCAATGGCAAGCGTGTCGTGCATTAGGTATGAACAAAACCGCAACACTAAAAGTGCTGCTGCCATACGCTATTCGTCGTGCGGTTCCGGCTTACTCGAACGAAGTGATTTTGGTCTTCAAAGGTACGTCACTAGCAAGCACGATTACGATCATGGATCTGATGGGCTACGCGCAACGCATTAACGCACAAACCTACGACACGTTGACGGTATTTGGTATTGCAGGCGCATTTTATTTAACGGTAAATGGTGTGCTGACTCTCATTTTCCGTCAGGTAGAGAAGAAAGCATTGGCGTTCGAAGCCGCATAAACCTTCAATCAACACTCATCACTTAGTTTCACAGTGCCTCTGCAAATGACTCTCTTGCAGGGACATTTTTTATATTCGTTATGGCAAATCCCTCAAGTTCCACCAAACTTAATTCAACGTAATTGCATTGGTGGCACCATGGAAAGAAGACACTTTTTAGCGCTGTGGACATTGTTGTTCGTACCCTCTTTAAAAGCGAAAACACCAATGCGGCCAACGCCAGCACAAACTGAAGGGCCATTTTATCCAGTAGTGAACATTCCTCTTCGTCAAAACTTGATTCTGCAAACAGAAGGTTTGGTCGGTGAAGCTATCGTGTTGCAAGGTAAAGTCGTAGATACATCGGGAAACCCTGTCTCGGGTATCAAAGTAGAAATCTGGCAATGCGATGGGCAGGGGATTTACGATCATCCTAAGCAGCCAAATAATGATAAGTTTGATGCTCACTTTGCAGGTTTTGGCGCGGTAGAAACTCAATCGGATGGTCGCTACTTATTCCAGACTTTGTACCCCGTGCCTTATGCCTCTCGTCCACCGCACATTCACGTTAAGTTGTGGCGGGATAACCAAGAGCTTCTGACCACTCAGTTGTACTTAAAAGGCAATACTGGTGATGAATGGTGGGGTGGCAAAGCCCGAGATTATCTACAGTTTGAAACCATACGAACCGACGGGCGATTAACTGGCCAATTTAACTTTGTGATTGGCTAGCTAATCCGGTTAAGCCATTAACTCAACCAATTGCGCCAAGCATTCTTTATCCAGTATCGGATGAGGCTCGACGCCCGTGACCAAAACGATATCCACGGAAGGTAGCGATGGCATATCGTCTAAGATCTTAAGATCCTCGCTAACGCTAATACTGCCCATCGCACCGATAGCCATGCCTGAACGTACAATTGCTCGTTGTGCAGAAGCCGTATTGCAACATGCCAGTAGTTGATAAGGAGTGCCACGTTTGGTTAATCCGTCTACTGCTGCCGCATGGTATTTACAGTCGGTTTGGAATAGGGCGAGAGGGAGAGGTTGGGCGTTCTCAATGTCAAAATCAGGATGAGCAATCCACACGCCTTTGTCGCTCGCTAGCCAATAACCTTCTTCACTATCCGGTGCTCTTGTCACAATAGCGGCGTCTAGCTTTCCTTCATCTAGTTTCTCTCTCAAGGTGATGCTTGGCTCACTGAAGACTTGAATTGAACATGTGGGCTCAGATTGCTGTAATACGCGGATGACTTTAGGCAAGATATTGTCGTTGTAATCCTCTGGGCAACCTAAGCGAAGAGGGCGCTTGTTTTCATAGCGCCTCACTTGTTTCAGTGCTTGATTGTGCAAGCTAACCAATTGCTCTGCGTGAGAGCGTAGTGCTAATCCCGCTTCACTTAAGACAAGATTGCGACCTTCTTTTTCAAACAAACTGACGCTGAGTTCGTCTTCTAGCTTACGCATTTGCGCACTGAATGCGGATTGGGTGCGATTGATCTGCTTGGCTGCACGAGTGAAACTTCCCGTTTCGACAAAAGCCAGAAAGCTGCGTAACGCATCGATATCCATATCTAAAACTCATCCATCGTTTTTGTTGAAGTGTTCCATCAAAACTATCCGTTAGTCCCCTTAAATACAATCAGATATTGTGAATGGGTACTCAAAACACAAACCGCATGGAGGCGTCATGAAACTGTTTATTGCTAACCAAAACTACTCAAGCTGGTCACTGCGCGCATGGCTGATCTTTTCTCAATTCAAACTGGATGTCGAAGTCACCAAGCTCAAATTATTCACGGAAGATTTTTATAAGACCTTGGAAGGTATTACACCAACCGTGAAAGTCCCTACCTTAGTGGATGATGACGCAACCGTGTGGGATTCATTAGCTATTTTGGAATACGTTAACGAGCAATACTTACAAGGCAAAGCATGGCCAAGTAAGTCTGCGGAACGGGCTAAAGCACGCGCCATCGCATCAGAAATGCATTCGGGTTTCTTTAACTTAAGAAGCGAACTCCCAATGAACATCCGCGCACGCAGAAAAGTCGATCTAACGGAGGGAGCACGTAAAGATATTGCTCGCATTGACGCTATTTGGGCAGAGCAAGCAGAATTGCATCCAAACGGTTGGCTATTTGGAGAATGGTCGATAGCGGATGCTATGTATGCACCTGTGGTATTGCGTTTCCAAACTTACGGTATCGAGTTATCCGAAGGTGCCAAAGCTTACCAACAGAAGGTGCTAGCAAGTGAATCTTTACAGCAATGGTTGGAAGAGGCGAGCCAAGAAACGGATATCGTAGAAGAGGACGAGGCAGGGGAAGAAGTATAAGCGCATCTTGCGATCGCCTGTAGCAAGGGAAAGCATGACAAAGCACGCTTTCCTCTTCTAGGATAGTTGTAGTTTCCGGCGCGTTTAAGCTAGGTGTTCAACAATCGCTCTGCCTACGCCGTGTGCGCTCGTTGGGTTTTGACCTGTGATGACACGATCATCCACAATTACAAACTCTTGCCATGGTTGCACTTTAGAGTAGCGCGCTGCGCTGCGTGCAAGAGATTCTTCCAATAGGAATGGGATATCGTTGATGGTGCCGAAGTCGATCTCTTCTTCGCGAGTGAAACCTGTTACTGATTTAGACGCAAGCAGCTTTTCGCCATTGCTAAGCGTGATAGGAAGAAGAGCGCCCGGACCATGACAAACTGCTGCAACAATACCGCCATCTTCATAGTGTTTTGCAGAAATCTTGGCAAAATCTTCGTTGCTCGCTAGGTCTGAAAGAAGACCAAAACCACCCGGATAGAAGATCGCATCATAGTTGTCACCGTTGATTTGTGACACTGGAATCGTGTTGTTGATGCGGTTCTGGAAATCATCATCCGCCAAGATTTTCTCGTTCACTGCGTCGCCTTCGATGTCGGTTCCGTACAGTGGTGCTTGTCCACCTTTGATAGAGGCAATGTCGTAATCGAAGCCTGCACCTAGTAGCTCGCTAAGGGCATGAGTGAGCTCTGGCGCGTAAGTTCCGTTTGCTTGGTCAGTTTCACCAAGAGTCGCATGGTTCGTCACAATGATGAGTACTTTCTTCATGATGGTTTCCTTTTTGGCTTACGTGTATTTGTTGAACACCTTCATACTAATTGCTAAACAAATAAGTGATAATATGATTAATTGGCAAAACATTATTGCTATATAGCAAAGGTAAGTATGGACAGTTTTGAAGGCATCAATGAGTTTGTTACGGTTGCTGAGAGCTTAGGGTTTTCTGCAGCGGCAAAACAGTTAGGTTGCAGTACCAGTCATGTCAGTCGCCAAGTCACAAGATTAGAAGAGCGATTAGGTGTCGCTTTGTTAGCCCGTTCGACAAGAATGGTGAGTCTAACGGAAGCGGGGCAAGCGTATTATCAGCAGTGTAAAGAATTGGTGATTGGGCTTCAGCAAGCCAATGAACAGCTCACCACGCAGCAAACTCAGTTGAGTGGTACGTTACGCGTGAGTGCCGCTGGTGCGTTTTCTGAGAACCATGTAGCGCCTGCCTTGATGGCGTTTGCCAAGCAACATCCTAATCTCACGGTTGAAATTAACTTCAACACCAGCATGGTCAACTTTATTGAAGATGGTTTCGATTTTGCCATTCGTTACGGCAGGTTGAGTGATTCAGGCTTGGTTGCGAGAAAGCTGGTGGATCGTCCCATGGCAGCGGCAGCCAGTCAGCGTTATCTCGATGAACATGGTTTACCAACGCACCCAGAGCAACTCAAGCGTCATAGCTGCATTATTGCCAATAAGGACGTTTGGTTGTTTGAAAAAGACGGCAAGCCTTTAGATGGCGTAAAAGTGCAGGGCAGATGGAAGAGCAATAACGCACACACGGTCTTGCAAGCCTGTGCAGAAGGATTAGGTGTTGCGTACTTACCGAAGAGTAGTTTCAACGATGCTATTTCGTCTGGTCGTTTGGTGCCAATACTAGAGCCGTATTGGGGAAGCGGCAACAGCAGCTGGATTGTTTATCAGAATCGTCACTTTCTACCACTACGAGCGCGATTGGCTATCGACTTCTTGCTTGATCATTTTGTCGATTGGCAGGAGTAATGAGGCTCTGCCAATCGGTTTGTTTATCCATTTGTTAGATCGTCAACATACTAACGTATCTACATGTTTTGATAGCTTGGTCCGCCGCCACCTTCTGGTGCTTTCCACGTGATGTTTTGCGAAGGATCTTTGATGTCACAGGTTTTGCAATGCACACAGTTGGCGGCATTTATCTGAAACTTCAACTTATTGTTCACTTCCACCACTTCGTAAACCCCTGCGGGGCAATAGCGCTGACTTGGTTCGTCATACATGCCTAAATTCACATCAATTGGAATGTGAGGGTAAGTCAGAACAAGGTGACAAGGTTGATTCTCTTCGTGCTGTGTTCCCGACAAAAATACCGACGAAGGCTTATCAAAACTGATTTCACCATCTGGTTTTGGGTATGCAATTGGGTGGCACTCTTGTTTAGGTTTTAACTGCTCATGATCGTGCGAATAGTCCTTGATAGACCAAGGTAACGGCCTCTTAACCAGTGGTTGCCACAGGTTGTGTTCAAAAGTCGAAAGAGCACCGCCCAGTATGCTGCCAAACTTATGAATGTTCGCACCAAAGTTACGCGTTTCAGCGAGTTCGTCATACAACCATGATGATTCGAACAACGACTGGTAGTCTGGCTCAGAAGCTCCAGTTTGTCGGGCCGTATGTACCGCTTCTGCTGCAATGATTCCGGATTTCATTGCTGTGTGGCTGCCTTTAATTTTAGCAACGTTCAAAGTCCCCGCATCACAACCAATCAATAAACCGCCAGGGAATTGCTGTCTCGGCAGAGAGGAAAGTCCACCTTTCGCAATGGCTCTTGCGCCGTAAGCGATGCGCTGAGCACCTTTCAAATGTGGCTCAATAGCAGGATGGTGTTTAAAGCGTTGAAATTCGTCAAATGGACTCAAGTAAGGATTGCTGTAATTCAAGTCGACAATAAGCCCCACGGCGATTTGGTTGTTCTCCATGTGATAGAGAAAACCGCCGCCTGTGGTATTTGTTTCACTCAAGGGCCAGCCAGCGGAGTGGATAACACTGCCAGATACATCCTTACTGTCAGTGGGTAACTCCCATATCTCTTTTAGGCCAAGCGCGTAGTGCTGTGGTTGCTTTCCTGCATCTAGGTCGAACCTTTGAATAAGTTCTTTACCCAGATGTCCGCGACAACCTTCAGCAAAAAGGGTGTATTTTGCCCTTAGCTCGATACCTGGTTCAAAGTTAGGTTTGGCCTGGCCGTTCTTATCTAGTCCCATATCGCTCGTGTTAATGCCTGTCACTGCGCCAGTCTGATCATAATTGATGCTTGCAGCGGCAAAGCCCGGAAAAACTTCCACCCCAAGATTTTCTGCTTGGTTAGCGAGCCAACGGCAAAGGTTGGCAAGGCTAATTACGTAATTATTCTCGCTATTTATCATTGGACGCGGTGTAAGGATGTGAGGAACTCGAATATGGTTTTGTTCAGTAGTAAGATAAAGGAAATTATCTCGTTGAACCGAGGCTGCTAGCGGGGCGTCCATTTCTTTCCAATTGGGGAAAAGCTCATCTAAGGCACTAGTTTCAAAAACAGCGCCAGATAAAATATGTGCGCCCACTTCTGAGCCTTTTTCTACAACGCAAATTGAAAGTGCGTCACCTTCACTGTCTTGGCTGAGTTGAGCTAGCCGACAAGCGGCGCTTAAGCCTGCAGGTCCGGCCCCCACGATCACGACATCAAACTCCATGCATTCTCGTTCCATCTTTATGCTTCCTTTCTATTATCGTCATCTGCGTGACAGGTTTTGGTTTCTATACAGAAAACTATAGCTCAGTTGACGTTAACGTGAAGTGGACTAAGCTCAAGTAATGGATCTGACGTGTTATATGAGGCATGACCATGGAAGACCGACCATTAGCAACACTTGTGCTCGCAGAGCATGACAACCAATCGTTGGCTGTAGGGACGCTGTGTGCAATTAAAGCGGCATTTGAGATTAAGGATGATGATAAATCGCTTCCTGTTTCTGTGTTGCTTATTGGTTATCAGTGCCAATCAGTTTTGGATGAGTTGAATTGTGTTCAGGGTGTTGCAGAAATTATCTGGGTTGATGCGAAGGGATATGAACATGGATTAGCGGAAAATATCGCACCTTTGATCTCACAAGTAGCCAAAAACTACTCACACATTCTTTCTCCTGCCAGTACATTTGGTAAGAATGTGATGCCTCGTGTGGCGGCGTTGCTTAATGTTGGTCAACTTTCTGACGTGATGACAATCGAGTCTATCGATACGGTTATTCGTCCAATTTATGCTGGAAATGCATTGGCGAGAGTCACGTCGAATGATCCCTATAAAGTGATGACCATAAGAAGTACGGCTTTTGATGCCGCAGAGCTATCTGACACACCAGTTGTCCCTAAGCTTACTCAAGTCGACACGGTGATTATCAATAAACTTAGTGAGTTTGTTTCGCAACAAACGCCAGAAAGTGAGCGACCAGAATTGCCAGCGGCTAGAGTAGTAGTGTCGGGTGGTCGTGCATTCGGGAGTAAAGAGAAGTTTGTTTTAGTAGAACAATTGGCTGACAAGCTAGGTGGAGCGGTAGGGGCGTCACGAGCGGCGGTCGATGCGGGCTATGTGTCTAATGACCATCAAGTCGGGCAAACCGGCAAAATTGTTGCACCGGAGTTATACATTGCCGTCGGAATTTCTGGCGCGATCCAGCATTTGGCGGGAATGAAAGATTCCAAGGTGATTGTTGCAATTAATAGCGATCCTGATGCGCCTATTTTTGACATTGCAGATTATAGATTGGTCGGCGATTTGTTTGTGGTAATGCCTGAGCTGTTAGAGAAGCTGTAGATATAGTCTTGTTCCCTAAAACAAAAGGCTTCCAAATTGGAAGCCTTTATCATTTGATTTTAATAAGTTACTTTTCGCTCGGACGTTGCAGGTGCTCTGCAAGTACTTTCGTAAACCTTGCAGCTTCACCACCAGTACAAGCGCGATGATCAAACGTTACGGATAGCGGCATTGCTTTCACCGAAATTGCTTGACCATTTCTTATCACAACTCGGTCGAGTATTCGGCCCGCGCCGACAATAGCGACTTGTGGCGGTGTGACGACAGGTGTTGCGTAAATACCGGCAATCGCGCCGAAGTTGGAAAGCGTAATCGTCGCGTGCTGCAATTGCTCACGACCGATTTTTCTCTCTCTGATCCCTTCAACGGTTTGATCGAGCCAACGACGAACATCTTGTGGCTCGTATTCATCTGCGTGGCGCAAAACTGGTACGTACAATCCATGACGGCTATCTACTGCAATTCCTACATTGACCGTTGTGTGTACACAGCGTGTCATGGTTTCGGCATCAAACCAAGCGTTTAAAGCAGGCTCTTCTTTACACGCATGAACAATCGCTTGAACAAGGCGGATACTGATATCTTCGTTTGGCAGCCAATCTTCCAACAACGCTTCTTCCGTAATGGTTACGGCGGCAACATGTTCGTGCGATTCGGTCATAGACGACACCATGGTACGTCGAGCGCCTTTCAAAACTTCGGTGCCTGGACGCTGTTTTCCGGCTTCGTCGTAAATATCGGCATCAACGATAAGTCCGTTCGGGCCACTACCTGACACGAGGTTAAGATCTACCCCAAGTTTTTGTGCCAACAAGCGAGCCGAAGGCAGGGCGGTAACGAGGTTACTTTCTGTCGTGTTGTGGTTGCCACCAATCCAGAAATCATCAACGTTAACATGATGCGCTTGGTGAGAAACGCTACCGACGACGGTTGCGGCGTCAGCAGTGGCTTTTTTCTCTTCCGTTACTTCTATCCCGGCACCTGTTTCATCAATCTCTAGCAGTAATGTTCCAATATTGACGATTTCACCTTCCTCACCATGACGGCTGACCACACGGCCCGAATAGGGGGCAGGGACGTCTACCGTCGCTTTTGCTGTCTCTACGGTTAAGATCACTTGATCTAATTTAACCATGTCTCCGACATTAACGTGCCATTTGACAATTTCTGACTCAGCGAGACCTTCACCGAGATCGGGTAAATTAAACGTTTTCATTTCCAATCCTCCACGAGTTCGCGCGCTGCGGTCACAATGTCTTCTTTCTGAACCATGAAATAATCTTCGTTACGGTAATAAGGCATAATGGTGTCCATTCCAGTTACTCGTTTAGGTGGGGCTTTAAGTAAGCACATGGCGTGTTCAGCTGTTCGAGCTAATAGCTCAGATCCCACACCACAAGTTTTACTCGCTTCATGAACAACGAGTAAACGTCCAGTTTTTTCTAGTGAGCTGAAAATCGTCGCGGTATCAATTGGCTTAATACTCGCCAAATCAATCACCTCGACTTCAATTCCCTGACTAGACAAGGTTTGCGCGGCCTGAAGTGACTCTACGACGCATGCGCCCCAAGTAACGAGCGTGATATCTCGCCCCTTGCGTAAGGTGAAGCAGGTGTCGAGTGGGAGTGCTTCGCCGTTATCAACGACTTCAGATTTAACGGTGCGATATATGCGCTTCGGTTCGAAGAACATGACGGGATCATTGCTTCTAATTGCAGCGAGAAGTAAGCCGTATGCGCGTTGTGGAGAAGAAGGAATCACCACTTTAAATCCAGCAGTGTGAGCAAATAACGCTTCCACGCTTTCTGAGTGGTGTTCCGGAGCGTGGATACCGCCGCCAAATGGCGCACGGAAAACCGCGGGACAAGTGAGCCGACCGCGAGTTCTGTTACGCATTCGAGCCGCGTGGCACATTAAGTGCTCCATCGCAGGAAAAACGAAACCTTGAAACTGAAATTCGGCGACAGGTCGTAATCCTTGCGTTGCCATACCGACCGCAACCCCGCCGATTAAGGCTTCAGCGAGTGGCGTATCGATGACTCGTTTAAGACCAAACTCTTGCTTGAGTCCAACAGTGGCACGAAATACACCACCATTATCGCCCACGTCTTCACCTAATACGACAACATTGGGGTCTTGTTGCATTTCGTGGTGCAGGGCAAGGTTTACTGCTTCAACCAACGTTAGCTCAGCCATGTCTGCCTCCCTGCATTCTCATTGCCTTGTTGATGAGTTCATCTCTTTGTGCATGAAGCTCTTGAGGTAGCGATTCATACAAATAATCGAAACCGGTTTCTGGTGCTTGTGGCGGTAAGCTCAGATAGCGTTCAACAGCTAACTCTACTTGCTCTTTACAGTAATCTAGCCATTGCTGTTCTTGTTCGTCGCTCCAAGCGCCTTGATTAAGGAGATACGTTTTAAGACGTGCGATAGGTTCGTATTGCCATGCGGTTTGAACATCATCTTCTTTACGATAACGAGTCGCATCATCGGCCGTAGTGTGGTCACTCAGTCGGTAACTCACCGCTTCGATGAGTGTTGCGCCTTTCCCTTTTCTTGCTCTCTCAAGGGCGGTTTTAGTTGCATCATAAACGGCGACGACATCGTTACCATCGACAGTAATACCCGGTATACCTGCACCTTGCGCTTTTTCTGATAAGAAATCGGCGGCACATTGGAGACTACGCGGCACTGAAATTGCCCACTGGTTATTGTTTACGACGAAAACAAGTGGAATATTCCAAGTACCTGCGCAGTTTATTGACTCAAGAAAGTCCCCTTTGGATGTACCACCATCGCCGCACATGACTAGCGCAGCTTCATGGTTACCTTGAATTTTTAGCGCGGAAGCCACCCCGACAGCATGCGTACATTGCGTCGCTATGGGTACACAGTAGGGAAGGTCTCGGCTAGGAACCGGACTGCCCTCAGGAGCAAAATCACTCCCGCGCTCATCGCCCCCCCAGTATTGAAGGTTCTTTTCCATGCCAATGCCACGACACCACATCGCAGGCATATCGCGGTAGTAAGGGACAAAAACATCATCGGCTTTAAGTGCTCTGCCTACCGCAATGCCTATGGCTTCCGCGCCTAAGTGTGAGGGATAGGTCCCTAGCTTACCGGTGCGTTGCAAGGCAACTGCTTTGTTGTCGTAAGTGCGAGTTAATACCATGTCTCGGTAAAACCCGACCAATGTTTCAGTGTCAGCCCAGTTGGGTAGTTGGCCGACTAGGTCCCCACGATGGTCGATAAACCGATGCATGGGTAATGCCTGAACGTTCATCTCAAGCTCCTTTTGACGCTGCGGGTCTTTTGGACTGCAGCTATTCATACAAAACCAGAGTTTGTATGGGTACTCAAACTCTGATATCAGCGCAAAGGCCATACCTAAGGTTGCGTGTGCTTTCGATAGCGGTAGGCATCTGTTCGTCCCTTAAACTATTTGTCGATAACATCGCTGCGATTATTTCACCGCAAGATACAGAGAAAGGCTTTTCTGTATCTAACCCTCTAACTAAATCGTGGTATAGCCAGATACAATAAGTGTAAACAAATTGTTAAATTATGCTTCATTTTGACTTTCGCTCAGTAGTAAAGTTTTGCTTACACCCTAATTTTGCAGAGTAATATGCTGCTATTTTGTTGGTGGTATTTTTAAACTCGAATTTAATTACTGGTTAATGAAACATATTTGCAACAAAATTTGGCTGTAAAATTTGACAAAGTGAGTCATTATTAATGAATCAACTCAAACAGTTGCTAGATGATGAATTGCAAATTTTTGTTGTGCTCGAAGCCTCGACCTTATGAGAATGCATAACTTCTTCCCAACTGAGTGGAATCAAGGTAGGGTGACGGCATTACAAATGTATACCCTCGGCAGTCCTTGAGCTTATCCAAAGTAGGTGGTGCTCAAGTGGAAGTGATTATGGAGAAGTTATGTACCACGCTCATGTTTATTTTCCCCTAAGAGAACAAGATAAAGCGCAAGCCTTGAACGAGATCATCCGTCAAGAGCGTCAAGATGTGCTGCGTGTGTTTCCATTAGTTGGAAGGTTAGTTGGCCCACACAAGATGCCGATGTTTGAAATTCACCTAGAATCATTGAGTGAAGAGTTCTTGGCGTGGCTTGATACGATTCGAGGCGATTTTTCTGTGCTTATTCACCCAGTAAGCGAAGAAGAGTTGCTCGATCACACAGAACGCGCGATTTGGTTGGGCAGAGAGATTGGTGTATTTGAAGAAAAGTTAGAGAAATAGTTGCTCCTCTTGCCCATGCATGGCCGCTTTGAATCCTTCTCTTCTCATTGCGGTCACAGCTTCTGCTTAACGCCTCATCTTCATTGATGGGTGCGGAATCCCTCTCTTACGCTTTGCTGTAGCTATTTTTGTGCTAAACCTAAAAGTAGGCTTTCGAACTTCACACAAAGCGTGAAAATGTCGCTGTTTAGTATGCCGTTGAATGAATTTTGGTGGTAATAAAATAATAAGTCTTTGATAAATCAAATAGGTATAGCAGGGAAGTGCAGTTTACGACCCCAACGCCATTGGCAGTGGCGCCGATAATTTCTGAGGGGGAAGGGTATGTTTTCAATACTCTTGGTTATACTTGCACTCTATATATTTTGGCTGTTGTTTCGCAACGGGCCTGAGTTTGCCGGGCGTACCGCCCAAAAAAAACGTGACTGGGTTGGGCCTACCGCCAACAAAGAAGAGTGGCGAGGATTTTGTACGGATGTATTTCAGCCGTTCAGTTCTCAAACGACTTTCTACGCCATTGCTTATTTTGCCAATTACGTAGCAGCAGCGAACGCAATATCTTGGTCAACGATATACGAAGGCGATTATCCGGTCATCATAAGCCGATTTGGTAGCTACTTCATTTTAAGCACGCATGATGCACTGGTCGTAGCTGGGTTTATTGCGCTTGCTTTCTTTATCATTAATTGGCAACTTGCCATGCGCTGCTCTGGTATTCTTAGCCAGTATCTAGTGCGGATTCTTATTATTAATCAAAAGCGCTTTGTCGCGATTAGCTTGGTGTTTTGCAGCTACTTTTCGTACCTACTGACGCTTGGTATATTCTGGTTGTTCCATGATGGGTATTCAATCTGGCATGGATTAATGCTTAGCCCCGTGTTCCTGTTGTTAGCTTTACTGGTAGCGGTTGTTGTGCCATCTGCAAAAAGAGAAAGTAGTGTACCTTAGATAGGTTTTCCACGTTAAATTACACTTGATTTTGGGATAGTAATTCTTATGCCATTAAGTTAGCATTGCCAGCTTTTTAACGGTCAAAAGGCCACTAATCAGTGGGACAGTGGGAGAAACAATGTTTATCGGCTTTGACTATGGTACTGCAAACTGTTCAGTGGCTAAAATGGAATCGGGTGATCCAGTACTGCTTAATCTAGAAGGAAACAGCCCTTTTATTCCTTCCACCCTTGCTGCACCGACTCGTGAATCGGTATCCGAGCATTTATTTCGCCATCGAGATATTAAACCATTAGATCAAGTTGGTGAGCAGGTTTTACGCCGGGCAATCAATTTAAACCGAGAAGAAAGTATTGACTTAGAATCCGACGACATCGCGTTTGGTCAGGCTGCACTTAATCTCTATTTGGAAGATCCTCGCGATATCTATTATGTGAAATCGCCGAAGTCTTTTCTTGGTGCATCTGGCTTGCGTGATGTGCAATTGGCTTTCTTCGAAGACCTTGTCTGCGCGATGATGGACAATATTAAGTCTCAAGCCGAAAACGATGCGCAGCAAAGTATTACCGATGCTGTGATCGGCAGACCAATTAACTTTCATGGGCGTGGCGGTGAAACGGCTAACATTCAGGCTGAACGCATTTTGTTGCGGGCAGCGAAACGTGCGGGCTTCCAAAATGTGGAGTTTCAGTTTGAGCCTGTCGCGGCGGGCCTAGAGTATGAAGCGACACTCAGCGAAGATAAAATCATTCTAGTAGTCGATATTGGCGGTGGTACAACGGACTGTTCGTTGATCCAAATGGGACCGTCTTGGCGCGGCAAAGCAGATAGGACCGCAAGCTTGTTAGCTCACAGTGGCCAGCGTGTCGGCGGGAATGATCTTGATATCGCGCTAGCATTTAAGCAGCTCATGTTCCCTTTTGGCATGGGAAGTAAAATGGAGTCAGGCATTGTGATGCCGACTACCCAATTCTGGAACCCGATAGCAATCAATAATGTAGAAGCGCAGAGTGACTTCTATTCGCGAGAGAACCTATCAGCGTTAAAGTTGCTTCAAAAGCAGGCTCAAGAGCCAGAAAAACTTGCTCGTTTGCTAGAGGTGTATCATGAGTCTTTAGGCTACAACATTGTTCGCCGTGCCGAAGAGGCAAAAGTGGCACTTTCAGAACAAGCTTCTTACCGAACTGGCATCAACTTACTATCAGAAACGATTGAAGTTGATGTACAACGTGACGAAATGATCGAAGCGATCCAGTCGCCAAAGAATAAAATGACGGCGTTGGTGACAGAAGCGGTAGAGCAAGCTGGAGTTAAACCCGATGCTATCTTTATGACTGGAGGTTCGGCACGCTCGCCAATCTTGCGCGATGCGGTGCAAACCGTACTGCCAAGTATTCCGGTTGTCAGTGGAAACTATTTTGGCTCAGTAACTGCCGGCTTAGCTCGTTGGGCTGAGGTTTGTTTCAAGTAGAAAGAAAGCCGATTAACCGTGGGTCTTTGTTGCCAAACTTATGATTTCATTTAGGCTTGCCAAGTGATGGTTGGATAACTTTGTCGAGAGGTTGAGTTTTAAGCGGGTAGGGAACCTTTTTAGGATCTTAAGTCTTTCAAGGTCATTCTGAATAGCGAGGAACGAGCGTGATTTAGAATCTCTTGCCCGAGCACGCTGTTATGATATATGACGCCGTTTCGCCAAGCGTTATTTATCACCATTGTTCTGAAGAGTCGAGTTAGGACCTGTTGGATAATGATTTTGACTAAGCTGAGATAAAAATGCCCGCTAAATCAGCGGGCACTTTTGTTTGCGTCATTAATGATGCATGTGTTTTTCCATGTGGCCTTGTTTCTCAACCGCCATTTCCACTTCAACCTTACCTGCGTTTTTAAAGGTTAAAGTCATAGGGAAGCGGTCACCCTCTTTAAGAGTTTGTGTTGGATTGAAAATCATTAAATGGAAGCTGCCTGGCTTAAACAACACTGAGTCATTGGCTGGAACGCGCACTTCGTCAATCTTAATCATTTTCATCACACCATCTTCTTTCTTATGCGTGTGAATTTCGACATGCCCTGCGATTGGGCTTTCTGCTGCGATCAATGCATCTTCACTGTCACCGTGGTTGGTTAATTGAAAAAAACCACCGATAACAGGTGCGTTTGGTGGCGCTTCGCGGCTCCATGGATGGTCGATATGAATTTTTCCTGCTTCATAATCGTGCGCTAAACTCAGTGGGCTAGCGATGACAGCAATAAGCGCGATAGCGGCGGTTTTAAATGATTTAAGCATGTGTTTTTCCTTTTGAATGAATAGCTTCTCTGAATGGACAACAAACAGAGTCATCGTTATTTTTGAATAAAGTTGTCAATGATTAGATGCCTGTTAGGCAGGAAAAACACTCGGCGGAGAGTGCTTAGGCGCGATGTGTTTGTAAACGAACTTATCGCATTTTGAAAAATGATAAGTCGTCAGTGCATACTTTACTCGGCGCAGCCAATGGATGGTTGTCAGGTAAAGCCCAATCGCAACCAGAAGAAAGAATTGAACAGCTTGAAGAAGCGGACATTCAAACTGAAAGCCGTCGTGTAAGTTAAGATCTTGGATGAGCTTAGAAGAAGATTGAGCGTTAGCCTCAATCAACGTATTGATATCCACCCATTTGAAACCATCTGCGGTACACAGTAAAACCTTTTCACTTTGGACTTTGTTGAGCCAAGTTGTGCTGTGAACTTGTGTAGGATTAAGAGCGGCTGTGGACGCTAAATACAACTGAAACAACACCGCGATAATAACCGCAATAGCGTGCAAGCGATGGTGTTTGTGCTGTATTAGAGTGTTTTCCATACAATTGAGTGCTTATCTTCTTCGGCGCGGGATACTAACAAATTAACCAAACAATGTAATTATCAGTTTACTAAAAGGTGATGCAAGTGTGCATTATTTGTTTTGTTGCCTATTTTTAACGCTTTAATGTCTTGATTCGGCTGACATTCACAACCTCCAATTCAACTTGTCAGTCTTGCTTAGTCGCTTCTGAAGATACCGAATTAATCTCTCTTATATGTCACTGAAGCTTCGGTTAGTGGGTGTCGTGGTGGTGTTTTTACGTGCTAGATTTGGCTGATATCGATTCAAAATGCACACCGAATCTTCACTTGTTTTCCATTAACGGAATTATGACAGTAATTTAATAAAGGATACGGTATTCTGCGCTCCTTTGTACATGCCAGAAACGTCCGTCCTACTTAGTCGGAGGGGCGATTAATCTTAAGAAATTTCTCAAATGAAATACGAACAACAGATTGGATATCGATACCCTAAAGGTCGATTTGCCATGGTGAGTGTATATGCATTCACCGGTGCTGCGATTTTAGCATCGACTATTTTTTCTCTATTGCTATTTTTGTCTATCGACGAAAACCCGATGATGCAAACCTTATTTGGTGGTTTAGCGATCATTTTTGAAGCGGGTAAATTTTACGCTTGGTATGAATACGGTGAGCGCCGAGCCCATCGCAACTACACAGGAGCAGCAACCGCTCTCGTGTTTTATTTAGTTTTAGCTGCGATTTCCATTGGCGGTAGTATTGGTGGGATTAATAGTGCAACCAATAGTGCACAAAGTCATATTTCGGTAGAGCAGGCGAAAGTGGAAGCGTTTAATCGTCAGATTGCGGCAATCGATAAGCAGATTGAGCTCAACAATATGGCAGCGCAGAAATACATCGAGATGGAGCGTATCGCGACTGGTGTAACTCGCATTCAGGATCAAAACAAAACCTTACGTGAAGAGCAGCAACGCTTGGCTATGGAGCGTGATAGTTTACCGCCGGTTACGCAAGGCTCAGTGATTGGTTTGATTGATAGCCTAGCCAACGCATTTGGTACCACCTCTCAGCAAGCTCAGCTTGGCTTGGTTGTATTTCTTTCGATTCTTTTGGACTTCTTTGCTGCATTTTTTGTTGGCTTGATTGGTGAAGAGCAACGGTTCCGATATTTCTATCGCAGAAATGAGGGCATGATATTGAAAACAGTTCGCGATATAGACCCAGCGCCTGCGGGTTATCTTCCTCATATAAAAGAGGAAGAAGAGCAAGAAATACCAGCTGCGCCGGAGCCAGAAGAACCAAAGGAACCGAAAACCTTGTTAGAGCAAGTTAGCGATGCACTTAAAACGCATCAAATTACGTGCACCAAAAAAGCCGTTGCTAAACAGTTTAGGCTGTCTGCGGAAGAGGTAGACAAGGTATTTGAAGAATTGGCAGAGCTCGGTTTAGTGGGGAAAAAAGCCAACCACCATTATCATTGGATAGGTGAAGCAGAAACCGCATAATTGGTTATCTATTAGAGTTCGGAAAGAGCGTCAATCGGCGCTCTTTTTTTTTGGGAGGGGGGAGTTTCGCTATTAAAGTTAACTACAAGAAAGCGTATCAATCTTTATTGAGCTTTTTGGTTACGTCTTTCACCGTTTTCTTCTCTTTTTCCGGTGTCATTGCATCAACAGCTTTACCCGCCATCCCTTCATCTGGCAATTTGTCTTTTCCTGCATCAACTGCGGTATCTTTCAGTGCCTCTTTAGGCGTACAGCGACCCCCAACACCAACCACGGCTTTTGTCGCAGCGGCTTTAGCTGCCTTTTCTGCATCGCAGTCAGGATCCATAACGCTAGCTAAGCTCGTGGCTGAACCAAAAAACAAGATTAACAAAATGAGGTTGCGTTTTTTCATATTCGTCACCAATGTTGTGAAACATAGGTAAAGTGTAACGGAGAGAAAAGGCTTTGACTGAGAATTTGTTGGTTTGAGCTTGGGAAGCAAAGTAAGGTGAAAAGAAAAAGTGCCACCGAAGTGACACTTTTTCTTAAGCGTAGAAGGGATTAGTTGTCGTAAACGTCTAACTCCACTTCACGGGCAATATTTTGGTCGTTAATGATCACACCTTCGACTTCGACACGAGCACCATTTAGGTTAAGTTCTTCAATGCCTTGGAAGCGTGTTTGCGCATCAATCACAACGGTGGTATTACTTAGTACTTGATCAGCATCATTCTCACAATGCTCGATTTTAAATGCTCTTGAATCAGCATCGTAGTTTGATACATAGCCTTCACATTCAAACTCTTTACCTCGCCATTGGTTGTCATTGTCAAACTCCGACCGCTCAAATTCGATGACGGTAGCGGTGCGTTTGCCATTTTTCATCACAGAGGTCACTTCTACTTCTTGACCTTGTTCTAGATTAGCTTTGCTACCATCCTCAAAGCGTGTTGCGTTATCAATGAAGAAGGCTCCTCGGTAGTTTAGAGAGAACTCACTATAATCCTTGGCAACCCAAGTCACGATACCTTCCACATCGCTGTCATTTTTTAGATCGTCGTAGTCTTCAACTTCTACCTCATGTGCCATGAAGATACCGTTTTGCATTTCACCTTCGGCTTCAATCCATTGACCAATGCTAAGCTGGTTAACGTTGTTATATGCCACCGTTACTTTTCCACGTAACTTAAATGTTCCAGCATTTTCATCGATACTGGTAATACGGCCTTCCAGTTCGTAGTCGTTATCAAGTACTGGGTAATCGTTATCTACGTCGAGTTCGACCACAGACAACACTCGATAACCCGCATCAGCAGTTGGCAATGATGACACCATCACCCAGTCGTTGACTTCTATATCATCACTTAAATCGTCAAACTGCAGCTCTATGCCGTTTACCGTGAATGCTTTCTTCACATGATCAATCGCTGTGACACGTCCTGTAATGGTTGGTTCAAGTGTGACTCGGACGCCATTGTCCGAAGCTTGCCGAATATCTGACCCCACGCGAACCACCATTTTGGGTTTTACATCGGCCAATTGCACTTGTGTGTCGTCATAAACCACCTCAGACACACGATACGTATGTCCATTGACGGTTAACGTGCTTTCTTCAGCGTTGACCGCTTCAACAGAGCCCATCGCTACACTTGGTTTCACTGTTGGTTGAGTTGGTGTGCTATCGCTATTGCTGCCACCACCTGAACCACCACAACCAGACAATGCCAAACCTACTACAGAAATAAGAGCGAGTTTTTTCATTGTATTAACCTCAATTTACGAGCGAGTTTAGGAAATTGCCTGTATCTTATTGGGCATATCGTGAAGAGATCGTGAAGAAATGTGATTTTATGAAAATTTTAATTGTAGATGACAACCATAACGTCTCGGAGACGATTGCAGACTATCTTGAGCTCGAAGGCATGATTATCGATTGTGCGTTTCATGGAGAGGCTGCGATTAAGTTAATCGAGGAAAATCATTACGATGTAATTATCATGGATATCATGATGCCGAAGCTCGATGGCATCAGTACGGTACAGAAGCTTCGACAAGATAAGTTATGTGGAACGCCAATTCTCTTCCTAACGGCAAAAGATACGCTAGATGACAAAATCGCGGCTTTTAAAGCGGGGGGAGATGACTATTTAATGAAGCCATTTGCGATGGAAGAGCTCAGTTTGCGTGTTCATGCTTTGGCTAATCGTGGTCCAAGACAAGATATCGGAACGCTCAAATTTGCAGATATTTGTTTAGATGCGCGTACAGGAAAAGTAACGAGAAAAGACAAAGAAATTAAGCTGAGTCGAATTCAAACTAAAATTTTAAAATTGCTCCTCCAACGTGCTCCAGCAGCGGTCTCGCGCACAGAAGTGATCGATAGTGTGTGGGGAGACGAACCACCGGGAAGTGATGCACTTCGTAGCCATATTTATGGTTTAAGAACCGCACTAGACAAAGGTTTTGAAGAATCACGATTAGAGACTATTCATGGACAAGGTTACCGACTTAAAGCATAACGAATATCCAAGCATTTATCGCAAGATCCGTTGGGGTTTTGGGGTCATGACGTTTGTGATGTTTACTCTTTTTTGGTCGCTGATTTATGTGGCAGAAAACAAACTGGAAGTGCTGAGTTTACATCACTGGCTCGATACTGAAGCTGCGCTTTATAGTGAGAATTTCGAGAAACAGGGCTGGGATGCGCCATTGCCAAACGTATTGGAGTTCAACTCATATTGGAGTGAAGCTCCGACACCGGATTGGTTGCTCTCTTTTACTTCACCTGGTTTTTACGAATACCTGCTTGGTGAAGAAGATAAACACTTTGTTGTATTGAACCATCCCTCAGGGAAGGGGCTTATGTACATTGTATTTCAAGATGACTCAGATGATTACTTGGACGAATACGAAAGCTCGCTGCATCAGTTTACGCTGCTGCTCGGTGGTTTGTTTTCATTTGTCATGGTTGGGTATGGCATTTACATGGTGCGAATATTGTCTCGGCCATTAGCGCAAATTGAAGACAAAATTAGCCAAATGTCACCGGATCAACCCGCTTTCCAAGTTGAAACTAAGTTCAGCGAAACACGCCAGATAGAGCAGACTTTGCTGGATAATAAGAACGATATCGCGGGCTACTTCAAACGAGAACAAGAATTTAGCCGTTTTGCATCGCATGAGTTGAGAACGCCAATCATGGTGATTAAAGGCTCAACAGACATTCTGACGCGTCTTCCTGATCAACCTCGAGTTGCGCAAAAAGCCATCACGAGGATGCAGTCAGCTTGTGACGAGATGCGTGTACTGACAGAAGCGTTTCTCTTACTTGGTAAAGAGAAAATAGAGCCTCAACATTACGGAGAGCATCAGCTTCTTACTTGTTTACAAAAACAAATGGAAGAGCTGGCTCCTTTATTTGCCAAGCAAGATTCGAACTACGCTTTGCACGAACAACATAGTGGTGTCGTGAATGCACCGGAGAGTTTTGTGACCATTGTAATCAACAATCTGATTAAAAACGCCTTTAGCTATAGTGTGGGAGATATTGAAATTGAGTTGAAAGGTCATGCGCTTAAGATCCTAAACCGTCACGATGGCAACGAGACGTACAACGCTGGTTATGGTTGTGGGCTTGTTATCGTACAACGAATATGTGAACGGATGGGGTGGGCGTTAGTACTGGACGATGATGGTGTTCGATTTAGTGCAAAAGTGGAGTTCTGCTCTTAGCTTTGTGCGTATTGATTCAAGTGAGACTTAACGCTCTGGCTTTTTCTTGTCGTACGCATCTAACCCGCAGTCAAACAAGAAAAAACTGGAATTTGAATTAGACTGAAGTTAGTGAAGCGGAAACTCGAGGAACCGTTATGCTCTCTTATCAGGTCAGCCGAAGTATTGAAATTAATAAGAATCAAAGTGAAATTATTGGCTATCTCAAGAACTTCAAACACTGGCCCAGCTGGTCACCATGGATCATTCTTGAACCAAGCTGCGAGCTGACATTCAGTGATAATCAGGGCCACGTTGGAGCTGGTTATCAATGGAATGGTCAGCGTATTGGGACTGGCGCGATTGTACTGGAAAGTACTCAAGAGCATCGATTAGATATGGAGCTACATTTCTTTCGCCCAATCAAGAGCCATGGAAAGGTGACTCTAATCGTGACGCCGTCACAAAATGGCTGTTTAGTCGAATGGCAAATGCAATCTCGCGTCCCTTGGTATCTGTTCTTTCTGAAAAGTATGTTTAAGTCGATGATAGAGATGGATTATCAACGTGGGTTACGCATGCTCAAAAGTAAGCTTGAAACCGGAAGAGTGCATTCAGACTTAGTCGAAATAGGTAACCGAACGTTGCCTCAAATTCATTACATTGGGATCAAGGGTGTGGCTAGCTTGCAGGAATTAGGTTCGGTAATTGAGAAGCATGTTCAGCAACTAGAACAGTTAATTAGTGACGAAACCCTATCCGTGAATGGTGAATTGTTTTGTTATTACCAGTCGATGGATATGCAGAAAGGTACATTCGAGTTTATCACTTGCTTTCCTCTTCATAACTCAGTACCAGCGCCTCAAGGGGCGGTTACCGGTACCATTCCTGAGAGTGAAACATTTGTCGTTGAACACCGAGGTGAATATCAGTTTTTGGGAAATGCATGGGCTTTAGCGATGAACTTGGTTCGTCAGAGTGGTATGAAAGTCAAAACCAGTCCTTTAGGAATCGAACGCTATCTGAATAGCCCGAAGGAAACCACGGAAGAAGAGCTAAGAACGGAAATTATTTTGTTTAAGAAATGACAGGCGCAGGCGAGTAGGGTGTTTAGGTATCATACTGGTTATGCGAAATGTTATTAAAGAATAATAGCCTATCTGTTCCTACCCATAAAAATGCCTCAGCAATCGCTGAGGCATGGTTTTACAGGCCAACTTCTCTTGTTAGAGAATTATTGTGCACGGTATTTACCGCTGTTTAGTTCAATTTTAGACGCTTTTACCCGGCTGTCTGCGTTTAGGTAGTCGCTAATACTTAGCAGATCTTGATCTTGAGATGCTTTTAACACCGCTGATTCCCCCTCTGCGAAGATAACTTCTAATTTTAACTCTTTGGCGACTGCTTTCGCTTCGTTAGGATTGTTTACGGTGATATAAACCAGTCCAGTGGCTTTGGATACGTTACTAAACGCATTCTTAAACACCTCATCACCCGCTTGAAGTTTTACGTCTTCAGATAGGGTTCTAATAGTGCCAGTTTGCACTTTTCGATAATCTTGGCCATTAATCTCAACCGCTTCTGATGGCACAAACAGTTCTGGTGCAGGCTGTTGAGAGAGCTGTTGCTCAGCGTATACACTCGACGTCATGATAACGAGAGCCAGCATAGAAAATGATTTGTATTTCATGTTATTGACTCCTTAGTGTCCAAATATGCGCATCGACCAGTTCTTAATAACACCGGGCTGAGCGTTGTTTGCCATCGGAACGTCATAGATGGTGGAAGAGTTGAAATATGCAATGTAAGAATAGACTTCATCGCCGTTCGTATCTATTGCTCGCAACGTCCATTCGCCTTTTGCATCTTCGCCATAAAATTGGTTAGACAACATTAATTGATCTTTGTAGCCAGTAATCGATGAATCAAGAGATTGACCAACAAGACCATTGCGCGGTGTTTGCAAAACGGAACGAGTCCCTGATGGCGAAATGAGCTCGATAGCTAAGTCGGGCAGACGAGCGTGGTCCAGTGTCAATGTCACTTGAACGGATTCTACTGTCAGCTCATCGGCAATGGCGATACTTGAAGAACCACCAACTAGACTTGCATCGGGTACACTTACTTCTGTAGCGTTATTAACCCATGGCGTAATGACTTGAGTTGGCAAAACACGATTCGTCATGCGAGCACGTTGCATCGCTTCATCTAAATCTACAGCGCCGAAGCCATAAAAAGTATGGAAATCTACGCCTGCTGCGTTTTTTTGCCAAGGGGCAATTGCCTCGTAGCTAACCTGTTCACCTTTATGGTTAGTAAATTCAAGCTGTACGCCTGGATGCGCTTTATCCGTTACTTTTGCTGTCTCCGCTAGTAAAGCACGTACATCACGAGCAGAAAGTGCGTGGTTGGTTGACATGATTGCCGCGATGGCACCCGATGTGTTCGGCGCAGCCGATGAGGTTCCGTTCATCGTACTGGTATAGTTACAGTTCGGATCGAGCTCCGTTCCGCCGTGTAACCCATTAATGCCAAGGCCATCACTGGTATTTTGCCCTTCTTCACAACCCATTAAATCAGTGGTGACCATAGCAGGGAAATCTTGCCCATATTCACCTGCTGGTGCTGCAACCCACACGTTCGAACCCACCGATGAGTAACTCGCTCGCGTACCATCCGCTCGTAGTGCACTAGTGACTAAATTGAAGTAATTGGCGTTATCATAAGACTGAGCAGAGTTGTGCATCGGTAAGCCTTGATTGTCTCCACCAGCAAAGAAGTTACTTGGCAATACGAAGAATCGCCCTGCATTGAAATAACGGTAACCATTACCTGCTGACTTTACAAATACAGCACCTCGACCCCAGGCGTTACTCTCGCTGACGTTTTTCATCACGTCCATTTCAAGTTTTAGTTGAGGGTCGCTTTCATCAAAAGTAATCGGGTTTATAGGGCTGAAACCGTAACTTTGGTTAAATACGCGAACATCACGTGTTGCTGGGTCCATGCCATGGGAGATTAACCAGCCTTCTAATGTCTGGTTGGCTAACCAGTTAAAACCGATGAGGGAAGAGAGAGAAGCGACACCGCGTCCGCCTTCACCGTTGTTGCCGACGGCGCTAATCAAACCGGCTACAGCAGTGCCATGACCATTAGTATCAACCGGATAACTTGGTGGGAATGAAGAGTCTTCGACGAAGTTTCTGCTACCTGTAACTATATTACCTGCAAGGTCGGGGTGATCGATCTGCACTCCAGAATCAATAACGGCAACTTTCACACCAACACCTGCAATCCCCATTGCCTGAGTGAGCTTAGTGTTTAAGTCGTTCCCAGCAACAGCAGGATTAGCCGCAAACGCAGTTTGCCCCGTGTTGTCTAAGTGCCATTGTTCAGAATAGAGTGGATCAAACGCCGAGACGGCAGGTGCAATGCCTACTGCCAACATAGCAGCAAATAGGCGATTAATGCGTATTTCCATTTTTGACCTCATGTCTTTGTTTGGAATTTTTTAGTTCCTGTTTCATATTCCGCTAACAGGAACAAACAAAGCTAACGACAAAGAATAAGGACGAAAACCATTTACAACTTGTTTACATTAAAAGTTCGATGGACAACATAAGTCTTTGTTAATTTGCTGAAACTATGAGGTTTTTATATGTCGTATCGAACATGCATGAAAAGTGAAAAGCAGAAAATACGAGTGTACCGTCTGCTTCAAGAGAGGAGTTATTTAGTTGAAGCGGGTTGAATAGTTGCCATTGGTTTTTTAGGTTCGGCTTTTTCCTTAGGCAGCACGTTATCAATCCATTTTTTAATGTACAACTTATCGAATTCTTTATCACACCACTTTTTGTTTAATCCACGTCGATTGAACTCAGCACCAATCGCCACTTTGGTTTGGTTAGTTGCACGGTTGTAGTAGAGAGTTTCACATAGTTGAGTGTTACTCATTTGCTGGGCATATACGTTGACACTGCTGCTGCGCATTCCCAGTTGAGATGCTTGCTGATTACTGCACGCCATAAGAAATAGAGGCGCAAAAGTAATAATGATTAGATTTTTTTCCATGTGTGCTTTTTTATGATGTAGGGTGAATGATGAACTGGTTTCTGCCAGCTTGCTTCGCATCATACAAAGCTTGGTCTGCCAAGAAAAACCACTGATCCCATTCTTGTTTAATTGTTTGTGCCGACAGTTTGTCCACTGCTCCAAGGGAAATTGTCGCGCTTAATGGTTTAGAGTCAACCACCAATGGTGTGTTTTCAACAGTATATCTCAATCGCTCCAAAAACTTAGCGCAATCTTCAACTCGCTGTACTTCGAATAATAGGACAAACTCTTCTCCACCCCAACGAATGAGTAGGTCACCAGAGCGGGTGGATTCATTAAATAGCGTGGCAATATGAGTCAGCATTTTATCGCCAATATCGTGTCCATATTGATCATTAAAGGTTTTAAAATGATCGACATCTAAAACGGCTAAGGCAAATGTTCTATCTGGGCTTCTACGAGCCATTTTGTCCAACCAAATGTGAAGATAGCGACGGTTATGCAGTTGAGTTAATGGATCGGTAGTATTTTCTTGAGTGAGTGCTTTATTAATACGTCTAACGCGCAGTACGTAACGAAAACCAACGACTCCAATTGCCGCAATAGCGATAAAGTAGAACATTTCTCGATAGCGCTGTGAACGCAGTTCAGAGGCTTGTAGCGCATTTTTTGTTTCTAGCAATTTGAGTTCTTTCTGGGCTAACTTAGCTTCGAGGTCAAACTTAATGTTAATCATCTCTTCACCATGAATATGATGAGAAAACTCAGCCTCTAGCTCTCTTAATTGGGTTAAATAATGAAAAGCAGCTTCATAGTCATTAAGAATTTGATGAGCGTTTACCAGTACCGAAAGCATATCAATACGCTGACGCAGCTCTAATTCACTGGTTGATTTGGTTTGTTCTAGAACGTTAAGCGCTGTTGTAATAGCTTTATCGTATTGTTTGTTTGCGAGGTAAGCCTCTGCAAATGCCTCGTAACAAGACGTTTTTAGCATTTCTAGATTTTTTGGAATGGGCAGGTCTACGCAACGTTGTGCGACCATTAATGCATCATCAATTTTTCCTACCGAGCTCAACATTTGTGAAAAGCTGGATAAAGAGTGGTGCTTGACTGTGTCCGACCCCGTTTGCATTGAAAGTCGAATGGCTTCATTGAAATAATATTCCGCTTTTTTGTTATCTCCGAGGCTCGAGTGAACGATGCTAAGGTTTGCGTAGATAACCCCCATAAAAAAGCTATTATCGTATTGATATTCGCTCTCTAGGTAAGTGTCGAGAGCTTGCGTTAGGTAACTGTTGGCCCGAGCCCAATCTGATGCGTCGATGTAGACCGTCCCAATGTTGTTCAGTGTCATCGCGACTTGTATTTCAAACACTGTTTTTTCTAATAACTCATAGGCATTGCGATAATATTTTAGGCCACTGCGTAGTTGATTTCGAGATACTTCTAGATTGCCTAACCAGCGGTAAGCACGGCCTTCTAATGCTAGATAACCAAGATCACGGGCTGTAGAAACAACGTCATGGAGTAACAATTCTGCGTTCCAGTTATCGTCTTGCTCAATCATTGTTACAGCCTTATTGAGCTGTGCTTCAGCGACGACCCATTCCAAATGGTGCTTTTTACCGAATTCGATTAAATCGGGCATATCTTTCGGTAATGGAACGCCTTCGTAACGCTTAAGGTACTTTCGTGCAAAGTAATACAGAGCAAGAGACTCCGCTGATGCATTCTGTGGCGCATTTAACTCATCTTTTTGAATTGATCGCGGCTTACCCATCGAGCGAAAGTAGAGTTTTAACATGGGCTTGCTTTCTGCTGAAATGTGTTCTTCCAGATAAGCTTGCTTTTCGGTACTCGCCAGTACGTTAGTCGGATGCAAGAAAAGTCCAAGTGCAGTACAAAGTGCGCAAGCCAGGGTTTTAATTGAGAAGTGCATGAGCGTATTAATAAAATCTGATCTCTTAACCGAATACCAGTTAAGTCTACCATTTCTTGTTGGTTAAGTGCGGATGGATTCTCAATGGCAAAGTGTTTTGGGAGTGAGAGACGAGAAGGATCTCTATAATATTATGATTTATAAAAACAAAATCTATTGAAAACTTATGTAATGATTGGAAGATGGCATAGGTAGGGTAACGATGGAAGGTAAGTGAGCATATTCGGTGGACTCAATCTAATGATTTAAGCCGCGGATTCATCGCTCAAAATCAGGGCGAAGTGTAAAAAATTACGTTTCTGTCATAAATATTTAATGTTTGTATGGGTTGTTAAAAAACTGGATATTAGACATAGTGTTATTAAGCCAATAAAAAATGGCTTTTATAATAAATAGGAGATTAACTATGCATAATGAAATGATTCAACCTTCGCACTTCGGCATTATCGGCCGTACCTGCATCGCTTCAGTACTTATGATTGCGGGTGTTTTCGCTCTTATTTAAGAGTCAAGGGTAACGATGATTACCTTTTAAAGAGTAAGAAAATTCAGGGAATCACCTTAACCTTGTGTAAGGTATTCCCCTGAAAATCCAAGCTAGTCTTTAGTTATTAGCTGAAGAAGCTAAAAATTAATGCACTTACCGCCACAATGCCTGCTGCTAGAACAAAGTAAGTAGAGACATTTCCTCGATATTGTTTCATCGCCTCGATTTTATACACCGCTAACATTGGCATAATAAATAAGATCATTGCAATAACAGGCCCTGACAATGCTTCCATCATACCAAGAATACTTGGGTTCATGATCGCCGCCGCCCAGATTGAGAAGAACAGTGCTGCCACGCTGATACGATCAACACGCTTCTCAGATAGGTTAAAATGCTTGGTAATTAAACCATTTAAGCTTTCACGCGCACCTAAAAAATGCCCAAGGAAAGATGAAGTGATAGCAACAAACGCTACTAAAGGACCAAGTGTTGCAATAAATGGATTATCGGTTGCGTTCGCTAGGTAAGACAATACGGATACGTTTTGTTCTTTTGCTTGAGCCAATTGTTCAGGTGACAGTGTTAGCACACAGGAAAATACAAAAATAAGAACAAAGGCAATCAGCATGATGCTAGTGCGGCGAAGAATAACTTCGGATTTGGCATCTGCCTGCTTACCGTAATGGCGACGTTGTACATTTGCAAAGCTTGAAATTGCAGCTGCGTGACTAAACGAGAAAATCACCACAGGAACTGCTAACCACATAGTGCTAGCAAAAGCTGATGCTTCTGGCACATCCATGACAGGCATGGTCCAGTTCGGTATTAAGTAAAATGATAGAAAGGCAAGAATGGCAACAAGTGGGAACACCATAATGGCAAAGGCCCGTAGCATTACTTTTTCACCCGCCATCATAATAGCAATTAGTGCAAACACTAGTACGCCAGAAAGCAAAGGTCTAGGTAAAGAAGCCATATCAGCCTGATTTACCATGAAGCTATCTACTGTGTTTGTTATTCCAACACCATATATCAACAGGATCGGGAAGATCGAAAGAAAATACAGTAGTGAAATAGAACGGCCTGCTTTTGCGCCGAAGTGCTCTTCCACTACATCAGTGAAGTCTGCGTTTTTGATCTTAGAAGATAGTACAAAACGAGCTAAGCCACGGTGCGCAAGATAGGTCATTGGAAAAGCAAGTACTGCCATCGCGACTAAAGGCCAAAAACCACCAATCCCAAGGTTAATTGGCAGAAACAGGATGCCTGCGCCAACGGCTGTTCCAAATAGGCTAAGAACCCAATGTGTATCATGTTTTGACCAAGCTGTGGTTGTGTTTATTTCACTAGGATTTAAGGCATTTCGAGATTCTTTCACTTTAAAACTCGCTTTTATAAAAATAATAATGCTGAAAATGGTAAAGGTTTTAGTGTTTATTATCACACGCTAAGCTTGGTGAATAATGCTGTGAATTTGGGGTGGTTGTAAATTATCCAACTATGAATTTTTCAATAAACCAGAATAAAGTTCTTAAATTTAATTTGTTTAATGGTTGTATGTGTTGAAATTTTCATCTTGTGTGGTTTTTGATTTTGTGGTTAAAACTTAATCACGGATGTATGTTCTAAGTGAGTTAGGCCTAATTTTCAGGAAGAATATTACATTTCTTAAGCACTTAATTGAGATGTTTGTGTCCCGTCATTTAGATGAGATTTAGGTATACTGCTGCCATTCATGTTAAAGAAGGAGTCATTGAATGGACATCTTGTCTGCGCAAAAAGAGGACTTATTTGCCATATATAAGCTCGAAAATACTTTATTTGGAGAACACGCCTATCCTCAATTTTTCTTTCGGCAAGCTTTTGATTGTTGGGGAGAGAGCTTACTGGTAGCAAAAGAGGGAGAGCAGGTCGCAGGGTATATATTGCTAACGACTAGCACAAATGCACATCAATATTGGATCATGTCATTGGCCGTCGATATTCAACATAGAGGTAAAGGTATTGCGCGTTCCCTCCTTGAAAACGTTATTGCGCCGTTGACGTTAGGCTCAAGCGTGAAATTGACTGTCGATCCTAAGAACCAACCTGCATTGTCTTTATACCTCTCCCTTGGCTTTAAAACGTTAGAAGAAGAAGCGCATTATTTTGGTGACGAAGAATCCAGGTTAGTCATGGAATTAGTAAAGTAATACTGCACGATAATGATCGAAATTTGCACACAATCAGTGCGTAGCATTATGTTGCTATAATTGGTTTTAATGTAACCCGTTGTATAGTAAAGGTTTTTAATATTGGCACCTCACTTGCTTTACATAAACGTTCATCGATAACTCGATGCGCCGCTCTTAATAGCAGGCGAGAGCGGTATAGGGTATTACTTTTTGAAAATGTACTAACAGCGTTAAAGGCATTGCTGCCTCTCTCGATTCGGGAGAGGCTTTTTTTTGCTAGTAAGTTGGGCTGAATCGCACTGGAGGTGTTATGTCGCAAGGATGCAAAAAAACCACTTGTCCCTATTGTGGTGTTGGATGTGGTGTCGAGGTCAATGCGAAAGGAATCGTTGGGGATGCGTGTCATCCTGCAAATGCGGGCTCACTGTGCGTAAAGGGTGTCGCGTTGGCAGAGAGCTTGAATATGCCTTCGCGCTTGCTGTATCCAAAGCTTGTCACCAAGCAGCGACCTCAAGGGCAAGAAGTGCAATGGCAACAAGCCACGGATCTGATTGCAGAAAAGATTCATCAAGCGAAAGCAGAGTTTGGACCGGAATCCGTCGCGATGTACGTGTCAGGCCAGTTGTTGACGGAAGACTACTATGTCGCCAACAAACTCATGAAAGGCTATGTTGGCAGCGCAAACATCGATACGAACTCCCGTTTGTGTATGTCTTCGGCGGTTGCGGCTCATGTACGAGCATTTGGTGAAGATGTCGTTCCCGTCAATTACGACGATATTGATAAGACTGAGCTATTGATAATTTGCGGTGCTAATACCGCTTGGACGCATCCTGTTTTATTCCGACGTATTCAACAAGCGAGAGAAAGCAATCCTAACCTCAAGCTGGTGGTCATTGACCCGCGTGAAACGGTCACCGCGCAGCAAGCTGATTTGCATCTACCGATTAAAAATGATGGTGATGTGTCACTCTTCAATGGGCTGCTCAAGTTTCTTATTGAACAGCAATGCATTGATTCTGAATACATAAATTCTTATACCGACGGGTTTGATGCGCTTGCAGAAGAAGCTTCTGATTTACGTTACAGTGTCGCTAATCTAACGTCTTCCATTGGCATTTCAGAGGAAAAACTCACGACATTCTTCCAATGGTTTGCGCAAAGCCCAACCGCAATCACGCTGTTTTGCCAAGGGGTTAACCAAGCCGAAAATGGTGTCGATAAAGGCAATGCCATTATTAATGCACACTTGGCGACAGGTAAAATTGCCAAGTCAGGTTGTGGGCCGTTTTCTATTACAGGTCAGCCCAATGCGATGGGTGGGCGAGAAGTCGGTGGATTGGCAAACCAGTTAGCGGTTCATCGTGCTTTTGACGCAGAGTCTATCAAACAAGTGCAGGCGTTCTGGGATTCACCAGAAATTGCCACTCAGCCCGGTTTAAAAGCCGTTGAACTGTTTGAGGCGGTAGAACGTGGTGAGATTAAAGTTCTGTGGATTATGGCTACCAATCCTGTTGTCTCTTTGCCAGATAACCAATTGGTAAAACGTGCACTAGAGATTTGTCCGTTTGTGATTGTTTCCGATATCACAGCGGATTCGGATGTAGCGCATTACGCGGACCTATTGCTACCCGCCGCTGGCTGGGGGGAGAAGCAAGGCATGGTGACCAATTCTGAGCGTCGACTTTCAAGGCAGCGCCAGTTTCAAACGCCTCCGGGTGAAGCAAAATCAGATTGGTGGACGATAAGCCAAGTCGGGCAAGCTCTGTGTGCATTGGAAAAGACACAAAATGGCTTTGCGTTTACTTCTGAGCGGGCGGTATTCAGGGAATATGCCACGATGACAGGCATGAATGCAGATTCGCCATTGAAGCTAGATCTTTCTCAATACGCCAACTTAACCGAGCAAGAATACGAAGAGTGGGTGCCGACACAATGGGGAGGAGAGCGCCCTTTTGCTGATGGCGTCTATTCACACCCAGATGGAAAAGCGCGTTTTGTCGTGACCAGTGAATCTCCAACGCGCTTAGAAAGAACAAAAGGCTGGTGGCTCAATACGGGCAGGCAACGTGACCAATGGCATACCATGACGCGCACAGGGCATATCGCCCACCTTGCCGCCTCAGAGTTAGAACCAACCGTGTACATGAACACGCTCTCTGCCACTCAAAATCGCTTAAAAGCAGGACAGCTCACCAAGCTGTTTCAGCCTGCTTCAAACACCGGTATTTATGCCAAAGTTGCCATTGATGAAGGTTTGGGTTTTCAGGAGCTGTTTATGTCAATGCACTGGGCGGGTCGATATGGCGGTGAAAGCAGTGTTAATGCGATAGTAAACAGCGCAAAAGACCCTATTTCAGGGCAGCCTGCATTTAAGTCGTCTTATGTTGAAGTGCAAGACGCCGCGGTCAAAACCTACGGTATGTTCATCGGTACACAGTTTGATTCCGTTAAATTTCTCTACAGCGCATTTCAAGCAGAAAGCAATTTGGGCATTTGGCGCTTTGCACATGATAAGCGACCAAAGAAGCAGAGTTTTTGTCGAACGGAAAAGAGCCGCAGAATTACGATAGATATTGCCCAAGGTTGGCTAGCGGTGGACTATGACCTTGTTGGAGACGTGCGTATCATTCGCTCTGTTTTGGTGGTGTCTAGTGAACCGATTCAAACCGACTACACCAACTTTACCGGCTTGATTGGCAAGCCGATGGAGCTATCGCAACTGCTTACCATCACTCAATCGCAAAGCAGTGCCAAACTGGTTTGTAGCTGTTTCCGCGTTACCGATAAACAAATACATGACGCGATGGAGAAACAAGACTGCACGTCAGTGACCCAACTTCAAAACAAACTCAAATGCGGTACTAACTGTGGCTCGTGCGTCTCTCAAATCAAACAAATGGTCGACAGCCATCAGCATCAAAAGGGCAAACAGCAAGCGAACCAGCAAAGTTTGGCTATTCAAATAATGTAAGTCATAAAGAGGATAAGCACATGGAAGCGCCTTATCAAAAGTCTTGGTTTAAGAAAGGACAAGCGAGTCAGAAACAAGAACGCTCGTCTCGCTTTTCTAAGCATGACCAAGCAAGCAAACTGAACCAACTTTTAGAAGACCATTCAGTAGACCTCGACGCGAACCACAAAGGTTTTGTCTCGATCGTCGGAGCAGGACCGCACGATCCTGAATTGTTAACGGTAAAGGCTGTGAAAGCGATTATGTCGGCAGAGGTTCTGCTGTACGACCGTTTGGTGAACAAAGATATTTTGGAGTTGGCTTCGCCACAAGCCGATTGGATTTACGTGGGCAAACGATGCGGACAACCTAGCATTGGTCAGGAAGAAATTTGTGATTTGATGGTATCGCTCGCTCAACAAGGAAAGCGAGTTGTGCGCTTAAAAGGGGGAGATCCATTCGTATTTGGCCGTGGAGGCGAAGAGGCGTTAGCACTCGTCAAACACTCAATCGCGTACGAAGTCATTCCCGGCATTACCGCTGCGATTGGATGTTCAGCAAACAGCTTGATTCCGCTGACTCATCGTGGCGTTGCTCGTAGCGTTACCTTTGTGACGGGGCAAGTGGTAACAGGCGCATTTGAAGCGTGGAGCCAACTGATGCAAAGCGGACAAACGTTAGTCTTCTATATGGGGTTAGAAAAGTCATCGCAAATACAAACGGGTTTAATAGGCTCTGGTTTGAGAGAAGATTTTCCAGTCGCGATCATCACTCATGGTTGCAGCCCTCAACAACAAGTGCATGTTACACAACTCAATCAGCTCAATGATTTATCGATTACACTTAAAGGCGTGAGCCCAGCATTGATTGTGATGGGAGAAGTTGTCAAACTGCGCGAACAACTAATAGAAACCGTACAGTCAGTGACGGAATACGAGGGAATATGAGCAGCATTTTGGAATGTATTAGAACAGTCGGTCGTGGCGAACGTGGTAGAAAACCACTGAACTTTGACCAAGCGTTTCGAGTTATGGATGAATACCTAAACGGAGAGTGCGATGATGATCAAATGGCAATGCTGCTGATGCTGATCCGCGTACAAAACGAGACTCAACAAGAAATCGCTGGCTTTGTGAAAGCATTCCAATCCCGCATGCCTGCTATTGGTGCAGACATCGACTGGCCATGTTACGCAGGCAAACGTGAAGCGGCGGGTCAGCCTTGGCACCTGTTAGCAGCGAAGATCCTTGCCGATAATGGTCATAAAGTGCTGATGCATGGCTATCACGACCGTCAATCTGGACGTTTACACGCAGAAGATTACCTCGACAAGTTTGCTATCGAGAAAGCGGAATCAGCAGAAGAAGCAAAGCGTGTCTTAGAAACACAAAACATCGTGTATCTACCGCTCAGCGCATTTGCTCCACAAGCAGAAACCATGATCGGTTGGAAGAATCGTTATGGGCTTAGAACGCCGATTAATACCGTGGTTCGAGCATTGAATCCGGGGCAAGCAACGGTTGGTATTCGTGGTAGCTTCCATCCTGGTTTCCAACAACTTCATGCTGAAGTCGAATACGAGATCGGTCAAACCGCTCACGCTGTTGTGTCATTCAAAGGACAATCGGGTGAGTCAGAATACAACCCGAAAGTAAGCCAAACAGTATGGTTAAGCCAAACAAGCGGCGTGACATCGCATTACTGGACGGAACAAATGCTGTCTGAGGTGCCAATGCCTGCAAACTGCCCGTTTGGAACGTCAGAAGACGACATGAACCAAATGGCAAATACGGTTCTTGCCACCATGACAGTGGTGCTATTTGCACAAATGCATGACAGGGAAAAAGCATTCGAACGAGCTTTCTCTTACTGGCAAGCCTATTGCGGCCAGCAATAAGATACTATTGTCAATTAATGTAAAACCAACGACGCAAAGTTGTTGAATCTGAATCCATTATCTATTGTTTGAAGAAGGTAAAAGATCCTAGCTCGCCAATGATGTGTTTCACCACGTTGCTCCGTATCAGAGTGGTGAAACCGCAGTTTTAGCCTCAATCGCGTTCGTTTCTCGCTTCGCGTTTGAGAATGAGAAAATCCCATATGGTAAGACACAGAGGACATGGATAATGGTTCTAAAGCATACCACTCCTAGTGAAAAGGCTTCTCATCCGATCCCGCAAGAAGCCTTCGATTGGTACGACGAATACGCCCACGGAAAAATCTCGCGCCGTGAGTTTCTAAATAGGCTGGGTGGCCTTGCTGTGCTTGGCTTTAGCATGACAGCACTGGTCGACGCGCTAACCCCGAATTACGCACTGGCAGAACAAGTTTCATTTAACGATCCTGACATCAAAGCAACTTACGAAACCTTTCCATCTCCAAATGGGCATGGAGAAGGGCGTGGTTATTTGGTGATGCCACAGAAGAAGACCTTAAAATCGCCGACCGTGTTGGTGATTCATGAAAATCGAGGTCTGAACCCTTATATCAAAGATGTCGCAAGACGACTTGCAAAAGATGGCTTTATTGCTTTCGCTCCAGACGCACTTTATCCACTCGGCGGCTATCCGGGGAACGACGATGAAGGTCGCGCCATGCAGAAAGAGATGGACAGAGCCAAGATCGAACAAGACTTTATTGCAGCCGCTAACTTCCTCAAACAATACGAGGGTGGCAACGGTAAATTGGGCGCGGTTGGATTCTGCTTCGGTGGATACATTGTCAACATGCTTGCAGCGGTAATGCCAGAAGAGCTCGATGCAGGTGTGCCTTTCTATGGAACGCCAGCGGCGCAAGAGATCCAAAAGCAAGTCAAAGGGCCGTTGATGATTCACTTTGCAGGGCTCGATAAGCGTGTTAACGACACATGGCCTGCTTATGAGCAGCAATTGATCGCAACCGACGCACAGTATCAAGCGTTAATGTATGAGAACGTCAACCACGGCTTCCATAACGACTCAACAGCACGCTACGCACCGGAAGAAGCAGCACTCGCTTGGGAGCGCACACTCGGCTTCTTCAAAGAACATCTTGCCTCTAGTTAAAACGCTTCAGCTTTAGTTGGCACATTCCTTGTTATGTCTCTCTTAGTGAGTGAGATATAAACAAGGAATGTGCATGACTCAATCAACGTCAAAAACACCCATCATAGTGTGCTGTGATAGCCTACAAGAGCAGGCTCGATTGTCCGGCTTATTGAGCAAAGATTACGACAACATCATCGGTTGCCAATTGGCACAACTAGAAACGTTAATGCAACGAGAACCGTCGGCAAGCGTTGTGGTTGGATGGCAGCAACCAACCGCGGAACTGCGTTTGATCGTCGATTTCTGCCGCAGAAAATCGGCACCACTTCTTATCGTCTTAAAGCAGTTATCATCTAATGATATCAATCGGTTATCAGAAAAAATGGACTATGTGCTCATGCCGCACGATAGTGAGTTTGCGCTTCAGCCTTGGATTGAACATGCGACACTAGTGAGAGCGAAATTCGAAAGTATGCAATCGAAAATTGAATCGCTGACCTTTAAGATCGAAGAGCGCAAGCTGGTGGAAAAAGCCAAGGGGCTGCTGATGAAGATGCACAGCGTTGATGAAGAACAGGCTTATAAAGCGCTACGAAATTCAGCCATGCAATCGAGCCAAACGCTCGCACAAGTTGCCAAGAATTTGATAACTACTTTGGAAGTGTTGGATTAGTCGCTCTACCTCTTTGGGGTTAGGGTGCGTTTTCTAACGTGGTGCGTGTTGCACTATCAGCAAGCAATAACAGGGAATTAGAAACGGTAGAATAAACTAATTCATTGTATTTACTGTGAAAAATAAGTTGGCACAGTAATTGGATTAGTAGAATTGGGTTTATTGTTGAATCGCTTATCTCAATTATCAACGGCGGTAATTGTAGACTTAGCAACGGCGCTACTGCTCTTCGGAGTAGTGGCGCTTTTTTTATGGGAGCAAACCAATGAAATGGAGTTCGATGCTGAAAGTGTCAGCAATTTCGTTATCGGTATTCACCACGGTCAGCGTAAAGGCAGAGTTGGGTGAGCCAGAAATTGAAGACCTGAAGTTTGGTTTTATTAAGTTAACCGATATGGCACCGCTGGCGGTTGCTTATGAGAAAGGTTTTTTTGAAGACGAAGGCTTGTACGTCACTTTAGAAGCGCAAGCAAACTGGAAGGTGCTTTTAGACCGAGTCATCGATGGTGAGCTTGCTGGTGCGCACATGCTTGCTGGTCAGCCATTGGGCGCAACGATTGGTGTCGGCACAAAAGCAGAAGTGATTACCGCGTTCAGTATGGATTTGAACGGCAACGCAATCACGGTTTCCAATGATACTTGGGAGCAGATGAAGCAATACATTCCAAAACAACCAGATGGCAAACCTGTTCACCCAATCAAAGCGGATGCACTGAAGCCTGTGGTCGACAGCTATCTGGATAAAGGTAAACCGTTCAACATGGGCATGGTGTTCCCTGTATCGACGCACAACTATGAGCTGCGTTACTGGTTAGCGGCAGGCGGGATTCATCCAGGTTTTTATGCACCAGACTCAGGTGATAACAGTGGCCAATTGGATGCTGACGTTCTTTTGAGTGTTACACCGCCACCACAAATGCCAGCAACAATGGAAGCGGGCACGATCAAAGGGTACTGCGTAGGCGAACCATGGAACCAACAAGCCGTATTCAAAGGTATTGGTACGCCAGTCGTGACCGATTACGAGATCTGGAAGAACAACCCAGAGAAAGTGTTTGGTGTTTCCAAAGCTTGGGCTGAGAAGTATCCAAACACGCACATTCGCGTAGTGAAAGCCTTGATTCGAGCGGCACATTGGTTGGATGAAAACGACAATGCCAACCGCCAAGAAGCAGTGAAGATGCTATCAAAAAGCGAATACGTTGGAGCCGATGCCGAAGTTATTGCTAACTCGATGACGGGCACATTTGAATACGAGAAAGGCGACAAACGAGACGTGCCAGACTTCAACGTGTTCTTCCGTCATAACGCCACTTATCCGTATTACAGCGATGCGATTTGGTACCTGACTCAAATGCGTCGCTGGGGACAGATCTCAAGCGAGAAATCCGATGATTGGTACATGGATGTCGCAAAAGAGGTTTACCGTCCGGACATTTACCAACAAGCGGCTCAAGCGCTAATTGAAGATGGTGTGTTGAGCAAAAAAGACTTCCCAGATTTCAGTGCTGAAGATGGTTTTCGTGCGCCACAAACACACTTTATCGACAACATCGTTTATGACGGTCGCGAGCCAAATAAATATCTAGAGAAGTTCTCTATCGGGCTTAAAGGAAAAGACAAGGTTTAACCATAACGATAAACGCCACAGGCGAGGGGGATTCGTTTGTGGCAACAAGGATGTAAATTTCTTAGGAGTGAGTATGTCTAGTAATGTCATTTCCCTGTTTCCTGCTAAGCAGGTAGTGAACCGAAGTCGGTTGGTGCTTTTACCCGTCATTGGTTTGCTGATCTTTTTGGCAATGTGGCACTTAGCAGCGAGAGAAGTGCAAACCTCATTAGGTACGCTACCAGGGCCAGTGCAAACTTTTCAGCAGTTCAGCAACCTTGTCGATGACCATTGGCAAGAGCGAGAAAAGGAACAAGCGTTTATCGAGCGTCAGGAAAAGCGCAATGCTGCGAAGTTAGCGAAGAATCCAGACGCGGAAGTGAAGATTCGTCCTTACACAGGTAAACCGACGTTCTTCGACCAAATCGTCACGAGCTTAGTGACTGTAACTGCCGGCTTTCTGTTGGCGACTGTCATTGCGATTCCACTTGGCATCGTGCTTGGTCTGAATCAAGGATTGTATCAAGCGTTCAACCCAATCATTCAACTGCTCAAGCCTGTCTCACCTTTAGCTTGGTTGCCTATCGTAACCATGGTGGTGAGTGCCACTTATGTGAGTGATGACCCGATGTTTGCAAAGTCGTTCATTAACTCTCTGATCACAGTGGCGCTGTGTAGCTTATGGCCGACGCTGATTAACACTGCAGTGGGTGTAACGAGCGTTGATAAAGACTTAATCAACGTGAGCAAAGTGCTTCAACTTTCGTGGTGGCAGCACATTCGCACCATCGTTTTACCTTCTGCCATTCCGATGATCTTCACCGGTTTACGTCTTTCTTTAGGTATCGCTTGGATGGTGTTGATTGCGGCAGAAATGCTCGCGCAAAACCCAGGGTTAGGCAAGTTTGTTTGGGATGAGTTCCAGAACGGCAGCTCAGCATCATTGGGGCGCATCATGGTGGCGGTCATCACCATCGGCTTTATAGGTTTGATGCTCGATAGAGGCATGTTGCAACTTCAAAAGTGGCTGTCTTGGAATAAACAACAAGCGTTGAGATAAGGGAAAAGATCATGGAAAAAGCATTATTAGATCTAACGCGTTTAGGGATGCGATTCCCAACGCCAGATGGCGAGTTCATCGCGCTTAAGAACGTCGATTTACAAATCAATAAAGGCGAGTTTGTGTCTCTAATTGGGCACTCTGGCTGTGGTAAATCAACGGTATTGAACTTAGTCGCAGGGCTACACATGCCAACAGACGGCGGCGTGATCGTCGATGGACGAGAAGTAGCTGGACCGGGACCAGACCGCGCAGTGGTGTTCCAAAACCATTCATTATTGCCTTGGTTAACCGTGTATCAAAACGTTGAGCTTGCAGTAAAACAAATCGCCGGCAAAAAGGGCAAAGCGTGGATTCAGGAACAAGTGAACCACTATTTAGAGTTGATTCAAATGCAGCATGCTGCGCACAAAAAGCCGGATGAAATCTCGGGCGGTATGAAGCAGCGAGTCGGCATCGCCAGAGCACTGGCACTTCAACCAAAGGTTCTACTGATGGATGAACCATTTGGCGCGTTGGATGCGTTAACTCGTGCGCATTTACAGGATGCACTGATGAAGATTCAAGCCGAGTTAAACAATACCGTCATCATGATTACACATGACGTGGATGAAGCGGTGCTGCTATCCGACAAAATCGTGATGATGACTAACGGTCCGGCAGCGACCATTGGTGAAGTGTTGGAAGTGAATCTACCGCGTCCTCGCGAGCGTGTCGCACTGGCAGATGATGCGCAGTATCAGAAGTGTCGACAAGCGGTGCTGAAGTTCCTTTACGAGAAGCAATCCAAAGTCGAGATTCCTGCTTCGAAAGAAGACAAACCCAAAACCGCAGCGCAAACGGCATAAGGAGGCAGCGATGAACAGTCCTTTAACGATTCCAGTAAAGAACGCATTGAGCCACATCGTTGTGGTAGGTAACGGTATGGTTGGGCAACACCTCGTCGAGCAATTAGTGCAGAAAAACGCGCATTTGGAGCACCGAATTACCGTGATTGGTGCAGAGCGTTTTATCGCGTATGACCGTGTACAGTTGTCCTCTTTGTTTGCGGGTAAGTCTCATGATGATTTGATGCTGAGTAACCAAGAATGGTACGACATGCATGGCATCCAACTCGTACTTGGCAGCCAAGTAACAGGCATCGACAGAGAGCAAAAGCGCATTCTCCTTGATGGTGAAGATGTGCTGGGTTACGACGAACTTGTGCTCGCGACCGGTTCTTACCCGTTTGTGCCTCCAATTGAAGGTAAAGACCGAGACAACGTGTTTGTCTATCGCACGCTTGATGACCTTTCACAAATCAAAAAAGCATGTGAAGGCGCAAGAACGGGCGCAGTGATTGGCGGCGGCTTGTTGGGTTTAGAAGCGGCAAACGCACTTAAACTATTGGGGTTAGAAACTCACGTTATTGAATTTGCTCCCCGCCTGATGCCCGTGCAGTTAGACGATGGTGCTGGCTTAGTGCTAAAAGAGAAGATTGAAGCGCTAGGGCTAACCGTTCACACCTCAACGGGTACGGAACGAATCTGTGATGGTGAAACGGCTAAGCATCGTATGGTGTTTAAAGACAAAGATCCTCTCGAAGTGGATGTGATTGTCTTCTCCGCAGGCATTCGTCCTCAAGATGAGTTGGCAAGGCTGGCTGAGCTAGAAATAGGCGAGCGAGGCGGCATTGTGATTAATAACCAATGCCAAACCAGCGATGAGAACATTTACGCGATTGGCGAATGTGCCCTTTGGGAGCAGAAGATCTTTGGCTTGGTCGCTCCCGGTTACACCATGGCGAGAACCACTGCCGATGTCTTGACTGGTATGCCGAGCGAAGGTTTTAAAGGTGCAGACATGAGCACCAAACTCAAGCTGCTTGGGGTGGATGTGGCGTCTATCGGCGATGCACAAATGCAAACTGAAGGCGCACAGGAAATGGTGTTGCAAGATGCGGTTGCAGGTATCTACAAAAAGCTGGTGGTTGATGCGAGCGGTACCCAATTGCTCGGTGCGATTCTCGTTGGTGACAACAGCGATTACGATGCGCTCTTACAGTGTTATTTGAACAAAACGGTCCTGCCAGACCACGCGGCGAACCTGCTGTTTGATACCGGAATGTTAGATGGAGAGATGCCAGACAGCGCCATCATCTGTTCTTGTCACAACGTCACAAAAGGCGACTTAGTTGCCGAGATTCAAGCTGGCACTACCAACCTGACGGACCTTAAAGCCAACACTAAAGCCGGTACTGGCTGTGGTGGCTGTAGCAATATGGTGAAGTCGGTATTGGATACTCAACTGGCAGCCATGGGGGTAGAGGTTAACAACCACCTTTGTGAGCACTTTGAGCTCAGTCGCCAAGAGATGTTCCATATTTGCCAAGTGGAACAGATCAAAGACTTCGACACCTTAATTGCACTGCATGGCAAAGGGCATGGGTGTGATATCTGTAAGCCGACAGCGGCATCTGTGTTTGCTTCTTTGTGGAATGAACACATCATGGAGCCACAGCATCAATCTCTGCAAGATTCTAATGATGCCTTTATGGCAAACCTGCAAAAAGATGGTTCTTACTCGATTGTGCCTCGTGTTCCGGGCGGCGAAATCACACCAGACAAACTTATCGTGCTAGGTGAAGTTGCTCAGCAATACGATCTGTACACCAAGATCACTGGCGGTCAGCGCGTAGATTTATTTGGTGCGCAGTTAGAACAGCTTCCTGAAATCTGGCAAACCTTGATTGATGCTGGTTTTGAAACAGGGCACGCCTACGGCAAATCGGTGCGCACCGTGAAATCTTGCGTCGGTTCTACTTGGTGTCGTTATGGTGTTGATGATTCGGTTGGGTTAGCCATTGAGTTAGAGAACCGCTACAAAGGATTGCGAGCGCCCCATAAGCTTAAGTTTGCCGTATCGGGCTGTACTCGCGAGTGTGCAGAAGCGCAAAGTAAAGACATTGGGGTGATCGCCACCGAAAACGGCTGGAATCTATACGTTTGTGGTAATGGCGGCATGAGACCACGACACGCTGATTTGTTTGCATCTGACTTATCCAAATCAGAGTTGATCACCATGATCGACCGAGTATTGATGTTCTACGTCAGCACCGCAGATCGCTTGCAGCGCACGTCGGTGTGGATGGAGAACATGGAAGGGGGCCTAGATTACCTTAAACAAGTGATTTTGGATGACTCTCTCAACCTATGTGATTCTTTGGATGAACAAATGGCACGAGTCGTAGATACGTATCAATGTGAGTGGAAGAGTACGTTGGATAATCCTCAGAAATTGCAACGCTTCCGTCCTTTCTTGAACAGCACGTCGGGCAGCAAAGTCTTGCCGTACCAACGTGTGCGCGGTCAGCGTATTCCAGTGAAACAGGAGGTGTAAATGGCAGCTTTAACCAAAGTGAAATTGTGTCAGCTTGATGACTTAATGCCGTTTATCGGTGCTACTGTATTGATTGAAGGCGAGCACGTTGCGCTATTCTACATTCCAGATAGCGGTGTTTACGCCGTTCAAGATTGGGATCCAATTGGTAAGGCTAATGTGATGAGTCGAGGGATTGTCGGTGATATTGATGGTGAGATGTGTGTTGCATCACCACTGTATAAACAGCACTTCAGTTTAAAGAGCGGGCAGTGTTTAGAAGACGAAGCGCACGGTCTAAAAACTTGGCAAGTAACGGTCGACGATAATCAGGTTTGTCATATAGTCGAAGAATGATCCTCGAAATTAGCTTGCTCTGTATGAGTGAATTTTTAGCGTAAGAGACAAGCGAATAGAGCTCCAGAGACAGCACAGTATGGCTCTGGAGCTTTTTACTATTTGGAAGGATTCACTTGCAGTTCGGTATAGCCGGTCGAGTCGTCCATCGTTCTGGTAAACTCAAGTTCTGAGTAAGAATGGATGATCAATTCTGCGGTGGTATCTATAACCGTGCCTTCCATTAAATGCCCGCCCCAGACTCGTCCTTCACGATCAGACACCGAGATATGAACGTGCTGATGTTCAGGCGTTAGGGTTCCCATCACAGAGACGATTTCAAATGGCTCTTGTTTGGTTAACGTACTCTCTGCACCTGCCAAACGAAGGTTGAGGTCAGAGACACAACCAACGCATGAAGCAATCGAGCCTGCTTTGATACCATACTGCTCGACCAATTTCGCTAGGTTCAGCTTTAAGTCCATGCCTTTGGTAAGACGTACCGCTATCACTTCAATCGACATGTCACTTCCTAATCAAAACCAGCAAGCAGGAAAGCGCCGTATCCAAATCGGCATAACGTTTGGCTTTGCCAAGCACGCGCATGCCTTGCATGTTGTTGAGAACAAAACGAGCAAGCTCTTCTGGTTTAAGCGTTTTCGGCACTAAGGTTTCTTTTTGTGCATTGGTCAGCGCATCTGCAATGATGTCGATAAGATGGTCAAATAAGAAATGCCCTTTACGCAGTACATCATCGTCTTCACCAGCGTGCTCAATCAACGCATTTTGGATAAAACACCCGCAGCTGCGTTTTCGTTGCAGCTCAGCAAAAGATTTAAGGAACGATTCCAACTCAGGTAAAGACGCATCGTCTTTTTCTAAATCATTCAGTGACGGTAGCGAGACCTTTTTTAAGTAAGTATCGAGCGCTTCGTAGTAGAGCTGTTGCTTGTCACCATAGGTGTTGTAAAGACTGAAGCGGTTGATGTTCAACTCGTCGGTGAGATCTGAGATAGACGTGTTCGCAAAGCCTTTGCGCCAAAACACATCCATAGCCACGAGAAGCTTTTCATCTCGGTCGAAGTTGGCTTTTCTTGCCATAAATTACCTGCCTGGGCCTGCTTATCGGGTAATTAAATTGCTTTGGAGGGATAGTACAGAGAACCTCTAGCGTTCGAACTGAACCAATATGATGAATACCCATCTATTCTTGGGTATCAGCCTCCAAATTCATGTGAACTCACAAACGGCATCAAAAATCTCGCTCAGCAAACAGACCCACAACTGTTTGAAAATTTTTGATAGTGAAGTTCTTGACTGATCGTTTATAAACTGACTACAGTATATCCTAACCAATCGGTTAGAAAAAGATAAAAGGATGTGAAATGAAGCTCTATGAAACCGCAATGACTCCAAGTTGTAAGCGAGTTAGCATTTTTCTGAAGGAAATCGGTGGCGAGGTTGAGCGAATTGCGCTGAACGTTCGTGAGGGCGATAACCTATCTGAACCGTTTAAATCGAAAAGCGTGAATGGCAAAGTGCCTCTGCTGGAACTGGATGATGGTACGACGATCTGTGAAAGCGTGGCGATTTGTCGCTACCTAGATGAAGCGTTTGAAAATGATCTGGCGCTGTTTGGTGCTAACCAGCTCGAACGTGCTCAGGTGGAAATGTGGCATCGTGTGGTGGAGTTCCAAGGACTAAATGCGGCATTTCAGGCGTTTCGAAACATGACCGGAGTTTATGGAGACAGAGAACGTTGCGTTGAAGCATGGGGCGAAGAATCAAAACAACGCGTCTACGAATTTCTGCCTGTCTTAGACAAGCGCCTTGAACATAATGATTTTATCGCCGTAGACCATTTTACTATCGTCGATATAACAGGCTTTATTTTGATCAGTTTCGCAATTAAAGGCCTAGAAATTGATGTGCTATCGACGTCGCCAAACATTGCTCGATGGTATAACCAAATTTTAGCTAGACCTGCATTTCAGAGTTAATGTATTGCAGCGAGTGGATGATAGCTCGCTGCTACCACCTTACCGATTCTTAACTCAGCAGGATATTCAAATTTTTTCAGATTTTTCTTATTTTTTCTCCTATCGCCTATAATTGGAAAAACAACCTCAATTTGCTTCGTTGCGTTTTAGAGCCTTGGGCTCTTGGTCCGTAGACGCTCTCTTTCATCATGGAAAGTCTAATAATAGACAAGGAGAGGTCATGAGTATTCAAGTGAAAACTATCAATAATATTCTAATCGCCCTGTTAATGGTTTCGGTTTTTGGTCTATTCGCACTGTACCTCAATTACACACAGCAGAATGAACAGATTGAAAGGCTGCAAAGTCAGTTAATCGAAAAAGAGCATCAGATACTAATTTCTAATGAAGCGTTGTCTTACACTCGATATCAACACCAATTATTAGCCGAAGACTACAGCCGTTTTAGAAATGAGCAGTCAGTGACTAGTGTTTTGCGTTAGCCAGTAAAGCAACCGTATTAAGGAGGAAGATGAAACCCATTCTTTTGGTCGATGATAGTAAAACAGTACTGCTTTACATCAGCAGTGCATTGGAAAAGCAGGGCTATGAAGTGGTTGCAGTTGAAGACGGAAGAGCTGCGCTTGAGGTGCTAACCCACCGCCCTGATATTCAGTTTGTGCTGAGTGATTTAATGATGCCTGGAATTAATGGTATTGAATTGTGTCGCCAATTAAAATCTAAAGTTAGCGAACGTTACATTTTCTTTGTTCTACTGTCTTCTAGAAATGACCAAAGTTCGATCGTGAAAGGCATTGATGCTGGCGCAGATGATTTCGTAGATAAGAAGACGTCTGTAGAGGAACTTCAGGCCAGAATCCGTGCGGGGTTTCGTACTTTAGAACTGCACAACAAACTCGTTGAGAGAAATAAAGAGCTAGATGCGGCCTATCAAACAATTCACCAAGACCTACAGTCTGCTAGTCATCTGATGGAGCAACTACTCCCTGCTGAATCAACTATTCAGAATGTAAATTTTAGCTATGTCTACAAACCATGCTCCCAGATTGGTGGTGATATGTTGGGGTATTTGGAGCTCGATGAACGACATGTTGCGTTTTATGTATTTGATGTTTCTGGTCATGGTATTTCTTCAGCTTTGATGGCTTTTTCTATTCAACAGACGCTATCTCAAAGTCAGGGGCCTGATTCGATCACGATGGAGTTGAGAGATGACGGCTATTGCGTAAGTGAGCCTGCATCTGTGATTGAACGGCTAAATCGGCGTTATCAGCAAACTAGAAACAGTCAACTTTACTTTACTATGGCTTACGCCATTCTTAACACAAAATCAGGGCAACTTAGCTATTGCACGGCTGGCCACCCCAGGATCTTAGTTTGGCGAACGAGTACGAAAACGATGGAACAGATAGGTGACGATAACTTTATCGTTGGTGCAATGCAGCCGATGGAATATATCGGTAACCAAATTAGTCTGGATGAGGGCGATGCATTGTGGCTTTATTCGGATGGTTTGATTGAAGCGAGGCAGGGTGAGGAGATGTTTTCACTACAACGATTGGCATCGAGTATAAAAGTTGTTTGCACGCTGACAGTTGAAGACCAAGTGGGAGACGTCTTTAAAAAAGTACAATCTTGGCATAACGAAGATGAGTTTGATGATGATGCCAGCCTTTTACAGGTAAAATGGCATGGTGAGAGGCTCGATTTTAAGGAAAAGAATGTCAAAGAGCGAATTTAAACGAACTTACGGGAGCTCCCTTACTCACTCACGAAGTGCGAGCAAAGACGTTGTTCGGTTTTTGATGGGTCATCAAATCCCCTTAAATGCAATTCAATCATTGGAGCTTTGTGTCGTTGAACTCATGAATAACGCTTATATTCATTCTTACAGTGAAATAGAAGGCCTACCAATTGAAGTGGAGTGTAGGGTTGGGGATGACCAAGTGTCCGGTTTCGTGGAACTGAGAGTCTCTGATTGCGGAGCGCCGATCAATGAAAAGACGTTCATCCAACATAAAAATAAACAGATTGAGGCACCTAACTTAATGGATGACGATAGTTGGTCCTCCTCAGGTCGCGGACTGATGTTAGTCGCTCAATTATCTGACCTGTTTACATTGGAAAAAGGTTTCGAAAACAATACGTTTGTTGTAGTGAAAAGGAATAGGGAGAGAAACTAACAACCAAGCAAAGTCGATTTGCTTCACTTGGTCCCTAGCGTTAATCTGACGGTTGCGTTGTATATCATTGTTATTTTGTATTCGTTGTTGGTGCCGGTGATAGTAACGCCTCCAACTCTTCTGGTGTTAGAATATCACTGATGTTTAACATATTACTTTCATCATCTAGCGCCATCTTTGTACGGCTAAGTAAGTACCTTTTTTGAGTTGGTGTTAAGTCTTTGAGAGACTCAATCAACTCCCTGAAATTGCTATTATTCATTGCCATATTTCCCCCAGTTAAGCCTTGAATTTCTTTATTGCATATTCTTCAAGTAAGTGAAGATTTGTTGATTAATTGCAGCTAGCTCTTTAGTAACTATAGCTATATCTGAGCTATCTGGCGCTGTATCGTTTCTGGTTTTTTCTTCTATTCTTTGAAACGCAATGACCGCGGTGTCTTCTCCGAAACTCTCTAAAATGCCCTTTAAACTATGAGCTAATAGATAGAGTTCTGACCAACATTTGCTTGCATATAGCTCATCTATACGCTCTATATCATTCGTGTGATCTTCAAGGTATGTAGAAAAAACAGTGACGATCAGATCTACGTCGTTATCCATGTATGTATTGAGAACATCAAAATTAATCATGTATACCCCTATTAAACGTTGAGGTAGAGGAATGTTTCGGATAATGAAGGCTTAGCCGAAGGTATGAATGGCATAACCAGTATTTGAGCAGAAATAGTTTGCTTGTCGCTTGAGATAAACTTACAAAAAGAAAGTCATTGTTAAAGATATTTTGACTTATATCCAAACGGCAATGGTCGAAATGTAGGGATGAAAAAACTTCAACTCGCGTGTTTTTAACACAAGTAGCAAAGGGGATGTTTCCAAGTAAAACGCCGAGTCGGTAAGTGTCTTGCAGTCCTAGTTTAAGGCTATCGTTACATACGGACGCCAGACGTTCGCCAACTTTGACTATTCCTTCAGTCAAGGCTAACTCTCCTCATTAAGTACAAGTATAAGTTAGCAATCTAGTTGCATATTGGCAAGTAATCTACGGCAAAAAAGGGACTCGCGTCCCTTTTGTATTACTAGCTTTGCTTAGAGTCCTGTTCTATTTGCTTCATAAGCTCGTTGGCTTTCTTCATAGCGCGTCTTGCACTTGAAGTCCTTCGCTTATTAAGCAATATATCGGAGAAGCGTAAGTATTTATCAGCAGTTTTGAATCTTAAATCGTTAACATCCTGAAAACCAATAGGAAAGTTTTTCGAGAACAGATCCACATCCTTCACCAAGTTATCGAGATGAGTTGTCGTCCTTGCCTTTTCTAGGCGAGAATAAAAGTTTTCAAACTCTTCTTGGAACAGGATTCTAGCGGCATCTTCTGGAAACGGTAGAGGGCTGTTGGAATCTAGCGCTGTCTCATATAATTTCATTTCCAGCACTGCATCTTTCATCGCATTACTTATCTGTAAGTTCTCTTGATGCTCTTCTACGTTTGAAAAGAAGGTGTTCCCAACCTTAATAAGAGCAACAAGTGCAGCTGCGTCTTTCTTTTTGAGTGCTTCAGTGAGGTGCTGACCGAAAACATCGCTAGATAACGAACTTGGCGTGAAAGGATAACCTTGATGAATCTGATTTAACTCATCCTTGAGCTCATAGATGGATTTACTGCCGTCTTCTTTACTGTACCGAGACTTTTCAAGTTGACTGTTGATTTGCCTTGCTATCGAAAGTAACGTGGAGTGCTTGCTTGACTGAATATCTAAGGCAAGAACTTCTATTTTATGTGAGTCAGGGTAGTAGGTTTTTGCTTTATCAAGTATGGACTCAATTTCATCATAATTCGGGTAGTTGTTGGCATCAGAATTCAAAACCTGATCAATTTCAGATTCAAACTCGCTGAGAATATAGGTCTTGTGTAAGCGTAATAAGCCAGCCTTAACGACTGGATGTAAGCTTTTTTCACTATCAATCAGTGCCAAACTTTTTTCTGCTGGCGTATCAAGCTGCCACTCTTGTCCGGCAATTTGATCATTTTGCTTGCTAATAACGGTTTCCAAATTGGCGATGGTTTCTTGTTGCTGCTGATAACCAAATACAATGCCGCTAACTAATAATATACTCGCTGCCGCGCCGCTAGCGATAGGCCAATAGCGCATATTCAATTTGCGTTTCAACTGCTCAGGGGTCAGCTCGTTCGGAATGATGCCAGTTGAAAATACGCTTGAAAATATTGGCCACTTAGATGCAGGCATGTTAGTTGGTTTAGAGACCTTGATCTTCTTTTTGAGAGCTTCATTAACTGGAGTTCTTGCGTAAGGGTGTTTGCAACTCAATAGCTCGTAAGCAATACAAAATAGAGCAAACATATCGTCGCTTAAGTTCGGTTCCTTACCGGATAACAGGTTGAGTGATGCATAGTTGGGAGTATAACCAAGCGTTTCAACATTTTCGGATTTACGTTTAGCCGCATATTGATCCTGCTTTAATTGATGAGTTTTAGATACACCAAAATCAAGCAACTTAACGTTACCCTCAGACGTTAAAATCACATTAGCGGGCTTTAGGTCGGCGTGCACTACACCAAGAGAGTGAGCATATGAGAGTGCATCGAGTACCTGATTTAGGATTGATAAAGTTGCATTAAACTTCAGCCCATGGGGCCTAGAACGCTGTATTAAACTCTCTAATGTTTCTCCGTTAATATACTCCATAACTAAAAAGTATATTTCGCCATCAACACCAAAATCAAAAACCCTAATGATATTAGGGTGGCTTAACCTTTGAGTTTGTTGAGCTTCACGTATTAACATGCGTGCAGTCTCTGGTTGAGAAGCAAACTCTTTCTGTAATATTTTTAACGCAACGTAGGGTGTTTCTGAACCTGAAGATTCAAGAATCCTATCTTTAGCTAAGTAAACATCGCAAAGCCCACCATGCCCAATAACCGACTCAATTTCATACCGATTTTTAACGGTCGCTCCTATTAAGCTTTCGTTAATAACATCTTTGTTATTATTTAATGAGTCATCTTTATTGTTTTTTTTCTTATTAACTAACGGAGTGTTTTCTTTTTGAGACAGTTTTGTATTTGTTTCATTTTTATTTTTAACGGAGGTTTCATTATTAGTGAGTTTGGTTGATTTAATTGCATTGTCTCGTTTTTGAGTCTTTACAATTTTAGTTTTATCTCCGCCTTCTTCGTTATTTATAGAATTGTTTTTATTACTGTCTTCCATCACAAGAACTCCGTATAAATGATGGGGGAATATATACCTTTCTGCTCAATGAAAAGTCATTATGTTAGAATTTCTCGGCCAAACTAACATTCGTTTTTTTATTGATGAAAGTCTAAGTGTCAAAAATTTGAACTTGGTTGGATAATTAAAATTGTTGAACAATACGTGATTGCTTTGATAAAAAAATGATTCATTATTCCGTGCATGATTTTCAATGGCAGTATTAAGATTTTTATTAATCTTACTGTTAATAAAAAAGCAGTTAATAATAAAATTAAAAATAATATCTAGCAGGTCTTTGGCGAGGTTTACATGAAGTTGGTTTTAACCATAACAAGTTTTCACAAATTTACTCCAGAGATTGAGAGTGAGTTCGTGTTTGAATCAAGTGATGAACATGCCAAGGTTACATTTGGTAGGTCTGAACAATGTGATTGGACACTACCAGATCCTGAAAGAGTGGTATCCGGAACCCACGGAGAACTGATTAAGTTTGGTGACAAATACTTGATAAAAGACCTCTCAACTAATGGTACTTTTGTAAATAATGCTGTAACTCCTGTGGGTCAAGGAAATGAAATAGCACTAAGCGATGACGATATGGTTAGCTTAGGGGATTATCAAATTTCAGTTTCTATTCAAACAGATACAGATGTATTCAGTCTTGAGACAAGTAAAAGTCTTTCTAGCGCACCCCCTGAAGTAGTCTCAAGTCCATCGGAAGCAGAATTTGTTGACCTAGGCCTTAGTGCTAGTGAACTCTTAAACGAAAGTGTTCCTTCTGACTTTCAGCTAGATATTGGTTTAGTCGATGATTTTATTGATATTCCAAAGCCCGAAAAACAGAGCACCGTATCTGAAACTTTACCGAAAGTTAACCGACAATCAGAACACCTATCGACTCCCAACTTTGATACCAATGGGGGTGAACTTGCGGCTTTTGTTAGAGGGGTGGGTATAGATCCAATGATGATTCCCAGCGATAACCGAGAGGAATGGTTCGAACAACTGGGGGAGTCATTTTCTTTGATGCTAGTTGGTTTAATGGAAACACTGCATAACAGAGCAGTGTTTAAACAAACAAATCGACTTAGTCATACCGCATTTCGTAAGTCAGAAAATAACCCTTTAAAGTTTTCTGCAAACTTAGAAGATGCGATTCATAACTTATATAACCGTCAAACCGCTAGCTTCTTAAAGCCAAATGCAGCCATTAAAGAAGCATTTAATGACATCGAAAGTCATGAGCAAGCCTTAATGAAAGGTGTTGAAGGTACGGTTTCGAGTGTTATGTCACTTGTTGAACCTACTTCTATATACTCAGATGCTTTAGCGAAAGACACGGTTATTAATAAGGTTATTCCAGCTAGGAAATATGCTCAAAGTTGGAAGAGGTTTGAGGATATTCATGAAAAGCTATCCGATGATATTATCAATAAAGAGTCTCCGTTCTATTTAGAAGACTTCGCTAAGCACTATGAATTAGCATTAAAAAACAAAGGCTAGGAATTAGGGTGATGAAAAAGTTTTACCAATATATTTTGTTATTAATTTCAATGGCTTTATTTGGGTGCTCAGCAGCGAACCTAGTTGTTGATCCATACTCAGATTTAGAAATAGCAGCAAGTCATAACATTAATCCTGATTCAAACGGCAGGCCTTCTCCTGTAGTGGTGTATGTATTTGAATTAACGTCAAATACCATTTTCGAAAGCCAGGACTTTTTTTCTATTTATGAAGAAAGTGAAAAAGTCTTAGGACCTGATTTAGTGAATAAATATGAAGTTTCATTAACTCCAGGTCAGAAAGAAACATATCAAGCAAGTATGTCTCCAAAGACAGAATATTTAGGCATTGTCGTAGCATTTCGAGATATTGAAAACTCAAATTGGCGACAAGTCATTAAAGTGGATAAGACCGGTTACAACACATATCAAGTATTGTTAGAAGATCTGTCTTTGGTCGTTAAATAACGTTTAGTTGGCTAATTATAAATGACGCAATACTCCAAGACGGCTTGGTGCGAAGGAATGTTTTTACGTCCCCAGCACTTCCAACAACAAGAACGCGCAACCTCTCAAGAATTCAAGGGCTTACATCAGTTAGGTGGGGTTTACAATTGGGGAGTTTGGAAATGTCGAGTAAAAAAACACGCGCTAAAAGATGGTCTTATTGAACTAGAGCATCTTGAAGCTGTTTTGCCAGATATGACGTTGGTTAATACGTTAATATCCAACGATTCAGTTTCGCCTCTACTTATTGATAAAAACACTGAAAATACGTTAGTAAAAATAACTCTCCCTCTTTCAAGTGTTACAGGTAAAAACGTTTCGGATGTAAGCGAATCGATCGTCTCTCGTTATGTACTTCAAGATATCGACGTGATAGATAACCTTACAGGACAAGATGAAGAAACCATCCAAGTTGCAGCCCTCAACCTTGAGTTGAAAGCGAGTAATGACAAATTAGCGGGTTATGTGGAGTTACCTATCTTAAGGATCAAAGAGGTAACTCCTGAAGGGGAAGTTATACTAGACGATGAGTACGTTCCTCCGCTTATCAATCTCCTGAGCGATAAAGTCATGTCAGCTTATCTACGTAACGTTATCGCGATGACAAAGATGCGTGCTGACGTTATTGCGCAGCGCTTGATTAAGGGCAAATCTGCATCGGCATCTGCTGTTGATTTCATCATGCTCCAAATGTTGAACCGATATGAGGCGAAGTTAAAGCATTTCAGTGAGTTAGATAGGTTACATCCACTGGAATTAGCGACGACACTTAAAGGTTACATTGGTGAGTTAGCCACTTTTTCTAATAAAACTAAAAGACTCCCAAGTTTGCTTGCGTATGATCACTTAGATGTATCAAGTGTTTATAGCGAGTTGAATCAGATACTCAGTCAGTACCTCAGTGTTGTTCTTGACCAAACTGCGACCAAACTTCCGTTGGAGCCTCGCCAATACGGTATTCAAGTGACGCCGCTTCCAGATAAACGCTTGCTTGAGTCATGCCAATTTGTGCTAGCAATTAAAGCAGATACCACAACAGATGAAATAAGACGCCTGGTCCCAGCGCAACTCAAGTTTGGCCCGGCAGAACAGATTCGCGATCTAATTAATAATCAGATCAACGGTATAAACGTAGTGCCGTTGAGTGTCGTCCCGAGACAGATTCCTTACCAAACGGGCTATGTCTATTTCGAAGTTGTCAAGAAAGGGCCATTTTGGATGAGGCTAAAAGATAGTGGCGGTATTGCGCTTCACCTATCAGGGCATTTTCCGAATGCTGAACTTGAGCTTTGGAGTATTAATCAATAGGCGCGCTCTGTATGGAACAAACGATAGTAAAACCAACACCGGGTGGAAGAGCACCCGCATCGAAACCACAATCAGAAAAGTCTGTGGATAATACCGTAGTTATCTCAAAAAGCCCTGAATTGGTGAACAATGATTCAGTGGTCGCTTATGGGAATAACTCTCTACTAGCAGAGGCGAATGGCCTGTTATCTATTATCGGTCAAATTCGGTCGACAGCGACTCATTCCGATCCGTTGTTTCTAAAAGAGACATTGGCACAAAAGCTTAGAGATTATGAGAACCGATTACGTCAGCATGACGTTGATTTGGATACCATTGATACAGCTCGTTATTGTTTATGCTGTTCACTAGATGAAGTTGTCCTTAACACCAATTGGGGTGGGCATTCATTCTGGAGTCACGATTCATTACTCAGCTCCTTCTATGCTAGCAGTCAAGGTGGGGAAGCGTTCTTTAAGCATCTTGATAAGTGCATGGCGAAACCAGATGCGAACTTAGATTTGCTTGAACTAATGTATGTGTGCTTATCTCTCGGGTTTCTGGGTCAATACCGTTTAGAAAAAAATGGACTGGAATCGCACCGTAAATTGAGAAGACAGGTTATTGCTACTCTTAAGTCTTATGGGAGAGGAGTCCCTCAGGAGCTAAGTAATAGTATCGACCAACACATTTTGAATGGCTCAAAGGCTTCTGATAGAGCCCCTCTTTGGGTTGTATGTTCTGTAACGGCGGCATTATTGGTCTGCATATATATGTATTTTAGCTATGAGCTAAATAAGGCATCCAATCGTACCTTTTCTCAATTAGTCAATTTGATTCAACCGCAACAACTTAACCAAGATGCAACGTCAGAATCAAAATCAGCGCCAATTGCAGAAAAGATTTCAATGTATCTAGCAACTGAGATCGGTAAGGGGCTAATCAATGTTGAGCCGCTGCAAGACAGGGTAAGAATTTCGTTAAAGTCTCAAGATCTATTTGAATCAGGTAGTGCTGATGTTGTCGCTTACATCCAACCCGTTATTTCTAAGCTTGCGAGAACATTGGAGTCGACCCAAGGCAAGATCATTGTTACCGGTCACACCGACGATAGGCCTATTTTCACGAGTAAATATCCCTCGAACTGGCACCTATCATTAGCTCGAGCCACTGCTATGTCTGAACAACTGATCTCGAATAGTGCATTAGAAGGGCGAGTGATACCCGAGGGGTTGGGGGATGCAAGACCATTAGTTGAAAACAGTAGTGATGAAAACCGAGCTATTAACCGCCGGATTGAAATCGACCTTCTTGTCGCGAATTAATAATAGGTAGATAGAGATGCGTATTAAAGAAATTGGCAGAATATTTACTCAAAGATGGTTTCTCGGTCTTATCGGTGTCGCTGCTTGTTCTATTTTCATTTGGGTTGTTGGTCCACTTATTGCGATAGCGGGATATGAGCCCCTAAAGAGTGACTTTCAACGGCTAGTCACTATTCTAGTGTTGGTGTTGCTTTGGGCGATATTTAACGTTACCAAGCAGCATAAGCAAAAGGTGAAAGAAGACGAAAGTATTCAAACGTTGCTTGAGGTTGATAGCCAATCAGATAAAGAAGCTGCAAGTGAAATTGACTTAATGCGCGAGCGTATTGAGCAAGCTGTCAAAGTAGTGACAAAAACACACAAAGGCAAGAGAAGCTTGTATGACTTACCGTGGTATGTGTTGATTGGCCCTCCTGGAACGGGGAAAACAACCGTATTAAAGCAGTCGGGGTTAGAGTTTCCATTAGGAGACAGCCTTGGCTCTGACTCTATTGCCGGTGTAGGCGGCACTCGCCACTGTGATTGGTGGTTTGCAAATAAAGCAGTTCTTATAGATACGGCTGGCCGGTATACGACACAAGACAGTCAAGAAAAGGTCGACTCTAAAGCGTGGCATGGTTTCTTAGGATTGTTGAAAAAGTATAGAACGCAAAGACCAATTAATGGTGCGATTGTTACGATAAGCTTAGCCAGCGTGATGTCTCAGACTCGAACCGAGCGAAGTCTTCATGCTCGAGCAATTAAGTCGAGACTTCAAGAACTGAAAAACCAGTTAGGCATGCAGTTTCCGATTTACGTATTGCTCACCAAAATGGATTTAGTTGCCGGTTTCAATGAGTTCTTTGCCGATTTAAGTAAGGAAGAGCGAGAGGAATTATTTGGTTTCATGTTCCCTCGTGAAGTGGATGATGAAAGAGGCGTTATTTCTCTATTCAACAAAGAGTTTCATGGCATGTTGGAGCGTCTTGATGCCCGTATGCTTAGAATACTTGAAACTGAGGACGATTTAGATAAACGCGCGCTTATCTTTGAATTTCCAAAGCAATTAAGAGTGCTACAAGCTAATCTTGACGAGTTTTTAGCTGAAATTTTTGCACAAAACAGTTTTGAAGAGCCTGCCTTGATTCGTGGTGTGTTTATGTTGAGTTCGGTTCAAGAAGGCTTACCAGTCGATAAGCTGATGAATGAATCAACCAATGGACTTGGGTTAAATCGTTTAGCTCTAGCAAAGAGTCAGACTGGTTCCCATAGTTATTTCGTAAAGAATCTTTTTGACAAGGTTATTTTCAAAGAGCAACTGTTAGGAACAGTTAATCGTCACTATCAAAAGCAGTCAGGTTGGATGCGTCGAGGTGTTTACATTGGATGTACAACGCTACTGCTAGGAGCTTCTGCGCTTTGGTTTATGAGTTATAAGTGGAACTCACAATTAATTGTCGACACCAATGAACAAGCTAGCCATATTGATGCAATGATTGGCGCTCAAAGTTTAGATTTTGAAGCGGATATTGTTTCAGCTGTAGAAACATTAGATAGGTTGATGGCGCTTCCTCTCGGAAAGCAAAGCAACTACGGTGATGCCGACTCTGTAAAGAGGTTTGGTCTCTATCAAGGAGACAAAGTATCTCAGGCGGCAAACAATGCATATTCTGATGCTTTGACCCAATATTACGCCCCTTTGCTTCTTGATAGCCTGGTGTCAGAAATGGAGAGCAATCAACAGCATCGTGAGTATTTGTACGAAACGTTAAAAACGTATTTGATGTTATTCAATCCAGACAAATATCAACAAGATGAAGTGTTGGCTTGGTTTAACTTTTATTTCGAACGTCAATATCCGGGTGAGCTAAACGCAGACTTAAGAAGACGTTTGCTACAGCACACTCAATATTTATTAGGCAACGATGGACAAGGCTTTACTTACAACACTGCTGCCGTGACGAGTGCTCGAGAAGTGTTGACTCAAATGTCTCTACCTGAACGTGCTTATCAGCGAATGAAAATACAATTTTCTAAGAGTCATGTACCTTCATTTCGCTTGACTGATGTATTGGGACCTAAAGGGCTTGAGCAGTTCGAGCGAGCTAGTGGAAAACCGCTATCACAAGGCATTTCGGGTTTCTACACGTACAATGGTTTTCATAGCATTTTTCAGATTCAGATCAACCGTACAGTAAAAAGCCTAATGGAAGAGAACTGGGTTTATGGTGACGATCTTAAGGCTCATGAAATTGATCAAGATAGTGCCATCCAAGGCGTTCAGTCTCGATACTATCAAGATTATGTTAATGAATGGAAAACGTTGATCGAAGATATTCAGTTGAAGCAGGCTCCGAGCCTAGAACTTGCGACAGAGCAAGCGAGGGTTTTATCTGGAGTTGAAAGACCAATCGAATCTTTGTTGAGAGCAATCCAAAAAGAGGTTGCTCTATCAAAAGTATCATTGTCAGAAAATCAAAAAGCCACTTCTGAAGTTGCTGGTAAAGTTGCCAAAGTTAAGTTTTCAAATACGGCAGATAGACTAGACATGTATTTACCTGAAGAAAACGGTTTCAATGTTGCTCTGCCAGGTAAAGAAGTCGAATCGCATTTTTCAGAGATCTTACGCCTTGGTGAGCAAGACTTTGATGATATTCAACAAGCAATGGTTAACTTGCGTTCGTATTTAAGTGACTTATCAAGCTCTGGTAACAATCAGAAAATTGCCTACAAAAGTATTTTAGATGGAACCGTTACACAAGATGTAGCAGCTTCTTTTGCTCGTGCTAAAGAACTTTTGCCGAGACCATTTAATCAATGGCTAGGTGAGCTTTCTCAAGAGTCGGTTAAGTTTGCGGAGAGCGGTTCGAAGGATCATCTAAATCAACTTTGGGTAACACAAGTGGTACGCCCTTATCAGCGGACTATTGCTGGCAGATATCCATTCGAGCCCAACGCGAGCAGAGAAGTTAGATTGAAAGACTTTAAGCGATTCTTTGGTTATGGAGGTACGCTTGACGCATTCTTCCAAGAATACCTCGAACCGTTTGTGGATACTTCGAAAAGTCGTTGGCGATTAGAAAAGGAAATTGGAGTTCGTCCAGAAACACTAATGGTCTTTCAAAGAGCGCAACGTATCAGGCAGTCTTTCTTTGAATCTGATAATTCATTACGCGTAGAGTTTGGGATGAAGCCTGTTTATCTAGACCAGCACATTACTCGATTTGTCTTAGAGTTGGGTGGACAAGATTTGGTTTATAAGCATGGACCAGCAAGAGCTAAATCGTTGAGTTGGCCTGCCGGTCAAGATCAGACTCGAATTGTGTTCACACCACCTGAATCTAAACGCGAAATTGCGCATACCTATGAAGGTGAGTGGGGCATATTCAAGCTTTTGGATCAATCACTTAAAGCAAGGCCAGAATCGCGTAAAGACAATATAGTTATGATTGATTTAAAGGGAAATAAGGTGCAGCTAGAGCTTATTCCTTCTAGTGCCATTAATCCGTTTTGGTCAAATGAAATGGAGAGGTTCAGATGTCCACGAACCTTATAACATCAGGCTGGGGCTATATCGGTAAAATGCCTGCAAAAGGGGACTTTGTGAAAGATGGTTTATCACAAGATTTCTCGGAGCGTTGGCATGATTGGCAACAGGCGGTTATTGCAGTCAGCAGGGAACAACTGGGTGAAAGCTGGAATGAGCACTTTTTAACGGCTCCTGTGTGGCACTTTGCTTTGGATATTAGCTATTTAGAAGACTCAACCTACATTGGTAGCATGATTCCTAGTGTTGATGCATGCGGTAGATACTTTTTCTTTACTATAGCTCGTGCCGTAAAAGGTGAAGCTGCGCAATATTGGGGTGACAGAGCTTGGACCGAGGACAGTGCCGCTCTTGCTCTTTCAGTACTTGAGGACGACTTTGTCTTTGATGTTTGGCATAAGAGTACTCAAGAAAAAAATGACCTCGTTGCGAATGTAACAAGTGAAGTGAAGCCTCTAGAGTTTCTTTATCAAAGCCAAATATCTACAGTTTTTCATGATCACGGCAATACTGATCAAAACACGCTTTTGAATTACCTCATTAAAGAAAAATTGAGTAAACCATGTTTTTGGTGGACTGAAGGTTCAACGAAGGTTGAACCATGCATGTTCATTACTAGTGGATTTCCTTCAATTGGTCAGTTTTCAGCCATGCTTGATGGCGGCTGGAAAAAGTGGAATTGGTAGGATAGAAGAATGAATTGGAACTATTTTACCTTTGCTAAATCGCACGCAGGAAAAGTACGCCCTTATAACGAGGATGCTCTGTTGGATATGACAGAACAGCATATTTGGGTGGTTGCCGATGGAATGGGTGGACACAGTGCTGGCGATATAGCAAGCCAGATGCTAGTGGATAGAGTCGCGCACCACATGCAGGATGTCTCCAATACTAATATCGATGATATCCGAAGAGTGGTTCAAGAAGCGAACTTAGAAATTTACCAATACGCACAAAATCACTTAGACGGTAAAACGATGGGAACAACACTTGTTTTGTTGTTTATTCAGGATGGGTATTACCACTGTCTTTGGGTGGGTGATAGCCGAATTTACCAGCTTAGAAGTGGTAATTTTGTCCAAAAAACACGTGATCATAGTCAAGTCATGGACTTAGTGGATCAGGGCTTATTGGCATTTGAAGATGCCGAATCGCACCCTCTTGCAAATGTTATTACCAGAGCTGTTGGGGTCGACGAAAGTGTCACTATTGATCAAGTTTCAGGGCAGCTGGCTGACGGCGATCAGTTTCTACTCTGTAGCGATGGACTCTCTAAGGAACTTACGAGTGATGAAATTCATCGGACATTGTATGCAGACTCAGTCAACCAAGCTGGATTAGCTCTCATGCATTCGGCTTTGGTTCGGGGCGCAAGTGATAACGTAACTTGTGCTTTGATCAAAGTTCGCCAAGCGCAAACGGAGTGCGAAACAGTAACTAGAGAAGACGCGACGATACCTGTCTTTCTAAGAGGGAGAGCTTATGAGTAATGAAATGTTTGATTGGTATGAACAAGCGTTGGCTCCTATATCTCAAGAAAATCCTACAGGTATTGATCCTAGAGAGGATGTATCACCACAGTCTGCTTACTATCGGTTGAAAGATCAGCGTATGGCCGCCCGCAACGCTGAACGTAATGCTCTTATAGAAGAAGAAAGTATCTATACCCACAGTAATTTATGGCGAGTATTTATTGAAGATGTCCCAGAAATACTCACGAATCAGTCTAAAGATTTGGAATTTGTTGCCTGGCTTATAGAAGCCCTAACTCGATTGTATGGTTTTCGTGGTATGGGCGTTGGCTACAAACTCGCAACCAGTTTAATTGAGAACTTTTGGGATGATCTGTACCCAATGCCTGATGAAGATGGTATTGAGACAAGAATATCGGCGATTATTGGCCTCAATGGTATCGATAGTGAAGGAACACTTATTTTTCCAATTGCTTGTATACCATTGACTGACTTAGGCGTGGAGCAAGCTTATGCCTATTGGGAATATCAGCAAGCTATAGAGCTTGAGCGCTTAGACGAAGATAAGCGCCGAAATCGAGTCGAGCTTGGGGCTGTTGAGCTATCTGAAATTATAACTACGGTTAAGTCGACTTCTGATACGTTTTATCAAGAATTAATCACGGATTTGGAGTTCGCTACAGAATCATTTAATGAATTCAGTCAGCGATTAGACGAAGCGGTCGGTGATGTGACTCCTAGCTCTTATATATCAAAAAGACTCGAATCAATACACTCGGCATTAAAGCACCTTCTAGGAGATCGTTTCAATCAACCACAAGCCGTGTTTGAAGAGCTAGAGGATCTTGATGAATCTTCTTCTGAACAACCGTTAAGTTCACAAAGTTGTGATGCATTATTAGCGACAAACATGAAATCACGAGAGCAGGCAATTAGACAATTGCAGCAAGTAGCTGATTTCTTCCGAGAGAGTGAACCTCACTCACCAGTTTCTTACTCCATCGAACAGATTATTCGTTGGTGTGGGATGCCTCTGCCGGAGTTACTGGCGGAACTTATCTCCGACGGGGATGCAAAGAAAAGCTACTTCCGTTTGGTTGGCATAGCAGAACAAAATGAAAATTAATAAAGGGAGAATGGTATGACGAGTATCCACTCGAAACTATCACGAGTACGGAAGCCTCGTGTCCACATTACCTATGATGTTGAAACTGAAGGTACGACTCTTAAGAAAGAACTGCCTTTTGTTGTAGGTGTAATGGGTGACTTCGCTGGTCAAAACACAGAAGCGTTGAAGCCATTAAAAGACCGCCGTTTTATTCAGATCGATCGAGATAACTTTGACGATGTACTCAAAAAAATGAATCCATCGGTGAAGTTTAAAGTTGCGAATAAGCTTGCGAATGACGATTCACAGTTTGAGGTCGATTTAAACTTTAAATCAATGCAAGACTTTGAGCCTGCTGCGATCGTAAATCAAGTTGATCCACTACGCCAATTGATGGAAACGCGTAATAAACTGCGTGATTTGATGACAAAAGTTGACCGCTCAGAAGAGCTTGAAAATATCCTAGAGGATGTTTTGAACAATACAGACAATCTGGCAAAACTTGCAGGCGAGTTAGATCTTGGCAAGAAAGCGAAGTCAGACAGTACTGAAGGAGCGGAATAATGACGACTGAAGCTGAAAAACAGTTAGATCCAACTGTTAATGAACAGACAACTTCATTCTTAGATCAAGCTATTGGTGCGACTAAGCAGACCGAAGCTTCTCGTGCTGAGGAGCTGATTAAAACGCTCGCTGAAGAAGCAATGAAAGGGACAGTTACTTGGAACAAAAACCTAACAGTAACTTTTCGTGAAGCGATTAATTTGCTCGATAGGCAGATTTCTGATCAGTTGTCTGAAGTAATGCATCACCCAGAATTACAGAAACTCGAAGGTTCTTGGCGCGGCTTAAATTATCTAGTGATGAATTCAGAGACCAGCTCTACTCTGAAAGTTCGCATGATGAGCATGACCAAGAAAGAGCTACATAAAGACTTGAGCAAAGCTGTTGAGTTTGATCAAAGCCAGATCTTTAAAAAGGTTTACGAGTCTGAGTTTGGTAGTGCTGGTGGTGAACCGTATGGTGCATTGATTGGAGACTATGAGTTTACCAACCACCCAGAAGATATTGAGTCGTTACGCCTAATGTCAAATGTAGCGGCTTCTGGCTTCTCTCCATTCTTGTCCGCGGCTTCACCAGCACTATTCGGCTTTGATGAGTGGACTGAGCTGTCAAAACCACGCGACCTAGATAAGGTATTTGAATCACTAGAATACGCCCAATGGCGTTCGTTCCGCGAGAGTGCCGATTCGCGCTTCGTTAGTCTGACGATGCCAAAAGTCCTTGCTCGTTTGCCATACGGACAAGCTACCGCTCCAGTCGAAGAGTTTGGGTTTGAAGAGTTCGAAGTAGATCCTGTTTCAGGTATTGCTGTTAACGCTGAACATAACGACTACTGTTGGATGAACTCTTCGTATGTTCTTGGTGTTAAGTTAACCGACGCATTTTCAAAATATGGATTTTGTACTGCCATCCGTGGTGCAGAAGGCGGCGGTCGAGTGGATAACTTGCCAACGCATTTCTTCATGAGTGATGATGGCGACCCTGATATGAAGTGCCCAACAGAGATTGGTATTACCGACAGACGTGAGGCGGAGCTTGGTAAGCTTGGTTTCTTACCGCTTTGTCACTACAAAAACACCAACTATGCAGTGTTCTTTGGTGCGCAAACCTGTCAAAAACCAGCGAACCATGAATCCCCTGAAGCAACGGCCAATGCGGCCATTTCTGCCCGCCTACCTTATATGATGGCAACATCTCGTTTTGCGCATTATTTGAAAGTAATGGCTCGAGATAAAATTGGTAGCTTTATGGAAGCAGAAGACGTTGAGTCTTGGCTGAACCGCTGGATCCTAGGTTACGTCAATGCTTCTGAAGGCGGTGGTCAAGAGATCAGAGCGAAATACCCTCTAGCAGACGCTCGTGTTCAGGTTAAGGAAATTCCTGGCGCACCTGGTTCTTACAATGCCGTAGCATGGCTGAAGCCTTGGTTACAAATGGAAGAACTGACCACATCTTTGCGACTTGTGGCCAAGATCCCTCAGTCAGGTGGATAAGAAACGAATTGGCTGGTCGAAAGGCCAGCCATGACCAATCTTTATGTTCTAGATGGAATTAGCAGTGTCACTTAACTTTCGCGACCCTAGCAAGCTAAAACATGAGTTCAGTACCGGAGGCTACGCTGAACTTGATAGCCCGTGGTTGACTCGATTCAATGAATCTTCTGATCTTGTATCGTCAGCGCGAATTTGGCTAGAAGGTACACGTTCAAGAGATTTGGACAGCTTTCGTCATAGTGTGATGAACACAATTAACCGCATTGATGAGCTATTAGAATCTCAACTAAATGAAATATTACATCATCCTGAGTTTCAACAGCTCGAAAGGGGGTGGGTTGGAGTTAGGTATTTATGTGAACAGGTTGATTCTCGTTCATCGGATTCTGTAAAAGTTAAGGTTTTAACGGCGACATGGAATGAAATCAGTAAAGATGCTTTAAAAGCCATCGAGTTTGACCAATCAGCACTATTTAAGTTGCTCTATCAAAATGAATATGGGATGGCAGGGGGAGAACCCTTTGGTGTGGTGGTTGGAGATTATCAGCTTCGCTGTGATCCTAGTAAAAATTATTTTGATAGAGATCTGTCTGTGTTGAGTAAGATCTCTCAGTCTGCAGCTGCAGCATTCAGCCCATTTATCATGTCTGCATCGCCAGAGATGTTTGGTGTTGATAGTTTCGCTCAACTCTCTGCGATAAGAGATATAGCGGCCCAATTTGAACAGGAAGATTATGCAAAGTGGCGTAGTTTGAGAGACAACGATGACGCTAAATTTATTGGTTTGACTGCACCTAACGTCTTGTTCCGTCAGCCATACAAAAGTGATGGCTCGCGGAATGATAAATTCAATTTTCAAGAACACATCTACGACTCCAATCGAGATTTGCTATGGGGGAGTAGTGCGTACTGTTTTGCTGCCGTATCAATTAGAGCATTTCAGGAACATGGTTGGTTCACGCATATGCGAGGGATTAAACAAGGCGATTACAGTCAGGGTATTATCGTCGCTCCTACAAGGAGCAAGATGCGTGTTAATGGCAAGAATGATCGTGAAAGATGTCCGTTAAACTTGAAAATCTCTGAGAGAAAAGAACAAGAATTGTCTGAGTGCGGTTTTATTTCTATTTCTCCAATACCTGAGACCGATATGGTGGGGATGACCTCGAATGTATCTCTCTACAAGCCCAAACAATACGCAGAAAAGCATATTTCAACGAATGCAAAACTGACATCGATGTTGCAATACACATTGTGTGTATCGCGAGTCGCACATTATCTCAAGGTTATGGGGCGTGACAAAATTGGTGGGTATCAAGACGCAGAAAGCCTAGAGCGTGACTTTCAACGCTGGTTACATCAGTACACTACCGCATCAGATGAAGCGTCTGATGAGCTTCGAGCTAAATACCCCCTAAATGAAGCGAAAATTACAGTTCGAGAGAAAAGAGAAACTCCTGGACATTATTACTCAGTTATCCATTTGCGACCGCATTTTCAACTCGATCAAATGGTATCTAGCATTAAATTAATTACCGAATTATCACCAGAGCACATGGTGTAAGGAAATAACAATGACTCAATGGAAAAATGCTTTGTCCCAAGGCCTATTGCAACACGCTCTAGAGCAATTAATTGATGAAATTAAAGCAACCCCTAAAGATGCGAGCTTGAGAAGTTCCTTCATTGAGCTTCTTTGCATTGATGGGGACTTCGAGCGTGCGGACGCTCAGCTCATGCAATCGATTAAATTGTTTCCTGAGTATCTGCCTGGTGCAAGTCAGCTACGACATTTAGTGAAAGCAGCTCAAGCTAGAAAGGATTTTATCAATGGTGCGGCTAGTGCCAAAGTATTAGGTGATGAGGAATTAACTAAAGAGCTTGTTCGATTTAATCTTGCTCTCGGAAATCAAGAGTACGAAGAAGCGTCACGTCTATCGCATCGCATTGAAGAGCATCGTACTATTAAAGGGTTTAACGTAAACGGCACAAACTACGAAGATGCTAGAGATATTGATGATCGTTTAGGTGGTTACATTGAACTGTTTTCTACAGCAGGTAACTATTTTCTTGTACCCATATCGAGTATCCATACGCTAGAAGTTAAAGCACCTGCTTCTTTGTTAGAGAGTATTTGGCGACCTGTCGAGTTTGATATCGATGGACTTGGTGAAGGCGAAGGCCATATGCCTTTGACGTATGTCGACTCAGAGACCGATGCGCAAAAGTTAGGTCGAGAAACGGATTGGAAGCAGATTGGTGAGCAAGAATCTTTTGTTGGCTTGGGTCAAAAATGTTGGTTAGTCGGTGACTCAGCGCTTCCAATCTGTGATTTGACTACATTATTAGAACAGAAACAAATAGCGTAGAAATATCATGTCGTTAACCGTTTCTCTGCTCGACAAATTGATAGATAGTGATCCTCTCGCTCGGGATGAGAAAGACTTCCCTGCAAGCCAGCAACAGATGTTGAGCAGCTTACTTAGAGATCTAGAGTCGATGCTGAATAGTCGTATTGGATGGAAAAATATTCCTGATGATCTTCTAGAGGTTCGTTATTCAATATTGAACTATGGGCTGCCAGATTTTTCCTCAATGCCCTATAGCAGCCAAGAAGGGCAGAATCAGCTTTGCGACATCGTTCATGATGCAATTAAAGAGTTTGAGCCGAGGTTAAGGAACCCTCATGTCCAGATTTCGGACGAGAAAAACGCTATTGATAGGGTATTGAGGTTACAGATAAATGCCACTTGCTTAATTGATAACAGTATTCATGAAGTGCGATTCAATTCTGAAGTAGAGCCGGTAAATTTAGGTATGAAACTGAGTAGAGCAAAATGAGTGAAGAGTTTCTCAAGTACTATAATCGCGAGTTAGCTTATTTGCGTCACAAAGGGCAAGAGTTTGGTGAGCAGTATCCCAAGATTGCCGCGAGACTTCGTATTAGTGAGGAACAGGTTGACGATCCACACGTAGAAAGATTGTTAGAAGGCTGCGCATTCCTAACAGCAAGGATTAGACAAAGCTTAGACAATAGTTACCCTCAATTTACAGAGTCTTTGATGGGACAGTTATATCCTGATTTTCACGCCCCAATCCCGTCAATGTCAGTCATTAAAATGAGCTGTTCTAACTCCACTTCCTCTTATTTTGATGTAGAAGAAGGCGAGCGAGTTGTTATCGGTGCTCCTGGATATCATGAGTGCGAGTTTAGAACTTGTTATCCGGTCAGAATGTATCCTGTTGATGTGACCTCTGGCGTTTTTAAAAATGCGCCTTTCAAGCCAGTTGGCTCACGATGGGAAAGCAATGCTCATTCAGTTTTGAAAGTACAGCTCACGGCTCAAGATGAAGAGACTCCTCTTGGTGAAATGGGGGTAGAACGGCTGCGCTTCTATTTAAACGGTCAATCTCAATTGACTTTTAAGCTCTACCAAATGCTGTTTCAAAACCTAATTGGTTTATCTGTTGTTGTGGATGGCAAAGAAGTTCGTCCTTTAACCAAAAGACATCTTTCTGAAGTGGGATTTTCAGAAGATGAGAAAGTTGTGCCATACAGTAAAAGAAGCTTTTCAGGAGCAAGATTACTTGTTGAGTATTTACACTTTCCTGAGAAGTTTATGTTCTTTGATATCACCGAACTTGGATTATCAGAGCTAGATCTTAGAGAGCAAGTCGAACTGTATTTTTACTTTGATACCAACGATGACTGGCTTCCAAAGCAAGTGGACGAAGAAAGCTTAATGGTAGGCTGTGTGCCTGTGATCAACTTATTTAAAAGTATTATGGAGCCTAAGCGTATTCTACCAACTGAATACGATTACCACTTGTCTCCACAATACCAAGAAGCTGAAAGTAATGAGGTTGTCTCAATTTCTGACGTAACGTTGAGAAACTGGAACAAAACGTACCACAATTTGCCATGTTATCACGCTGGTGAGCACACGCATTATACGAACACTAGTGAGATTTATTGGTTGATGAGACGTGAGGATAAGAACTGGGCTGGTGGGTATGATGAGCCAGGTAGAGAAACTTACATTTCTTTTGTTGATAAAAAACATCAATTGTTCAGCCCGGATAGCCGGGAAAACTGGTTAATGTACGTGGAAGCTGAGTGCTGTAACCGCAACTTAGCGCAGAAACTTCCATTTGGAGGTGGGCTGCCGCAAGTATCTTTACCGGAGGTAAATGACAATTTCGAATCTGTTCGTTGTTTAGTTTCTTTATCAGAAACTATTCGGCCAGAAATGGATGAAAGCACACGATGGCAGTTAACTAAGCTTTTAACTTTAAACCATTTTACCGAGGAAGATGGTTTAGCAACTTTGAAGCAGACCCTTAATCTCTATGCATTTTCTGGGACAGCAGAAACGAAAGCGGTAATCGATGCTTTAACTAAGTTAGAGTTTGAGCCTACTACAGGAAGAATTAGTCAGAAAGGCAAAGTTGGATTTGCGCACGGTATAAAAGTTATTTTGACGGTTTCTGATCAAATTTTACCTAAAGAGCAGATCTTTCTCTTAGGTAGTGTTTTATCTGTTTACTTCTCGCAATATGCTGAAATTAACATTTTTACGCAGTTAGAAATAAGACTTAAGTCCACGGGAAAGTTTTTCCACCTATGGCCCGCATTAACTGGCGATAAGGTGTTGCTATGAGCGCGGAACAATTTTATCGAGAATTAAAGCAACATCCATTGTTTGAAGCGATTCATCTTATTGAACACGAAGTTCTGCAAGCAGAGGCGCAAATAGGAACAGATGCGTTACCGAAGCATGAAAAGCTAAACTTAAAGGTTAATCCATCATTAGGTTTTGAAAATGCTCAGCTTTGTGAACTGAAAAATATAGATGACAGCAAGTTAGAGATTGAGACCAATTTAATAGGCCTAACGGGTGAGCAAGGTGTGCTTCCCCAGCACTATAGTGAATTAGCTTTACATCGCCAAAAAGAAGGCGATACGGCTATGGTGGACTTCTACGATATTTTCAATCATCGCTTATTATCTCTTTATTATCGATGTTGGCAACTGAGTCAGCTGACAGTTCAATCTCGTGCGCATGCGCAGGGCGCGCGTTCGCCGTTAGAAAGCTGTAAATCGGCATTAACTGGGGAAGGGAGTTCACTGTCCCTGCACTATGGTGGTGTGTTTGCTTCACCAATGAGAAGTAAAGGTGGACTAAAAAGTATTCTTGAATGTTTATCTGGATGCCAAGTAAAAGTTCATGAATTTCAAGGACAATGGTTACACCTTACGAAAGAAGAGCAAACACGCCTTGCATCCCGAACTATGCCTGAAGGGCAGTTTGCTCAACTTGGTTTAGGAGCTTCTTTGGGTCCGAAAGCATGGAATATCAACGCGGGGACAACAATAGAATTTCTGCCAAAAGATAAACAGCTAGTTAGTAAATTGCTTCCTAACCAACCCAATATAGAAATCATTAAGAACGCTGCTTATGAGTTGATTGGAAAACATAAACAACTGAAGTGGCAGCTCACCACCAAACATAGTTTGCTACCACAAGCTTGTTTATCGAAACAGCAGGGGCAGTTAGGTATTGGTTCTGTGCTTAAAAAACACGAACGTACAAAAGATCGAACTATAACAATTACTATTTAAAGGAAATGTAATGGCTTCACTCTCACTTTCAGCGTTGGTCGAAAGATTGTCTCCTCAGGCTAAGGAAACGCTTGAACAGGCAGCTGCTATGGCAAGCTCCCGAACTCATCACAGTATTGAAATGTCTCACTGGTTAATGATGATTATCCGCCATCCTGACGATATTTACTCTGAAGTTTTTGACGAATTTGATGTCGATAAAATCAAGGTTGAAACCGATATTCAAAAGGCATTAGAAAAATACAAAACAGGATGCCAGTCGGTGCCTGGGCTATCAGCTCATACGGTGACTGTTATGCAAAATGCCTTGTTATCTGCAACCATTGAATTCAATCAAGAACAGTTGGGGTGCATCCATCTTTTATTTGCCTACTTGTCTGATGATACGTTAGTCAACATGGCTGGTTCGATTAGTCCTGAACTAAACAAGATAGAACCATCTCGCTTATTGAACTTTAAAGAAAGTAATGCGCCTCAATCAAGATCGAATGACTTAGCGCAGTCAAACGCGAATTCCGCCTTGAATCAATTTACAACAGACCTTACTGAGCAAGCTAGGGAAGGTAAAATAGATCCGGTGATTGGTAGAGATAATGAAATTCGCCTAATGATCGATATTTTATTAAGACGCCGACAAAACAACCCGATTCTTACGGGAGAAGCTGGTGTTGGAAAAACAGCCGTTGTTGAAGGTTTGGCGCAAAAGATCATTGATGGCGATGTACCTCCCGCTTTGCAAAATGTGGCAATTAAGTCTCTGGATTTGGCGTTACTGCAAGCCGGCGCAGGCATGAAAGGTGAGTTTGAAAACAGGCTTAAGAACCTTGTTAAGGAAGTAAACGACGCTCCACAGCCTATTATATTGTTCATTGATGAAGCTCATGGCCTAATTGGCGGTGGTGGGCAAGCGGGCCAAGGTGATGCGGCGAATATTCTGAAGCCAGCATTAGCGAGAGGTGAACTCAGAACGATCGCAGCAACAACGTGGGCAGAGTATAAAAAGTATTTTGAAAAAGATGCAGCTTTAACTAGGCGTTTTCAAGTCGTAAAGGTTGATGAGCCTGCCCCTGAACTCGCGATCGAAATGTTACGAGGCTTACTTGATGTAATGGCACAACACCACGATGTTCATATCACTAACCAAGCTCTCAATGCAGCGGTCCAACTCTCAGCTCGATACATTAATGGTCGTCAACTGCCAGATAAAGCGGTTTCTGTTTTGGATACGGCCTGCTCTCGAGTTGCGTTAAGTCAGTCATCTACACCGGGAGGTCTAGATGCGAAAAGAAATAAACTTAAAGCAAAGCAAGCTGAGTATGAGCATCTTAGCCAAGAGAATCAGCTAGGAGCATCTCTTGATGTGCAGCTGCAAAGTGTCCGAAAAGAGATTGATGCGCTATCTAATGACATTATTGAATTAGAAGTACTTTGGGAAAAAGAAAAAGAATGGGTAAGTGAAGCTAAGTCACTTAGAACCCAAATAATCCAGGAGGGTTCTGAGACTGCGAGAGACAAGTTACAAGAGCTTGAAAATAACCTCTCCGCTAACTCACAGCCCTTAGTTTTTTCGCATGTAAATGAAGCGCTAATCGCAGAAGTTATTTCGGATTGGACCGGTATACCGCTGGGTAAACTTCAGGATGATGAAATCCAAGCAGTATTGGGTTTGAAAGAAAGTTTGTGCAAGCGAGTTGTCGGGCAGGATCACGCTTTAGAGCTCATGTCTGAAGTGATAAAAACTGCGAGTGCGCAGCTCACGGATGAGACACGACCAAATGGTGTATTTCTCCTAACCGGACCAAGCGGAGTGGGTAAAACCGAATCGGCTTTGGCGATTGCAGAGAAAGTGTATGGTAGTGAAGAAAATGTCACGACTATCAATATGTCGGAATTTAAGGAAGAGCATAAAGTCTCATTGCTATTAGGTTCTCCTCCTGGTTATGTCGGTTATGGAGAAGGAGGTGTACTGACTGAAGCTGTTAGACGTAAACCTTATAGTGTAATTCTCCTCGATGAAATGGAAAAAGCGCACCCTGGTGTTCAAGATATTTTTTATCAGGTATTTGATAAAGGCTCAATTAAAGACGGTGAAGGTCGAGATATAGACTTTAAAAACACTATTATTATTATGACCGCGAACACAGGGACCGAAACGACGATGTCTTTGTATTCTGATCCTGATTTAGCGCCTGAGCCGTCAGCACTAAAAGATGCTTTACGCGATGATTTGTTGGTTGACTTTAAACCAGCATTTTTAGGGCGTGTGAATGTATTACCTTATTTGCCTCTATCAAGAAAAGTATTGATAGAAATAACAAAACTAAAGTTGGATAAAATTACGACTCGTATTCGTAAGCACTATAACGCTGATCTGTTTTTTGATGAGGAACTAATTAATGATATTGTAGACAATAGCAATGAGTCTGGGAGTGGTGCGCGTGTGGTACAAACAACCATAGAAAATACATTGCTTCCGAAGATTTCTCATGAAATATTGCATGCAATTCTTAATGATAAGACGTTTGATGAAATTATTGTTAAAGGTACAACTAGTGGACTTGATGTCTCAATAGTTTAACATCCTTTACACTCTCAATAATAATTGGGAGTTGGTTCATATTAACTATTATTTTTTATAAAAAACGCTTAAATTAAATCTTATTTAAAGATATAACAGGGCGTATTTAAAATGAAGTTTTTGATACATTAATCACTAATTATCACCAAACGTCAGATAATTAAATTACTACGATATATGTCAATTAATAATGCTATAGGAGATTAGCATGCAGTCTAATACGTATCTTAAATACGCAGATATTAAGGGTGAGGCAACAGCCGAGCAATACAAAGATTTGATTACACTACTATCTGTAGATTGGAGTGTAGGTCGTGAGATCTCATCATACACTGGTACAGCGATGGACCGTGAAGCGAGCGCTACTCGTCTATATGATTTGACTATCACTAAACTTCAAGACCGTTCTTCTCCTGACTTATTTAAAGAAGCGACGATTGGTAAAGGTAAACCAGCGGTTTTCCATATTACTAAGCAGGGTGAGAAGGTTGAAGAGATCATGAAGATCGAACTGACTGATGCGATGATTTCTAACTACTCAGTTTCTATCCAAGACGATCGTCCAGTTGAAACTATCACAATTTCTTACACAGAAATGATGATGACAGTGACTCCTACTGACGATAAGAACAACACTTCTGCTCCATTGGTATACGGCTACAGCGGTGTTAAAGGTCAACAAATGTAATTTTCATGCGGGGGAGTATTCCTCCGCATTTTTTTGAAAGAAGTATTTAATGAAAAGAGCAACTCAAGATAACAATTTCATCCGAATTTCTTCCCCATTCGGTAAAGATGCCATCATACTAAACTCGTTTGAGTATAAAGAAGAGATCTCAGAACTTTTTTCATTGCGTGCTAAAGCTTACTTTAATGATCAACGAAGTGAGTTAAACGAAATTATTGGTAAGGAAGTTACCATTACCCTTGAAAATAATGAGGATGTTTCATCAAATCCTCGTTATATGCATGGTTACGTTTCTGCTGCAAGATTAGAAGGGAAAAGGGTTTCTAATACACATAAAGGCGAAAATTATAAAAACATAGAATTATTAATAGAGCCTAAATTACGTTTCGCTGAATATCGAAAAAATTGCAGAATATTTCAGCATAAAGATATAAAGGAAATTATCTCTGAAGTACTATCGGAGCATAGTGTTGCCTTTAGTTTTGAGCTAACCAAGTCCTATCCTAAATACACGTACAAAGTACAATATGAAGAATCAGATCTTGAATTTGTTCGACGTCTGTTATCGGAAGAGGGGCTATCATTTTGTTTTACACATACTAAGTCTGCCCATACGCTCAATATTTTTGATGACATCAGTTTTTATAAGCCGGGTACTGAGTTTTTAGTCGATTTTGATACAGGTACGGCGAAATCTAGCCACATTTCTTCTTGGCATGAAACGCAAATTCTGACTACTAAAGCGAGTCAAAAGTCAGGCTATAACATGCTCAAGCCTTCTTCGAATCCTAAAAATACTGCAAAGGGTGAAAGTGATTTTTTTACAGTGCCTGAAAGCGAGTATTTTGAATACATGGGTGAAATGGAGAGCAATGATCAATACGCACTGAGAAACACGCATGCAATAGAAGCACTACAGCAAAATGCATATTTGTGTCGTGGCGAGGCTACGTGCAGAACATTCAGCGTAGGCAAGTGCTTCAAGTTTAAAAAACATGAAGATAAATCTCGAGTTGGCAAAGAATATGTACTGTCTTCTGTTTTTTTGTCTGCTGCTGTTTATAACCAGACTGGTCAAGGTGGCACCGGTGCGCAAGGTGTCAAAGTCTCGTTTAGTTGTGTTGACTCAAAGACAATCCTTCGTCCTTCAGTTAACTATCCGAAACCTCAGATGAAAGGTTTACAAACTGCAATAGTTACGGGGAACAAAGATGGTGAAATTTACATAGACAAACATGGCCGTATCAAAGTTCAGTTTCACTGGGACCGTGTTGGTAAATACGATGTAAATAGTTCATGTTGGATTCGTGTTGCGCAAAATATCGCAGGTAACGGATGGGGGTCGGTGTTTCACCCTAGAGTCGGACAAGAGGTCATCGTCGAGTTTGTCAACGGAGACCCTGATCAACCAATCGTTACGGGGTCACTATATAACGGTAGTCAACTCCCTCCTTACGCTTTACCAGAGCAAAGTTCTCAGAGTGGTTATAAATCACGCTCTGTACAAAAAGGTACATCCAATTTTAATGAGTTGCGCTTCGATGATAAGCCTGGTGAAGAGCACATTTATCTTCATGCTGAAAAACTGTTCCAAATGCTAGTTGAAGACTGTGTTGATATCGCCGTTGAAAACAGTAAAACCGAAAAAGTGACCAATGATGTTAATCAAGAGGTTGGTCAGAACGCGAGCTTGAAAGTAGGTAAAAACTTTTCGAATGAAACGGGTGAAGTGCTGTCTTTTAATGCAGGAAAGAGCGTCGAGATCAAAGTAGGTGGTGCTTCTATTCAGATGTCTAGCTCTGGAGAAATCAATATCAAAGGTAATAAAATATCCATTAACGGCTCAGCTATTGCTCTTAAAGCTGGGCAAATTTCATTGAACTAAGGTGATTTAAAGTGGGTAAACCAGCCGCAATTTTGGGCAGCTTTCATCTTTGCCCTAAAAAAACAGGAAAGATACCGCATGTCGGTGGTCCCGTCGTTGTTGGTTCACCAAACGTAACGATTGGCGGGATACCTGCGGCAAGACAAGGCGACAAGCTTATTTGTATCGGTCCTCCGGATAGTATCTCAGCAGGTTCTTCTAGCGTAACAATCAACGGTAAACCAGCCGCGAGAGTCGGCGATTCAACGTCTCATGGTGGCAAAATTCTATCTGGTATGCCTACGGTTTTAATCGGAGGCTAGATGCCACTCGCATTTCAAACGCATCTTCTATCCTTTAATGGCCGTTCACACACCGTTCGCGAGATAGCTGATGATTCTTTTAGATTGTCCGAGGAAATCCGACCCCCTGACTTTGCTCAATCAATAGATGAGCATATATTAAGCCTCGTGCGCTCTGAGCGCGAGAGTCTTGAGCAAGCTGATATCAAAGGGAATCTCTGTGTTCTTTTACCCTCTTCGGTAGACAAAAGCTTGCTTAAAGCATTGATAAGCGAGCTTTCTATTTTCGTTGACCAAACTGTCAATACTGAAATTTACTTTTATCCTTATGGCCAAGCTGCATTTTTGATGGCACTAAATCGGATAAATCGTGAAGTTAATGAAACGCAAGCGACTTGGATACTGGCTATAGAGGTTACGAGTGATGTAGAAGGGCATGTCAAACCTCAAAGCTCTATCATTTTAACCAAGTGTTTTTTTCGACATTCAGGTCTTGTGCCTGATGTTGTTCGAATTGACTTAGATGCCAAACAACAACGCATCGCCGTGGACAAGGTGTTTAAGCAATTAGGAGTAAGTTGTGAACATCCACTCAGTCAATTGTATTTATCCGTTAATAAGGAAGAACCGCAATGGTTAAACTCAATGCAATTCTTGTCTCCGTGGGTGACCGATCAAACTCAGTATCAATTTGTTGATATCAAACTTGGCGGATTGGGTGCATGTGGCGGCGTTTTAAAAGCGTTAGTGATTGATGAGCTTCAAAGAAGCAGCCCCTGCCCAGACTTTCACGTGTTGCAAGCGGACATCGAGTCAGATGGCTATGCGGTAGGAGTAATATACAATTGGCGTAGTGAATAGGTCTGGCTATTGCTTTTCCTTCTAGTAGTAGCTGAGGTTTTAGTGATGCAAATGTTATGGGGGATTGACTCGAAACTGGCCCTTTAATGATGTTTGGACAATGACTAGGCGCAGCTTGCTTTTCAAAATAGCTTTGCTCACCGCGTTTTTACAGTGTTCTTCTCGCTTTCTGATTAAATAGCCAGCCCTAGAACACAAACCACATGAAAAGCTGTTCGACTCAAGATATCCTTACCGAAATAAAATAACTTGAGTTTTGGCTTGTTCGAGATCCCACCCGTGACGCATTCCTTTTTATAAACGGTACATGGACTCTGACAGAAGCAAGCCTACTCATAGAATTGGCGGAAAGTGAATTCGAATGAAGTTTATCCACACCTCAGATTGGCATCTTGGTCGACAATTCCACAACGTATCACTACTCGAAGATCAACAAGCAGTACTCGAACAACTGATTAACTATATTGAACGCAACCCCGTCGATGCAGTTGTAGTGGCGGGAGATATCTATGACCGTTCGGTGCCACCAACGGTTGCAATAGAACTGTTAAATCGAGTCGTGAAACGCATTTGTACCGAGTTAGAAACACCAATGATATTGATATCTGGCAACCATGATGGTGCAGAAAGGTTAGGTTTCGGCTCAGAGCAAATGAAAAATGCAGGTCTCCATATTGTTAGCAACTTTGAAGATATGCTCACTCCCATCATCATAAAAACGGACTCTGCGGATGAGGTCGCGTTTTATGGTATGCCTTATAACGACCCTGAACAGGTCAGGTTTGCCTACAAAGCCTCGGTATCCACTCATGATGAGGCTCATCAATTGCTTGTTGAGCAAATTAAAGAGCGCTTTATCTCTACGCAAAAGCGCGTGCTCGTGAGTCATTGTTTTGTTGATGGGGCCATCGAGTCAGACTCTGAACGACCATTATCTATTGGTGGCTCTGATCGCGTGAGTCATGAACACTTCTTAGATTTTGACTACGTCGCACTTGGTCATTTGCATCAGCCTCAAAAGAAAGGCGCAGAGCATATCCGCTACTCTGGCTCACTCATGAAGTATAGCTTTGGTGAACAGAACCAGAGAAAAGGTTTCACGTTAGTTGAACTGGACAAGAAAGGATTTGTTTCTGCAGAGCATATTGATCTTACGGCTCCTCATGAAATGCGCATTGTAGAGGGCGAGCTGGATAAAGTTATTGATCAAGGCAAAACAGACCCTAAGAATGAAGATTATTTGTTAGTTCGTTTGATGGATAAACATGCGATTTTAAACCCAATGGAAAAACTTCGTTCAGTGTATCCAAACGTTTTACACCTTGAGAAACCTGGCATGTTAATTGGGGTAGAGCAGGAAATGGCGCAAGCAAAGTTGGCGCGAAGCGAAATTGATATGTTCCGAGATTTTTTTATTGAGGCGCAAGATAGCCAGTTGTCTAAAGAGCAAGAGCAAGCTGTTACTGACATTATTAAGCAATTATCACAGCAATAGGGACCAAAGATGAAACCAATTAAACTTACCATGCAAGCCTTTGGTCCGTTTGCAAAAACCGAAGTCATTGACTTTGAAAAGCTTGGCCGTAACCCTCTGTTTTTGATTAATGGTCCTACAGGCTCAGGTAAAACGTCGATCTTAGATGCCATTTGCTTCGCCCTTTATGGTGAAACCACAGGTAATGAGCGACAAGGTATTCAGATGCGGTGTGACTTATCCGCGCAAGATTTACCAACCGAAGTAGTTCTCGAATTTTCGTTACACGGCAAACAATACCGAGTTGTTCGATCCCCTGAGCAGGAAGCGCCCAAGGCCCGTGGTGAAGGGATGACGATTAAAAAGCACACTGCGGCTCTTTATGAACTCGGTGAGACTGAAACGCTTATCACCAGCAAGACGACTCAGGTTAAAACTGAAGTTAGCAATATTATTGGCTTGAATGAAACTCAATTTCGTCAAGTTATGGTGTTGCCTCAAGGAAAATTCCGAGAACTGTTGCTTGCTAGCTCTAAAGAGCGTGAAGAAATTTTTGGCCAGCTCTTTCAAACTGACATATATAAAAAAATTGAGTACGCGCTCAAAGATAAAGCGAGTGCAATTAGTAAAGCGAAAGGCGAATTTGATAATCAAATTCGAGGTGCTTTACAAGTTGCAGAAGCGAGTTCTGAACAAGAACTATTACAACAACTGGAACAAGTAACTAAGCAATTAGAGTCTGATAAAAAGAATGAGCAAGCAGCGTTAGATAAGCTCAATACTGCTAAATCTGAATTGCAAAAAGCGGAAACCTTGAATGGAGAGTTTTCGAAACGAGAGCAAGCAGAAAGCGCACTCAAGCTGCATCTAGAACACTCAGATTCGATAAAAGCTCGTCAACAGCAATTAGAAAACGCTAAAAATGCCAATAAGATAGAGTTGCCCTATATCTCATTACAAAATGCAAAAGCTCAAACGCAAGAGCTTAGGCAAAAAATCGTAGCTTTGAAAGAGAGTCTCGAAAAAGCTCATGTCGTTGCGAGAGAACAAGAAAACTTGCAGCAAAGTGCAAAAGAGGCCGCGGCAAAGGTCCCGCAGTTAACGCAACTGCAGTATCAGCTTGAAAGTACGAAAAACAAGTTGGTCGAGAAAGACAATTTGGAAAGTAAAATAACGGCGGGTTATCAACAAAAACAACAATTTGAAGCAACGTTAAAACAGTACATAGAACTAAAAGATAAGTTAACGTTACAGGCCCAGCAGGGACAGAAGGAGCTAGAGAAAGCACGAGTTGATGTTGCGCTTATTGGCAGCATCGATGCGGAAATAAAACAAAAACAACGGCTGCTACAGGATCTAAAAAAGCTGCATGATCTTACTTTAGAGCTCTCTAAACTCAATGCGCTAACTGTAGATAAGCAGCAGTCACTAAACGAAGCCAGTCAGCGCTATATGCAGTGTCAACAAGCCGCTGATACGATAGAGCTTAAGTGGCACAACGCTCAAGCGGCAGTATTAGCGCAGCGACTAAAAGCAGGTGAAGCATGCCCGGTGTGTGGTAGCGAAACGCATCCTAACCCCGCAACGTTTGTTGAAGAAGCCGTTACAAAAGAGCAAGTTCAGGCGGCTAGAGCGAAAGAGCGAGAAGCTCAAACCTTGTTGAACCAACTAAGCAATCAGCTAGAACAACATAACGTTGTCATTAGTCAGTATCAGAATCAGTGTAACCAGTTGAAAGAGGAGTTGGGTGAGTATGCTACATCTGAGATCTCGACGGTTCAAAATGATTTGCAAGCGATCAATGCTCAACTCCTACGTCTACAAGCTATTGATATTGAAAAGCTAGAAAAGAACGTTGAACAGCTTAATCAACGCTGCGTCGTGGGTGAAAATAAAATTCATGAGCTGCAGAATCAAATGGCGGCAAATGAATCAACCGTTAAAGCGAACCAAGAACAATTGGCTCAATTACAAGCTTCTATTGACCCAAAATACAGTTCCGCTGACTTGCTTGAACGTGAAATTTTGCTGACAAACGAGCAAATTCTGAGTTTGAACACAGGCTTAGAAAAGGCGCAAAACGCTTTGCAGCAAGCGATATTGGAGAAATCAAATGCGGAAAGTCACTTAGCGACGAACAAGCAGTGGTTATCTGAGTCAGAGCAAAAACTTAGCCAAGCAGAATTAGCGTGGAATGAGGCACTACAGGCGAGTAAATTTGAGGATGAAAGCCATTATCTAAGTAGTCGAGTGGGAGATGATGAACTTCAAGCCTGGCAGCAAGAAATAGACAGCTTCAAACAGGCACAAACCAAGCTTGAGCAAACACTACATGATTTAAATCATGCATTAAAAGATCTTGAAAGGCCTAATTTAGAGTCGTTTAACGACAGGCTAACCACTCTGCAGGCGCAATATATTGAAGTAAGGAATCAACTTGATACCACACGCTCAATATTTGAACGCCTTGAAAAGGTTCGTAAAGATATTGCCGTGTTGCATGAGAAAAATAGTAAGTTAGAAGAAGAATACAAAATCTTTGGTACGTTGTACGACGTTGCTAGCGGTAAAACAGGCAGCAGGGTTAGCCTACATCGCTTTGTTCTTGGTGTACTGTTGGATGATGTGCTGATTCAGGCCTCTCAACGCTTAAGCCTTATGAGTAAAGGGCGCTATATTCTTGCTCGAAAAACAGAGGGCTTCAAAGGCGCTGCGGGTCGCGGCTTAGATTTAATGGTTGAAGATGGCTACACAGGAAAAACGCGTGATGTTGCGACACTTTCCGGCGGTGAATCATTTATGGCAGCGCTTGCTCTGGCACTTGGTTTGTCGGATGTTGTGCAATCCTATAGTGGCGGTATCCGTTTAGACACTTTATTTATTGATGAGGGCTTCGGTAGTTTAGACCCAGAGTCTTTAGATCTTGCTATTCAAACGCTAGTGGACCTGCAACAGACTGGGCGCATGATCGGTGTTATTTCTCACGTTTCTGAGCTGAAAGAGCAAATGGCGCAGAGGATTGATGTTGAACCATCAAGACTTGGTTCAACGGTGTCGATTAAATCTCAATGTCGCTTCGCTGTCTAATTCAGTGACTACTGTTAGATCAAAAAGCCCCTATTGTTAGGGGCTTTCTGACTAAGTCGCTACTGTTCGCAAAAGTGGCCTTCTTTTGGTGATTGGGTAATCGCATATTCGCCATCAAGGTTGCGATAAACAATCGTGTTCCAAACAGAGCCATCATCCAATTCAAACTCAATAGCATAGTTGACGCCGCTAACGATTTGCGCGTGAACATTCAGTATTCGTTTAAACGACGCTATTGTGTCCATTTTCTTTAAAACAAAGGCCATTGCCTTTTGTGCATCAGGGGTCGCGTTAAACTCATTCCACCCACCTGGCATGTTTCCTTGTGCATTACATACATTTGCCGAGGTCGTTAATTGTGTCGTTTCGCTCGGCTTTTCCTGCTGACAACCTGCAAGTAACACCAAAAGTGCACAAACTGACACTGTTTTTAATTTCATAACAATAACCTCTGTCTATAACGCAACGTATTATAGGAGGGTGATATGCCTACGAATGTCTATGTTGTGCAAAGTTTCTATATGCATAGGGTTAAATGCTGACAAAATGTACAAGCATGGTCAGCTTGTAAGTCAAAAATAGAGCAATCTTGTTATCGATTTGCAGAGATGACGAGGTTTCGGTGTTCAGCGCGCTATTGATGATGAAGAATTGTGATGTGTACCTATGAGGGCGATGGTGCGGCTTAGTGATCGATTTGTTATCTTCTAGAGTAAAATCAATCACTAATTAAAATTTAGGTGTTGTATGAAATCGATAAAAATATTTTTACTTTTGTCACTTGCAACTTTATTTGGTTGTACCTCGAAGCCGGATGGGGTGGAACCCGTGAATAATTTCGATTTAGAGCCATATCTAGGTAAGTGGTATGAGATTGCACGCCTAGACCATTCATTTGAGCGAGGCTTATCCAACGTTACCGCTGAGTATCAGGTTCGTGAGGATGGTGGGGTCAAGGTGATAAACCGTGGATATTCCGAAGAAGAGCGACAGTGGTCAGAAGCTGAAGGCAAAGCTTATTTTGTTGAAGATGAAACGGTGGGACACTTAAAGGTTTCCTTTTTTGGGCCAATATATTCTTCTTACATTGTGTTTGAGCTAGGTGAAAACTATGACTATGCGTTTGTCTCAGGTTACAACCACGACTACTTGTGGCTATTGTCTAGAACTCCTAATGTTGATGAGAAAGTAGTGGAGCGCTTTAAGTACGTAGCTAAAGAGAAAGGTTTCGCTATCGACGAGCTCATTTTTGTTGAACAAGAGAAACAACGGCAGCTTTAAGTTCATCAGCGTGGCTGAAAAAGCGGACAGAGGGGCAGCTTCCTAATTAAGAGCTCAGTTTGTCATTTCGCTTAACAGTAATTTGTTACCGCGTAACTTAATGTGGTCAAAATGGATATAGCCCCATCATTTGTGATTACTCGTGATGGGGCTTATATAAATTTGAGTGAGCGTCGAAAGGTTGATCTATCAACAAACGGTTATGGTTTACTTAATCAAACGAACGATCAGGGAACCTGGTGCTCGAATAGATTCAACATTGTGGCTAAGTACTGTGCCGCTTGTTGGGGCGGTGTAGCGTTTAATCTCAGCGCCAAAGCTGTCGTATTGAATCGCAAGAAGTTGGCCTTGCTCGACAAAATTCATCAAACTGACATGAGGCAGTACAAAGCCGCCGTGTGTCGCTTTTACACTGACGATTTCGTTTCCTTCCAAGCATGACGTAATAGGGTCCATATCACCTTCAACAATGTTATGCTTTTTCAGCACATTAAAAATGCCTGTTACAGTTCGACTGATAAGTTCTTGCTCGGTGTATCGCCCCATACCTACTTCAACTGTAATGCTTGGGACACCATGGTTATTCCAAACCGTTTCAAGGACGCCAGCATCTCCAGGATCATTTAAAATCGCATCAGGATTAATGAGACGAGCCATTTCTAATGATTGCTCGATTCGGAAATCTGCAAACACGTAAAGTGGATAGGCCGCACCACTGGTTTGAGTGTGAAGGTCAATGGCTAAATCAGCATTTGGCTTGAGCAAATCATTCCACAATGCATATAAGTAACGTTGGGCCTCATTGCCGTTTTGGTCACCAGGAAAAAAGCGGTTTAAGTTTGCAGGAGACGCGTCAGGGTCTGCGGAATAGAAATCGCGGCTGTGGTTTAGCATACCTGGCATGTTAATGGTTGGAACAATAGTGACAGTACCAGCGACTTCAGTGCCGATGAGCTCTCGAGCAGTTTTCTGCGCTGCTAACACACCATTGTACTCATCACCATGAACCCCTGCGGTAATCATGATCTTCTTGCCAGGTTTTTCACCTTTGAACACTAGCACAGGTAGGTGTTGCCACTGAGAGAGAGCATTCGTTGCGATGCGAAACCAAAACTTATGCTCGCCCGAATTTAGGTCTGCTACATTGAGAGATTGAATCACTTGATGACCCTGAATCATGTCATCGAGAAATTGTGTTGCCATTAAAGTTACCACTCCAAAACCATAAGCTAATCTAAAACCTTAGCGTCGTCATACCATGAATATTAATAAGGCGAGAACATGTCTCGCCTTAATTACCAATTGGTTTCGTTTTACGCAAAACCCATAATATGAGCTGCGATAACGACGATACTTGATAGGGTAAAGAGTAATAGAATAAATCGCCAGCAGAATTTTGCCCAGTCACCCCAGTCGATACGGCAGACACCAAGCGTTGCCATGAGAGATGCCGAAGTAGGGACGATAACGTTAGTAAAGCCATCGCCAAGTTGGAATGACAAAACTGCCACTTGGCGCGTAACTCCTGCAATGTCTGCCAGAGGGGCCAGTAGAGGCATCGTTAGTGCCGCTTGTCCAGAGCCCGAAGTGACGAAGAAGTTGAAGATAGATTGGAATACATACATTAACCATGCCGCAGCCACGTCAGGAAGCCCGCTAATTACGCCGCCAACACTGTTTAGAATTGAATTCAGTACACTCGCTTCATCAGTTGTACCACCACCAAGGATCAACAATACACCTTTTGCACAACCCACTAATAGGGCAGGTGCAAGCATAATAGCTGCACCTTCTTTAAATGCATCAGCTGCGCAGTTTAGCGTCATACCGTTCAGGCGAAAAATCGTACCGATGATCGCGACAACAAAGCCCATAGTGAAAAATTGAGACGCGATTTCTGGGATGTACCATGCGTTAGCGACTACGCCCCAAACGACCCACACCGTGGTCGCAATAACCGTAAGGATAACGAGTGTGTCACCTAGGTTCCAACGAGAATCTTGATTGCCAAGCTCTTGCTGACGGAAATACTGGTCTGTGCGATGGCTGTAAGAAAGTTTAGGATTTGACTTCACACGAGCGGCGTAGATCATTGTGAAAGCGATACCGATTAACGTAAAGCCAGCCCATAACCCCATGCGTACTGTCATGCCGGATAAAACAGGTACACCCGCAATGCCTTGCGCAATAGCGACGGAGAAAGGGTTCATCCAAGAAGTAGCAAAGCCAATTTGAGTCGCAACATAGGTAACCATTACCGTAGTGATACCATCATAACCAATGCGAACCATAAGCGGCGCGATAATAATCGCAAACGCTACGGCTTCTTCACCCATACCAAATACCGCACCGCCTAGCGAGAACAGCAAAAATAGCACTGGAATGAATAGCGCTTCGTTACCTTTGGTCTTATCGATAAGGCGCAGGATACCGTTATCGATTGTGCCTGTGCGCATTACAACGCCGAAAGCACCGCCGATAACCAACATGAACATAATCACGCCGATTGCGCTGCCCCATTTAGAGCCAGAAACTAGCCCTTCGAAAGGGAAGTTCATCAGACCAATGCCACCACCAGAAGCAAACAGGCCAACCTTGTTGTAAACCAGTTCACCGTTTTCGTCGGTTGCATAAGAGAAAGAAGAAGGATCGATAACTGTGCGAGTTTTTTCTGCACCGTCTACCATGTAGGTCACCTGTTGGCTATCAAAATGACCAGCAGGAATTAAGTAGGTAAGAATCGCAGCAAGAATACCAACAATGAAGATCAAAATGAGGGTATCTGGCATCTGCCACGACTTAGGGGTAGCAACCGAGTCTGCTGGTTGCGCATGTGTGTGAGACATAACTTACTTCACGTCAAATTCAATAAAGCATGAAATATCGATAAAATAGAATAAAAAGTCAATATTAATGCTTATGTTGAACTATAAATTCATCAAATATTTGAAGTGAAGTTAATTTGATTGTTTTGTGGTCAAATGTTGGGTTAATGTTTCAATATGCGTTGAGTTTGGATGATTCACGAGCTTTCATAGTACATCTACAGGTGATCTAATCACTTGATTTCTGTCTGTTCTGCATAAAAAGCAGCGACATCACGAAGGTCTTCATCATTTAACATTTTTAACTGTGCTGCCATCATTTCTGCAAGTGGCCCTTTACGCTCACCGGCTTGATAAGATTTCATTGCATTGTAAAGGTACTGAGCATTTTGACCAGCAAGGCTTGGATAGGTGTTGTTCGTTGCGATGCCTGTAACACCGTGACAATAGACACAGCTAGGTGATTTGATTTTACCTTTATCAGCATCACCAAACGGCTCGGCATGGATAGCGGAAGAGAAAATAAAAGAGATTAGAAGTACAAATCTGAGCATGGAGGTTATCTATTCGCTAAAAATCATGCCGATACAATAAAGCTTCCCCTTAGGGGAAGCTCAATGATCAAAATCAAATTAAAGTAGAGATTTTATACTTGATAAGAAAGTGTCGATGTCTTTCGCTGAAATATCTTTATGAGTTACAAAACGAATTGGATTTCCAGGGGTTATCGTGATGTTTTGTTCCTTTAGTTTCGCAGCGATACTTACTATGTCCACTTGAGGAGCAAGCTTCGCGAACACGATGTTCGTTTGAACAAATTCAGGGTTGACTGAAAAACCAGGCAGTTCTGCTAAACCTTCCGCTAAGGTTTTTGCGTTGATGTGATCTTGTTTTAGCTGTTCCACTTGTTCGGTAAGGGCAAGTTTGCCTGCTGCGGCAAGAATACCCGCTTGACGCATACCACCGCCGACCATCTTTCTTAAGCGACGTGCTTTTGCGATGTAGTCTTTGCTACCAAGCAGTAGCGAGCCAACAGGGGCAGCCAGACCTTTCGACAGACAGATCGTCATTGAATCAAAGTACTGACCGATCTCTTTTACCGGAACATCAAGTGCAACGGCTGCGTTAAAAACGCGAGCGCCATCTAGATGCATCTGCAAGTTATGTTTATTCACGAAGTCACGTGCTTCTGCTAAGTAAGACAGAGGTAGTACTTTACCATTAATTGTGTTTTCTAAGCTGAGAAGCTTAGTGCGAGCAAAGTGACAATCATCTGGTTTAATCGCAGCAGCCAGTTTATCAAATGGTAGCGTGCCATCTGGGTTGTTTTCGACTGGTTGAGGTTGAATTGATCCCAAAACCGCCGCGCCACCAGCTTCGTATTTGTAGTTATGTGCTTGTTGCCCACATAGATATTCATCTCCCCGCTCGCAATGCGCCATTAAACCGAGCAGATTGGCTTGAGTGCCTGAAGTGGTAAACAAAGCTGCTTCGAAACCAGCAAGCTGCGCAGCAAATTTTTCAAGCTCATTGACCGTAGGGTCATCACCATAAACATCATCCCCAACGGGGGCCTTAAACATGGCTTCTCGCATGGCTTGGGTGGGCTGTGTAACGGTATCTGATCGAAAATCCATGAATGTCTCCTTGGTCAAAGTCCTAAATATATCCGCAAAGGCGCGCTTTGCTTAAGCAAGCGATCGTTTTGGCATCGGTGATCGTGCCATCGACAATCTTTTCTTCGAGTTGCTTGATTGACAAGGTGACGACCTCAATCACTTCGTCTTCATCGCACTCGTAACGGTTTGTTTTGTTGAGCTTTTCGGCAACAAATAGATACTGTATCTCATCACAAAATCCGGCAAGAGGGGTGACTTGGCCGAGAGACGTGAATTTCTCTGCACTAAACCCAGTTTCTTCCTCTAACTCTCTTTTGGCGCAGCAGAGTGGCTCTTCGTTGCCTTCCCTGGTACCAGTAGGAAGTTCCAATAGCCATTTATTAAGTGAAGGCCGAAATTGGTGGACAAGGACAATCTCACCCTCCGCTGTAATAGGGAGAATCACTGCAGCGCCCGGATGATGGATTGTGGTGTGCGTAATTGCCTGTCCTGTAGGAAGCATAACGTCTTCTTCAATCAGAGAAATTTGCTTCCATTTATGAATTATCTTGCTCATGCAGTTATGAACCCTAGCTGTTACCGCATTTTTGACGTTTTTCGACATTAACCACAAATGGTGGGAAACAAAAGCAAAAAATACTGCAACACGACGAAAGCGTTTGCACTTTAAGTGAGCAATGTCTCATAAATGGAAACTTTGATTGCTTCGTCAAGATGGGGAAAAGCATCTGCTATAAGGGGAATTCGACAAAATACATTTGTAACAAAGTTATAACAAGTGTATAAAAATGTTAACGCAATACCACTTCAGTAGCCGGAGAACGTATGACACAAACCTTATTTGCCTCAAATGCCGAAAAAGCGCTTCTCTCAGAACGCATCAATAAATTGGCGAAAGCGTTAACGGATGGCGTTTATGAGCGTGAACATACGATCAAGCTCTGCCTTCTTGCTGCACTTGCTGGTGAAAGTGTTTTTCTTTTAGGCCCCCCTGGTATTGCAAAAAGCTTAATTGCCAAACGACTCATCCAAGCGTTCGATAACAGCAGTTACTTCGAATACCTGATGACGCGCTTCTCAACCCCTGAAGAGGTGTTTGGGCCACTGAGTATCCAAGAGCTAAAAGACAACGGCCGTTATGTTCGCTTAACTAAAGGGTATTTGCCAACTGCACAAGTCGTATTTTTGGATGAAATCTGGAAGGCGGGGCCTGCAATTCTTAACACATTGCTGACAGTGGTTAATGAGAAAACATTCAAAAATGGCAGCGATATCGAGCGTGTGCCAATGCGCTTGTTGGTATCGGCTTCCAATGAATTACCCGATGAAGATAGTGGATTGGATGCGCTCTACGACCGCATGTTGGTGCGTGTGTTTGTGAATCGAATTCAGAATAAACAAAACTTTAAGTCGATGTTGACTGTGGGCACATCGCAAGAGGCACAAGTACCAGAAGGCCTAGCGATAACTGATGAAGAATATCATCAATGGCAACAACAGCTCGACAAATTGACGTTAACCGACAATGCATTCGAAAAGCTTTTCCAGCTTAAAACGATGTTAGAAAGCAAAGTTGAAGCTCAGTTTGGTGATGTGGCCAATACCGACATGTATGTCTCTGACCGCCGCTGGAAGAAAGCCGTGAAGTTGTTAAAAGCGAGCGCGTTTTTTAATGGTCGCGATGAAATCAATCCGCTTGACCTTCTACTGCTGCAAGATTGTCTATGGAACAGTCCTGAATCGCGAGATGTGGTACGTGAAGTGGTTCAAGAGTTCGCCTTAAAACATGCATTTGATCAACAAGACGCGGAGCAGGAAATTGAGTACTGCCGAGAGTCTTTGGTTGATGTTCAACATGAACTTGAAGATGCCTACCGCATGACGTTAACGTCTGAAGCGGCAACGGGTATTTTGCGTAAAGAAACCATGCGCTTTGATACCTCTAAAGCCAAGATGTACAAAGTTGGCGCAGCCGTTAACTTAGTTAAATTGGTTGTCTTGCAAAGCAACATGTCGGTTTCAGAATCAGAAAAAGGTGATAGCCGCTGGGTTTATGTACCCAAAGATGAGTTAGATCGAGTCATTAAAGAGGGAAGCGGTGATGTGTATGGTTACGTCAATCAAAACACCAACATGTGCCGTTTACGATTTGACGTTGACGCGGCGAACAACCTAGTTATCCGTGATATCGCGAACCGAGGCATTTTGGTTAGCCTAGTGACTCAAGAGGGCTTGGATGTAGAGCTCTACCAAAAGTGGTTAACGCAGAGCGAAAAAGCCGTAAATCAGCTTAGTGAGGCAGAACACCATATGCGCAAGGTGAAAGCGAACTTTCATGATGCGCTTCCGCATAGCTTTGTTGATCCTGAATTACCCCGCCTAATGGAGTCGAGTCTGCAACAGGTAAGTCAGAGACTTGAATCAATCCAAGCAGAAAGTGAAAAAGTTATCCAACGCTTTAAAAACTTACATCAGTTTTTCTCATAAGGAGACGACATGCTAGGTGCAGACGGACTTAACCTTGCGCTGATGGTGGCCGACTCCGGCATCATCGATAGCGCAGTTAATGATTTGATGGCTCGTTCACAAGTCATGATGATGGCAGAAAACCGAGGCGTTAAATCTTCGGTCAAAGGTCACTTGTTAAAGTGGCGAGGCAGCGTTAAAAAACGGATCACCAAGGTATGTGAGACAGAGCGTTTCCAACAAGAGCTGTCTTTATATCAAGAGGTTATTCATTGGGATGAAGAGGCGTTTTTTGAAAACATCGAAGGTGTGATTAAAAAGCTGGAATGGCACTCTGCGTTTTACATGCAAGCTCGCCGAATGATGGAAAAGAACAAAGGGATGAATAACCCTATGTTCCCACATTACTTTTGTGACCAATGGTACCAAAGCCTCACCGATGCAATAAAACAAGCGCAAGTAAGCGAGCTTGAAGCCAATAAAGAAAAGGTGCTGAATGACCTGTATCAACGTATGGAAACCATGCGTAATATGGATAAAGTCACGGAGTCGGGTGATGCTGAAAGTGTAGGGCGCCTGTGGGATATGGCATCTGCCAAGTTGAGTAAAACAGACTTAACGGTGATGAAACGCCATGCTGAGTTTTTGAAGAAGCACCAAGGCTTGCAAGAAATTGCGGAGCAACTCGGTCGTATGGCGGGGCAAGTAAATGATCCTGAACTAAATCGTGCGCCCACTGAAGAACTTCAATTGGTCGAAGAGAAAAGTGATGAGGCGACGGATGATATTGTCGGTATTCACGAAAGCGATGATCTAAATAAGCTACTTCCCAACGAAACGATGTTTTTGGCGTATCCTGAACTTGAAGTTGTGTTCTATAAACACTTAGTTGATAAACGGCTCATGAACTATCGTACACAAGGCAAATCGCGCACGTTACGTAAAGTTAAAGCTCACCGACCTGACCATAAAGCGGTAGATATCGAAAAAGGCCCCTTCATTGTTTGTGTGGACGCGTCCGGTTCCATGAGTGGCTTTCCTGAGCAATGCGCCAAAGCCATGGCTTATGCTCTGATGCAAATCGCACTAGCGGAGCAACGTGATTGCTATGTCATTATTTTTTCTACGGAACACATTACCTACGAACTAACCAAACAAGATGGTCTGCGCGAGGCGGCGGACTTTCTAACTTATAGCTTCCATGGTGGTACAGACTTAGAGCCAACTTTGATTAAATCTATCGACTTGATGAGCGGTGATAAATATAAAAACGCAGACATGGTAGTCATTTCCGACTTTATCGCGCCAAAACAACAAGACGAGTTACTGGCCAAAGTGGATGCGCTCAAAGCGAAGAAAAACCGTTTTCACGCGATTAGCTTATCGAAATACGGAAATCCTGCATTAATGTCGATGTTTGATCACACTTGGTCTTATCACCCTAATGTTGTGGGAAGATTGCTAAAAAGGGTCAGCAACTATTAAACGCCTTAATGTTTCATGGGACAAAACGAACTGAAAGCTAGATTTATATTGCTTCGTTTTAAGCCAATAAGATCGAACTTTGGTCGAATTGACTTAAAAGAAATCAAACGAACAGAAAATGAAATATTTTTGTTTGACTATCTTCTCTCAATCCGTAAAGTAGCCACCAACGCAACGGGGTAGAGCCCTGAAGCGTAATAAAAAAGGCGCCTTGGCAGAGTGGCTATGCAGCGGATTGCAAATCCGTGGACCTCGGTTCGACTCCGGGAGGCGCCTCCATTATTCTTTTGAGAGCGAATGGCTTTCGAGAATAAATGCGACACTAGCTCAGTTGGTAGAGCGCAACCTTGCCAAGGTTGAGGTCACGAGTTCGAACCTCGTGTGTCGCTCCAAATTATTCAGATATGGCCATGGCGGTATCTCGATGCCAAGTGCATCAACTTAAAACCAGCGAAAGCTGGTTTTTTTGTATCTGAAGACTGATAAATTCATACCATCTCTTTTTCATTACCTGTGAGCTTAGCAACCCCATCTCTGTCACGAGTTTCTGATATTAAGTGTGACCCGATGTTTCGCACCTCAGCCAATTTCAGTTTACAATACGGGCTTCCAAAGGATTTGGACGAAGACGCATGAGAAATACCGACGATTACATCATTTTTTATCACTTGATCGAGCAAGGTTCATTCAGTGCTGCCGCGAGACATATGTCACTGACCAAATCGGTCGTCAGTAAACGCATTGCCAAGCTTGAACAAGAGCTTGGTGTACAGCTTCTCTACCGAACAACGCGAACGCTAACGTTGACTGAAGCAGGACGAGCGTTTTTTACTCATGCAAAAGCGGTTTATCAAGCGGTGGCAACGGCGGAAGAATCCATTGTGGGTTTAGGTAAAAACTTATCTGGACACATTAAAATTTCGGTGCCTACTATCTCTGGTGAATTAATTCTTCCTCAAGTGATTAATGAATTTAATCAGAAATACCCAGACATCAATATCGATATGGATCTAGATAATCGTTTCGTCGATATCGTGAATGAACGTTTTGATTTGGCAATTAGAACGGGTGTGTTGCCAGATTCTAGTCTGATTGCAAGAAAGCTGGTGGATGCGAATTGGATCATTTGCGCGTCACCCCAATACCTAGCTAAACATGGCATACCTAAACAACCTCAAGCCTTGGCTAAACACAATTGTTTAGTCTATTCCTACCAAGAAACCGGAGCGCATGAGTGGGCGTTTAAAGATGGAGACGAGGTATATCAAATCACCGTCGACGGTAACCTCTGTACCAACAATTCTTCTGTATTGAGAAATGTAGCGCTGTTAGGGCAGGGAATCATCTATGTACCGCGTGTATTGGTTTATGAAGACTTAAAACAAGGCAGTCTGATTCAGTTATTTAAAGACGAAACAGCCAAATGTTTGGGTATTTATGCGGTGTATCCCTACACTCGTCAGCAACCAGAAAAAATTAAGATCTTTATCGATCATCTATACTCAAGCTTTCAAAGTCAAAACCATCGATTTTAAGCCAATAACTCAACACCGATCGTTATATTGGTGTTGAGCTTATGTTTCCATCTTCATTTCTAAGAATCCTCTTAAATTTAGGGGCTTACGCTTCTCCTCGTTTTCTTCACTAATATTGATAACAAGATACCCCGCACAACTGTTAACAAATGGTTTTGCTATTGTTTCTTTTAAGAAACGGTCTGTTTCTTACGTTAAATTTCTCAAATGTGAAAGATAAGTGACAGAAAAATAAAGAATTATTTTGTTTGTTGTTTATTGATTACGTATTGCTCGCCCGTCTGACATAGACGCAGAGAAATGGACTGCTTATAGTGGCTCAAACGCTATGCCTGCCGCTAAGCGGTGTTGTGAGCGAAGTACAATAACTAGAGATACGGATATGAAACAAAAGCAGCTGATTGAAGAATTTAAAACCATCGTTGGGGAAGAAAATGTTCTAACCGACGAGGTTAAAACGAAATATTACCGCTCGGGGTTTCGTTCGGGTAGTGGTAATGCGCTTGCTATCGTGTTTCCTAACACTCTTCTAGAACAATGGAAGATTATTAAACAGTGTGTTGAAGCAAACTGCATCATTATCATGCAGGCGGCTAAAACAGGTTTAACAGAGGGCTCGGCTCCGAGTGGTAATGATTATGATCGCGATGTGGTTGTGGTCAATATTACCAAAATCAAGAAGATTCACTTATTAGATGGTGGTAAGCAGGCGGTTTGCTTGCCTGGTGCGAGCTTACACTCTTTGGAGAAAGAGTTGAAGGCAGTGAACCGAGCACCGCATTCTATCATCGGCTCTTCATCGCTAGGTGCCACTGTGGTCGGTGGTATCGCCAATAACTCAGGCGGTGCGCTAGTTAAGCGTGGTCCTGCTTATACGGAACTGGCGATCTATGCGCAGGTGGATAAGCAAGGCCAGTTACATTTGGTGAACCACCTTGGTATTGAAGGATTAGGTGAAACGCCAGAAGAAATTCTAACAAACCTGCAAGAAGGGAACTTTGACCCAGCGAAGATCATTCATGATGAGCGAATGGCGTCAGACAAAGAATACGATGAACGTGTTCGAGACGTGACTTCTGACATTCCTTCTCGCTTTAATGCCGATGAACGCCGATTATTTGAAGCTAGTGGCTGCGCTGGCAAGTTGGGTGTTTTTGCCGTTCGGGTTGACAGCTACCCAGTCCCAGAAAAAGAGCAGGTTTTTTACCTTGGCACCAATGACCCTGCGAAACTAACGAAGTTGCGAAAAGACTTCTTATCTACGTTTGATAACTTGCCTGAGATGGGAGAATACTTGCATCGAGATATCTTCAACATGGCAGAGAAGTACGGCAAGGATGTGTTCTTATCCATCGACTTGTTAGGCACAGATAAGCTGCCAAAAATGTTCGCACTTAAAGCTAAGGTAGAAAATTTCTTAGAGCGCATCCCGTTTGTCAGTAAATATCTGCCAGACACCATTTTGTACTACGCGAGCAAGTTGTTCCCACAACACTTACCAGAGCGAATGCTGGATTTCCGTGACAAGTATGAGCATCACCTGGTATTGAAAATGAGTGATGGTGGTATTGCTGAAGCACAAAAATACCTCAAAGAAGTTTGGGCTGTTGAAGACGACTGTGATTTCTTCGAGTGTACGCCGGAAGAGGGTAAAAAAGCTTATTTACATCGCTTTGCAGCAGCAGGTGCAGCAATTCGTTACGAGACGATTCACCGAAAAGACGTAGAAGACATCGTTGCACTTGATATCGCTTTGCGACGTAATGATGAAGAGTGGCTAGAAACTTTGCCTGAAGAGGTAAGTAAGAACCTTGTTCAAGCGCTCTATTATGGTCACTTTATGTGTTACGTCTTCCATCAAGATTACATTTTCAAAAAAGGGACTGACACGAAGTTGATGAAAAAGCTGATGCTAGAGCACCTCAATAGCCGTGGTGCCAAATACCCAGCAGAACATAACGTGGGTCACTTGTATGAAGCCGAAAACTCGTTGCAGAAGTTTTACCACGAATTAGACCCAACCAATACCTTTAACCCTGGTATTGGTAAAATGGACAAATATAAGCGCAATTGTAACTGCTGTGCGTGATGTGCTGTCTCACCATGATTAATAATCGTTGTTCATCGTTAAAATGATGAGCATAAGATAAGCCCTGATGACACTCGTGACATCAGGGCTTTGTGTTTTGGGTCTTTTATTGATGACTGGTATCGGCTTTGAAACAACGACTAAAGAGCACGTACTGCGGCGGCGGCGATGATGCCTGCTGCAATTGCGGGTAGAGGCTTTTTCACGATGAACATGACAACAGCAGTAGAAAACAGTGCTGCTCTAGCACCATTATCACCCTCTACTGCTAGCGGAGCTAAAAGGGCAACCAGTACGGAGCCTGACATCGCAGTAATGAAACGTTGAACCCGTTCGCTAATTGGAATGAATGACATAACATACACTCCGCCCCAGCGGGTTATGAGCGTGACTAACGCCATAGCGATGATGATAAGCAGTGTGCCACCTATGGTTGTTTCGATGTTCATGCTTTCTTCTCCTTCCAACAAGCACCCAATACTCCGCCAGTAATGGCGCCAACCACTACGTGGCTATTCTCTGGCAAATACCAATACGCCAACATAGAAGAGGCTGCTGCTATGGCCCAAATAGAAAGGATTCTTAAGTCTTTCGGCCCGGCCACCACCATAGACAGCAGGAAGCATCCCATAACCATATCGAGCCCGAGGCCCACCGGATCTTTGATTGCGCTACCAAAATAAATGCCGATCCAGGTGCCCACAATCCAAAAAGACCACATCGCTAAGCCGCCACCAACAAGCAAGCCAAAGCCTGGTTCTTTTCTACCAAATGCATTGAGTGCCATTGCCCAGTTAGCGTCTGATGCTACCAGCATTACACCGTAACGTTTTGTTGGTGGGAGTTGTCGTAACCATGGATAAAGTGTGGCTCCCATCAAGAGGTGACGAGCATTAATAGCAAATACAGTAATAAGAACTGGAATGAGAGGGACTTCTGCTCCCCACATTTCTAACGTGGCAAATTGTGAAGCACCGGCGAAGACCAGTGTGCTCATCAACATAGTGGGAAATACATCTAGTCCAGTCTGTACCGCAGCAACACCGAAAGCGAGGCCAAATATGACCACGAACATAGAGAGGGGTAAAAGTTGGGTGAATCCGTTCCAGACGTCAAGCCGATTAAATTCGTGCAACTCAGCGGAGGAGCGTTGAAGATGTTGAGTATTTTCTGTCATAGAGATACCTAGCTAGCAGGCAAAAGGGCAGTGCCATACGAGTGTGTTTGTTATTCTTTTGTAAACCTCATGTTTAACATCAATTGGAGGGGCTTTCAAACACTAAGTGCTATATAAAATTGAGCCATCCAAGCGGCTTTAAGAAACAGAGTGTAGAGAGTCGCACTTGGTAGTGCTAAAGGAGAGTAAAACAACAGAAATAGTAAGTTCTGTTCAATTGATAACATCACGAGCTAGTACAGATTAGTAAATAAGAAAGAAAGCGAGCACGAGGCTCGCTTTTTCGCTCTGTTACGAATAACTGAATAGGTTTATTTTACGTAGACACGAGGGTTCGCGCTTCCCCAAACCGTGTATAGTTCAGGGAAGATGACTTCTGCGTGTTTTTCCATCTCAGCAGCTGAAATCGTTTTGCCTTGTTGGGAGCCAAACAAAACAACTTCAGAACCAGGCTCAACATCTTTGATACCTGTAACATCTACCATAGTAGTGTTCATTGAAGCAACGCCCGCAACTTTTGCACGTTGGCCATTGATCAGAACTTCTGCTGTATTCCCCATTTTTCGTGGATAACCATCAGAGTAACCAACAGGAATGTTCGCCATTAAGCTTTCTTTGCTTGTTGTATAGCTGCTGTCGTAACCGACTGTGCTATTTTTTGGCAGGTGGTGAACGGATGCCACGCGTGTTTTGAAAGACACGATAGAAGGGTACTCTGGGTTAGTTGGTAAGTCTCCGTATAAAACGCCACCAGGACGAACCATATCAAGCTGCGCCTCAGGAACATTAAGCGCGGTGTAAGAGTTAGCTACGTGCAGTAAAATGTTGTCGCGTTTTAGATTCGCTTCTTTAATCAGCCATGCAGAACTGTCTTTGAATGAAGCTAACTTTTGGCGCACGTCGTCTGCATTGTAGTTAGGGAAATGAGTCATGATACCAACAATATTAACGCCAGCTTGTTGAGCGATTTCTAGCGCTTCTTTCTTGCCCGCTTCTGTCGTCATATCAACACCATTACGCCCCATACCACCGTCGTTCAGAGCAAGGTGAACTTTGATTTCTTTACCAGCTTTCTCGGCTAGTTTAGACAGTGCTTTAGCTTGCTCTGCTGTGCCTATCAACTCTTCGACATTTAGGTCGATTACGGCTTCAATCTCTCCAATATCCGCTGAGCGTACACGCATAAGTTGGCCTTTAAAGCCACTGTCGCGAACAGTTTGTGCTTCGGCGTTACTTGCAACGGCAACGCAAGGAATTTGTTGCTCGATAATAGTCGGCATCAGGCCTGCGATACCATTGCCGTATGCGTCGGCTTTCATCACGGCGCAGATTTTCGTTTTGCCATCCATGTGCGATTTAAACTGTTCAATATTATCGCGGAACTGACCTAAGTTTATTTCTAGCCAAGCGTTAGCACCTTGAACTTGCTCTGCTTTTGCTGCTGTATTGCTAATTTGAAGAGGAGCGGCAGTGGCTTGCATTACAGGAACCGCGATTGCAGCAGCGATAGTCAGTGATAGTAAGGTTTTATTTAAGCGCATAAAGTCTCCGTACGCGTTTTTTGTATTGGTTATGTTATTGAGTACTTGGGGAAAGTACCTGACGAAGTAAAACGCTCCAAGTGGTGCTTTGGAGCGTTTGTTAAGATAGTGATTGAATATATACCTAAATATACCTCAGTGATGACATTCAATTTAAGCAAATCGGGATTGATTTGATATCTACTAAGGTATCCACTGAGTTTAACTCAGTTTAAAGCGGCTCATTACATCTTTAAGAGAAATGGATAGCTGGCTTAGTTCGCGGCACGCCTGTGCGGTTTGCTCCGAACCTTGCGAGACTTCTTGAGATGCCAAATGTATGTTTTCAATGCTGCGGTTAAGCTCTTCTGCAACAGAGTCTTGCTGGTTACAAGCCGTGGCGATTTGGGTACCCATGTCTGAGATGTCCGAAATCGAATGCTCAATGTCGCTCATCAGCTGTTTTGATTGAATGCCTTGTTCTGCACATTCTGAGATACTGGTTCTAGAAAGTTCAGTGGCTGATTTTGCGTCTTTTGCAAGTGATTGTAGCTGCTCAATGATCGAAGTGATTTCACTCGTTGAATCTTGCGTACGGCCGGCAAGCGTTCGAACTTCGTCTGCAACGACGGCAAAGCCACGACCAGACTCACCAGCACGCGCCGCTTCAATGGCTGCATTAAGTGCAAGTAGGTTGGTTTGATCGGCGATGTCGCGGATAACATCCACGATCACGTTAATTTTATTCGATTGCTGTTCAAGCTCTGCTACGGTATCGCCTGCAGCGCCAATTACGTTTGAAACTTCATGAATCGCGTCAACCATACCTTGGGTTTCACGAACACCGTGTTGTGTGCGGCGGTTTGCTTCGTTAGCTTGGTTCGCTGAGTCTTCAGTGTTACGAGCAACATCGGCTACGGCCGCTTTCATTTCTGTCATTGCTGTTGCGATGTGCGTAATTTGCAGCTGTTGATCTTTCATACCAGACGCAGAAATATCGGAGATTTGGTTCATCTCTTCGACAGCGCTGCTTAACTGAGTAACTGCAGCAATCACGTTATCGATAACTTGGCGTAAGTCATCTTGCATCTTAGTGGTCGCGTCTGCCAGTTCACCAAGCTCATCATTGCCGATTGCTTTGCGGTCAATGTCACTTGATAGATCACCTGTTGCGATGGCATTTGCTTGCTCAACAACAAGTTTAAGTGGGCCACAAATTAGGCGAGTCAGCACGTATGTCATGCCTACCATGATCAGTAGAATAATCACGTTACTTGCAATTGAAGAATTACTCAATCCATTTACAGAGGACAGGATATGAGTTTTGTTGCTATCCATAGCTTCTTTAAGGAGACGGATTAGTTCGCCTAACTCTGAGTCAACCGCTTCGAAAGCAGACAAAGAGTTCGCCAAAATAGGGTGGGCCTTGCTTTTGTCGTTAGCTAGCATCGCTTCATTGTACTGGTCCATAGTAACCAAGTACTTTTTCCACTGACGCATAAGACGCTGGTAAGTTTGCTGCTCTTCGCCAGGCCAGATAGTTTCACCGTAAGCGTTGAGCTCTCTAGTGATCTTTTCGCGTTCTCTAATATTGTTAGAAATTTTAGTTTTGACTTGGTCTGCGTCTTCATAAGTGTACGCAGCAAATTGAGCTCGGCGCCAGCGAGACAAGTGATCTCGAATCGAATCGACCCTTTCCATTGCAGGAAGCGTATCGTCGGTATAGTTTAAAAGCTCAGATTTGATGCTTTTGAGCTCTGTAGATAAAAACACGCCAAATGCAATGTTGACGATGGCAATGAGTAAAAACGATAGCGATATCTTTTTCGCTATAGAAAGATTCTTGATAGACATTAGTGATATACCTTGTTTTTCTTATGTTGTGTCGCCAAAGTAAACCACATCCTTATATGTGATATATGTCCATTAAATTACTGCAACTCGTGTAACGTACCATTATTTATTGATATTTTCGATAATGAATTGAGCTTTGTTTGAAAATAAAAAAAAGTCAATGATTTTATAAAGGTACGACCACATTCGATATAAAGTTATCGGTAACAAAATATGATGTTCTGTACGCAGTCGTGCCAAGAGCAGGGAATCAAATTGTTACAGATGTTACAGCGGTGAAAAGATCAGCGTTCATAACGTGATAGTCGCGTGTTTACCTCGAAGCAGTTACGGGCACTAGTATGCGTATGACTTAATAGCTAATGAAAGGGAACGGGTGCTTATTGGTCTAATTGAATGCCAAATGTACTAGTCAGATCGCTTTTTAAGCACTTAAATAAAAAAGATAAAATTTATTGTTGACCAGATAAATTAATCCGTTAAAGTACGCCTCGTTCTCACGGCAAAGGTCGATGAGACAGATGGTGTCTAACCCATAGCATGATTGCGTTGCCCTGGTGGTGGAATTGGTAGACACAAGGGATTTAAAATCCCTCGGCGTTCGCGCTGTGCCGGTTCAAGTCCGGCCCGGGGCACCATCAAAATCTTTGGTGACAGAGATACAATATCAGAAAGGCGCCTTGGCAGAGTGGCTATGCAGCGGATTGCAAATCCGTGGACCTCGGTTCGACTCCGGGAGGCGCCTCCACTATTTCGAAAGCCAGTCTTAAATGACTGGCTTTTTTCGTTTTTAGTCCGCCTTTTCGTAACCCTTCGCGCTTTCCTAAAGTCTCCCATGTTTTGATCACCATTCAATATTTTTAATGCGCTAATCATTGATTTTATAAATGTTAGACAACTCAATAATTGTATAGTGTGATTGGTGATAGTTTCTCTTCGATTGTAATCCGAACTTTTTGTATTACAGGCAGCAACCTAGCTAGCGTCATAGTTAGTATCGCTTGGTGCGTATATGCAGAAAGGAGGATTCTAGTCCTTAACGTGAGAGAAAAATAATGAAAACATTCAACCTTAAACCTACACTTTTACCCTTAACTTTGCTGCTCAGTTCGCCTGTAATGGCGGCACAAAATGGCACCATGATGCAGTATTTCCATTGGTATGTGCCAAATGACGGTGCACTCTGGACACAAGTTGAAAACAACGCGTCGGCACTATCTGATAACGGCTTTACTGCGTTATGGTTACCACCCGCCTATAAAGGTGCTGGTGGTAGCAACGACGTCGGTTATGGCGTTTATGATATGTACGATTTGGGAGAGTTTGATCAAAAAGGTTCGGTGCGCACCAAGTATGGCACCAAAGATCAGTACCTAAGCGCCATCAATGCTGCCCATAAAAACAATATCCAGATTTATGGCGATGTGGTGTTCAACCATCGCGGTGGTGCGGATGGAAAGTCTTGGGTTGATACCAAGCGAGTAGATTGGAACAACCGAAATATTGAACTTGGTGATAAATGGATTGAAGCGTGGGTAGAGTTTGATTTCCCTGGGCGCAACGACAAGTACTCAAACTTTCATTGGACGTGGTACCACTTTGATGGCGTGGATTGGGACGATGCTGGCGAAGAAAAAGCTATCTTCAAATTCAAAGGTGAGGGTAAGGCATGGGATTGGGAAGTTAGCTCGGAAAAAGGCAACTACGATTACCTTATGTACGCTGACCTAGACATGGATCACCCTGAAGTGAAGCAAGAGCTGAAAGACTGGGGCGAGTGGTATATCAACATGACGGGTGTGGATGGGTTTAGAATGGACGCGTTGAAGCACATCAAATATCAATACCTGCAAGAATGGATTGATCACCTACGTTGGAAAACAGGGAAAGAACTATTCACGGTCGGAGAGTACTGGAACTACGATGTTAATCAGTTGCATAACTTTATCACCAAAACTTCTGGCAGCATGTCTCTATTCGACGCACCGTTACATATGAACTTCTACAATGCGTCTAAATCGGGTGGTAGCTACGATATGCGTCAAATCATGGATGGTACGCTGATGAAGGACAATTCAGTCAAAGCGGTAACCTTAGTAGAAAACCATGACACTCAACCTTTGCAGGCTTTGGAGTCGACGGTTGATTGGTGGTTTAAGCCGCTCGCTTACGCGTTTATCTTATTGCGTGAAGAAGGCTATCCATCCGTGTTTTATGCAGATTACTACGGCGCGCAGTACAGTGATAAAGGGCATGACATCAATATGGTCAAAGTGCCTTACATTGAAGAGCTAGTAACACTGCGTAAAGATTATGCGTATGGCAAACAGCATTCTTATCTCGACCACTGGGACGTAATTGGTTGGACTCGAGAAGGTGACGCAAAGCATCCACATTCAATGGCCGTGATCATGAGTGATGGACCTGGCGGCTCGAAGTGGATGTATACGGGTAAACCAAGTGCTCGCTACGTAGACAAGTTGGGTATCCGAACTGAAGAAGTTTGGACTGATGCGAATGGTTGGGCTGAGTTCCCAGTAAACGGCGGATCTGTCTCGGTTTGGGTTGGCGTTGAATAATCCATTCCTGTGATTTTGATACAGAGTAGGCAATTCTTGATAAAACTCTTCAATGAATCAATGTGTTATTTGATATTCATTCGACAAATGAGTAACTTATAGTTGAGCATAATCTAGAGGAAGATAAAGAATGGAATCTATTGCTGATGTATTGGTTGTGGCTATTGTGTTCGGTGCCATATTTGGGGGCGGGATAATAAAGTTAATCTTGAACCATCGTAAAGAAGTAAGAGCGTTGGAGATATCTGAACGTAATACGATGAGCCGAGAAGAACAAGATAACCTTAACAAGCAAATTGGTGACTTGAAGCGACGTGTTGAAGTGTTAGAGCGAATTGTCACAGATAACAAATATCAACTTGAAAAAGAAATCGCCTCTCTGTAGATCACCACTTAATCGTAAAGCCGGCGAAGTCCGGCTTTTTGGTGTCTGTACGTCATACCTTTCGGATGTTTAACTCAGCGTTCATCAAAAAAGTCTTTGTCGCGGATGTATTTACTCATAAAGTGATAAGAGAACGGTCGCATTAACCAACTAAATAAGGAGCGCCCAAGCCGTATGAGCGTTGGGGTGTTCTCGTATATTCTCCCGTTATATAACCATAGCATTTTGCCTACATGCCAATACAAAAAAGGTACGGGCGGCATAAAGGTCACGATGTCGATGTCGCAACAAATCCTGTATGTTTTGTGCCCCAAACGGTAGCGTTTCTTAAACGTCCAATCTCCGACAGCGGGCTGTCCGAAAGTGACCACGCGTTTAATGCTTTTGGGGTATTTTTTCTCAATATAGTCAGCAAAAACACTGCCAATCGCGCCACCTGAAGAGTGGCCAGTAATAGTGATTCTTTTTCCCCTGAGAATAAGTGGTACAACGATACCTTCGAGGCGTTCGATCACGGTCAACCCTAACCGATCTTCATTCCGGCTCGGTAAACTTTCTTGGAACAACAGATGATAGAAACCCGCGTGAATGCGATAGTTTAGTCCCAACCTTCGACAACTTCTCGTCCACATCGCGAAGTTCAACAACCAATCACTGATACTGTGTGAGCCTTTAATCACTACGACCACTTCACTCTGTTTTTTACTCCAGAGCACGCGAATCATAATCTTACCGTGTTCATTTCTAATGACTCGTTGCCCATTAGGATCGAATCCATATTGAGTTTGTCTGAAGACGCGAGGGTAGGCGAGATTACAAAGCACCGCATAGCGCTCGTATTGGTATCGTTTTAATGGTTTCACGTTATCTTTCTTAGTGGAGCCCAACGATTGACTGTAATTAATGAATATTAAGAATACGTGAACCTTGATTTAGGGTCGGTAGAGATTTTGTGTATTGGAATCGCGAATGAAAGACTCAAACTGGCTTAAATGCGTCAAGATGGTTTGGCGAGAGAGTTCATGATGTTCGCTAAGTACGTTAATTAGCTTTTTCAAAGCCTTACGATCTTGTTTATTGAGATTTGCTGTTTCTTTGAGTTGTGCGAAAAATTCAATTTGACTTGAAGTGTCGTTAAAGTCACCGAGCTTGTCTTGCAATAGTTTTAGTTGTTTCACGTTGTTTTTGTGCTGTTGGGAAGGATAGAGCGTGGAAAATCCTTCTAACAAATAACGAAGCGCTTTGCACTTTATCCGCATCGAATGAATCACGCTGTCACGACTTTTGTCCGAGATTTTGCGTCGTGCTTTATCAACTTTTTTAAATTGAACGGAGATTTTTTGGCTTGCGAAAAGTAACGCAGGTACGTTGCTATCCACTGGTTCGTGTTGCGTACTTCGCAACATACTATTCCTGATCAAAGTGCAGTGCGTTGTGTATTCTTGTGTAGCTAGCCAACGCGTAACTTTTGCTTGTTCGTAAGCACGTTCAGATTCTATAAAGCAAAAAAGTTGCTCAAGAGACGATTTGTGATTTGGGAGCATTTCAATGTATTGGTTTTTGTCCAAGATAAATACGTCCAAATCACGCAGCTTGTTTGTTTTCTTCATCATTATTCTTAAATGAGGTTTCAAAATACGCTGTTCAAAAGGAGGGATCAGTTCGCGAAGTAGTGAGCATAGTGAGCGTATGCGCCTCAGTGTGACGCGATATTGGTGTGTATATTCAGGATCCAAGTCGTCGATGACTCCCTGCTCCAGAGAGCGTGCATAATCAAATTCAGTAAGGAAGAAGTGGGGCACTACGAAGTCGAGTTCGGAGTCGGCATGTAAGGGTAAGTGAAATGATGGTTTTCGAAACATGATGAGCGCTATTTTGTTCTCTGAAATACACGTTAAGTTTATACCCATACTGTTAACTTGCGCGATTTGTTGGCTCTTCATTGATATAAAATGAGAAGGTTAAAAGGCACGAAAGCAAAGCGTATTGATGATCAAATAAGCAAAATGATCGCCCTTTGTTCGTTAGAGTCGTCTTTTTAACCATTTGAATAAAAAAGACTAATTTTTTGTTGACCAGATAAATTAATCCGTTAAAGTACGCCTCGTTCTCACGGCAAAGGTCGCGAGATAGATGGTGTCTAACCCGTCGCATGATTGCGTTGCCCTGGTGGTGGAATTGGTAGACACAAGGGATTTAAAATCCCTCGGCGTTCGCGCTGTGCCGGTTCAAGTCCGGCCCGGGGCACCATCAAAATCTTTGGTGACAGAGATACAATATCAGAAAGGCGCCTTGGCAGAGTGGCTATGCAGCGGATTGCAAATCCGTGGACCTCGGTTCGACTCCGGGAGGCGCCTCCATTCTTTTACTTGTCCATGAGTTCCGATAGTAACCTGTAGGATCTCAACTTCTCAGATTGTTCAAACACCATCGTGTTTACCATAATTTCATCTGCCCCAGTGCGTTCCAAAAGTTTCTCAATTTTCTGTCTTACATATGTTTGATCACCATGGATAGATTCACGTAATTGAGTTTCAACGTGAAGCTTTTCCTGTGTTGACCATAGTGGTGCCATACTTTTCACTGGTGCGCGAAGTTTTTCGCGATTGCCGCGAATCATTTTTAAGAATTTTTGCTTCTCTGTTGTCGCGAGAAAATCTGCATGTGACTGAGTATCCGCTACGATAACGTTGGCACAAATCATCACATAGGGTTGAGCTAAATGCTCGGATGGGACAAACTCATCTCGATAAAAGTTTAGAGCACGAGACATTGCATCTGGAGCAAAGTGTGCAGCAAATGCGAAAGGTAAGCCTCTCTTAGCTGCTAAACGTGCGCTGTATGTACTCGACCCCAGAAGCCAAATCGGCAGAGATGTGTTGTTACCTGGATAAGCCGCGACTGGTTGATTTCGAGATACGGGACCAAGAAAGAAATTAAGTTCCTCCAACAGCTCTTCAAAGTCAGGATCCATATGCTCTGGTTCCCGCCTTAATGCATGCATTGTTTGGTAGTCGGTGCCTGGTGCGCGTCCTAATCCGAGGTCAATACGACCAGGGTATAATGCCTCTAACGTTCCGAATTGCTCTGCAATAACTAGTGGTGCATGGTTAGGTAACATGACTCCACCTGATCCTAAACGGATCGAGTTCGTGTGCGCTCCAATATGACTGAGTAATACACTGGTTGCGGCACTGGCGATGTCGGGCATGTTATGGTGTTCAGCCATCCAAAACCGATGATAGCCCCAGGACTCGATTGATTGAGCTAATTCAACGGAGCGTTCGAACGTTTCGGTGAAGTTTGTTCCGTCGGACACGGGTGCCAAATCCAGAACAGATAAACGAGGAAAAGACATAGGATAGTTATAGCCTGTTAATGAATCTTAACTATCATATGGTGGTGAAAGTTGACGTTTAAAAGGGGAGGATTAACCATTCACAATGGATTATTTTTCTTCAATGCCTGGAGAGCGTTTAGCTTACGAGTTTAGCTTTTGCTATGTGATAAAAGCGGCTTTATTACTGTAAGTGGCCACAGTGGTCGATGTCGTTGAATATTCGCATGTAGAACGTTTCCACAGCTACTTTAGATTAAAACATAGGCCTCTTTAACAGCGAACTGCTGTTGTCGACAATAGTGAACGAGCTAGCTTTAGAACGTTTTGACTGATACATAGACTTGTCTGCCGCTGTTAATAATTCATGTACATTCGACCCATGCTCAGGATAGAGTGCAATACCAATGCTAGCTCCGACGCATAACTCTTTACCTTTAAAATGAATTACTTTTTCTATTTCTTGGATATAGCGTAGTGCACATGCAGACAGAGACGTACCTGTTGTGTGTGAACGATGAATAATAATAAATTCATCTCCACCAAAGCGGCCTACCATGTCTGATTCGTCGATAATACTTGATAATCTACTAGCTACAGATTTTAACACTGCATCACCTGCCTCATGGCCATGGCTATCGTTAATATCCTTAAATAAATTTAAATCTATAAAAAACAAACTAAAACTATTCTCACTGCCTCTGAAATTACGCGTAAGCTGGATCAAATGTTTTTCTATTGCTCGACGATTGTAGATATTAGTTAAGGAGTCGTGCTCAGACAAAAATACCAAACTTTCTTTTTGACGATTTAGAACTGAAGTTTGATTCTCTACTTCTTCTTTAAGTTTTGATTTTGATATTGTTGTGTGGTTTAACAATGCCGCCATTTTATTGAAGTAACAAGACAGATTTTCAAATTCCGTGAATTGATTTTCTGAAGGGATTTTATAGTCAAAATTTGACCTGCTTAATTGTTTTATTCCATTTATAAACCTTTGAAAGCTTCTCTTGAACTTTATTTTTATATAAAAGCATAATAGCATAACAACCAGAGAGATAAAAATAATACCTGCTTGAGTGTAATAATTTAAATTTTGTAGTTTTGTAGACTTATTATTAAGTATTTTTTTATAAATATATATTATTTCATTATTCATATCCTGGGATACAATGTTTATTCTGGATTGTATGACAGGATTTGATTTATTATAATTTACGACTGAATCATAATGGCGATCTTTGTCTAGTAAATGATTATTTTCGTATTGAACTAAAAAATACAGTTCGAGATTCATTTTTTTTAGGTCTTTAGTAAGGTATAAAACATCTTCATTTTGAGATAATAATTCGTTTAATTTGTTATGAGAAATCATGAATTGTGTGAAATTGTTTTTTCCCCTATTTTGAGTGTAAGCCCAAAGATAACTACTTAATGACTCTAATGATATTTGTATGTCCATTATTTGGTTTAATTGTTTCTTGGCTTTATAATCTTCTATTTTTATGAAGCTTATGTATACTATAACGCTGATACATAGTATTACGCTTAGACTGAATAGTGATGCTAAATAGTGGTTTAACGAACGATGCATTTTAATCTAGACCATCAAAATATGAATTGATATAGTTTTCTTTAAATATTTTTCTGTAATTTGGAATCTGTCCTTCTACATAGTTTTGTTTTAATGCCCAATTAGCTTCTGATTGTAATGTAAATAATAAAGAATTCGTTAAATTTAATCGAAAGTTATAATCATCCCAACTCCAAGATATTTCTTCAACTGTTGTGTTAAGTTTTTGTGATAGTATTTTCATTGTTAAATGAGGGTTTTTATCCATCCAGTTAATTGAGTGATGAAGTGACTTTATTATTTTCATTACTTCTTGATCTGATTTTTCAATGTGTATTTCTTTTGATACAAGCAAAAAGTAAAGTTTATACACGCCAATAATTCCTATGTTCTTTACTTCTTCATTTATTCTATTCTTGGCCATAAATCCGTATGGCTCCCAAGTAGATATTGCATCGACGTTTCCTTGCATTAAATGATTTATAATAACCTGCGTTGTTGATGATATTTTTTCTACTTTTTCTAAATCAATGTCATTTACCTGTAGCAACAAGTCTAAGTAATATTCGCTAGCGCTCTTTTTTATTACACCAACCTTTTTTCCTGGTAATTTATCTATACTTTCTATGCCAGACCGCTTTTTAGTTAGCAGCTTAATATCATTCGTAGAAGATGCAAAAGAAGTGATTAATGCTAAATCTTTGTATTCAAAGCTTTTAAACATCAGTACGCTTTCAGAAAAAGTGGCGTAATTAACATGGTTTTCTAGAAGTAGGTTTGAACATTCGACCCCTCCAAAGCACATGATAAGTTCGACGTTTAAATCGTTTTCTTCAAACGCACCTATGTGCTCTGCAATGATAAAAGGGGCTGACAGAGGCGTCTTAGATATACCGATTGTTGTAGGTTTGTGGATAGCATTTGATACCGTTGTTAACTTTAAATAAGCAACTACTAATGCAGAAAGAACTAAAATTATGATAACTGTAGAAATCTGTTTTGTATCCATCAAAAACAACTCCCTTCATAATAGTAGTAATTAATCTATCAGTTAAATGAGTGTAGTTGCTTATTGGGTTGATGCTAGGAGAGGAGGGGATTTATTTGTATCGTGCCAAATTTATGAGTACCTAGGGGTAATTTCGGTAACTGGCTTAGATATAAAGAATTTATCTTTAGTTAGTTCAAGTTGTAGCAAATGACTGATTTCATAACATGATGATTTATGGAGAGATATCAACTTTTTAAGTTGAAAAATTGTACTCCATTTTTGCCATTTTTCTTTATCTCATACATTGCGTGATCGGCTTTTTGATACACTTCATTAAACGGTTGCTTTCCTTTGTTAAAGAGACAAACACCGATACTCATTCCTATCGTTACTTTATGTAAGTCTTGATTTATCGCTGGAATGATTGAATCTAAGAGTTGATTGCAAAGTTGGGATATTTCCTCTCGACTTGAATGCCAGTTTAAGATAACAAATTCATCGCCTCCTATGCGTCCAACTTGAGACTTGCTTGACGCAAGCTCTGTTAAGCTATTGGCGATATTGATGAGGAGGGTGTCGCCAGTATGATGGCCTAGCTGGTCGTTAACTGCTTTAAAATTATCTATATCAACAAACACTAAAGCAGACTGCTGAGACGGTTCGGTTTGAGGTTGATGATTAAAGTTTTCCTCAATTGCTTTTCTATTTAACAATCCAGTCAATGGATCACTCGAAGCCAACTTGGCCAGTTGCTGCTCATAACGCTTTTCTTTTGTAATATCGATATGAGTACCCATCATCCGTAGTGGTTCGCCATCAGAACCATACTCGACGATGCGCCCTCGATCGTAGACCCAGCTATCACTGCCGTCTTTATGAATCATGCGATGCACTACCTCATAAAGGTCGGTCTTGCCTGCTAGGTGATCTTCAAATGCACCCACCGCAAGATCATAATCTTCAGGGTGGAGATTGTTTTTCCACGTTTCAACCGTCGCGGTTAACTCATGGGGCTGATAACCTAGCATTTTTCCCCACTGCATATTGAATATCGTCAAAGTACCTGAAGGAATATGCTGCTCCCACAAACACAGTCCATTACTGTCGAGTGCAGCATTCAACTTTTCTTGTAGTCGCGCATTCTTCCGCTTCAGCTCTTCATTTTCTTTTTCTAAGCAGGCAATTCGAGTTAGATATTCTTCCATTTTGCGCATAATTTACGTCGATTTCGGAGCGACAATATACGAAAAATACTTTGCAATTTCTATGATTGAGCTTGGAGATATAAGTATTGAATATGCGGTAAATAATAAAGAATCGGTGATGTTACTTAAGAGCTGCAAAGTAAATGCTTGGAAAAAGAAGGAAATAGGGGGTAAGCGAGGGGCTCTCCTGGTGCAAAGTCTTAAATGGAGGCCTTTGCACCGGGACTACTGAGGGTTAGCGGTTTAGTGCACCACAACGCTCAGGCTGGTATGTGATATCGACAATTTCAATTGTCTTCACTTGATTATTTGGCATTGGCCATTCAAGTTTTTGGCCGACAGACAAACCGATCAGTGCACTGCCTACGGGCGCGAAAATAGAGATATCATCACTGCTTTTCAGTTCAGAAGGGTAAACCAGTGTCTTTGTCATGGTTCTATCTTCACCTGAAAATTTAAACTCTACAGTCGAGTTCATCGTGACCACGTTATCTGGCATTTGTTCTGGCTCAAGAACTGTTGCTCGGTCGAGCTCTGCTTCTAATTCCACAAGCTCCGCTGCGATGTTTGGCATTTTATCCAACAAGGCCGTGATTCGGTTCATATCTAAGCTTGAGATGTAGATAGAATTGTTTTCTGACATTTTATGACTCCCAAATAAAAGGCCGCCTCACAAAAATGGGACGGCACTCTATATGTCAATTACGGTATCAATCATATGGACGCTATTCCATATGAACTAAACCTGATTTTAGTCTTTATAGTGCGACTTAGCTAGTAAAAAATTTTTGTTGTGAAGCTTGATTTTTCTAAACCTTTCAATCACTTCAGATATTGTTCTCTGATCACCTTGAAACGGTGAAGTCAAGTGAGTGCGTCGTTTAGAAGCAAAGCAGGATTTATCGTAGGTGTGCTCGGTTTCGATGGTCAGCCTTACTTCATAAAGCAAAACGGTATAGTCCGTTGCTAGCATGGCTTCGGTTATCTCAGTTTGTTAAAACTACCAATATCCGTTAATAAATTACTTTTTATTTCGCAATAGTCAGATAAATACGTTCATCTACCCCTTTAGGGTAGTTTGAAATTGTAATTGATTTACATCATGTATTAATTTTCTTTCACAATTAACAATGAGCTCAGTGATAAGAACCTAACCCTTAGGAATTATAATGAGCAAGTTGAAGCTAGTAGTCATCGGTAACGGTATGGTAGGGCACCGTTATATTGAAGACTTAGTCGAGAAAGCTGATATGTCTAATATAGACATTACGGTTTTCTGTGAAGAACCTCGTGTCGCATACGACCGTGTGCACCTTTCCTCTTACTTTTCTCACCATACTGCAGATGAACTTTCTTTAGTAAAAGAAGGCTTCTACGAGAAACACGGTATTAACATGCTGATCGGCGAACGCGCGATTAACATCAACCGTGAAAACCGCATTGTTCACTCAAGCACTGGCCGTGAAGTTCAATACGACAAGCTGATTCTTGCTACTGGCTCATTCCCATTTGTTCCACCTATCAAAGGTCACGAAAGCAAAGACTGTTTTGTTTACCGTACTATCGAAGATCTTAAAGCGATCGAAGCGTGTGCGAAGAAGAGCAAATCAGGCGTTGTTGTCGGTGGTGGTCTGCTAGGCCTTGAAGCAGCAGGCGCACTGAAAGCACTGGGTGTAGAAACGCACGTTGTTGAGTTCGCGCCAAAACTAATGGCTGAGCAACTTGACCTGGCTGGTGGTAACCAGCTTCGTCAAAAGATCGAGCGTATGGGCGTGAACGTTCACACCAGCAAAAATACGCTTGAGATTGCGCCAGAAGGCACAAACGCACGCAACGTTATGCGTTTTGCTGACGGTTCAGAACTAGAAACAGACTTCATCGTATTCTCTGCAGGTATTCGTCCACAAGACAAACTAGCACGCCAAATGGAGCTAGAAGTGGCACCTCGTGGCGGTGTTGCTATCAACGATCATTGTCAGACTTCTGATGAGAACATCTACGCGATTGGTGAGTGTGCGTCTTGGAACGAAATGTTCTACGGCCTTGTTGCTCCTGGCTACAAGATGGCGACAGTTGCCGTTGATCACCTACTAGGTAACACAGAAAGCAAATTCGAAGGCGCTGACATGTCTGCGAAGCTGAAACTTCTAGGTGTAAAAGTAGGTTCAATCGGTGACGCGAACGGTCGTACTGAAGGTTGTAAGAGTTACGTTTACCAGAACGAAGAACAAGAAGTCTACAAACGTCTTATCGTTTCTAAAGACAACAAGAAACTGCTTGGCGCGGTTATGGTTGGCGATACGTCTGACTACGGCGACCTGCTTCAACTTATGTTGAACGAAATCGACCTACCAGAACACCCAGATGCGTTGATCCTTCCTGCACACGCAGGCGCTGAGAAACCAGCACTAGGTGCAGATGCTCTACCAGAAAGTGCAGTGATCTGCTCTTGTTTCGACGTAACCAAAGGCAAGATCGCACAAGCGGTTGCTGATGGTCACCACACATTGGGCGACATCAAAGCCGTGACGGGCGCGGGTACAGGCTGTGGTGGTTGTATTCCTCTAGTGACGTCTGTTCTAAATGCTGAGCTTGCTAAATCTGGTATCGAAGTGAAGAACGACGTGTGTGAGCACTTTGCATACTCACGCCAAGAGCTGTTCCACCTAATCCGTATTGAAGAGATCAAAACGTTTGATGAGCTTCTAGAGAAATACGGTAAAGGTTACGGCTGTGAAGTTTGTAAACCACTGGCTGGTTCTATCTTGGCTTCTTGCTGGGGTGAGCACATCCTTAAGCCACAACTGGTTAAGCTGCACGACACGAACGATAACTTCCTAGGTAACATCCAAAAAGACGGTACTTACTCTGTTATCCCACGTATGGCGGGTGGTGAAGTAACACCTCAAGCACTGAGTGCACTAGCGAACGTTGCAGCAGAATACAACCTATACACCAAAGTAACCGGTGCTCAACGTATTGGTCTGTTTGGTGCTCAAAAAGACGATCTTCCAGAGATCTGGCGCAAGCTTATCGACGCTGGTTTCGAAACAGGTCAAGCGTACGCAAAAGCACTTCGTATGGCGAAGACATGTGTGGGCTCTACTTGGTGTCGTTACGGTGTTCAAGACTCTGTTGGTCTAGGTTCTTACATCGAGAACCGTTACAAAGGCATTCGTACACCTCATAAGATGAAGTTCGGTGTTTCTGGCTGTACTCGTGAGTGTGCGGAAGCACAAGGTAAAGACCTTGGCATTATCGCGACTGATGCAGGTTGGAACATGTACGTATGTGGTAACGGTGGTATGAAGCCTCGTCACGCAGACCTACTTGCAAGTGACCTAGATAAAGAAACGCTGATTAAGTACATCGACCGCTTCATGATGTTCTACATCCGTACTGCTGCGCCACTACAACGCACATCAGTTTGGATGGAAAACATGGAAGGTGGCGTTGACTACCTACGCGAAGTGATTGTTGAAGACAAACTTGGCATCAACGCTCAACTAGAAGCAGACGTAGCGAAGCTTGTAGACGAGTATGAGTGTGAGTGGACTGCGACCATCAACGACGAATCACAACTGACTCGTTTCGCGCACTTCATCAACTCTGACAAGCGCGATGAAAACGTCGTGTTTGTACAAGAGCGCGAACAGCACCGCCCAGCAACCTTCACGGAAAAGCACCCTGAAGCGAAAGGCGACATCCTACACGTAGCGATCACTGAAGCATAAGGGAAGGTTGATTATGTCATTTGAAAAGATTTGCCAAATCAGCGATATCGTACCGGGCACGGGTGTTTGTGCTTTGGTTGATGGTCAGCAAGTTGCGGTATTCCGCCCAACAAAAGCAGAAGAAGTGCTGGCGATCAGCAACACAGACCCGTTCTTCCAATCAAACGTGCTTTCTCGCGGTTTGATCTGTGAGCACCAAGGCGAGCTTTGGGTGGCTAGCCCACTTAAGAAGCAACGCTTTAACCTGACAACAGGTGCGTGCATGGAAGACGAGCGTTTTAGCGTGAAAGCGTACAAAACCCGCGTAACAAGCGGCGAAGTAGAAATCTCTGCGTAAGCTTGGTTTTCATTCCCTCCTCTTAGGGGAGGGAATGAACTGAAACCTAGATTTAATAGACAAAGGCTTTCCAAGCATCAACTCAGGGGAACAGGGAAGCGAGGTGTTGTAGACAGCGTTCAGGTGTCAACGGGAAGCCTTTCTCTATTCAATCTTTAACTTTTTAACTTTCAATTTTGGATAAGGACACATTCATGTCTACTGATTTTAAGCCTGCAGAATTCGTGCAAACCATGATCAATGTTGGTGAAGCGAAAACCAATACAAGCACGCGAGATCTTCTGCTTCGCGGTACGATGGCTGGCGTTATTCTTTCGCTTGCGGTGGTGGTTGCTATTACCGCGATTGTACAAACGGGTATCGGCCTTGTAGGAGCACTTGTTTTCCCCGTTGGTTTCGTAATTCTAAGTGTGATGGGTTATGACCTAGTAACCGGTGTTTTTGGTCTAGCGCCTCTGGCTAAGTTTGCGAACCGTCCGGGCATCACTTGGGGTCGTATCTTCCGTTGTTGGGGTCTTGTGGGCTTGGGTAACCTTATCGGTTCTCTGATCGTTGCTTACCTAGTGGCTATCTCTCTAACAGGTAACTTCTCTCTAGAACTGAACGCAGTAGCGAAGAAATTTGTCGCTGTTTCTACCGCGCGTAGCCTTGGTTTTGAAAACATGGGTATGGACGGATGGATCACATGTTTCGTACGCGGCATCTTCTGTAACCTAATGGTGTGTCTAGGCGTTATCGGCAACATGACGGCACGTTCGGTGTCTGGTCGCGTAGCAATGATGTGGTTCCCAATCTTCATCTTCTTTGCGCTAGTATTTGAACACACTGTAGTAAACATGTTCCTATTCCCACTAGGTATGATACTAGGTGCGGATTTTGGTATCGCGACTTGGTTGAACTTCAACCTTATTCCAACCATTCTAGGTAATATTGTTGGTGGTCTCGTAATGACTTGTATTCCACTGTACCTAACTCACGCGAAAACAGCGCCTTCTATCAACGTAGTTGAAGAAGAAGTAAAAGCAGAGCCTGCAATCGCAAAATAAACCGCTTTTATCTGGCCCTACCTATGGTAGGTAGGGCTGTTCAACTCATTTAACTTTCGATAAGTATTGTATTGATTTAGCTATAAAAAGTAATAACCCCTTGGGGTGATTTTAACCTTGAGTTAATGACTTGAGTGTTACTTTTTATGTCCAAATTTTCGATAGGCGTTGATATGACAACTGTTAACTCATCTTTAAACAGCGGCTTTGTTTCTCTTGTTGGTGCAGGTCCTGGTGATCCTGATTTACTCACAGTAAAAGGCTTAAAAGCCATTCAAGCGGCTGAAGTTGTTGTGTACGACCGATTGGTATCAAAAGAGATTCTTGAGTTGGCCCATGCATCAGCAGAGATGATTTATGTTGGGAAAAAGCTCGATTTTCACTGTGTACCTCAAGATCAAATCAACCAAATCTTGGTGCAGAAAGCGCAAGAAGGTAAACGCGTTGTGCGCCTAAAAGGTGGGGACTCATTTATCTTTGGCCGTGGTGGTGAAGAGCTAGAAGAGCTAGCGGAATTTGGTATCAAATACGAAGTGGTTCCGGGTATCACAGCAGCAGCGGGTGCAACGGCTTATGCTGGTATTCCATTAACGCACCGTGACCATGCGCAAAGTGTTCAATTTATCACTGGTCATGTACAAAAAGATGGTCGTGAAATTGAGTGGCATTCACTAGCTCAGTCTAATAACACGCTTGTATTCTACATGGGTTTGAAGCAAAGCGGCCATATTATGGATAAGCTGATCACACATGGGTTAGATCCTGAGATATCATGCGCCATTATTGAAAACGGTACGCGCCCAGAGCAGCGCGTGTTCCAAGGAAAGTTGAACGAGCTATCGATCATGGCAGAGCAAGCCGTGAGTCCAGCATTGATTGTGGTTGGCAGCGTGACTCAACTTCACAACAAGTTGGATTGGTTCGCAAAGTAATACTGCCCAGAAGTGACTATATTTTACAGGGGCTTTGTTGCCTCTGCATTTCTTGCTTACGCATAGGCATTTGATCAATGAGGTTGTTGATAAACGACCAGTCTGTTTCTGCGCCCCAGCGGTGCTTTTCTAGACCATCTTTACCAAGCAAAATAGCGGTATGAGAACCTTTTTCGACCTCATAAAGACGAGCTAGCATTTTTAGGTCGAACTCTTCTTTAAGCCAAGCAGGAAAAGTATAACCTTGTTCTGTAATGACCAGCGTGACGACATCTCTGTCTTCCAACTCACACTCATTCATAAGTGTTTCTAGCAAGAATTGTTTGACGTATTCATCATTTTCTGGCGCAAAGTAGAGCACACTTCTATGTGGCCAGTATTTGGAGTGCGCTGGATAACCAAATGCTGTCGATGACAAGATACAAGAAAGCAGTATCACTAGTAACTTTCCGCCCATGACAGTTCCCCTAGAAACCCAAATAACTTTTTATACGTTAAGTTTAGTGGAATTGGCTCATTGTGCTTTTTCCAAAACTGGCATAGGGTAGGCAGCAAATAAATTGAGCGTAGAAATAGATGAGTTCGGAAAGCAAACAAAAAATCGCCATTTTGGTTGATGTACAGAATGTGTATTACACCTGTCGCGAAGCGTATCGAAGCAATTTTGATTACAACCAGTTTTGGTATGTTGCCACACAAGGGAAAGAGGTGGTAAGTGCTCGTACTTATGCTATTGCGAGCAATGATCCCAAGCAACGTCAGTTCCACCATATTCTTCGGGGTGTTGGCTTTGAGGTGATGCTTAAACCCTACATCCAGCGTCGTGATGGTAGCTCGAAAGGCGATTGGGATGTGGGTATTACTCTCGATGCAATTGAAATTGCTCCCGAAGTTGAGGAAGTGATTCTAGTTTCGGGAGATGGAGACTTTAGTCTGCTAGTAGAGAGAATTCAGCAGCGCTTCAATAACACGGTGACCGTTTATGGTGTACCTAAGCTAACATCCCAAACTCTGATTGATTGTGCCGACAATTTTGTCGCGATTGATGACGATTTCTTGCTGTAGTAATAGTGCAATAAAGAAAGGCGAGTCACTCAGGCTGTACGAAACGTACAATGACTCGCCTCTAATTTATCGTTGATTTGGCTAGTTACGAAGGAATGATCATTTGCCCTAGCAAGTAACCCAAGCAACACGCACCAATCACGCCGATTAAGCCCACAGACATGAATGAGTGGTTGAAGTACCACTTACCAATCTTAGTTGTGCCCGAGGTATCGAAGTTCACAGTCGCGATATCTGAAGGGTAGTTTGGAATAAAGAAGTAGCCGTATACCGCTGGCATCAAGCCGATAAGCAGCGCAGGTTCCAAACCTAAGCCGAGACCAACAGGCAGCATCATGCGAGCCGTTGCAGCTTGAGAGTTCACCACAACCGACACAATGAATAACGCAAGCGCGAATGTCCAAGGATAGTTGGTTACCATCTCTACGATGCCAGATTTAAATTGAGGCATAGCGTACTGAAAGTAGGTATCTGACATCCATGCAATACCGAAGATAGCAATCGCCGCCACCATACCAGATTTAAATACCACCCCATTTGGTACGTCACGCGGGTCAGTTTTGGTCGCAAGCAAAATGATACCGCCGAAGCAGAGCATCATCATTTGAATCACAACTGCCATGCTGATTGGCTTCGAGCCATCTACGATGGTACGAATGTCTGGCCACATCGCGATAACGACGATAACCAAGATAGAAGCAATGAACAGCAATACAGAGTTACGAGCACTTGTTGGTAGTACTTCATCAAGAGACGTTGCAGTTGTGTTGAGGATCTTTTCGCGCCACACAGGATCTTTCAAACGCTCTTGGTATTCTTCATCGTCGTCTAGCTCTTTACCACGCTTTAGGCTGTAAAGTGACATCAACAACGTACCGAATAAGGTTGCAGGCACAGTAACGAGCAAAATTGAGAGCAGAGTGATCTCGTGTTGAATATCAGAGAGTTGCGCCAAGTAGTAAACTACGGCCGCTGAAATTGGCGAGGCTGTGATTGCGATTTGAGACGCGACAGAAGCGGCAGCCATAGGACGCTCTGGACGAATGCCGTTTTTAAGCGCAACGTCGCCAATGATTGGCATGATAGAGTAAACCGCGTGACCTGTACCAAGTAGGAAGGTCATAAAGTAAGTCACGAACGGAGCAATAAGGGTGACGCGTTTTGGGTTCTTACGAAGCACACGCTCGGCAACTTGCAGCATGTATTTCAAACCGCCGGCGGCTTCAAGAATGGAAGCACATGTTACCACCGCTAAAATGATCAACATAACGGTGACAGGAGGAGAGGTTGGCGGCATCTTAAAGATGAAGACTTCAATCACTAAGCCAATTCCGGATACGACCCCAAGGCCGATACCACCATAACGTGAGCCGATATACAGCATCACGAGCAAAAATAGAAACTCAAGATACAACATGTGGATTTCCTTATTCAAAACAGAGGGCTACATAGCCAAATTACCTCTTTGTATTGTCTCGATATTCAGAAAGAAAATACTTCATGTTGTTCACAATCCGCTGGATAAGAAACAGCAATATTCAATTATTGGCAATAACTCACGCTACACAGGGAAACTGTTAACACAGTTTTATCAGGGTGTTTTTATGCTGTGTATTTTTGCGATCATGTGAGCGTTAAATGCGAAGAGGTTTAAGAGTTTGTTGCTATTCATCGCATACGTAACCAGACCTTACAGCTTCACAGAACTCGGAAATACATTCATAACTAACCCTAAGAGTGCTTCTTTGTTATGAAAACGCAAAGGATAATAGTTTGCATTGCGATTGGTGCTTGGGTATAAAGGTGTCAGAATGACTACACCAACAATAAGCCATCATGTCTGAGCAATTTTTCCCGCAACTGTTTCAAACTTCGAGTGAGATTACACCTTACCTACACGGTGATATCGGCGAGATAGGGCAAGAAGCTATCCATATCGAGAATGATATCAACCCGATCATCCAAGGCCTTTACCAGCAAATCTCGGAGGCTCATCCGGAAGCGGGAAAAGCATATTGGTTGACAAGAACGTGGGATTTACTTTGTTGGCAGCCAGTTTATGTCGCATTCATCTCTATTTACGGTTACCACACGTTGCCAAACATTCGCGAGATAGCGCAGCACCTCAAACCTTGTTTTGTTTCTGGGTACCGATTCGCCGACGAAGCGCATATACATGGCGAGCCAGAAGCGTTGATAAAAGAGGCGGGGCGTCAAATCCGAGAACTGTTCGACTTCTATCAACAAGAGATGAGTCAATGGACACGCATTCGTCCTGGCTTCACCCATCAATTGATGTCGGACGGAATCATGGCTTGTTTAATTCGTCTCCAACAGCGCTTTCCGCAAATGACTAACTCGACACTTCAGGAGCATGCGGTCTTGTGGCTAAGCGCAATGGGTTTGGATGTTGATAATAGCCGCTCACTTCATGAGACGGGATCTGATCAGCCGCTAAAGTTAGTAAGAAAAAGTTGTTGTTTAGTCTATAAGTGTGAAGGCAGAAAGCTTTGTGCAGATTGTCCTCGTTTAGAGGAAAATCGACAGCTTATGAGCAAGAAGGTTCTTAATTAACATTTATTTAACTTGTGTAACAGTGCTCGATTTGAGAGTGAGAATAAGTATCATTGCATGCTCTTGTTGACAACAAAAAGATAAATACAATGATGAAAAGGACGTTTTCTTTCAATCTCATCGTACTTGCGATGAGCAGTGGATACGCAGTTAGCTCAATAGCAGCAGAAGATCTTCAACAAACATCGACTCCGAGCGATGAGCAATTGGTTGTTGTAGGCAGTGTGATGCCGAAATCGATCTCCGATATTCCAGGAACGGTTTGGTTTGTTGGCCAAGAAGAGATTGCTCAGCAATATCGTGCGGGCAAGACACTGGGTGATATTCTATCTGCAACCATCCCTTCTTTAGACGTCGGCACCGGTGGTCGAACTAATTATGGTCAGAACCTTCGCGGTAGAGCAATGTTGGTAATGATTGATGGTGTCTCGTTACAGTCTTCTCGCCCGATTAGTCGTCAGTTAGACGCAATAGACCCATTCAACATCGAGCGAATTGAAGTACTATCTGGTGCAACCTCCATTTATGGTGCAGGCGCTACTGGTGGTGTTATTAACATTATCACCAAGAAAGCGTACTCGGATGACTTGTCGTTTGAATCCTACATGAGTGGCACTACAGGCTTTAATAGCAGCGATGACTTTGATTACAAACTCGCTCAGTCTATCTCGGGTGGTAATGAGCGAATTACCGCTAGAGGTTCGGCTGTGTACACCGAGACACAAGGTGCATTTGACGCAAATGGCGACATTGTCACCCCAGACATTTCACAGGGCTCCTTGCAGTATAATTCAACGCTCGATGTTATGGGATCGACCGAGATTCAAATCTCCGATGCCAGCAAGTTAAACCTTGTCGCACAATACTATGACAGCCAGCAAGATTCGCCATACGGTTTGTACATTGTTAACAATAAATTTGTTGATGTACGAGAGGGGTTCGATTCCGACCGTGAACATGGTACAGAGCGAGTTCTCTTAAGTGCGAACTACGCTCACGACAGCGTATTCGGTCATCAACTGATAGGCGAGTTATCTTACCGTAGTGAAGACCAAACCTTTACTCCTTATTACCAAAGTGCCTCTCAACAAAAAACAGAAGTTTTTGCTGGGCGCTTAGCGTTAGCTAAAAGCTGGGAGTCATTCAAACTTGTTTATGGTGTCGATGCGTACTTAGACCGTTTTGAAAGTAACCAGGCTCTGTTCGATCCAACCATTGCGAACAGCTCTGGGAACTTAATTAATCGAACCTATGCCGAAGTGGGGCGTTACCCAGATGTTGATGTGGCGTCTTACGCAATGTTTGTCCAGGGGGATTACCAAATCAATCAAGATTGGTCAGTACAAGCAGGCTACCGCTACCAATACATGGACAATAAGATTGATGATTTTGTTGCCTATAGTATACAAAAGAAGATCGCATCGGGTAATGGTGTATCAGCGGATGCGGTACCAGGTGGCAGCACTGACTACTCTGTGAGCTTATTTAATTTGGGCACCATTTATCAGCTTAACGATGAATCTCAGCTTTGGGCGAACTTCTCTCAAGGTTTCGAACTTGCTGATCCTGCAAAGTACTACGGCCAAGGTAGTTACGATGCCGCGGATGCAAATGGTCACTACGCGTTGAACAATAGCATTAATGTATCTGACTCAAAAATGTCGGGCATCAAAACGGACAGCTATGAAATTGGTTACCGATTAGATACGGATACTGTCGCACTGCAAGCGGCGGGTTACTACTCGGTTTCGGATAACTCAATCAAGTATGACAAGAAGACGCTCCTAATCACCAATGTTGATGACGAGCAACGTGTATACGGTGCCGAAGCAAACATTAACTACTGGGTAAACCGTGATATTTTGTTAGGTGCATCAGGTCACTATGTGGTTTCTGAGCTGAAAACCAACGGTAAGTGGGAAGATCTAAGCGCGGGTAAAGCAAGTACATCAAAAGCGAGCGCGTGGGCGGCTTACTATCAGGATGGCTATTCAGTACGTTTACAAAGCCAGACGATGTTTGATTACGAAGATGACGCAAACAATAAACTAGATGGATACACTACGTTTGATCTTCTTGGTAACGTAACACTACCTATCGGGCAGTTAGGTTTTGGTATTCAAAACCTATTTGACGAAGACTACACAACCGCTTGGGGACAACGTGCGCAGATTCTTTATGCAGCACACTACGATTCTGCAGCGTACGACTACAAAGGAAGAGGTCGCACATTCACACTGAACTACAGTGTCGAATACTAAAGCTAACTATCTCCGAATATCAAAAAAGCCGCTTGAAGCGGCTTTTCTTTTAGGCTTGATCTGTCTGCGCTGTGTCTACAACGTTTTCCGTGTGTTCTGAAGCTTGGTTTTGTTCTTCAGCTTCCATTTTCGCGCGTTCAGCTTTGGAGATATAACGCGGCTTATTGCTCTTATGTAGCTTAGCGTTATGCTTCTTCTGCTTCGCTTTCAAGATCTGATTGATTTTCTTCTTGCGGTTCATGGTGGTGGTCCTTTAATTTAGCGAGGCAGGATAGTTACTTTTTTATCAAGTTACAACTAAATAAGCGCCGGTATCGGTCGCAAAATTCAAGTACGTTCCTATGTCCAATCATCTATCGCGTTTTAATGGAGCCCAAATGAAAACACTGTACACCGAACGTTTGATACTGCGTCTTGTGAGTGTAGATGATGCACCATTTATACTAGAACTTTATAACCACCCAGACTTCTACCGTTTTGTCGGAGACAAACAAATTCGTACCGAATATGAAGCGGCGCGTTACATAAAAGAAAACATGCTACGCATGCAACAAATTAAAGGCGTGAGTTTACTCGTTGTAGAGAAGAAAGAAGATGGGCAACCCATCGGGATTTGTGGGTTGGTTAAACGTGACACATTACAACACTATGATCTCGGATATGGATTTTTACCTTCCGCTTATGGCTTCGGCTACGGAACGGAGTCTGCAACCGCAGTGCTGGAATACGCTAGAGAGGAAATGAAACTCGATAATTTGGTTGCCATCACCAATAATGACAATATTCGTAGTATAAGTTTGCTCAAAAAACTGGGCTTTGAGTTTGAACGAGTTGAGCAGCAATATGATAATGGCCGCACGTTAGAACTTTACACAATGATGTTGTGATTTTTGGATAGCGCATGAGCGATATTTTACTTGGCAAACTCGCCACTGAATTTAAGACAGTAAAAGCCATGGTAGAGGTTTACTGTCATGACCATCATGGAACAAAACGTGACTTATGCTCAGAATGTCGTGAGCTGCTTGAATACGCAGAAGTGCGCCTCGACCGCTGTCCTTATGGAGAGAATAAACCGACGTGTAACAAATGTCCGATTCACTGCTACAAACCAGAGCCGAAAGAACAAATGCGTTTGGTCATGCGTTACTCTGGCCCCAGAATGTTACTGAAACATCCCATCTTGGCGGTTCGTCATTTGCTTCATGAAAAGCGCATGGTACCGGAAAACCCTGCAGCGAACGCGTCAAACCGTCACAAGCGTTTATCTAAACAAAAATGCGAAGAATAAAAAAACGAGGGCGACATGCCCTCGTTTTCGTTGAGTAGAAGCGGCGTGGTTAGAGGCCAGCGGCCATACGCTGCTTGGTTTTGCTCGCAGCAAGTAGCATGTATACGCCAGTCGCAACCAAAGCGGCAAACAAGTAGCCTAGCAAGCCGTGTTCTTGGCCCATGAATTTATCAGCGACAACAGGACCAGCAACAGAGCCGATGCTGTAGCTAAACAGCATGACTTGTGTCGCAGAGACAATAAAGCGTTCATCAAGACCTTCGCAACCTAAGTTGATTGCAATCGGGTACAAAGCAAAAGTAGCTGCACCTAAAAAGAATAATGCAGCAGCCAATACCACGGCTGACGAGGAAATAAAGGTCATACCGATCGAAAAAATACCCAAAATACAGAAAAACGCCATTAGCACTGTGCGGCTCATGTATTTGTTTAACGCGGTCACCATTGGTTGAACTAGCATGCCACCTAGAATCACTAGCGCCATCAATGTACCAATGTCTTGATGGCTAATTTTACGGTTAGTTAACTCAACTGGCATTAATCCGTAGATCGCGCCTAAGGTCAAACCTGAAACAACACAACCAATAATTGCTGCATGGTTTAGTTTGGCAATTTGCTTAAATGATAAAGCGGTTGATTCATGGCTGTTTGGCTGCTCACACTCAATGAACATTAGCACCAGCATCGCCATTAGGATCAACGTCGTGATCGCAATAAACGGAACGCCGCCACTTACGCCAAGCACGCCAATACCAAACTGGCCTAATGCTGAACCACCATAAAGCGATAGCATGTACAAGCTCAAACGTTTCGCACGCGATGCTTCGTCTCCAGACATTAGCCAAGACTCAACAATGACAAAAACACCAGCAACCGCGATACCCGCAATAAAGCGAGCGGCAAGCCACATCAATCCGTTAGCAAACACGGGCAGTGTGACGATAGTTAGCGAAAATACGGCCAAGCAACCAATAAACGCGTTACGGTGACCAACTTGACGTACGATACGTTCAATAAAAATAGCACCGGTTAATAAGCCGCCATAAAACACACTCGCCAACCAACTCGCGTAATCTGCTGAGATGTTGTATTCACCGAGCATGAGAGGGATCAAGCTCATTAAATAGCCCGAAGCCACCGCATAAAGAGACAGTGCGACGACTGGAACTGTAACTCGTGGTGATGCTGCAGGAACGACTGTGTTTTCCACTGTTTTGCGCCTATAAGTTAAATGAAATCTAAGGGTTATTCGGCGCGAATATGAGGCTAATAGTTAGGCAAGTAAAATGATAAATTTAAGTCGTTTCGATAAATAATATTTGTTAACTAGATAGGTTGATAAGTTGCATAAAAACGCCAACCTACAAACAAGGTTGGCGTGGAAGATTATTTAGTAAGTGCTTGATTTAACCATTGATCGAATTGAGTTTTAGGTAACGCACCATTGATCATATCAACGCGTTGACCATTCTTGAAAACCATAATGGTAGGAATACTGCGAATACCAAATTGCGTCGCAAGTTGTTGTTGAGCTTCGGTATCAATCTTAACAAAACGAGCCGTTCCGGCTTGCTCATGAGCAACATCAGAGAAAACAGGAGCAAAACCAACGCACGGGTTGCACCATGGGGCCCAAAAATCTACTACAACAGGCATATCACTTTGTAATAGAGCAGAAAAGTTATCTTGTGTACCTTCGATAGGCGAGCCGTCTAAAAGTGCACTTTTACATTTACCGCAAGTTGCAGATTCGGCAACGCGCTCATTAGGGACACGATTTAGACCGCCGCACGAAGGGCAGCGAGTTTTAAACGATGACATGACTTCTTCCTTTATTACGTATTGATGAAAACATGACTTACCAGTCAGCCTCATTATTTGTATACTTATTTTTTAACCTGCCGAAATAACGCAGCGCAGGTTTGTATTTGAGCCTAAGGTTCTAAGAAATTTTATTAAAATACAACAATAAATAGGTCTGCGATGACAAATTACTACGCTGAAATTACAGGTTGGGGGAAATGTGTTCCGCCAGCCGTGCTCTCTAACGATGATCTTAGCACTTTCCTCGATACTTCCGATGAGTGGATTCGTACCCGCACTGGTATCGAAAACCGCCGTATTAGTCATGTAAACACGTCAGACATGGCGACCGTTGCTGCTAAACATGCATTAGCTCGAGCAGGTGTCGATGCAGCAGACGTGGATTTAATCATTGTGGCGACTTGTTCACCAGATTCATTGATTCCAAATATCGCGTCTAAGGTACAGCAGAACCTAGGTATTCGTGCAGCCGCTGCCTTTGACTTAAATGCCGCATGTACGGGATTTGTCTATGGCCTAGAAACGGGCACACGTTTGATTCAATCAGGTAACTATCGTAACGCGATCATTATTGGTGCGGAAAGATTGTCTTTCTACATCGATTGGGCAATGCGAGATACCGCTGTTCTATTTGGTGATGGTGCGGGCGCCGTTGTGTTATCAAGAACGGAAAAAGAAACGGGTTTACTACAGTCTCAAATCGGTTGTGACGCAAAAGGCCGCGATATTCTGTCCGTACCAAAGTTTGGTACTTGTATGGATCGCTTTGCGGAAGACAACGGTTACTGGGATTTCAACTTTGTAGGACAAGAAATTTTCAAACGTGCAGTAAAAGGCATGGGGCTAGCTGCGAAAACCGTACTGAAAGCATCACAGTTAACGACGGAACAAATCGATGTTGTGATTCCGCATCAAGCGAATATTCGTATTATTCAAACCTTGTGTGACCTGTCTGGAATTCCACACGACAAAGCGTTTGTTAACATTCAAAACTATGGCAATACTTCAGCTGCGACGGTGCCAATTGCATTGTGTGAAGCGGTAGAGCAAGGTCGAGTTAACCCAGGTGATAACATGCTTCTCGCTGCGTTTGGTGCTGGTTTGACATGGGGTGCGGCAGTATTGAAATGGGGTGACCGCGTAACGCCAATTGGTGAAAGTGATGCGGTTCTGCCTGAATGTGAGCAATCCGCGCTAGAATTACTTGAGCGTGCCATTAAGCTGTGTAACGAACGCCGTCGCGACGAGGTGTAACGGACACTTTGCAAACATAAGATGAGTAAGGGAGCGCGAGGCTCCCTTATTTGATGATGTGTTCTACAGCTAACCTGTAAAATATCTTAAGCCATAAAACCCAGGTTTGAATGGGTAAAATTACGGATGTTCGGGAACACGTATTCCAGTGCAGCGTTATCACTCACGCCCATCCACTGTGCTAGTGTTGAACCAACTTGATCAGCGGCAATTTTGGGTATGAGTCGGCCTTGAGAGTAATCATCGTTTCCGCCCAGTATTAGTTCCGGCCATGTACCGATAGGTTGTTTCCCATTTACCGCGCCTCCAATTAATAGTTGATGGCCACCCCAGCCATGATCGGTACCATTTCCGTTGCTCATCATCCGTCGACCGAAGTCAGACATAGTGAAAGAGGTGACTTGCTTGTTTAGCCCTAACCGTTCGACTGCACGATACATTGCTAAAAGGTTTGTCGCGAGATCCTCAAGTAACACTGGATGACGTGCCAATTGCGAATCGTGCAGGTCATACCCAGAGTGTTTAACGAAAAAGACTTGTCGTTGCTGCTTCAGGACATCTTGGCTTGCTATCAATTTGTACACGGTTTGCATCTGCTTGCCGAGCGTCGATGACGTAAACAGCGGCTCGTCAGCAATGTGGTTGAGTTGCTCGCTCAGTACACTGCTCATTACCATCGACTCATCAACCATCAAATTAAAATGACCATTAAATGGATTGTCAGTTTGATGAGAGAGAAGGCGATCATAGATACCTTTGTATAAAGGGTTATCAATCGCGGTAAGCTGAACCGCGCGATCTTTTTTCAGGACGGTTTGGCGGTGTTCCATTGCCCGTAACCAAAGCGAGTTGCCATGCACACTGTATAGCGGTGTTATTTCTGATTCAGAGTTTAATACATCCAACATTCTGCCAGCCCAACCAAGATTTTTAGACTCGCTCATTCCACCAAGTAACCAAGCGTCTGTTTGAGAATTATGAGAAAACAGTTGCTCGGGAAGTGATGCTTCACCTTGCTCAATAGCTTGTTTGGTGACGGGATGGTTGAGAATGCCACTATTGAGCACGATGCTGGCATCGCCTTGTTCGAAAACGGAAGTTAACGCATTTAACTTTGGGTGTAAGCCGAGCTTCACTGGGTGATTTGAGCTATCGACAGCACTTAAATTGATAGGGAGTATGTCTTCTTTGGCGACAGAGAGTGGCCCTCTGACTTTGGAATATTGACGATAGTGCGCCTCCGATAATGGCAGTATGGTGTTGAATGCATCGTTTCCGCCTGCTAAATACACACATATTAATGCTCGAAAGTCATTGGATGGCGCTGCGAGAGAGTAACCTGGCAGACTAAGAGAGGCTAGTGCGCCCATCGATAGCGTGCTTTGTATAAAATGTCGTCGTGAAATATCCATAATTCACTCCTAATCCTGAATATAGAATTCGTCGCCAGAAATGGCGGTAAATATCACTAGAGCGAGTTTTGTTGTTGGCACATAGTCCCCACGATAATCATTCAGGGCGGTGAGCATGAGCTCTTTCAATTCAGCAGAAGCCGTTCCAGCAAAGAAACGCTCGTTAACCAATTCGACTAAGGCACGGTGATCGTCCAGAAGAAGATAAAACTCGTTAAGATCGAAGTGGTAGGAATCACCACCTCCTCTACGAGTGCTGGTTAACATATAGTTGACCAAATCGGTATAAACAGACCAATTGAGAAGTTCATACTCTGGAGAGTTAATACCAGACTCCGTAAACTCGTTAGACGGCTGATAGTCTGGAGAGTAAAAATTAAACACGGAAGGAGAACGAAGCGGCCCTTGATTAGCGATGTTCATCATCGTTGTTGCGTCTTCGTAACGTGATCCTTTAACCGTAAAACCTGATGCTCGATGAAAATTAGTCAGGACCAGTATCGGTTCTTTCACTTTTATAGGCGGGGTATCCGTCATCCCTAATGCTTCAGGGTCGAGCAATATGGCTCGAACAACGGCGGTTAGATCGCCTTTTTCTCCTTCCCCATTGTTGTTAAATATCGTTGCAACACGCGCGACGTACTCTGGGCTTGGATTTGAACTGACCAAACGTTGGATAAGTAATTTTGAAACAAATGGAGCAACATTTGGGTGAGACATCAACATATCAATCACTTTTGAAAGCTCTTCTTGTGCGGTTAGACCCGATGGGATCACGTTCCCTAGAAATCGCTTCTCGCCGGTGTCGTGTCTTTGACTGATAACTCGCATCGGTTTCACGAATGCGATGTCGGAATTTTTCCATCCAGTTAATGCTCGCGCGAGCTCTTGAATATCAGTTTGATTGTACGTGGGGATAGGTTTGCCTGTTGCGTGGTTTAGCTTTTTACTGCCATCTAAATTGAGTTCATACAAACCGATAGTGAATAACTGCATTAACTCTCGAGCAAAGTTCTCATCGGGAAGCGTTCCTGTCGCACTATTTTCTTTTGCACTACCGAGCATAGACAAATAGCTCCCCATGACTGGATGGATGGAAACGTCATACAACAGGTCTCGGTAGTTGCCAAACGCATGCTCAACCAACAGATCGTAGTAATTCACTAACCCTGTAGGTTTGCTGGAAAGAACGCCGCCATAACGAGAAACGACTACGATCTGACTCAATGCATAAGCCGTTCGCTGCCTAAGCTGATCTTCAGCAGTAACAACAATTTGATACCAAGCATTTTCTCGGTTTGACTGTAGGCCTTTAGAAAAAGGCGTTTGATAAAGTGGTTGATGGTAGGTTGCTGGCAGGTTGATTTGTTTCTGTATCCAATCCTCTAACCCGTTTTCCCTAACCTCATTAATTAACGCAGGTGTTGGTCCAAAAGAGGTTTGATAGAGAAAACGCGCAACGGTTTGTTCGGATGGGGATTGCTGTATTTGTGCTGATACATTAGACACATGGCTCAGCAATAAGATAACCAATCCTAGTACCCAAGCAGAGATTTTATTTAGCTTCTGACGTCTCATAGTTAACTCGCTTACCCGAAGTAACGATTTAAGTCCATTTAACGGGAGTTATTAAGCTCTTTTGAGCTGTTTAGTAAATTTATGAAAATCAAGCAGCTGCATAGGCGAGTATAGTAGCTATAAGTGGTGAACAAAAAACTCAAACGATGAATTTGGTACTATAGTGCTAGAAGTTTTTGATGCTACTTTTTCTAAGATACTGATATTAAATATGGCCAATGAAGAGTAACAAGCAGAGATATCGCAATGGATATATAAGGGGGACAGCTAAAGTACTGTTAACAAGAGATTGGTATGTTTGTTAAGGCTTAAGTTAGTTTCAAGAAATTATTGAGCCAATAAATAAAGTCCATTGGTTTGCACAAGAGAAAACCACACGGATGTTCTCTTGTACAAAGCAACAAAGGTTATTTTCGGGCAAGCTTATGGTGAGCACGAGAAAAGTGATCGGCACAAAATGCGCCCACAATCGAGAGTTCGCCAGCCAGACAAAGCGAAGCTGCGACTTCGGCTAACGCTTTCGCATTGCCGTTGCCGTGCAAACCCAAAATATCCAAACATGCTTTTTGCGTTGGAAGGCCAGTACCACCGCCAACCGTTCCCACCATGATGTTTGGCAAGGTCACGCACGCGTACAAGTTGCCTTGAGCGTCCACATCCATACGAGTGATTCCAATGGCAGACTCTGCAACGCAAGCGGCATCTTGACCACAAGCAATGTACAGCGCGGCAAGGGCGTTTGCGTAATGCGCGTTGACGCCAATTGTCCCGCTGAGTAAACCGCCCACTGTGGTCATTTTGCCAAATTGAACCATAGACTCCGGCGTCGTATGCAGATATTTTTCCACTAACTCAGCAGGAATGGTCACTTCGGCGGATACTTTCTTACCGCGTACTGAGCGCAGTGTGTGCGCGTTTGGTTTTTTGTCGCCTGATAAGTTGCCATCCAAGAATGCTTGAGTTGGTTTGATTGGGCTGGTCGCCAAAATATGATGGAACACTTCGTTTGTTGCGATGGTCACCATGTTTTGTCCGGAAGCGTCACCAGTCACGTATTCAAAGACCAAATAAACATGGTTTCCTTCGATATTTACATTGATGTCTTTGAGTTTGCCATGTGAGGTGGTGGATTCCGAAATTTGACGAAATACGTCAAACTGGGTCACAACCCAACTGACGAACTGGCCAGCGTCGGCAAGGTTATTAAAGGCGAACACTGGTGTTCGGCTCACCCCTTCACTTAGTAACAATGCGCTCGCGCCACCAGCGGCGGTGATAAGATTTGCGCCACGGTTGTAGGAAGCGACTAACGCGGCTTCTGTCGTTGCAAGCGGAACCAAAAAGTCATCGTTCGCATACAAGCCGTTGACGCGCAAAGGGCCTGCAATGCCGACCGGCACATTAACAGTACCAATGAAATGCTCGATGTTGTTGGAGTAAGCATCGCAATGTGACTGCGTGAAAGGATCAAGGAGATGATCTTTATTGGTCACGTGTTCCAATACTTGCCAACGGCGCGCCAAATGCTTATCCGACAGGCCAGGGCTTAAGCAGAGACGTTTCTCTGGCTTGTGAAACTTCGGTTCTAATGCCGATTGAATCTTACTGCTGGTTTCGATATCGGAAAGGGCGGAGCTTTGAACAGGGTTATCTTGGTTTAACTTCGGCATACAAACGTTAACTGAAAAATCGAACCAGAGATTGTAGTGATTGAGGCTTTGATTACAACGTTGATTATACGTTTTGCAACAAATACCACTGTGCAAGCGCCTTTATTATCCAAGTGATTTGATATTGGAGCGACGAATTTATCGGACATAAATGGGTTTTGACAATGAATGTTGAGTAAATGGTAGATCCGGGAGGTTATGGCTTTTAGAGAAACTGGCCTGTAGGTGTTTGGATTCGACAAGGTGTAAGCATGAGTGCCTTAAAAGCGGAATGGTTCAATCTATGAAAGGAATAAATTGTCTAACCCAGTCCCTTGGGTCAGACGTTAGTTTGAATCAGTTATTCAAAAACTAGTTGAAGGCGCGAGCCACACGTCCCGCACTTTGAATACGGTAATGACCAACGTAAGCAGGAACAAATACAGATTGTCCTTTTGAGGCAGTTAACGTCTCACCGTTATCACTGATGAGTGTCAGGTCGGCATCAATCGCCATCAAAATCTCTGCGCTATTGGCATCAACCACTTCATTGTTCGGTTGGTTAAGAATGCTGAAACTAAAGTCTGCCACTGGAACGGGGTAAAGGCTCTGGCAACCATTGGCATTGGGTTTTAGGACAAGGCTGTGAAACGGCTTAGGCACAAAGTCTGTGCATTTAACCAGTTCTTCAACATCCATATGTTTCTGCGTGAGTCCTGCACGCAAAACGTTATCTGAGTTCGCCATGATCTCTAATCCCGTACCTTTAATGTAAGCGTGTGGCGTTCTTGCGCTCAGGAACATGGCTTCGCCAGGTTGCAGCGTGATGACATTCAACAGTAATGGCGCAAACAAGCCGACATCGCCAGGGTATTGAGTGGATAGATCCAAGATGAGCTGGAAAACGTCGTTGTTAGTACCTTGCTCTGATTGGTCTGAAGCTTGGGCAAGAAGCTGTTTCAGTGCACGCTCTTTTGTTTCGCCTTCCATGGTCAGAATGTGCACAAAGAAATCGCGTAAACCTTGTGAGTTGATTTCGCGTTTGAATGCATCTAGCGGTGTGCGTAGCTCATTGATATCGCAAAGGCCAAATGCCTCAATAATCTCGTCATACGAACGAAAACCGTTCATGGCTTGGTAACTTGTCAGCGCGTACACCAACTCAGGTTTATGGTTTGGATCCTTGTAGTTACGATGGCTTGCGTTTAGTGGGATCCCGGCACTTTGTTCTTTTTCGAAGCCTATTTCGGCATCTTGTTTGCTTGGGTGAACTTGAATCGACAGTGCATGTTCGGCCGCTAAGATCTTAAACAGAAAGGGCAGGTCGCCAAATTTCGCTGCGGTTTCTGCTGATAAGTAAGCGGGTTGGTTTTGTTTGATCAGTTCAGACAAAGGCAGCGTGTTTTGCTCAACCTGAACTTCAGAGCAGCCGTTTGGGTGAGTACCCATCCATACTTCTGCTTGAGGCTCATTCGTTTCGTTAGAAAAGCCAAACAAATCGTGAATAGAAGAGGTGCTTCCCCAGGCGTAGTTTTGGATTTTGTTGTTCATTTGAAAGAAGCTATGCGATGAAATAGTGTTCAAATTCATGAATTTTTCCCATAGTTAACCCTCCGAACTGAATCGGAAGAAAAATTGAGCAGAGATACGTTAAATAAGGAGGGCGAGCGCGGTTAGGTCACTCGCCAATTTGCCCTAAGGGCGATAAGTCGATTTACAACCGAGGCTTTGGTTCGAGTGGTTTTCGTGATGGCTGCGCTTGCAAAAATGGCAGCAACAAAAGGCCAATGACGGCTGCACAAACTGAAATGGTGATGAAGAAACCCGTCCAATGATATTCTTCAAGAATTAACGCCAGTGGATAACCAGACAATGCTGCGCCCATGTAGGCGAACAAGCCCACGAATCCTGTTGCCGCGCCGGCAGAATCTTTGTGAGAGCACTCCGCCGCCGCCATACCGATCAGCATTTGTGGTCCAAAGACAAAGAAGCCGATGGAGAACAATCCCGCCGCTTGGAATGCAAAGTTGGTCAGAGGCATCAGCCAAAGCGCAGAGACAGATAAGAAAATCCCAATCGCGAACAGCAAGTTCATTGGCCCACGGTTACCGCCAAAGAGTTTGTCTGAGCCCCAACCCGCAACCAATGAACCAACAAAACCGCCGATTTCAAACATAGACAGAGCAGCGTTGGCGTTAATCAGGCTATAGTGATGCTGCTCGGTCAAGTACAGGTTTCCCCAGTCATTGATTGCGGTACGAACGATGTAAACCAACACATAACTGAACGCGAGCAGCCAGATGTATTTGTTGTTAAATACGTACGATTTCAGAATTTCGCGGTAGGTGAGGCCACGTCCGTAATTTTCTTGCGCAAGTTCTAGCGCGTCGTTGCGCCATTGGCCGACACTTGGTAAACCCATTGTTGTGGGTTTGTCGCGCAATCGCCAACAAACGAATAGACCGAGTAATACACCGATGATGCCGGGTAGAATAAAACCTTCACGCCAGCTGTAGTGCAACGTTATATAGCCCACCAAAATAGGGATCAGCGCGCCACCAACGTTGTGTGCGGTGTTCCAAATCGCCCATAAGAAGCCACGCTCGGAACGTGAATACCAAGTGGTTAACAGCTTCGAGCATGAAGGCCAGCCCCAGCCTTGGAACCACGCGTTTAAGATCCACAGAGTAATGAAAGCCGCGAGTGAGCTAGAAAAGCCGAACGCGATGTTGACCAGACCTGTCGCAATCAATCCTAGTCCCATGAAATAACGAGGATTAGAGTGATCCGAAATCGTGCCAGAAATAAACTTCGAGCAGCCGTAGGTGATGTAGAAAAGCGTACCGATAAGACCCAAATCGCCTTTATCTAAGCCAAGATCGGTAATCATCGCTGGTGCGGCGTAGTTAAAGGTCTTACGGGTAAAGTAGAAACCTGCGTAGCCGATGTACATCCCCAACATAATGTGCAAACGCCAATGGCGGTAACGCTGGTCGATTTGCTCGTTGCTTAGACTCGGTTGAGTAAATTTAGGTGAACGTAAAAATCCAAACATCTTGAGTTACACCTTAGGTAAAGTAATGCTGATTTGTGTGCCGATCACTTGATCGCTGGTGGAGTAGATAACCATTTTTCCACCTAACGCGTGCACACGCTCTTGCATGCCGCGAACGCCCATGCCTTTCATACTGTCCTGAACTTTGAAACCGACACCATCATCGTGAATCATCAATGACACCGCCGTTTCTCCAATTGTCAGTTCAATATTGATCAACTGCGCTTCTGCGTACTTGGCAGCGTTATTTAATGACTCTTGGCATAAACGGAATAGGGTTACTTTGAGTGTGTCACTCAGGCTTGTGTAATCGCCTTGCCAGTTCAGTTGAACAGTCGTTCCGTGATTGGCGAATTCCATCTCTCGCGTCAGTTGCTCGACGGATTCTTTCAAGTCCAAATCATCCAGCATTTTGGGTCTTAGCTTGCTTAACAGTCGCTTAGTAGTGTCGTACACGTTGAGGGAAAGCCCTTCAATCATGTCGGCGCAACCAACGCGTGTTTCTGCGTTATTTACCCGCTTAATGATGTTGGCTTGTGTGCGGATTGCCGTGATGTTCTGGCCGATTTCGTCATGTAGCTCGCGCGCAATATCGCGTCTTACCGATTCTTCCGCTTTGATAAGCTGGCGAGACAAATTCTGATTGCGTGCAAGTTCGCCGCGCAGTTTGTGATTGAGGTCTTTTTGTTTCTGAACCCCTAAGCCGAGCATAATGCCGGTGATGGTTTGCGCCGAGAGAGATAATAACAAATCGGTGATTTCTAGATTTGATACGCCGCTGCGAGCCGCAATCAGCGCAATGCTGTTGAGCATGGTGGCGAGCAGGGCTCCTTGCCAGCCGTAACGCAGAGCAAGCACGATGATTGGAATCGCCATACAAAATGGCGCAAATCGTTTTAGCTCTTCAGGCAAACTGGTTTGCACCAAAATACTGCCGATCAAAAGTAGCGCATAAAGCACGATATGACGCACCTGAAATACAACGGCATTACTTAGTAGGAGAGAGCTAAGCGGAGACCAACGACTTTGGAACAAATAACTCCATAACAAGTAGCACATAGGCACCACGAGCAAGCCTCCAGAAATGCTAGCCAGCCATACCATGTAAACCGAAGGAACGTGAAAACCAACGGCCATCACATTAATAAACGCGCTAATGATAATGACTGCGCTCATCACGGCTAAATGGCGGTTTTGGTCTCCGTAGTAGTATTTTTTCGCAATCAGAGTGACCGGGATACTGGCAATGCTCGCAATCAGCACGGTAAGCCACTGCGGTTGACCCAGTAACATTGCAAGTGCGATGGAAAGTCCCCACTCCGAAAGGTAAATCGTCGGCCAATAAGCGGTGCGAGTGTGTAGGGCGACACCTAATCTTAAAGCGAAAGGAAACAATAAGATCGCCAGTTCGGGATCATTGACAAAGTAATAGGCAATCACCCATAAGCAGAACCAGGCGCAAGCCATAACAAATAGTCCGCAAATGGTGGTAACAGCGTAAGCTCGCATTAAAAGGACTCTTGAGAAAATAGTTTGGCGAGCTCAACGTTGTTTTTCACGCCGAGTTTGTCGATGGCATTCGCACGATGCACATGCACGGTCTTGTGGCTCAAGCCAAGCTCTGCCGCGACAGACTTTACATCCAACCCGGTCGCAAGTAGCTGACATACCTCGTTTTCACGTTTTGTCAGTTGGCATAGAGAGGTGGTGTTGTCGCTAGGCGTTGCAAGTTTAAGTGCAATATCTGATGTGAGGTAACAGCCGCCAGAAGCACTGGTTCTCACGGCTTGAATAAGTTCGTCTGGGCTACAGCGTTTACTAAGATAGCCTTTTGCACCTAGCTTTAGTGATTTTTCCACCATCGCAGGGGAGTCATGCACGCTAAGCATCACGCAGGCAATGCCAGTTGGTATTTCGCTAAGAAAGTTTAAGCCGCTTTCATCTGGCATGGAGATATCTAGGATGACGACATGAGGGTGTACCGCAGGCAAGCCTTTGCGCGCTTCGGCGACAGAGCCGAATTCACCGACAACGGTAATATCACTTTCTAAATTTAATAATTGTGCGAAACCTGAACGCACGATGACGTGATCATCAACTAGAGCAACATGAATCATTATTACAACCAAATAGAGCAGACGACTAACAACAATAAGCTCCAACAGGAGCCAATAGAAAAACCTTTAATGATACTGAATTGATCAACTCATTTTAATGATCTTGCGCGCTTTACCGAAGTAAAGCGCGCAGAGAAGTTAGGCTTGGTTTTGTGCAAGTTGAAGCTTCTTCGCATGTCGAATCTTCTTCTCTTCCGCGATAGCGACGAAAGCAAGCAAAACAATACAAATCATGGCGGAGGTATCTAGAGCTGCGAAGGTACCTTTCCAACCTGTTAAGCCGAAGATAGGTGTACCGTCTGCAATCATACCGAGACCAAGTTTCGCGAAGCTGTCACCGATTAGGTAAGCGAATGTACCTTTTACGCCGTCAGCCACACTGATTGCTTTTTTAGGGACAAAACCAACCGCGGCAACACCGATAAGAAGTTGCGGACCAAACACCAAGAAGCCCAATACAAATAGTGAGGCTAAGTACATGAACTCGCTAGTGGCGTGTTGGTAGAACTCAAGCGATACGATGATCAAACCAAGAGACACACAAGCAACCAATGCGCGGCGACCGTTTGCTAAGTCAGATAAGTAACCCCACATCAAAGTACCCACAAGCGCACCGACTTCGAATAGAGTAAAGCCAGAGATTGCCGTTTCTTTTGACAGACCAAGTTCTTGGTACGCGTATACCGTTGACCATTGGTCGATACCGATACGAACGATGTAAAGGAAGATGTTGGCAAAGCAAAGTAGCCAGATAACTTTGTTTTTAAGAACGTATTCAACAAAGATTTCTTTTTTGGTCATCTGGTTTTCTTCAGCGGCGGTGTCTTCTTCACTCACTGCTTCATCGAAAAGTTCTTCTACTTTACCTAGACCGTAAGCTTCTGGAGAGTCGCTACCAAAGCGCATACCGATAAAACCAACGATGATCGCGATGATAGAAGGGAACACGAACATGCCGATTACGTGTCCGTCGAATAGGTAGTTGGCACCGAAAAGAGCAACACCCGCTGCGCCCGCACCACCAACGTTGTGTGACATGTTCCACAAGCCTAGGTAAGAGCCGCGTTTGTTACGAGGTGTCCATTTTGTAATGGTTGAGTAACTAGAAGGGCCACCAGTACTTTGGAAGAAACCACTCAGAGCGTAGAAAGCCACCATCAAGAACAGGCTTGCACTACCGCCGCCCATGCTGAAGCTGAAACCAAGCATTGCAAGACCAGAAAGGATCAGCATAAAAGGGAGGAATTGCTTGGTGTTCTTACCGTCAGCGTAGTAAGAGACAACGGTTTTACCGATGCCGTATGTGATGGAGAAGCCAAGGCCAATAAGACCTAGGTCTGTCATGCTCAAACCGTAAGTTGAGATCATGTCGTTTTGCGCGACATTGAAGTTCTTACGAATCAAGTACATGGTTAGGTAGCCGATAAATACGACCAAGTAAGATTGGATGAACGGTTTAAACCACATCTTTCTTCTAACTTCGACAGGAAGATCGAGGGTCGGCTTCCGCACCTGTTCGAGGAATTTTAACATGATGAACTCTCTTGTAATTGTTTTAGAAACACAACGGCGACCGTTATGTGCTCTTGTTACTTTTGACTGAGCGGAATTCTAGAGAGTGGTTTTGTGAGGCACATGAGATGGTTGCCTAGATCGGCTAGGAAAAATTCCTAGAAATGCCTAGGAAGGCGGAAAAGCGTGAAAAGAGTCACACAAAATCCTTACTAATTTATGGGTTTTTGACAGGGTTCTTATCGGATTGGAAAGCGTTCAAATGCAAGCAGGTTAATACATGCAAGCTTAGTGCTGACAAGGGGTGAGCACGTTTGGTTGGAGAGAATAGTGGCTGGTCGCTAAGTATCAATTGGGAATCAGAAGCAAACAACAGAGGCCCAGAGGTCTCCGTTAGAAATATTAGGAATTCGGCTAGGTTGACGTGTTAAGGCGCAGGGCTGTATAGACGCGGCGAGCCGTATTTTGGCAAGTGAATTAGGTTCAAATGGTTTCTTCTTGCCCATTCGACGGTTAACGCTGTCGGTGCAGATAAGCAAACCAGAGTGGGGATACGCGCGCGAACGGCTTTGTGGATCAACTCTAAGCTGCAACGGCTTGTCATGATTGCGAAGCCACTTTGAGGTTCGATGTGATTGTTGGCCAATGCGCCAATCAACTTATCTAGCGCGTTGTGACGGCCGATGTCCTCTCGGCACAACTTGATGTTGCCTTGTAAATCTGAAAATAAAGCGGCGTGTAGCGCGCCAGATTCACGTGCGGCTTCTTGATGCAGTGCGACTTTGTCTCGCAGCCCTTCGAATACATCGGAGCGCGGAGGAAGAGACGGTGTTAGCGGTGCTAAATCAGGCAAAGCTTGTTCCAGAGCCTCGACGCCACAAATGCCGCATCCGGTTGTGCCTGCAAGATTCCGACGTTGTGTTTTTAGCGCCCAGAAAGCGCGGTTGCTGATTTCTACTTCCGCATAATGAGATTCGTGATCGCCACCAATTTCAATGTCTTTGATCTCTTTGAAGTCGTGGACGATGCCTGTGCTTAGGCTAAACCCTTTCACAAAGTCTTCCAGATGGCCTGGCGTCACCATCATGACCGCTTGGCTAATGCCGTTATAGCTGATAGCTAAAGCTGACTCACTCGCCAGCGACATTTGTTGCACTGGGCGGCCATCAATCAATTCTCGGTAATTGAACGCACTTGGTTGAGGTGGTGCTTGATTGAAATCGGACAGTTCAAAATAAGATTGAGTAGTACATCTCATGAAATCACCTCATAAGCCGTTATGTATGCCAAAAATTGACGTGTGGGTTGTTGTTATCGATTGAATATGTTCTTCGCTTCTGCGAAGCACTGATCGGTTAGCGCGGAGAAGGGTTCTTGTTTTCGCTTTAACAAACCTAGCGGGGCGTGAACGGCGGCTTCTTCGATAGGGATAATGCGAAGCGTATCGTTCAACTCTTCTAATCCACAGTTCAGCGGCATAATGGCGCAACAAAGGCCACTGGTTACTGCTTGGATCAAGTGAAAGGTGGAGTTACTTTCAATGACGGTTTGCGGAACCAGCCCTTTACTCACAAAGCTAAGATCAATTGAGTGGCGATAGTGCATACCCTTCGAAAGCAGCCCTAGCGGAATGTTATTGAGTGACTCCCACAACACTTCAGATTCGGCAAAATCAAAATGACGCTCATCGAATAAAACGCCAAGTTTGGTCGAGTATAGCTCGATAACATCGAAGTAAGCGGTGTTGACTTGATCGACATAACACATCCCCAAATCAAGTTGATTGCGATTGAGTTGGTCTATGATCTGTTCGGTCGTCATGGAGAGTATTTGAAAGCGTAACTCAGGGAACTGTTGAGCTAATGGTTTGAGCAATTCCATCGGGTTTTGGCTGGCGAGTGGCACCATTCCAAGCCGAAGTGAACCGACCAACTGACCACGGCAGTTAGCAGCCTCGGCTTGCAGTCCATCATGAGCGGCTAAGACGGTTTTCGCCCAAGCTAAAATGCGTTCTCCTGCTTCAGTAAACCCTTCAAATCTTTGACTTCTTTGGATTAATTCGAGATCGAGTTCTTCCTCTAAGCTTCGGATTCTCATGGACAAGGTAGGCTGCGTAATGTGGCACAATGCGGCGGCTTGACCAAAGTGTTTGGTCTGTTCAAGTGCGATGAGATATTTAAGTTGTTTGATATCCATAATGGCTTGTTAACCTTGCGTTGTGAGTCACATGTACGGGGGGAACTCCCTAAAAAGGGCACAGCACTACCGTACTTTTTAAGCGCTGGAGCGTTTTAACTGGGGAATGGAAAACCAAAACCAAGTCAAGAATAAAACCTCACTCAAAATTGATCTGAATCAAGGCTATTCCTGATATTAATTAGGGTCAAATTTAAAGTATCTATAGTGTGATAGATATTATCTATTATCAAGAGTGGCGATTTTATTGAGTTCGTTAAGCGAACTAGGTGGAATCGGATGGGAAAACGATTAACCTCATAAATTGTATTGATTAAAAATGTGATGACCGTCAGTGGAAAAATTCGTCATAGATTTTGTTTATCACTCGGTCAGGATTATCAATTGGACGCATATTGAATAACGACTTAATCTTTGATTTAGATCAAGGCGCAACAATGCGAATTGAATCTAACAGTCTTAGAAACAGTAGGCGGGTATCCGATATCAAGAATCTAGATAAGTAAACGCTCGGACAAGCGAGAGCATGTTGAGTGGTTACTTATTTGGATTAAAAAATACATGGATTAGAAACTAAGCCCTTCAATACTTCCGCATTATCTCAATAAATAACGCGCTTGTTTTCACGGGCACCCTGCTTGCTGGTATATCTGCGAGGAGTAAAGTCGTGAGCCAAAAAGAACAAATAAAAACATACAAAGGTCCAGCTGGTGGTTGGGGGGCACTGAAAGCCGTAACCAGAAGTTGGTGGGGCAGTGAAAATGCAGTTAAAAACATTCGCACTATGCTCAAAACCAACCAAAATGGCGGTTTCGACTGCCCGGGATGTGCATGGGGCGAGTCGCCAGATAGTGGTAAAGTCAATTTTTGTGAGAATGGCGCGAAAGCGGTAAACTGGGAGGCGACCAATCGTCTGGTTGATCCTGAGTTTTTTGCCAATCACAACGTTTCATCTCTCTCAACGCAAACCGATTACTGGTTGGAATACCAAGGCCGTATCACGCACCCAATGCGATACGATGCCGAGTCCGACCACTATGTACCTGTCTCTTGGGATGAGGCTTTTTCTCTTGTGGCTAAACATCTCAATCAATTGGATTCACCGCACCAAGCTGAGTTTTATACCTCTGGTCGTGCAAGCAACGAAGCGGCGTTTTTATATCAGCTATTTGTGCGCGCATTCGGTACCAACAACTTCCCAGATTGTTCCAACATGTGTCACGAAGCCAGTGCAATAGGGATGAAAGACACTATTGGTGTTGGTAAAGGCACAGTGATCTTTGATGATTTTGAAGAAGCTGATGCGATTTTTGTGATTGGTCAAAACCCGGGCACGAATCACCCACGAATGCTTGAACCTCTGCGCGAAGCGGTAAAACGTGGTGCACAGGTTATCTGTCTAAACCCGCTCAAAGAGCGCGGATTAGAGCGTTTCCAAAACCCACAAATGCCGATTGAGATGTTGAGTAACGGCTCAGAGCCTACCAACACGGCGTACCTGCGTCCTGCTTTAGGTGGAGACATGGCAGTGTTTCGTGGCATCGCGAAATTCTTGTTGCAATGGGAAAGCGAGGCATTGCAAAACGGTGGCAAAGCGGTATTTGACCGTGAGTTCATCAAGCAACACACGATAGGTATTGATGAGTATTTGGCTGAAGTGGACGCAACCTCTTGGGAACACATCGCTGAACAATCGGGTCTTGATTTAAGTGAAATCGAGATGGTGGCGAGCATGTATCGACGTGCAGAACGTGTGATCATGTGTTGGGCAATGGGGTTGACTCAGCATCGTCACTCTGTGCCAACCATTAAAGAAGTCGCAAACGTGCAAATGTTACGAGGTAACGTTGGAAAGCCGGGCGCGGGTCTTTCACCAGTGCGTGGTCACAGTAACGTTCAGGGCGACCGTACGATGGGCATTGATGAAAAACCTTCAGATCTGTTATTGGATCGCATTGAAAGTCGATTTAACTTTGCCGTCCCGCGTGGTGAAGGCCACAACACTGTGCAAGCCATTAAAGCGATGGAAGAAGGACAAGCGAAAGTATTTATCGGTTTGGGCGGTAACTTTGCACAAGCAACGCCAGACACAGAACGTACGCACAACGCGATGCGAAACTGTAATTTAACCGTACACATTTCGACGAAGTTAAATCGTTCTCACCTTGTCACAGGTAAAGATGCGCTTATTCTTCCGTGCTTAGGCCGTACCGAGATTGATCAGCAAGCGACGGGCCCACAAGGTGTGACGGTTGAAGATACTTTCAGCATGGTGCATATCTCATTTGGTCAGCTAAAACCGCGTTCGGAGCATTTGCGTTCAGAACCAGCGATTATTGCTGGTATTGCCAATGCGACACTCGGGGCAAAACCAATTGATTGGTTGTGGGCAATTGAAGATTACGACCGTATTCGCGATTTGATTGCCGACACGATTCCGGGTTTTACCGACTTTAACCATAAGCTTAAACACCCAGGTGGATTCCACTTGGCAAACCCAGCTGCCGAGCGTCGATGGAATACACCAAGCGGCAAAGCACAGTTCAGCTCTAGCGAGTTGCCGAAGCAGTTGATCAGCGAAGCGATACTCGAAAAAGGCCAAAAGCCAGATTTGATTTTGCAAACCATGCGCTCACACGACCAATACAATACGACACTTTACGGCTTAAATGATCGTTATCGTGGTGTATTTGGCATGCGCGAAGTGCTGTTCATCAATGAAGCGGATATTCGTAAACTCGGTTTTGAACCGGGCGACAAAGTGGACATGGTGTCATTATGGGAAGATGGCGTAGAGCGTCGCGTAAGCGGATTTACGCTTGTTGCCTATGATGTGCCAGCAGGTCAGGCGGCGGCTTACTATCCAGAAACGAACCCATTGGTTCCTTTGGACAGTTATGGGGATAGAACGTTTACGCCAACCTCTAAGTTTATTGCGATCAAATTGGAAAAATCGACATCCGATAAGATCGCTTTGGTGGAAGCGGAATAGTGACCAAACCGGCACAACGACATTTCCGATAAGCAAACGGCTGATATTAATTATCAGCCGTTTTTAATTGCGCTCAGTCTGCATTTAGTGCGCATAGCTTGTGTATAATGTTAATGACATTATGCTGCTCGATAATAGACAGATAAGGCCGATTTGAATCTAATTTCAAGTAGTAAAACTAATAAGAAGATGCTTATGACCTTGAAAAATATAATTAAATTAACAATCAGTCACTTAGTGGCAGTTTCTATTGGCATTGCGATAGGTATCTATACTTTACCGATCCTTATTGCACCACCTGCGCCGACCGATGAACAAGTTGCTAAGAGCAAGCAAGGTGCAGAATACAGCGCAGTGTTTAAGAGGGAACTCAAAGGTAGCGATGCTTTTCATTGGGGAGAGGGAGAAATTCATTTGAGTTCTGAAGTCATTACGTTGGTAGGAAAACTCGCTCCCGGACCAGACTATAAACTCTATCTATCTCCTAAGTTTGTCGAAACGGAACAAGAGTTTAATGACCTTAAATCTGAGATGAGCTTAATTGGTGATGTCAAAACGTTCGATAACTTCGTTGTTGAGGTTCCTCAAAGCACTTCAATTTCTGAATACAATACGGTTGTTGTATGGTGCGAGACATTCGGTGAGTTCATTACTTCGGCAAAGTATCAATAAACCTTAGCAGTAGAGTGAAAGGCTTTTCTTTTCACTTTACGCTAGGATGTTGTTTCGCATAATTAAGAGGCAAAGACTCTTAAACATTCTAAATTTAAGAGCCTTTGTTTAGAGTTATTGACAGAACCATTCGACTTGTAAGTCGTTTGCACCTTTCAGGCTACGTTCTGGAAAAACAAGATTTCGAACTATTTAGAGTTATTCTCTGTTTGGCTTGTTTCGTTCGATGACGCTAATCGCAATGGCTAAAAATAGAATATCTTTTACTAAAAAGAAGTTTGTCACCAAAACCCCATCAGACACTTTCCATGTATTCGGTGTCGTAATTAGAAAGCTGAGTGTCGCAAGAAAAATAATTGCGGCGGCTATGCCAGAAAAATAAGCGACTCGTGTGTTTTTAAGGCCAACGATTAATCCAATAGCGACAATGATTTCTGTTGCGCCAATGATGTTTGATACGGCTTGAACTGACATCACATCATACAACCAACTCATCAGAAAATGATTTTCAACGAGCGGTTGTATAAGCTTGGCCTCTGTAGGTGTGAATTTATAAATACCAATCCATATTAGAACTAAAGAAACGCCGAAAACTCCGATAAGATATCCAATTGAGTCACATTGATGATGGCTTTTTACGTTTTGCATAATTAACTACATTCTCCTGTTTGTTAGCGCTTCCAACAAGACCTATAAGGTTGGTAGAAAATTTCATAGGTTTTTTTCGCTCAAACAACAGATATTAAAAATCACGTGATACAGAATTACGTGTTTGATAGAACTTAAGGATATTTCGTGGAAGTTAAAATTTTTCAGGTTGACTCGTTTACATCAGAGGTTTTCAAAGGTAATCCCGCGGGTGTTTGTATCACAGAGTCAAGCCTTGATGAGGAAACGATGTTGGCCATCGCGGCCGAGATGTCGTTATCTGAAACGGCATTTCTGTCACTCAATACAATGCAACTTCGTTGGTTTACACCGAGGACGGAAGTTGCTTTGTGTGGACACGGCACACTTGCAACGGCGCACGTTCTGAAAGAGCAGGGGTTATATAATACTGGAGATACGATTGAGTTCGTTACGCTATCTGGGGTTTTAACTGCACAACTCGATCATGAAGAAATTCATTTGGTGTTTCCTGCGCCAACTTTAGATATGAGAGCGAGTATTAACAAAGACTTACTTCATGGCTTGGGGCTAGATGCCGCCAATGTAGTCGCCTACGGTCAGTTTGATAATAAGCAGTTGATCGTCATTAATGATGAATTTGTGCTTGAACAGCTCGACCCTGATTTTGGTGCGCTGCTTAAACAAAAAGGCCGTGGCGTCGTCATCACTGCTCAATCAAGCACTGACGCCGATTTTGTCTCTCGATACTTCGCGCCTTGGGTAGGTGTTAATGAGGACCCAGTTACAGGCTCTGCACATTGCGCTTTATGTGTTTACTGGGCTAAAGAGCTCAACAAAAAGCAACTGAAAGGCTTCCAAGCCTCCAAGAGAAGTGGGGTCGTCCATACAGAGTTGTTAAGCACTGAGCACGTTAAGCTTTCTGGAAATGCAGTAACGATATTGCGAGGATATATGAGAATCGCGTAGCGGTCCTTGTGGGAATGATTTTATTTTCGTGTTACCCAATGCTCAATAGTGAAGACGCTTGAATGCTGCTTATTTAAGTGGCTGATTTTTTTTGTAAAAACACCCCTGGCACGGTGGTGTATAACGATTGGAGAGTTATATGAAAACTATCGGTCTTCTAGGTGGTATGAGCTGGGAGTCGACGCTTAGTTATTACAAATTGATCAACGAAGGAGTCAAAGAGGCGTTAGGCGGCCTAAATTCCGCAAAAATTTGTATGTATAGCGTGAATTTTTCGGAGATAGAGAAACTTCAACATCAAGGTAAATGGGAAGAAACGGCAAGCATTCTATCTGATGCTGCATCTTCAATAGAAAAAGGGGGCGCTGACTTCATTCTTATTTGTACTAACACAATGCACAAAGTTGCGCCTCAAATTGAAGCCAGTATTAATATCCCCATACTACATATCGCAGACGCGACTGCTGAGTTACTTCGTGAGAAAGGGGTTCAAAAGGTCGGACTCCTTGGTACTCAATTCACAATGGAGCAAGACTTTTATAAAGGAAGGCTTTCCGACCGTTATGGGCTTGATGTCATAATTCCCGATCAAGACGACCGCTCTAAAGTACATAACATTATTTATAAAGAGTTATGCCAAGGTGAAATCAAAGAGGAGTCAAGGACGATATACTTGCAAATTATTGAAAAACTAAAAGAGCAGGGAGCTGAAGCTGTGATTCTCGGGTGTACTGAAATTGCCTTACTTGTAAACCAAAGTCACACCGATGTTACACTACTCGATACCACTTCTATCCATGCTCAAGCAGCAGTCCGTTTGGCAATTGAAGGTGAATGATCTACGCTTTCTTTCCTGCAAAAAAAGAGAAAACCAAGCACGTGGTTTTCTCTTTTTATTATCAAGTTATAAGCGAGCAAATTTGAGAGTTCTGTATCCACCAATCAAGTTGCGGGCTTTGTAACCATTGTTGACCAGCTGACGGTATGCTACGTTACCACGTAACCCAACTTGACAGTAAATCACGATCTCTTTGTCTTTAGGAAGTTCGTGCATGCGACGACGTAGTTGATCGACAGGAATATTAATTGCACCTTCAAGATAACCAACGGACTCCAATTCACCAGGATTACGAACATCAAGTAACAGTTGGTCTTCTGTCAGTGAATCCATTTCATCATAATGAATCGCAATCGCGTCACCTTTGATGATGTTATTTGCCACAAACGCCGCTTGGTTAATTACATCTTTAGCAGAGCCATAAGGTGGCGCGTAAGTTAGCTCGAGGTGTTGCAGTTGCTCTACCGTCATACCAGCACGCTGAGCAACTGCCATTACGTCGATACGTTTATCAACACCGTCTTTACCTACTGCTTGCGCACCTAATATTTTACCTGTTACTGGATCAAACAGCATTTTGAATGACACGGTTTCTGCACCTGGGTAGTAACTCGCGTGACTTGCTGTATGCACATACACTTTTTCATAAGCGATGTTTTCACGTTTCAGCTGTTTCTCGTTTTTACCAGTAGAAGCGACGGCTAAATCAAAAATCTTACAGATCGCCGTGCCTTGCGTACCTTGGTAAGTTTCTTGGCGGCCAAGCATGTTGTCTGCTGCCATTCGGCCTTGACGGTTTGCCGGGCCCGCAAGTGGCACTAGAGTTTGCTCGCCAGTCACAAAGTCTTTCTCTTCTACCGCGTCGCCGACAGCGTAGATCGAAGGATCGCTGGTTTGCATGTATTCATTGATATAAATACCACCAAGAGCGCCGATTTCTAAGCCAGCTTCTTTTGCTAATTTGGTCTCGGGGCGAACACCAATTGCCATAATCAGAATATCGGTGGTGAGTCTTTCACCATTGTTTAGTGTTAATTCCAATTCACCTTCTAGATGTTGGTGTTTTTCGCTCTCACCAGAGTCGAAACTTGCCACGTGCTCGTTAGGTACGAATTTCACCGACTCAAGTGCGACGCCAAGTTTAAGGTCGATGCCTTTCTCACGAATTTCAGCATGTGCGAAGCCAGCCATTTCACGGTCAACGGGCGTCATCACTTGATCCGCCATTTCAACTAATGTGGTTTTTATGCCTAGCTGGTGGAAGGCTTCCATCATTTCCAAACCGATAAAACCACCACCAACGACCGTAGCGTGTTCAACTTTGTTGGTTTCGATCGTTTTAATGATGCGATCCATATCTGGAATATTGCGCAGCGAGTGCGTTAACGGGTTATCAATACCCGGAATAGGCGGCACAACTGGACCTGCGCCAGGGCTGAGTAGAAGAAAGTCGTAGCTCTCTTGGTATTCAGAGCCATCAAGCAAATTGTTAACCGTAACCGTTTTGTCTTGACGGTTAATAGAAACCACTTCGTTCATCACACGGACATCAACATTGAAACGCGCTAAAAAGCTCTCAGGCGTTTGAAGAAGCAGTTTGCTGCGCTCTTGGATATCGCCACCAATGTGATAGGGTAAGCCACAGTTTGCAAATGACACAAATGGACCGCGTTCAAACATAATGATTTCTGCGTCTTCACTAAGACGACGAGCGCGAGCTGCTGCAGATGCACCTCCAGCAACCCCACCAATAATCACGATTTTGCTCATGGATTTCTCCTGCTGAATGATCGAAAACGCCTACACCTTACTTAAATAAATTAGCTAAGTCTAATGTTATTTAATCTACATTAGCATTGACTTAATAATATTAATTAGTAATATCTAATGAAATGTAATGTAGTAATGAAGAGGCATAAGAATGGGCGACAGTATGCTACAAAGTGCGACCGAAGCGAGTGAGCTGCTTAAAATTATGGCTCATCCAGAGCGCCTAATCGTGATGTGTAAGCTGATTGAAGGCGAGAAAGGGGTTGGTGAACTGTTTGAAGGTTCATCATTAAGCCAATCTGCTTTTTCACAACATCTCACCGTATTGAGAAAGCACGACATTATTAAAGCTAGAAAAGTTTCTCAGCAGGTATTTTATTCAATTTCTGATGAAAGAGTTGGTCCGTTGGTTGAGGCCTTTAAGCAAGTTTTCTGTAAGTAATTAGTTTGGCGGTTGCTATGTTTGAAGTTCCTTGGATGTCGCTGTTGGGCGGCATAATAGTTGGCGTATCAGCGATAACACTGATGCTATTTACTGGCAAGACTGCTGGGATCAGTGGGATCTTAAACGGTGCCGTTGAGAGCGCAGACCGCGTTTGGCGAATTGTTTTTTTAATTGCGATGGTATTAGGTGGCTTGTTTGCTGTTTATGTTCTTGGCGGGCATGTACCAGATCAGTACAGCGGTTCTCTTATTTTAGTTATCGTTGCTGGCTTGTTAGTCGGTGTTGGTACGCGTATCGGCAATGGTTGTACTAGTGGCCATGGCATTTGTGGAATAGGGCGTTTCTCAATCCGTTCTGTGGTCGCGACGTGTACTTTTATGGCCACAGCCATGTTAACCGTCTTGCTAGTATCGTGAGGAATAGTGTCGTTATGAAAACTCACGTAATGAAAAGTATTAAGCAAATGTCCGTTGTTGCATTTTCTGGTGTGCTCTTTGGTATTGGTATGGTGGTCTCTGGTATGGCAGATCCGGCAAAAGTGATCGGCTTTCTTGATATTACCGGTTCATGGGACCCAAGCTTAGCCTTCGTTATGGGCGGAGCACTTGTTGTGTTCGTTCCTGCTTATCTTTTATTAATAAAGCCAAGAAGCGAATCTGTGTTTGGTGATGAGGTTGTCTGTCCGACTTCTAAAACGATAGACAAAAAGTTAGTCGTTGGTGCAGCACTGTTTGGTATTGGTTGGGGCTTACTGGGTGTGTGTCCTGGTCCTGCGGTTGCCAGCCTTTTTACTGGCAACACACAAGTTCTGCTCTTTATAGCGGCAATGTTGGTTGGGTCATTCACCGCTAAAAGAGTGGTTCGTCAATAAAGAAAGTACTTCAACGTTAAAAAGAGTACTTAAACGCTAAAAAGTGAGTGTCGTAGAAACCGGGCAATGGTCACTCAGTTTATAGTCGAGTACATCTTGTGTTTTGAAAACGGTTTGAACACCAGACGACGCCTTTAAATCACCACTCGCAATGATGTGGTCTATCACCGAGCGGAATTGGTGGGTTTTATTCGGATTACGATTAGAGCGCACTTTACATTCCGCTTTAGTGTCTTTAGTCACTAGCTTTGCACTAGCTTTGCACTAGTATTGTCCGATATCACGTCCCACAACCAATCTCCTTGATAACCCAAGTTGTGGTTAAAGTCGCCAAGCACGACATAATGTTGTTTGTTGTCCTCGCGCGCCTTTATCCACTTAGCTAGTGCCTGTCCTTGTTGTTTCACTATCTTACAATCGCGGTTATTACGATACGCGCCACTGCAACCCGCTTTCAGATGTACAGAGAGTAGGTGAGTCTCGTTTTCTTGGTTTGGATTTAAAACAAGGTAGCTCGCGAAGCGAAGCTTGCTGTTGCCTCGTGTGATAGAGAAGTCTGGCTTGTCTAATACGCTTACGCCATTGCGCACGGCAAAGCCTGTGTATTGGTTGGTGTCGTTAAACTGAAGGTGTCGGTTGGAGGCGTTTGAACGATCGGAAAGATAAATAGTGAAGTCATTGCCAACGGCTTTTTGGATGGCAGCAGCACTTTCGACTTCTTGAAAAGCAAGAATGTCGGCTTGTGTTTTATCCACATAGTGGGTCAGTTTTTCAAAATCTTGTGGTGTTCTCGACACTTTTCCACCATCTATAAATAACCATTCTATGTTCCAACTGGTTAGATTGATGGAGTTTTGAGCAAATGAAAGAGAACTAAAAAGTAATATTAACGTAACAAAAAGTGATCGCATTTTGGCCTGTTGCACTCCTATCTTTTAGCGTATTCCTTTCCATCCTTTATCCTACAAGACCTCCAAAAATAGCAAGTAGATTTAGTACCAATTTTGCAATTTTCATGGTTTTCTTCGCAACTGAGATCAACGCCAATAAGATCGATTTCTTCTTGTTCGCTAGCCAATCTTTATTGATCAAAATCAATGTTTTCGAGTGGTGCTTCTCGTTAAATACGCCACAATATATTGTGTTGCTAGAATAAAAAATAACCCCATATAGTGTGTTTGTGGATAACTCTGTGAGTATGCTCGGGTAAGGAGAACAAGGTGAAACCAATCGTAATCAAACGCGACGGATCAAGAGCTCCGTTCAACAGGGATCGTATCCAAGCAGCAGTTGAAGCAGCAGCGGAAAACAAAGATAAAGATGTCGCTATTTATGCTCTTAATGTGGCTCTTGCTGTCGAGTTACAGTTAAGAGAACACGATGAAGTTCACATCCATGAGATTCAAGACTTAGTCGAAAATGAACTCATGCAAGGTCCTTACAAAGCCCTAGCGCGTTCTTACATTGAATATCGCCACGATCGCGACATCGCTCGTGAGAAGCAAAGTGCACTAACTCGCGAAATCGAAGGTTTGATTGAAGAAAGTAATCTGGATCTAATCAACGAGAACGCGAACAAAGACGGCAAAGTAATTCCGACTCAACGTGACTTGTTGGCTGGTATCGTAGCGAAACACTACGCGAAGACGCACATTCTTCCTCGCGATGTGGTTCAAGCGCACGAAGTGGGTGACATTCACTACCACGATTTAGACTACGCACCGTTCTTCCCAATGTTTAACTGTATGCTTATCGATCTTAAAGGCATGCTGACGCATGGTTTTAAAATGGGTAACGCTGAGATTGATACGCCAAAATCAATTTCGACTGCAACAGCGGTAACAGCACAAATCATTGCTCAAGTCGCGAGCCACATTTACGGCGGTACAACCATCAACCGTATTGATGAGGTTCTAGAACCGTACGTAATCACAAGCTACGAGAAACACCTAGAGATTGCAAAAGAGTGGAACATTGCTGAGCCAGAAGAGTTCGCAAAAGCGCGCACTGAGAAAGAGTGTTACGACGCATTTCAATCTCTAGAGTACGAAGTAAACACGCTGCATACAGCGAACGGTCAAACCCCATTCGTTACGTTCGGTTTTGGTCTTGGTACAAGCTGGGCATCCCGCCTGATCCAGAAATCGATTCTGAAGAACCGTATTGCAGGTCTAGGCAAGAACCGTAAAACAGCGGTATTCCCTAAACTTGTATTCGGCATCAAAGATGGTTTGAACCACAAATCAGAAGATCCAAACTACGACATCAAGCAACTTGCGCTTGAGTGTGCGTCTAAGCGTATGTACCCAGACATTCTTAACTACGACAAAGTAGTGGAAGTAACCGGTTCATTCAAAACGCCAATGGGTTGCCGTAGCTTCCTTGGTACTTACGAAGAAAACGGTGAGCTGATTCACGAAGGTCGTAACAACCTTGGCGTCGTGAGCTTGAACCTTCCTCGTATCGCTATCCGTGCAAACGGAAGCGAAGAGAAATTCTACGAGCTTCTAAATGACCGCCTACGTCTTGCTCGTAAAGCACTAGAGACACGTATCTCTCGCCTTGAAAACGTGAAAGCACGTGTGGCCCCAATCCTATACATGGAAGGCGCATGTGGTGTTCGCTTGAAAGCAGACGACTCAATCGCAGATATCTTCAAGAACGGTCGTGCGTCTATTTCTCTTGGTTACATCGGTGTACACGAGACAATTAACGCGCTATTCGGTACAGAAGCGCACGTTTATGATGACGCTGTTTTGCGTGAAAAAGCGGTCGCGATCATCAAGCATCTAAAAGATGCTGTGAATCAATGGGCTGACGAAACAGGTTATGGCTTCAGCTTATATGCAACGCCAAGTGAAAACCTATGTAGCCGTTTCTGCCGCATCGATGCGAAAGAGTTCGGCGTAATTGAAGGCGTAACAGACAAAGGTTACTACACCAACAGCTTCCACCTAGATGTTGAGAAGAAGGTGAACCCATACGACAAGATCGACTTTGAGATGCCTTACCCAGAAATCTCAAGCGGCGGCTTTATCTGTTACGGCGAGTTCCCGAACATGCAACGTAACGTTGAAGCACTAGAAAACGTATGGGACTACAGTTACACCCGAGTGCCTTACTACGGTACAAACACGCCAATTGATGAGTGCTACGAGTGTGGCTACAACGGCGAGTTTGACTGTACAAGTAAAGGCTTCACTTGCCCAAGCTGTGGTAACCATGACTCAACTAAAGTATCAGTAACACGTCGAGTTTGTGGCTACCTAGGCAGCCCAGATGCACGCCCGTTTAACTTCGGTAAGCAAGAAGAAGTGAAGCGCCGAGTTAAACACCTGTAAGGTTTACTACCACTCGTTTTAACACTTTGAAAATCAACTTTAAACAGGTTGATTTTCTCTTTCGCGATAACACAGAGACGCATTATGAATTACCACCAATACTATCCAATTGACGTTGTTAACGGACCGGGTACGCGCTGCACGCTGTTTGTGTCGGGTTGTGTGCATCAGTGCCGTGGGTGTTATAACCAGTCGACGCAACGTTTGGATTCTGGTGTACTTTTCACGCAAGAAGCGGAAGACAAAATCATCGCTGACTTAAACGACACGCGTATCAAACGCCGTGGCTTGTCGTTGTCGGGTGGAGATCCGCTTCACCCTGCTAATGTGCCTCATATTTTGAAGATAGTGAAAAGGGTGAGAGAGGAGTGCCCAGGTAAAGACATTTGGGTTTGGACTGGCTACACGCTGACGGAACTGAATAACGCGCAAAGGGAAGTGGTGCAATACATCGATGTTTTGATTGATGGTAAGTTTGAACAAGACAAGAAAGACCTCAATCTCGAATGGCGTGGCAGTTCAAACCAAATCATTCATCGCTTTACGGACATCTAATCAAGCATTCTCCGCACATAAAAAGGGCTCACGCGTGCATAACGGGTGAGCCCTTTTGGTGTGAGTTCGTTAATGTCTTTTTGGTTACGCTGTCACCGATTGGTCATCTTCAACCATATTATTTATCCAACGTTTAGATTGAATACGGTAAGTCGTCAGTACGCCTTTCACTAACTCTTCCGCGAGCAGAGACATCAAGACAAAATGCAAAGGCAGCCCTAACACCATGCCTGTGTAATAAGTAAGGGGGATGCCAATAGCCCACTGACCGAACGTGTCGATGAAAATGCTATAGCGAATATCAGCGCCACTCTTTAGTACGCCGCCAATCCCAACCATGTTAAACACCCTCAAAATCATACCTAGCGCCATGACTAAACATACGTTAAGTGCCATGTCTGCATCGGTTAACGGGCTCAGTACCAATAGGTGATGAATCATGGGCGAGCTCAACCACACTAGGAAAAACAGCAAGGTGGCTAAGATTGCGCTGGTTAACACATACCACCACGCCGTTTTCTCGACTCGGTCATAATGTTTTGCACCAATATCATTCCCAAGAAGAACGGATGCAGCGACCGCAAATCCCATAAAGGTTGAAATCAGTACCCCTTCAATCGGTGATAAGAATGAGATGATCGCCAGTTCTGAAACGCCCAATTGACCATAGATGATGCTGTAAACGATCAATCCACCAGTCCAAAGTGCATCGTGGACCAACATGGGTAAAGAAACCTTAAAGTACTTTTTTCGATACTGTTTTAAGCGGCCTTGTACCCAATCGAACTTAGTCGGAATTAGGTAAGCATATCGTTTGTAGAAAAAATAAATCAAGACGGCGGTTTGGAAAAATCGAGAAACAAAACTACCTACGGCTGCACCAAATACGCCCCATTGAGGGAAACCAAATAAACCAAAAATCAAAACATAATTAAGCGCGACGTTAACGACAATGGCGGAGATACTAACGTTGGTTGCCAGTTTGGTTTGGCCCACGGAGCGCAATACCGCTTCAATCGGTACTACTATCGCCGTAGCAATGAGGCTAAAGCCCGTAACCACAAGATAATCACGTGCATAAGTGACGTATTCAGGATCGTCTGACATAAAAGAGACGATCTCTTCATCAAAAATCGCATAAAGAACGATAAACGGCAGCGTCACCAAAATGGAAATAAACCAAGATTGCGCCAACGTTCTGCGAATTCCGGCTAGGTTTCCTGAGCGGTAGTATTGAGAAGCAAGTACGGTAACTGCACCGCACAGGCCAAAGACAACCGCTAGGTTGAAGAAAAAGATACGATTTCCAACTCCAACTGCTGCCGTTGCAGATTCTCCGAGTAGGCTTACCATGAAAATATCCACGACGCCGAGCAAAGCAAAAAGCATGGACTGAAGTGAAACAGGTAGGCCAATCGTAATCAGCTTTTGCCAAAATGCTTTATCGATGTATTCGCGTGTTAAGAGCATCGCATTTCTCCTTAAAGATTAATGCGAGTAGTTTATCCTCATGATTTGGCGCTGTATTTTTCAAAGGAATCCAAAACCTTTGTAAAACTCTCTACTAACGCACATGTGAGCCAATAAATCATGGAAGATAAACAAGAACGCTACGCGATTTCAGAAAAAACTTATCAAGAGTTTATTGATCACAGTCGAGTATTAGCACTTGAGGAGAGAGGCATTGTGCAGTGCGGCATTGCCACTTGTCGTGACTTCTTCACTGTTTATCGTAAAAACCAAAAGAAACACATGCTGCTCTATACGGTGCGTGGTAAAGGGTGGCTAGAGAGTGGGACTTATCGATACGATTTGGAACCGGGCTCGTTGATTACAGTACCCGCAGGTGTTGAAAACGGTTTTGGTATAGAAGAAGAACCTTGGCAGATCGCGTGGCTTTTTCTTGCTCCTGATAGAGAGTGGCCGATATTAGAATGCGATGTTCGCTACCAGCTTTCATCTACACCTGAAGTGATGTATGCATGTATCCAAACGTTACTACGCAGCATTAACCTTCCAATCGATTATGGTGGTGCGGTAGGTGAGCATAGTGTGGCTCAGTTAGAGCTGATGTTAAACATGCCGCCCTCAGAGTCGATATCACGCAGCCAATTGAGGCTTCGGCGTGTATTTGACCTTGTCCAACGTCAGCTCCATAAGGATTGGAGCGTTGAGCAGGTGGCGGCTCTATATCCATGTTCGGAGCCTCATTTGCATCGACTGACTCAAAAGCAGTTTGGTCGAAGCCCAATGGCACATTTAACGCGTATGCGCATGGAATATGCTGCTAGGTTACTTCGTTCAACAGAATGGCCAATTCAGCATATTGGAGAAATAGTCGGATATCCGACCAGCGCTAACTTTAGTACACGTTTTAAAGCGTGGTCGACCATGACACCAAGAGAGTTTAGAAAAAACGGTAGAGTGGATTGGTACAACGAGGAGTGAATCGTTCTTTTTCTGAACGATAGAGCGCACAAAACTCACCGCAATCCAGAATTTTGTTCTCTAATTGATGAAATAAGTGAAAAATCATTTCGTCATTTTTTGCGATGGTGTTAACGTGAGGTTCGGTACTTGAATTTCAAAGGGTTATGACTTTCATGTTTTCTAATCTCCCAACTCCCGTATTAGATCCTATTTTATCTCTATCCGTTGCATACCGTAACGATGAACGTCCAAACAAGGTTGACCTTGGCATTGGCGTATACAAAAACAGCGCAGGCGAAACGCCGATTATGAAAGCCATTCAAATGGCGCAGGATGTCGTTGTTGAAACTCAAAAAACCAAGTCTTATGTTGGTCTTGCAGGTTGCGAAGAATTTAATAAAAGCATGATCGATTTGCTACTGACGGGAACGTCTGCAATGGATCGTGTTGCAGCTATTCAAACGCCAGGTGCAAGTGGTGCGCTGCGTATGCTCGGTGATCTAATGAAGATCGCACAGCCAGATACGACGGTTTGGATTTCCAACCCAAGCTACGTAAACCACAAGCCAGTGATGGAAGCAGCAGGCCTTAAAGTTAAGTTCTACCACTATTTCTCTTCGGAAACGAAACAAGTAGACACCGAAAAAATGATGGATGATCTTGCGAAAGCTGGGCCTTCAGATGTGGTACTTCTTCATGGTTGTTGCCACAACCCAACTGGTGCGGATATTGACTTCTCTGCTTGGCAAGCCATTACAGAATTGTCGCAGAAGAACGGTTTCATCCCATTTGTGGACATTGCTTACCAAGGCTTCGGTGATGGCCTAGAAGAAGACGCAAAAGGCCTTCGTTTTATGGCAGATAACGTTGAAGAGATGTTGATTACTACTTCATGTTCGAAGAACTTTGGTCTGTACCGTGAACGAACTGGTGCAGCGATTGTGGTTGGTAAGAACATGCATGATGTAACCAATGCAAAAGGTAAACTCCTCACTCTAGCTCGCTCGACTTACACGATGCCACCCGACCATGGTGCAGCTTTAGTTAAGACCATTCTGCAAGATGACAATCTCACTTCCGTTTGGAAGCAAGAATTGAGTGAAATGCAACATCGTTTGGTTAGCCTTCGTCAAAGTTTGTGTAACGAGTTGAGAAACAACCATAATACAGATCAATTTGATTTCATTGAGGGTCACAAAGGCATGTTTACTGTGCTAGGCTTTAGTGGAAACCAAATGGCGCAACTGCGTGAAGATTATGGCATTTATGGTGTTGGCGATGGTCGAATTAACATTGCCGGACTTACCGAAACTCATATTCCATACGTAGCGGACGCAATTAAGAAAGTATCTCAAGCTTAATTGGAGTGTGGATGAAAAACTGGAAACTGATTCTGCCGCTTATGATGAGCGGCAGTTTAATTGCTTGTACGTCAACTCAAACGACGCAGGAACCTGTTGAGCCAGAGTCGCCAAAGGTCGAAGAGCCCGTTAAAGTCGAGCCAGAAGTGAAACCTGATGTAGATCCAAAGCCAGAGGTGGAGCCCAAACCAGAAGCGAAACCTGAGAAAAAGCCGGAACCAAAGCCTAGGAAGCCAGTCAAGGTCACAAAAACACCCGATGGCATGTTAATTCTTGGTTCTGAAGAATGGGTTTATGTTCCTGAAATTGACCAGACTTTCAAGGCTAGAGTCGATACAGGTGCGACAACATCATCAATTAGTGCGACTGACATTGTTCCGTTTGAGCGTGATGGTAAAGACTGGGTTAAATTTAAGATAGATTTAGGTGACAAAGACACCAAAGAATTTAAAGTACCCGTTGAGCGCTGGGCTAAAGTTAAGCAGTCTTCGTCAGAAGAGGTGGATAAACGAGCGGTGGTAAAAGCCTACATTACCGTTGGGGATCACAAAGAAAAGACAGAGTTTACGTTAGCGGATCGCGGACATATGACGTTTCCAATTTTGCTTGGTCGAAGCTTTTTTAGAGATATCGCCGTTGTAGATGTATCGAAAAAATATGTGCAAGATAAACCTAAAAAAAACGCTAAAAACTGATGTATTACAGCTAGTTTCTGCTACAAGCTAATAATTCGTGATTAACAAAAAATGGCCTCCAAAATTGGAGGCCATTTTTATTGAATCATATGCTTGCTTGTGATGCCCTGGTAGTCATAGTCATGTCCACTAAAATGCAAAACGAGCAGACATTACAATTTGCTGGCCATAGACACCATTATTTTTGAAATCTGCACCAAGCGATAGTTGCTGAGTTGAGTGGAATCGTGCGCCCAGATTGTAAATGGTGTTCGAATCGTCATTATCTATGATTTGGCCGATACGGCCATGTAGCTCAACATTTTGCATAAACCAAATACGAGTGCCAATATTCACTTCCGTGCGCCACTCGTCGCCCACTTTATCACTGCCGTTCTCTTTAATGTTGTGTACCAACATTTGGCCATAAATATCTGCAAATTGGCCTGCTGGCCCATTAAAGCCTATACCACCAGCAATGTCCCAGTCTCCGCTGAATTCACTGTCTGCGCGAGCAATGAAATGGGTATTCTCTGTAAAGTAGGTATTGAACTCGCCACCAAATGTACCAGGGCTAGTGCCCATGCGAAATTCCATCGTGTTGTAGTTGAAATTATTTGCGTGTGCGGAAAGTGGCAAAATAGCACACAAACCAAAGGCTGCAACCTTTAGAGCTTTACCTAGCATGGTGTCTCCGGGCAAGATGATTAAAATGAACAAAAAAATGGTCTGCAAAAAGCAGACCAAGATTGATAAAGCTATCATTTTAAGTGCTTGCCGTCACTATTTAGCTGTAATCGTCACTACATCATGTTGATATGCACAACAATCGGGGTTTGTTTTACATGACCACGAGTTGTTCGACTTCAATCTCTGGTTTGTTCCCGCCTTCAAATTCGCCAAACAGACGGACTTTAGTCGTGTGATCAATCGGAGTATTTAGCTGAATATCGTCATCGAGTTCGACCATCACTTCACCGGAACCATCGCTAAAGACAAACTTATCCGCGCGAACTTGACGCAATAAGTTACCTTCAACGACCACATCTTTTTCAGTAAACATATTGGAGTCGTTTAGCAAGGCATCCAATTTTTCCACAGTGACAGGACCGTTAAACTGCAAGTTTGATTGGTTTTGAGCGTTATCTTTCGCGAACGCGATAGAAGGAGCAATAGCTAAGGCGGCGATTGTTGCGATAATTGTATTCTTTTTCATGTTACATCCTCATCGGTTTGTTTTGATGGGGTCATTAAAACAGGGCTTGTTTGAACCAATGATGATTTCAACATTCATATTCTATTCATTTGCTTGAGTAAGTGGGGACGATGACGTTATGATTGTTCATCTTCCTCTATTCCTTACAAACATTCATGAAATCAGCGATCCCATCTTTAATGGTTCAAGGCACCACTTCGGATGCCGGAAAAAGTGTCCTTGTGGCAGGTTTATGCCGTGTATTAGCACGAAAAGGGATAAATGTTGCCCCATTTAAGCCACAAAACATGGCACTAAATAGTGCGGTAACCAAAGATGGCGGTGAAATAGGTCGAGCACAGGCCGTTCAGGCACAGGCGTGTAATATTGAGCCAACTGTACATATGAATCCGGTTTTAATTAAACCTAACAGTGATACAGGTGCTCAGATCATTTTGCAGGGTAAGGCGATTTCCAATATGGATGCGGCTGGCTTTCATGATTACAAGAAAGTGGCGATGGATACGGTGTTAGATTCCTTCTCTCGTCTGACTCAAGAATTTGATTCGATCATTATCGAGGGTGCGGGGAGTCCTGCTGAAATCAATCTACGAGAAGGCGATATTGCAAACATGGGTTTTGCTGAGGCCGCTGATGTACCAGTGATCATTGTCGCTGATATTGATCGTGGTGGAGTGTTTGCACATTTGTACGGAACACTTGCGTTACTTTCTGAATCTGAACAAGCGCGAGTAAAAGGATTTGTTATCAACCGTTTTCGAGGTGATATTCGTTTATTGCAATCGGGCCTCGATTGGCTAGAAGAAAAAACAGGTAAACCTGTACTTGGTGTACTTCCTTTTCTTCATGGTTTGAATTTAGAAGCAGAAGACGCGATCACTGCACAGCAAGAGTTGCACTCTGAGGTAAAACTGAATGTTGTTGTGCCTGTTTTAACCCGGATTAGTAATCATACTGATTTTGATGTGCTGCGATTGAATCCAGACATCAATCTACGTTATGTAGGTAAAGGCGAAAAAATAGATAAAGCCGACCTGGTTATTTTGCCTGGGACCAAATCGGTCAGAGACGATCTGGATTATCTAAGAAGCCAGGGGTGGGATAAAGATATCTTGCGTCATATTCGTCTTGGTGGAAAAGTGATTGGTATCTGTGGCGGCTACCAGATGCTTGGAAACTTGATTGATGATCCAAACGGCGTCGAAGGCCAACCAGGTCAAAGCGAAGGACTTGGCTTGCTTGATATCACTACGACGCTAACTAACAGCAAACAGCTTACAAACACACAAGCACAGCTTTCTCTTAACGGCAAAACAGCCAATGTAAAGGGTTATGAAATCCACGTAGGGCGAAGTGAAGTACGGGGCCTGCAACCTCTTACATTCAATTCCGGTGAAGCGGAGGGGGCGATCAGCGAGTGTGGCCAAATCATGGGAACCTACCTTCACGGGTTCTTTGACGAGGCAGATGTCTTAAGCCTGGTATCAGAATGGGTAAACGGCATCCAAATCAAACAACAAGACTTTGAAGAGTTAAAGGAGCAAGGCATTAATCGCATCGCAGATGCGATAGAACAACATATGCGCCTTGATTTTTTGTTTAAATAGCCCATTAACTGATTGAACTTTATATTTAAATAACCTGTTCTTTCGCTTGCCTTGTATTGGAGTATCTCTATGAAAGCATGGAAACAGTATGCTTGCCTTACGGTAGTATTAAGCATTTCATTTTCAGCAAACGCAGCAACGAACCTAAAAGTGTATGCAGCCTCTTCTATGACGAATGCGATTAACGAGATCGCGCAAAACTTTGAAGAAAAGTATGACGTTTCTATCACTCCCGTTTATGGTGGTTCTTCTTCTATCGCTCGACAAATTATCAATGGCGCACCAGCGGATGTATTCATTTCTGCGAACACGAAATGGATGGATTATTTGGTCGATAAAGACGTCATTTATCATGACAATGTCACAAATCTAGTGCGCAATAGCTTAGTGTTGATTGCTCCTCAGTCTTCAGAATTAACCTCATTTAACTTTTCTGATGCAAAGGCATGGGAGAAGGCATTGCATGGAAATCGTCTTGCTTTAGGCAATCCGACGTCAGTACCTGCTGGTATGTACGCGAAAGAGTCATTGACTACACTGGGTGTATGGAAAGCGGTTCAAACTCACGTCGCACCAGCAAAGAATGTGCGCTTAGCTTTGGCGTTGGTTGAACGTGGAGAAGCGCCTTTAGGTGTGGTCTACAAAACCGATGCTCAGTTAACTGATAAAGTCAAAATTCTCGGCGAATTTGCGAGTGATACGCATGCGGCTATTGTTTACCCGGCTGCAATTGTGAATGATTCTACTGAGTCGGAGCAGTTCTTCCAGTACCTAAAATCGGACGAAGCCGCACGCGTTTTTGCTCAATATGGCTTTCAGCAATAAACCGGCCTTCAATTATAGGAACGAAGCGTGACAGAACTGGAATACCAAGCCTTAATGTTAAGCCTCAAAGTAGGCGCGTACGCAGTACTTTGGCTGATTCCTCTCGGCGTTTTTCTTGCTTGGCTACTTTCTCGAAAAACGTTCTTTGGTAAATCGATTCTCGATAGCTTAATTCATTTACCACTGGTATTGCCGCCAGTGGTAATCGGCTATTTATTGTTGATTTCTTTAGGACGACAAGGGTTCCTTGGAAAGTGGCTCTATGAAAACTTAGGGGTAGTATTTAGCTTTAATTGGAAAGGGGCAGTAGTCGCTTGTATTGTCGTGGCTTTGCCTTTGATGGTTCGTTCAGTACGCTTAAGCTTAGATAGCGTCGACCCTAAATTGGAGCACGCGGCCTCTACGTTAGGCGCTTCTCCTTTAAAAGTGTTTCTCACCGTCACGTTACCACTGACCATTCCCGGAATTATTACGGGCACGATGCTGTCATTTGCTCGTAGTCTTGGCGAATTCGGGGCGACGATCAGTTTCGTCTCTAACATTCCGGGTGAGACCCAAACGATTCCGCTGGCAATGTACAACTTTATTGAAACGCCAGGTGCAGAAATGCAGGCGGCTCGTCTGTGTATCATTTCTATCGCGTTAGCCTTGTCTACATTAATGATCTCTGAATGGCTAAATCGTAAAGCGGCAAGCAGATTGGGTGCGAAGCAATGACGATTAAAGTCCAATTTAAACAAATGCTTGGTGAGACAGACTTCGACATCAAACTTAAGTTACCCTGTAATGGAATTAGTGCCTTGTTTGGACGATCTGGTGCAGGTAAAACGACGTTGATTAACATCATCAGCGGATTGGTCACTCCAAGGCAAGGGTATGTTGCGGTTGGTGAGCATGTTTTGTTTGACAGTGAACAGGGAATCAACCTACCAACGCACAAGCGTGGTATTGGTTATGTGTTTCAGGATTCACGTTTGTTTCCTCACTATTCAGTTCAAGGCAATTTGTTATATGGCGTTAAAGAAAAAGATGACGAGTATTTTGATGCAGTCACCGAACTCTTATCTATCAAACCGTTACTAAAGCGCTTTCCGGTATCACTTTCTGGTGGTGAAAAGCAACGTGTTGCGATTGCGCGCGCATTGCTATCTAAGCCCAATTTGCTTTTGATGGATGAGCCACTTGCCTCACTCGATATGCCAAGAAAGCGTGAGGTAATGCCTTTTCTCGAGGAGTTGTCGGAGAAGGTAAATATTCCTATTATCTATGTCACACACAGTCTCCAGGAAATTTTAAGGCTTGCTCAGCACCTTGCAATTATTGACCAAGGTAAAATTTCGAGTTCAGGTAAGCTTGAGGAAGTGTGGGCTTCTCATGCTATGCGTCCATGGCAATCTTTCTCAGATCAAAGCAGCTTATTTGAAGGCCGGATTGCTGAACATCATGAACGTTATGCACTGACTTGTATCAGCCTTGCACCTAATGTATTCCTGTGGGTGCAAAAGATTGACGGAACACCAGACACGCCAATACGCTTGCAAGTGCGTGCCAACGACGTTTCTATCACGCTCGAGCAACCCAAGGCGACGTCGATTCGAAATATTTTGCCTGCTATTGTCGATTCCATTGAGGCGTTTAACGCAGCCGATGACAAGCAGAGTATTAATGTATCACTCAAGCTAGACGAGAAATGTTATTTGTGGGCAACGATCACACCGTGGGCCCTTGATGATCTCAACCTAAAAGTTGGTAGCCGTGTTTTTGCACAAATTAAAGGTGTCAGTGTGACACAAAAAGATATGGCACTAGCGCCTCATTAACCGTTTAGACTGATTTACGCTTCATGATCAAAAAAGGCCGCAAAGTGCGGCCTTTGTTACTAGAAGAATGTCGGAATTACTTCGCGAATACTTCTTTGAATTCACGCTTAAGAAGTGGGTCACGGCGTGCTTTCTTAAGTTGCTTAACCATGTCTTTCACACAGTTGTGAAGCACATTATCAAGTAGTTGAGCACGGTATTCTTCTTTATCTTCATCTGTCATGTTTTCTGGCAGATTAAGAGTCGGAAACTCTTCCATCACATTAATACCAGCGAATGCTTGGCCTACAGAAACTAGAGCATGAAACTGTTCAAAGTTGTCTAGAATGTTCTGTGCACTTGCTGGCATTTCGTCCCATGATTCACGTACCGCTTCTTCAGACACTTCATGGATAGAGGTAACCATTTCGAACATTTGCTCTGGAACTTCGTCAAATTCGATAACTCTACGTAGCTCTGGAGAAATGCTGGCTAGATCGATTTTTTTGCTTTCGCTGTTAGTTGCTTCTGACATGGTGTGTCTCTCATTACAAAAAGGCGGGAATATTAATACCAAATGCATCAAATAGCTATACCCATTAGTCCGCAAGATGACCAAAGTGAATGAGTTTGTTGAACTTCTGCTCACAGGCCATGATTAGATAGGGTAACGTCCAGTCTAACTGCTTTATGCAATGGATTCCGTGATATTCAAACAAAAATATAGCACTTAATTATGAGTCGAATGCAACAACTCTATGAGTATGGTATATGTTTAATAAAGACATAATTAAAAATGGAACGCGTTATGCAACCGACAGGGACATCGATGCGAATCCTTCTGGTTGACGATGTTCAGCTAGACAGGATGCAGTTGGCTATTCGTCTAAAGCAACTTGGACATATTGTAAAAGCCGTAGGTAGTGGACTAGAGGCGTTAAATACCTACGAGAGTTTTGATCCGGAACTGGTGTTACTCGATATATCAATGCCAGATATGAACGGTTTTGAAGTCTCTCTTCATATAAGAGAAACGTTTCCGGATTGGATCCCAATTATTTTCTTGAGTAGTCACGAAGAGCCAGAAATGATTGCTAAAGCCATAGATGCGGGCGGTGATGACTATTTAATTAAGCCGGTAGATAAACTGGTACTGAACTCTAAACTTATCGCAATGCAGCGTATTGCTCATATGAGACGAGAGCTTAAGCAAGCGACAGCTCAATTAGAGCAAGTTAATCAACTTTTGACTCAACAAGCGAATGAAGATGGCCTAACCAAACTCTATAACCGCCGTTATATCGACCATAAGTTGGAATCGATGGTTGCATGGCATGGCCGTCACAATATGCCAATGGCTTTGATTCTATTGGACGTCGATTTTTTTAAACCGTTTAATGATAATTACGGTCATATTGAGGGCGACCGTTGCTTGCAAGCGATTGCGAATCAACTCAAGGCTACTTTTTGTCGCTCTGGGGAATATGTAGGTCGATATGGTGGAGAAGAGTTTGTCGTGTTGCTAGGGTGTACCGACACTCAAACAGCAGAAAGAGAAGCCGAGCGTATACAAGAGGCTATGTATTTTCTCGATTACCCACATGAGTATTCTAGTGTGTCAAATAGAGTGACAGTGTCACAGGGTGTTTTTGTTTTTCAACCGACAGGGAAAGAAGTGCAATCAGACTTGTATGCAACCGTTGATAAAGCACTATATACCTCGAAGTCTTTGGGAAGAAACACACATACTGTGGTCAATTCTTTTTAAAAACAAAATCTTATGAATGTCACTCTTTTTGTTGCGTTGTCACTTTTTGGTGGTTGTTTTAAAGCTAACTCAAAGTAAGATAGGCAACACAGTTCGAACGGAATGTCGCAATCGGGCGTATACCTTATACCTTTGATTAGATAGATAACATCGGGATAGTGGCAACGATGATTGCAGTTATTATGCTGATGGGGAAGTTCGGTTTTGTTGTAAACCCAGACAAGCTTGTTAACTTTCACGATTGGTGAGGGTCTAACGAAGCTTTATACAGTTACGTCCGGCCTTTTTCGCTTTGTAAAGTGCTTCGTCCGCTGATTTAATAACGTCCAGAGGAGCTTGCCCATTCCGGCTATCAGCAACTCCGAAACTTGCGGTAACAAAAACCGACTTTCTTTTCGAACTGTTGCTACCACGACGTTTTTGTCCTTGTTTATGGTTCTCAGGGCGAGATTCTTCATCGCGTAATATCATCTCGTATTCTGCAATCGATTTGCGAGCTTCTTCCAAAAAGTTCTTACATTCGTCAGCGTATTTGCCTTTAAAAACGATGGTAAATTCTTCTCCGCCAAATCGATAAACTTTTGCGCCGCCTGGGGTTTTAGTGAGGCGCGAAGCGACCATTTTTAGAACGTCATCACCAGTATCGTGACCGTAGGTGTCGTTAAACTTTTTAAAATGGTCAACATCAAGCATTGCGATCGTGAACTTCTTACCCATGTGTTTTAGATCGAGATCAAGTGCACGTCTGCTTGGAATCAGCGTTAGGCTATCGGTGAAAGCCAGTTGATGGCTAGCGGAAGCGGCATAAATAATGATAAGCAGCCCTGTTAGCGTAAACATGGTGCTTGATATGTACTGCACATCAAAGAAAATGAACGTCGCAGACGCCAATACCATGGCAGAGTAGGTCATCGCATGGATAATTTCATTCTTCTTTAAAACAAGGATTCCAAGAAAACAGACAATACCCACGCAATATAAAACAAGAATTAAAGGCAGTTTAGAGACCGTCGGTACAATAAATAAAATACCGCTTGTCCATTGTTCAAACCCTCCTTCAACGTAATATGCTAGCGTTAGATAAGACCAAAGAACGAACATTGCTAACATCAAGATGTAAGTCAACATGGCTCTAGAGTCAAAACCTTCTTTACTAAACAAAAATACCGTAAGAAACGAGACAGGAAGTAACGTGGCTAAAATGGTTAGCTCAAGTAAAGCGGTACCACTTTGAAGCGGGACTTGTAGGCGGTGCTGTATCACGAAGTAGGCTAGCAACATTGCCAAGCACACCATGGACTCTCTGCCTTGCTTAAATGAATAACAAAGGAGTAGCGCACAACCTAATAGTATGTACGGCAAGTTTGCGGCAATGCCCCAGTTTGCCTGAGTCATCTGAATAATGCTGTCCATGCCCGAACTCACTATGCCCAGTAGCAAAAAAGGGAATAAGAATCTGAAGCCTGATGAAGTCATTGACGATGAGGACATCTATTACAAACTGCCTGAAAATAGTTGACTATATAATTGGTTAGGTAAATCGTTTTATCAATATGGATATTTATCCGTTATTGAATTTCGAACTTTGAGAACTAGCAAGAATACGTCTATTTGTTCCTTTTCCCAAGTATTTTGGAAGACATTACGGCAAAAAGAGAGAGATTGATTAAATTAAGAGCAATCAATAAGTTGTTATAAACAAGTCGTTGCTATACTCATTTCATAGGAAAAAGGAGATTTACAGATGCAGATAAGCTCAGATGTGCACAATTACATGGAAACATTAGTAGGCCAGGTTCTCAGTTTGCCCGAATTTTTAGAACAGTATGACAACGAACAGTTAGCCGATATTGCTTGCCTTGCGCTTATCCAGCTCAAGCCTGTCTATATCCGTCATGATATTGATTTTTTGTCTTCACTTCCTGAACAAAAATTAAGCCAGTTTAAGCAAAGCGCGGATATAGCGGTGAAAAACGCCGCAGAAATGGTGAAAGAAGACAGGCGTAAGAACCGAGAGTATGATGTGCCTGTAATTTTTTCCCATACTAGTTATGATGATGACAAAGAGTTGGATTGGTATGAAAAACCGATCCTTAACGTTAATATCAAGTAAGAGTCGCTCAGTTGACTAGTGAGTTGACCCAAGGAGGAATCGTGGGATTTTTTTCGCGTTTGTTTGGTGGTAGTGAGAAAACCGCTGAAGCTAAAACTATCGAGCCAGTTGAGTATAAAGGTTTCTTTATTTACCCAGAGAGCCTTTCAGAGGGCGGACAATATCGCATCGCTGGTCGAATAGAAAAGCATGACAATGATGAAGTGAAAACACATCGGTTTATTCGCTCCGATTTACTTGGCTCAGAGCAAGATGCCAATGACCTTATGTTGAAGAAATCTCAAATGTTTATTGATCAAATGGGCGATAAAATCTTCGACTAGCAATTTACTGCAATTTGATTCCAGTCATCTTAAAAAGAGCCATTAGTGTATATGCTAGTGGCTCTTTCTTTTTAACGCTTAAATCTCTGTTAAGTCAGTATTTAATCGTTACCTGGTTAGACCTCAGTCTAGTACGGTGTTGCGTTGTTATTTTTCGTGCACAGAGCGACAATCATTCATTACTTAGCGTTATATGTAATGAAATTTAGTATTTAAATTACAAAACACTTGAAGTAATGAGACGCGTTCGATACAAACAGAATAATAACAGGGCTGTTAGTCAAGGTGTTATTGTGCAAATGGGTGTCCCCAAACATCATCTTTCGTTTGCAATTGTCTTGCGTGGTAAACAGATAGAAATAAAAAAGAATTAGAGTAGAGCGACGCTCTGTTTTGGGACTAATTTATTGATATGTATACAAGGAGTATGCGTTTTGCAAATCGGTGTACCTAAAGAGATACTCGCGGGTGAATCGCGAGTGGCTGCATCGCCGAAGTCGGTTGAGCAGTTAATAAAATTGGGATTCGATGTCGCGATTGAATCCCAAGCGGGGGTGCTAGCGAGTTTCGATGATGCCGCTTATGAAGCAGCTGGTGCGAAAATCGTTTCTAGTGAAGAAGTTTGGGCATCTGGCCTTATTTTAAAAGTTAATGCGCCAATTGTGGATGATGAGCAAGGCATTGACGAAATTGCGTTACTGCAAGATGGAGCAACACTGGTTAGCTTTATTTGGCCGGCTCAAAATGCTGAGTTGATGGAACAACTTTCCAGTAAGAACATTAACGTTCTTGCCATGGATTCCGTTCCTCGTATCTCACGTGCACAAGCCTTAGACGCGCTATCTTCGATGGCTAATATCGCTGGTTATCGTGCAGTGGTTGAGGCAGCTCATGAGTTTGGTCGTTTCTTTACAGGTCAAATTACGGCTGCCGGTAAAGTACCTCCAGCGAAAGTATTGGTTGCGGGTGCTGGCGTCGCTGGCTTGGCGGCTATCGGTGCTGCAGGTAGCTTAGGTGCTATTGTCCGTGCGTTTGACGTTCGCCCAGAGGTAAAAGAGCAAGTTGAATCGATGGGCGCTGAGTTCCTGACCGTTGACTTTCAAGAAGAGTCTGGCTCTGGGGATGGCTACGCAAAAGAAATGTCTGATGACTTCAACAAAAAAGCGGCAGAGTTATACGCAGAGCAAGCTAAAGATGTTGATATCATTATTACGACCGCGCTCATCCCTGGTAAACCTGCCCCGAAGTTGATCACCAAAGAAATGGTCGACAGCATGAAAGCGGGCAGTGTAATTGTCGACTTGGCAGCTGCTAATGGCGGTAACTGTGAATATACAGTGAAAGACCAAGTTATCATGACGGATAACGGCGTAAAAATTGTTGGTTACACTGACATGGTTGGTCGTTTGCCAACACAATCTTCTCAGCTTTACGCGACAAACCTTGTCAATCTTCTAAAACTGTTGTGTAAAGAGAAAGATGGCAACATCAATATTGATTTTGAAGATGTTGTTATCCGTGGCGTTACCGTGGTGAAAGAAGGTGAAGTTACTTGGCCAGCGCCACCAATTCAGGTTTCAGCTCAGCCGCAAGTGAAACAAGAACAGCCTGTGAAGCCAGAGCCTAAAGTAGAAGAACCTACGTCTCCAACGAAGAAAATTATTGGTGTGGCAGCGGCTGTTGGAGCCTTTGCATGGGTAGCATCGGTTGCTCCAGCGGCGTTTCTTTCTCACTTTACTGTATTTGTTCTAGCGTGTGTTGTCGGATACTACGTAGTATGGAATGTTACCCATGCACTTCATACTCCACTAATGTCAGTAACGAATGCTATCTCTGGCATTATTGTCGTTGGTGCATTACTGCAAATTGGACAAGGTAATGGCGTCGTTTCATTCCTATCTTTTATTGCCGTATTGATCGCGAGTATCAATATCTTCGGTGGTTTCACCGTCACCAAGCGTATGCTTGAAATGTTCCGCAAAGATAAATAGGAGTCACAATGTCTGCAGGATTAGTACAAGCAGCTTACATTGTTGCTGCATTATTTTTCATCATGAGTTTGGCGGGACTTTCAAAGCAAGAGTCTGCTCGTAATGGTAACTACTACGGTATCGCTGGTATGACGATCGCGCTGATAGCGACGATCTTTAGCCCAGATGCGCAAGGTTTTGGTTGGATCATTATCGCGATGGCGATAGGTGGTGCGATCGGTATTTTCTATGCGAAGAAAGTAGAAATGACCGAGATGCCAGAACTGGTTGCGATTCTACACAGCTTTGTAGGTTTAGCTGCGGTTTTAGTTGGCTACAACAGTTACCTAGATGCGCCAGAAGCAGCAACACATGCTGAGCATGTTATCCACCTTGTAGAAGTATTCTTGGGTGTGTTCATCGGTGCCGTAACTTTCACCGGTTCAATTGTCGCATTTGGTAAGCTGCGTGGTGTGATTTCTTCGTCGCCACTTAACCTGCCTCATAAGCACAAAATGAACCTCGCAGCGGTTGTTATTTCTACGCTTCTTATGATCTACTTCGTAAAAGCAGATGGCAGCATGTTCGCTCTTATTGTGATGACTTTGATCGCGTTCGCATTCGGCTACCATTTAGTCGCTTCAATCGGTGGTGCTGATATGCCAGTTGTTGTCTCTATGTTGAACTCATACTCAGGTTGGGCAGCAGCGGCAGCAGGTTTCATGCTCGCAAATGATCTATTGATTGTAACAGGTGCTTTGGTAGGTTCATCAGGTGCGATTCTTTCTTACATCATGTGTAAAGCAATGAACCGTTCGTTTATCAGTGTTATTGCCGGTGGTTTTGGTCAAGAGATAGTGATTTCAGGTGACGAAGAGCAGGGCGAATATCGTGAAACAACGGCTGAAGAAGTTGCAGAGATGTTGAAGAACTCAAAATCAGTAATCATCACTCCAGGATATGGCATGGCAGTAGCTCAGGCACAATACCCTGTTCATGAAATTACTGATGTACTTCGTTCACAAGGTATTGAAGTTCGCTTTGGGATTCACCCAGTAGCGGGTCGTCTACCGGGGCATATGAATGTGTTACTCGCTGAAGCAAAAGTACCGTATGATATCGTTCTTGAAATGGATGAAATCAATGATGACTTTGCAGAAACCGATACCGTATTGGTTATCGGTGCTAACGATACGGTCAACCCAGCCGCACTGGAAGATCCGAACAGCCCAATCGCTGGTATGCCCGTATTGGAGGTATGGAACGCGAAAAACGTAGTGGTATTCAAGCGCTCAATGAACACTGGTTACGCAGGAGTACAGAACCCACTGTTCTTCAAAGAAAATACATCAATGCTATTTGGTGATGCGAAAGAAAGTGTTGAGTCTATTTTTAAAGCACTTTAACCATTCTTGATTTAAAACTATACAGGGTCAGCAATCGCTGGCCCTTTTTTGTTCCGTTTCAATGTTATAGTAATGCAAATCCTTCTGTTAGCAGATGTCAATTGCTTGTAGATTGATGTATAGTTTTGGCTAATGTAACAAGTGACGGTAACAGTTTGATTAAAAAGTTTTTGCTCGGTTTTGCAACTGTATTGCCGCTTTTTTCGGCACCTGCATTTTCCGATTCACTACCAGAAAGAATAGATACGTTTACAGAGCTATTTAACTATGAAGTAGCTCTTAAGTCGTACGATATTCGTATTCTGCAATCAAATTATCCTACCAAGTTACTTGCGCCAGATTCGCTTCTGCCGCAAACGTCTGACTATCCGTTAAAAGATATCCAACAGCTTTACAGCTTGGCGAATACTTGTCGTGGCAAATTACCATTAAGTCCTTTAATTACTGAGCCTTTAGTATTTACAAGAGCGATTTGTAAAGGGACGCAGCTGACACCTCGTTGGTTCTCGCGTAGTGGTCTCATTCACCCTGGTGGTGGGACGTACGCGGCACGTTATGTGGATAAGTATCCAGAACTCAAACCCAAACTATCTCAGTACATGCATATAAAAGAGCGTGATAACGAGGAAGGGGATGAGTTGCTAGAAAGCTTGAAAAACATGGATGACGACGCCATTAATGCTTTGATTGCAGGCGCGAGCATGTTTATTGAAGGTAACGAACTTTGGCTAAGACGTGGTGACCGTTACTTTGTTTTCGAGAAAGATATCTGGCAAGAGAACGTAGCGAATGCGGGTCTGTCATACGCTCTAGCCTCTCAAAGCAAAAGTTGCTTTGTTAAACGAGGCAATATTTGTTGGGATGTAGAAGATCACTCGCAAGTTTTGCGGATCAGTATGATCATACTGGTAATCGCCAATATTCTTTTGGTGATTGGTTGGGCGGTGTACCGTTGGAATAGCAAGCGAGAAGAACTACGTAGTAGAATGCTCGTGTTGCAAATTTTAACGCATGAGCTCAGAACACCGATTGCATCTCTGTCACTAACGGTTGAAGGCTTTCGTCGAGAGTTCGAGCATTTGCCTGAAAGTGTGTATGACGAATTCCGCAGATTGTGTGAAGATACGCGCCGCCTGCGTCAATTGGCAGAAGCAAGTAAAGATTATTTGCAATCTGATAACCAAATGCTTGCAACAGACTGGGTACCATCCGTTGCAGATTGGTTAGAATTTAAGATCGAAGAAGAATTTGATAGTGCCGTGCTTTTTAACATCAATGAAGATGTGGCTGCTAAAGTTAATGTGTACTGGTTAGGAACTTGTATCGATAACTTGCTTCGTAATGCGCTTAAGTACGGTGTCGCACCGGTTGAATTGGATGTCTCAACTAGTGAAGAAAAAATAGTATTCCAAGTCCGAGATGCAGGAGGCCTAACGGCTAAAGATTGGGCAAATTTGAAGAAACCGTTCGTAAGTAAGAGCGGGTTAGGACTTGGATTAACAATCGTTGAATCTATGGTAGGCCGCATGGGCGGAAAAATGTCCTTAATGGGACCACCTACAACTTTTATATTGGAGATACCTTGTGAAACAGACACTGCTTCTCGTTGAGGACGATAAAAACTTGGCTGACGGCCTGTTAGTAAGCCTGGAACAAGCAGGATATGAGTGTTTACATGTGGAGCGTATTGCAGACGTAGAGCCACAATGGAAAAAAGCTGACTTGGTAATTCTCGATCGCCAACTCCCAGATGGTGACTCTGTACAATGTCTCCCAGAATGGAAACAGATTAAAGACGTACCAGTTATCTTGTTAACGGCACTTGTTACCGTAAAAGATAAAGTTGCAGGCCTTGATTCCGGCGCGAACGACTACTTAACAAAGCCTTTTGCTGAGGCGGAGCTTTTTGCGAGAATCCGTGCACAGCTACGAGCACCGGATTCAGCAGAACAAAGCAACGCTGATAAAGTGATTACAAAAGACTTAGAGATTGACCGCTCGACTCGTGAAGTGACTTATAAAGACGAGCTAATTACGCTTACGCGAACAGAGTTTGATTTGCTGCTATTTTTGGCGTCAAACTTAGGTCGCGTGTTTACTCGTGATGAGCTACTTGACCACGTTTGGGGTTACAATCACTTCCCGACAACACGTACGGTTGATACACATGTACTACAGCTTCGTCAAAAACTGCCAGGACTGGAAATTGAAACACTTCGTGGTGTTGGCTACAAGATGAAAGCATAAGTCGTAATGAAAATACTACTCCCTGTAGTTCTCTCATTAGCGTTAGTGAAACCAGTCCATGCGATGGACTGGTTTCAAACTAACACGCCTTTAACACAGGCACATCAACACTTACTTGAAGATGATCTTGCGGGTATGTTCAACTCTCTTGTTGAACTCTGGCAAACGGAACCAAGTAAAGATTTGACTCCTCACCTTAATGATCTTCTTGGTCAGTCACTATCTAAAAACTGTGGCAAGGCTCTCACTGGTGTAACGCTGCCTGATTGGATAAGTGGTGTGAACGTTATTCGTCAGACTATTCAAAGCCCTGGGCGAGATACATTTAGATTGGTGATCAAGCTAAGAGCTACAACTGACATCGAAAATATTTCATTTAATCGATGGGTGGATGATTCTATATCCGCGGACAGTTCATTCAGCTATGAACAACAGCCGAGCGGGACAGAACTTGCCAACGAGCGTAGCTACTCGAAACGCTATAACTTAACAGGTAAACTAGAAGCTGGTTTATATCACTTAACCGTTGTTTCTACTGATAAACAAGAGTATCGAACTTGGGTAATACTTGGAGATTCAAACTCTTCTCAATATGTTCGTTGGACATCTAAAGAGAATTGGAAAGTAGAAAAGAGCGCACTTCGTAATCCCCATTGTCCATTACCGCAACTTGAAGTCGGTTTGTATGACTACATTGATGGCCAGTACGAGCAAATGTGGAAAAAGACTTACGAGTCTAACTATCCAAATTCATTGGAGCTAGCGGGTGTCCCAAACGATAGATACGTATTGGCGGTAAGTATCAATAGTCGCCGTTGGCAGGGCGATATAATTGTTGAGCAGGCTCAAACTATTAGCCGAACCTATGATCTTTCTCAGGAAGAATAGTTAAAGAAATACTACTTGTGCCGATAAAGGTTCAGGACGAACTAAAATCACAAGTGTAGTATGAAAAACAAATATAAAATTCTTGCCACTTCTGTTGCTACTATTCTTTTCGCTAATGCTGCTTCTGCTGCTACTTATGCGATAGAGGCTCGTAGTGATGCAATGGGTGGCGTTGGTACCGTATCAGCAACTTATCTAACTGCGCCTTTTTTCAACCCCGCTCTTACTGCGATTTATCGCCGAAATGACGATGCAGGCATGATCGTGCCAAGTTTTGGTGGCAGCTACGATGATCAATATGATCTAGTTGATGAGATCGAACGCATCAGCAAATTGACAGACGTCGATGAAATCAAAAAATCGATGGATGCTATCGATGGGAAAAAGACAGACTTTGATCTTGGTGGTGTCGTTGCCATTGGTATCCCCAACAAATTCTTATCTGCAACTGCATACGGTAAGCTATACACTGAATCATTCGTACAACCAAATGTTGATACCTCAGGTACTAATCCATTAGATGATAGCTATGTACAAGGTGTTTCTATTGGCGTGGCTGAAGCAGGTATTTCACTTGCTAAATACACTAATTTCATGAACCAACACATTTCTTTTGGTGTTACTCCTAAACTTCAGCGTATATACACATACTCATACGCCACGAGTTTTCAGAATTTTGATACTAAAGACTTACGTGAAAATGAGACCGCGGAAACGATGTTTAACTTAGACGCCGGCGCACTTTGGTTCTTTGGCCCATATCGTCTCGGTATTTCAGCGAAAAATTTGATCGGAAGAGACGTTAAAACAAAATCATTCCAGTATGGCAGTGATACGATAAAATCATACGAATATAGCATGCGTCCTGTATACACTGTTGGGGCAGGGATTGTTGCCGATTACTTTACGATGAGTGTTGACTACGATCTCAACGAAGAAAAACGTTTTTCATCCTTTGATGATAATACGCAAATGATTCGAGCTGGTATTGAATTTGATATTTTGCGTCAAATGGCATTACGAGCAGGGTATATGAAGAACTTAGCTCGAAGTAATGACGAAGGAACCATTACTGCTGGTATCGGGTTGTCTCCACTTAAGTTGTTCGAATTGGATATCGCAGCTCAGTACACAAACGAGAACGCTATGGGTGCATCCATTAATTTCCTTGCTACCTATTAATTGAATCGTTATAGTCAGCTCCTCAAAATGAGGAGCTTTTTATGTTTGACGATTTACCCCCTCTATCTCACCAAGAGCAACAACAAGCTGTAGAGAGAATTCAAGAATTGATGGCGAAGGGCACAAGTACTGCAGAAGCTATCAAAATTGTTGCAGAACGGATTCGATCTGAGTACGCAGAAAAACAACAGCAACAAAACTAATCAATTCATGGACAGGGCATACGCCCTGTTTTTTGCCTTTCTATTTTCTATTCCTTTACATTCCCAAACACCACCCTAATTACGCTGTAACTACAATTTACTAAACCTCTATGATTGTAATCTTGTTCAATTGCCTTTAAGACTAAATAGCGAGTTGGTAAAATTTTACCTAATCGTGTTAACCTTAGTTTTCGTAGCACAGGTAATTAGGCATTTTTTAAAGAACTCATAAATTAAACTCAATAATATCAATTATTTACCTCGGACATTTAATCTGCCAACCATATTGGTTGCGATTGATCTTGTAATTTAATTACAAAGCGCGAGAGGGTTTCGTTCCAAGGTAGAGGATTATGCTGAAAAAAGAAAAAAGATACACCGTAACTTATAACGGTAATTAAACTAGACTTATTAAATACGCGATATAAGAACAGTAAGCACTCGCAGACATATGTAATAGATGAATCGGAAGTTCATCTTATTTAGCTGCTTTTTTAGCCGAAATACGTCTCCTGGATTTGAGCGGAGCGTTACATATTGAACACGCTTAACCTAAAGTAGTTTTACTAAACTAGGCGACGTTGAAGTGGGTAATATGAAACCTCAAGAGTAGTAGAAATCAAGAGCAGTAACGCCTATTACAACGTAACGTTTCCTGACGTCCTTCCTGTTAAATAGTCCGATAATTAGAGAAGAAATTGGGAAAACATCGTTGATCTTTGGATGAGTAGCAGTAGTTTTGATGTTGTGTTCGCTCTATGTGGACTAGACTTAATATGAGAACAAAAACTAACCAAGGGAGGAATGATGGGTTACAAGCACGTTTTGGTTGCTGTCGACTTATCTAAATCTAGCCAAGCCGTTATCGAAAAAGCAATAATGCAAGCAGATAACTCAAGCAGCAAACTCTCATTTGTTCACGTAGATGTTGATCGCATAGTCATGGAAGCGAAGGAAGAGCAAGAATTGGAAAGAAGGCTGCAAGAGCTCGCTGATAAATGCTTATACCCAGTAAACGAGACCATGGTAGTAATCGGCGATCTTCATATAAAACTATCGGGAATCGTCAAAAAAGAGGGGATAGATTTAGTTGTCTGTGGTCATCATCACAACTTATTGAGTCGCTTTTTTTCATCGATACCAAAGGTTGTGAACGAAGTTGAAGCTGATTTATTAATCGTCTATTTAGACGAGTGATCGACAACTCTTGTTCGCACTCATCATTTTTTGTCACTAAAAAGCCGAACTTTTATGTTCGGCTTGGTGTATCGGTGATAATAAAAGTTTTTAGCTAGGAATGATTGATGCCTCATGAGATAAAACAGATGCAGACTCCGCGTTTGACTGCAGATCAAAATGTACGTTAACTTGCACGCCTTCTCGCTCAAAAGTGACATCATCAAAATCGGTCATAGCGATTTTGAATCCATTTCTAGCAAAAAAGCCAGTCACCATAGTTCGCTGCTTAATTTCTAATGCAGACGCGAGTAGCTTATCCATGGCATTCTCCTTGGTTATTGTGGGGATATGGGTAGAAGATACACATAGATTGGTATGAAATCAATTTTATATAAAGTCGCTTTTGATGAAAATTTTAATGTAAGTCAATCTATCGTTTACCCCACGTGATTTATTCCGCGCAAAACCTTGATAACAAGACGGCAGAGCATCTCACATTGTGATAGCAAGCATAAAGATGGGGGTGTTAATAAATACCGCCGAAACAATATGTTACAAAGGTTAGCGTTAGGCGTAGTTGAGTAGACAACGCAAAATTCTAAATCTGAACAACCGCCCTAAAATGACTCACTCTTCAATACTTGTGATAACTAAGACCTAATAAAAGTAGATATCTCAGCTAGCTTTCTTGGCAAAGGGTTTTGATAAGGGTAGGCAATATACATGGAACGTTCTATATCAAAAGTTTGCGATATTCGGATGTTTTTGTCTATATAGTTACTTTTAATAAGATAGTTTGGAATGACACCAACCCCAACTCCCTCAGAAACAAAGTTTATTAAAATAGAGGTGTTATCAACTTCGATAACATCAGTATATTGATTTTTAATTGATTCCTTATTCGAATGATGTTTGTAGATTAATAGTGTTTTGTTGTTGGCATTACTTACCCTAGATATCAAAACATCACTATAATCACCAATTTTATGTGCAATAAGAGTGTCATCAATAACATTATTAAGCCTAATCGCTAAATCTACGTTGCTTTCTAATAAATTTTCTACATTGTTACTTGACGATATTTCAAAATCAACTTTTGGATATCGTTCTTTTAAGTTTTTAGAACAGAACCAAAAATAGAAGAGGCTATAGAGTTGGGCATTGTGATTTTAAACTTTCCATCAATGCATTCACTCAACGAGCTAGCTCTGTAATTTAACTCGTGCAAACTCTCTAACGTCTTGATAGCAAGCTCTCTAATGCTTTCGCCATGATCAGTTAAAACGAGTTTCCTTGTTGTTCTGTGGACAAGTGTTACGCCAAGTTGTTTTTCTAATGCTGCTAGCTGCCTGCTGACTTGAGCTTTAGACTTTCCAAGTTCTTTTGATGCCTCTGTAAGAGAGAGGTGTTTACAAATGGCTGCAAAGCAGATCAGCTCATTGTTCATCAATTCCATGATTGTTACCTTTTTGCAACTCTGAGTCACGTTGTCTTTTAACTGGTGGGAAAGTATAACTTGCATCATCGGAGGGGGGCAATGATATTTAAAAGCCGCCATGAAATAATGGCAGACTACTATCTTAATAAAACTATATTGGATATTAAGTTGAACCGATATCCTGAAGAAATTAACTCAATCGGATTAAATATGGAAAATAAAGATTTAAAAATAAAGAATTTGTCTCGTGAAATTACTAAGTTGGATTCGGGTGATTTAATTGTTGATTGTGCATCATTGATAATGACTCATTACATATCGGAAAAAGTAATAATAAAAGTTGAAATTGATTTTTTAAATTATAAAGTTAAACGTGTAAGGATATTAAAATATGAAGACTGCAATACAAAATTCGAAAAGATTTGTTTATCAGAAAGATACATTATATAGAATAATAAATAATATTAGTACTTTGTATACCAAATCACTAGTAAAATTATTTGGTGAAGAGCTGAGAATCCATCATTGCAAACATAAGATTAATGTAAGAACCACTAACGAGTTGAGTGAACATATGAAGAAAGATCTAGGTATAGATTGAAAAGTAGAGAGTTTACATCTGTTAGATTCCTTGTTCCTATAAAACTAATGTAGTACTTACACGTTTGGGTTAAGCAAATGCGTGTCCATGTTGACTCATGTTGAATGAGCAAGATGCAGAACCAACGTGTACAGTGTTGAACGTAACCCAAGATACAATGAAGGAACTTAATCAGCCACACGGTTTTAAAGTTGATGACTGGTTATTATCAAGTTGTCGCTGTGGTGAAATCAAAGTTCACGGTCCATACAAGACAGCTGATGAGGCTTGCAAAGCAGCAACAGCCAAATACGGTGTAACTAAACTGACTTCACCAATGCTAATCTTCTAACTCTTAAGTTCGCATTATGTATATTATGTTAAATTGCATATCGCCGTACGCTAAATGCTGTCTGAGTATGCTCCTATTCCCCTGCAGATTTTAAATTTAAGGGCCTTACTGTGAGCATTAAACATAATGGTTATTTACCATAAAATAGCTAATATCGATCTATCAATCTACGATTGCTTGCTCTTCAATTAGCAACTTATAAAAAATGGCGTCTATTTCTTTAGACGCCATTTTTGTTTACTGGAAATATTAAATTAGCCACCGGCTAATTTGACTGTCATGCCTTTCTTTTCAAGATGTGCCTTGATCTTGTCTCTAGCATCACCTTGAATCTCGATATTGCCATCTTTTACAGAGCCACCACAGCCACAGACTTTTTTGAGTTCTGCCGCTAATAACTTTAAAGGTGCATCATCCAAGTCTAAACCTGTAACAATGCATACGCCTTTACCTTTACGGCCTTTCGTTTGGCGCTGAATCCGAACAACACCATCGCCTTTAGGGCGAGATACTTTTTCTTCTTCCGGTTTAATTCGACCGGTTTCTGTTGAATATACCAGAGTCATTCTATTGTTTCTTTTGTTGTTGAGCTTGCATCGCTTTTTGCTTTGCAACCAAATAAGCTTCGATATGGCGTTGAATAGCGGCTTTACTGCCCTTGATCAGTTTACCATTAAACATACAGTACCAAGAGTTAGGTTGGCCTGTATCGTTTTGAATAGTATAGCCGTTAAAGACCTCTGATTTTTCAACACCAGTTTGCTGCACTCTCTGTCCGAGTGAAGCAAACTCTTTGGGATCAATAATCGATGCGGTGTCACACCACCAATCAATGCTTTTCTTTACCGCCGTCAAACTTCCCTGTAAGACGTGGTTCTTGATTTTAACCTTCCAAACACTGCCATCTGATCCGACTGACTGCAGGTTAAAACCTCTATAATTTGAAATCGCCATACCACTGAGTCATCTGTTTAATGCGTTGATATAATCATAATTGCTACTGAACAATATTCAAATACGGCTTGAATAAACCTTGCTCTAGAAAACAACTTGTATCATAAAACGCGTCTCGATAACGTTAATCACTTTGCACTGTTTATACAATCTTCCAAGAACTCATGAAATTTGTGCCCGTTGTTTTGAAGCATTTTAGGGAACATTGAGATCGGAGTCATTCCTGGAAATGTGTTTACTTCGTTTAAGTAAATCTCATCATCTTCCGTTAGGAAAAAGTCGATACGAGATAAATGACGAAGATTCATTTGTTTAAATACCGTCTCTGACGCGTGTTGGATGGAATCTAATTGTATTTGAGTTAGATTCTTCGCCTCAACTTCTGTGAGCGAGTGACTTGAACTGCTGTACTTTTCATCGTACGAGTAAAAAGCACCATCAGGCGCGATGACCTCGCCTGGCTTAGTGATATGTAGTTGGCCATTCATCTCATATGCAGCAACTTCAAGTTCTCGAGGTTTTACTGCTTTCTCAACCAACACTTGGTCAGAAAACCCAAAAGCATCATTTACTGCATTAGAAAGCTTGTCTTTTTCTGTGACACTGTAACAGCCAACGGAAGAGCCTTGGCGAGCGGCTTTAACAAAAACTTTTCCCCACTTTTCAAAGGCTTTATGAGCTTGAACGTGAGCTTCTTCATCGTTTCGCGTTAAGAATAAGTATGGCGTATTGGGTATGCCGATAGCGTCGTACCAAAGCTTAGATGTGATTTTATTGAAACTATTGCTACTCGCTTCTGGCCCGCAGCCAAGATAAGGAATACCTGCGATTTCAAACAGAGATTGAATGTCGCCTGTTTCGCCAGGAAAACCATGTATACAAGGCACGATGAAATCAATGGTTTGATTAGATTCACTTGAGCACAACTGCTTGGTATTGAGATCCAAGTAAACCAACTCACCTTGGTTGGTCATCCAACCTTCGTTTTTTATTTCTACGCGTGTAACGTGAACGTCTTCAATAAGATTTAGTTGTTGTTCGACAAAGTTTGCAGACAATAATGAAATCTCGTGCTCAGAAGAGCCACCGCCGCATAGTAAAAGAATATTTTTAATCATGAATCCATCTTTCCGTGACCTACAAAAGATACTATTTATTATGATAAACCTTTGAAGTGTGACGTACAGTAATTTTAATGTGAGGAATGTTGTTCGAATAGGATTTGAGCAAATAAATAAGGGAGCTATTCGCTCCCTTATTTGATGTGTTAATTTAATTTGTTAAGCGTTGGGTAAGCTGAGTTTTTGATTGCATCAATGCTTTTAACAAATGGTCTTAACTGCTGAAATTGAGCTGGCAAAGTCGAAATCGCTTGCTTGGCTTCTGCGCTTGTTGCGTAGTCTCCGTATAAAACTGAGAACCACTTAGTACCGTTGACGACTTTGTAGTTTTCCCAAATTGGCTGACCGTTCTGTGGCAGCTTATTTGCAAACTGATCGACTTTAGCTTGGCTACCCACAGCTGCGACTTGAATGGTATAGCCGAATCGTTGAATGCCAGCTTGCTTTTTACTTGGTGGTACGATCTTAACTGGCTTCGCCTGCTCTTTTGGCGTTAGCTTGACTACTTTCTTTTCTTCAGGCTTTGCCGTCATTTTCACAACAGTTGGTTGTACGTCTTTTTCTACTACAGCGTTTTCAGACGCCATAATTGGTTTAGAGATACGATCTGATTTGTAGTCCTCTCGGTAACTTTCTGAGGTCACATCCGTGATGTAAGTTTCAGATGCACAAGCAGAAAGCAGAACTGACAAGCCGATGATTGCGATTTTTTTCATGAAGTAACAAATGCTCTGGATAAATATTACGATAAATCATGCCGATAGCAGGGCCGTTTATCAAGCATCAAATACAATAATCTGTGATTTTGATGTGATGAATAACACAAACTCCATAAGCATCGTACACATTTTCTGCAATGTCTGGTCTGAAGATGTTTTATCAGTAAATTATTCGTTTATGATTGATATGAAACCGAGAAGCCAACGTGACTTACAAACGGCTAGGAGTCAGCATGAATAAACTACATAAACTCTTTAAACCCAACTCTGTGGCCGTTATTGGGGCATCTCAAAAAGCATTGCGAGCAGGACATGTTGTGATGCGCAACCTTCTACAAAGTGGATTTGGTGGCGCGATTATGCCAGTAACGCCGCGATATAAAGCCGTATCTGGCGTGATCGCTTACCCTAATGTAGCTTCCCTGCCCTATACGCCAGATATTGCAATTTTGTGTACGAACGTTTCACGTAACGAGCAGTTGCTTAAAGAGCTAGATGAGAGAGGCACACCGTTTGCGATTGTTATCTCTGATGACCCTAAGCCTTTAGATATCTCATCATTGAACATTCGAGTCTTAGGCCCAAACAGCTTAGGTATCATCCTTCCTTGGCACAATTTTAACTGCACGTTTTCCCCTGTTGCAGCTAAACCTGGAAAAATTGCTTTCATCTCACAATCCGCGGCGGTTTGTACCACGGTTTTAGACTGGGCAAATGATAAGAACATTGGTTTTTCTTCGTTCATTTCGATTGGGCGTGGACAGGATATCGATTTTGCAGATTTGCTCGACTATTTGAGTATGGATGGAAACACAGAAGCTATTCTGCTTTATGTTGATAATATCCAAGACGCTCGCCGATTTATGTCTGCTGCGCGCGCCGCTTCACGTAACCGACGTATATTGGTGCTAAAAGCGGGCCGCTCTAAAGAGATGAATACTTTTGAGCAGCAAGACGGAGATACACTTGACGTAATTTACGATTCTGCTATTCGCAGAACTGGTATGTTACGAGTCAGCAATACGCATGAGCTTTTTGCCGCGGTTGAAACACTCACGCATTCTGTGCCACTTCGTGGAGAGCGTTTAGCGATCATCACCAATGGCGGCGGCCCTGCTGTTATGTCCGTTGATACTTTGATTGAACGTGGTGGCCAACTCGCAACGCTTGATGACGCTTCCATTGAGCAATTACAAGCAGTACTTCCATCCAACTGGCGTGCTCGAAATCCAATTGATCTGTCTGGTGACGCAACCCAAAAACGCTATATTGATACCATTAACGCACTGATGAATAACGACTGTGCAGATGCGATATTGATTATGCATAGTCCTTCTGCTGTTTCTGATCCTCTTGAAACTGCTCAAGCCGTTATTAATGCCATCAAATCTCACCCTCGGCATAAGCATTTTAATATCTTGACCAACTGGTCAGGAGAACAAACGTCGAGAGAAGCGCGACTGGCATTTACTCAAGCAGGTATTCCAACCTATAGAACACCTGAAAGTGCGGTTGTAGCATACATGCACTTGGTCGAATACAGACGAAACCAGAAACAACTAATGGAAACGCCAACGACGGCAGAGCCATTACATTCTGGAAGTGTGAGTTCAGCAAAAGAGTGGGTAAACGAACGACTACTGGATAAAAACACAGTCACCTTGGATACGCATCAAACCAGCCCATTATTTAAGCTGTTCGGGTTTAACGTTTTGCCTACGTGGATTGCATCTGACGACATTGAAGCTGTTCATATGGCAGAAAATATTGGATACCCTGTTGCGGTTAAATTACGTTCTCCAGACATTCCTCATAAATCGGATGTTCACGGTGTCGCTCTAAATTTAAGAAACAGTCGAGAAGTTTCCAACGCAGCGCTATCCATTTTAGATACCGTAAAGCTCAGTTACCCTTCCGCCAATGTACATGGGCTGTTGGTACAAGGGATGGCAAAGCTCGGCAGCGCTGAAGAGCTACGGATTAGTATTGCAGTAGATAAAGTCTTTGGACCAGTGATCTTGCTTGGTCAAGGCGGCTCTGAGTGGAATATAGCCCAAGATGCCGTCGCTGCACTTCCTCCTTTGAACATGACGCTTGCGCGCTACCTTGTCGTTGTTGCCCTAAAGTCTGGAAAGATTCGCCTGCAGAAACACAAAGATGCGCTCGATATTACTGAGTTGTCGAAGTTCTTGGTTCGTATCTCCCAAATGGCAGTTGAGTTACCAGAAATACAAAAACTGGATATCCATCCAGTACTAGTGTCCGGAAGCGATTTAACTATCCTTGATGCAGATGTCACACTGTGTAAGTACGAAGGAGACGCCCAAAAACGGCTAGCGATTCGCCCTTTCCCGGCAGAGTTTGTCGAAACGGTGACGCTTCGAGATGGCCAACCTATCCTGCTCCGTCCTATCTTGCCAGAGGATGAGCCGCTGCATGCTCAATTCATTAATAGCGTATCGAAAGAAGATCTCTATAAGCGTTTCTTTTCTGAAGTTGGAGAGTTCAACCATGAGGCTTTGGCAAACTTTACTCAAATCGACTACGACCGCGAAATGGCGTTTGTTGCGGTAGCGTTTAATACTGACGGACCGTCTATCATAGGGGTAGCCCGCGCATTGATTACACCAGACAATAGTGACGCTGAGTTTGCTATTTTGATTCGTTCAGATTTGAAAGGAAAAGGTTTAGGCAAAGTGCTGATGCAGAAAATAATCAGCTATTGCAAAGTTAAAGGCACAAAGCAAATGTCTGGAATGACCATGCCAACAAACAGAGGGATGTTGATGTTGGCTCAGAACTTGGGGTTTGAGATCGATGTCCAGTTTGCAGACGGTACGGCAGATATGGTGCTCCCTTTAAATGGAAAAGCTCAGCATTAGCGATGACTTTTACTTCTTACATTCGATAATCAATGGGAATCTAAGAAGTAAAAGTTACGTTGTTACTTTAGTTTCCAATTCTTTTTTAAGTACTGAATACACCAGGATTTTGCCTCACCCATAGTGTTCCGGCGCCATGCCAAAATAATATCCATCGGCTGTTCTTCAGTGCCTTCGATTCGTTTCAATACACCACTATCAATAAGAGGTTGTGCAATTTGGCTTGGTAATGTACCAATACCTAAACCTGCAGTGAGCGCTTCTACTTTTGCCGTAAAGTTGGTGACGGTCAAGCGAGGCTGTTTTTGAATGATATTAATTGAGAGCGCTGGTTGCTCACGTGCGGTATCTGCAATAGCAATAATCCGATACTTTTCTCGCGCTGCTTCATCAAACTTACCACTACGCTTGTGAACATAGTGATCAGCGGAAGCTACCCAATACATACTCATTTTACCAATTTTTTCTGACTTAACTTCTTGAGGAAGCGTATCCAGTGATGGGCAAATCAGTAAATCAGCTCTCCCCGTATTCAACGACTCCCAGCTACCAGCCAGAATCTCCTCTTGCAGCCTGACTCGAGTTGAGCTGACCTCGGCCAACGCATCAACCATCGGGAAAAAGTTGGATATAGGAATAATGCCATCGAAGGCAATGGTAATATCCAGTTCCCAGCCATTCGCCAATAACGTTGCATCGTTCACTAACTTTTCACTGGCTTGTAAAATGGCTCTTCCTCTTTCAAGAATAAGCTTACCTGCTTCAGTAAAATGGGCTTTGTGACCAGAGCGATCGAAGATAATAATGTCTAAGTCTTGCTCGAGTTTCTGGATTTGATAGCTCAGCGATGACGGGGCTCTGTCTAACTCATTCGCAGCAGCAGCAAAACTCCCTCTTCGATCAATAGCATCTAGAATATGGAGTGCTTCTAACGTAATTGGACTCTGCACATGGCCTCTCTTAATGTGATATCCATCACATTCGTTGTATTTGTATGAACTTATCAAGAACTAACGACAAATAATATAACATATTGATAACTAAAGACTAGGAATGCTCATAGCCAAAGAAGAAGATTCAATACAAACCAATAAATGACAATGGTAATGATAGTAATTACCATTTAGATCCATTAATATCCGCGTGTTGTTACCTATTATGGATCTAAGGTATTGAAGCCAATGTATAAAAAATCAATTTTGTCAGCCTCCATTTTAGTTGCCCTTTCCCATACTGCTTATGCGGAAGAAGCTTCTAAGTTTGAAGAAGTCGTTGTGTCGGCCACCCGTACCAACCAAACCATAAACACTGTTGCTGCTTCTGTTGCTGTTGTATCAGAGAAAGACATCGAAGAAAACATGGTAAAGGACTTGAATGACCTATTCGAGTATACGCCAGGTGTTACTGTTAATGGCACTCAACGCCAAGGCGTCCAAAGTATTAACATTCGCGGGATGGAAGGTAAACGAGTTAAAATCTTAGTAGACGGTGCATCTCAACCAGGTGTATTCAGCGGTGGACCATATTCGTTTATCAATTCTAGTGCCGTTACTGTCGACCCCGATATGCTAAAGAGTGTCGAAATTGTTAAAGGAGCAGCTTCTAGCCTACATGGTAGTGATGCAATTGGCGGTGTTGTCGCATTCGAAACAAAAGATCCGAAGGATTTCCTCAAAGATGGTAAAGACTTTGGTGGTCAAGCTAAACTCTCTTATTCATCGGAAGATAACTCTTTTAGTGAGCATGTAGCTTTAGCAAAGCGTTTCGGTAATACAGAAGCACTTATAGCCTTTACACGCCGTGATGGTGCAGAGCTACAAAATTTCTCTAAGGCGCCTTACGATAACTATTCTGTGGACAACCAAAATTATTACAAAAACGATCTATTGGTAAAACTTCAATCTCAATTGAATGACGCTCATCGCTTGGAGTTCTTGGGAGAAGTTATTTACAACGAGACTGACTCAGAGATCGCACATAAAAGTTACAAAAACTTCAACGCTGAAGACACAACCAAGCAAAATCGCATTGGGCTCAAGCACATTTGGTTTGCAGATGCAGCTATCTCGGATACGCTCACGTCCAAGCTTACATGGATTGGTAAAGAAGAAAACGGCGTCTCTAATCGCTTTATCGAAGCCAGCCCTGGTTACCCACCTTACGTACCGCCTAGTGGTGACAACCAACAGAAAAAAGATTACGAATATACTGAAGACAAATTTGAATTCGAAACTCAGTTAGATAAAGAGATTCAAAATCACTATATTGTTTACGGAATATCGTACAAACATAGTGACATCAGTAATACCAATCGCGAGTTTAATTCCGATCCTGGCACGCCAGATACTGTTTACGTTTACACACCGGATGCAAAAGAAGAAAGCTTTGGTTTATTCTTGCAAGATGAAATTTCGCTTCTTAATGACAAGCTAATTCTGACTCCAGGTGTGCGTTACGATTACTTCTCTACTAATCCTTCAAATACTTCTGAAGAGTCATTCGAGAAGTTTAGCGACTCTGCATTAACTGGTCGTTTAGGAGCAACTTACTCTATATCGCAACCAGGCACGATCTTCGCGCAAGTGAGCCAAGGGTTCCGAGCGCCATCGTTCGACGAGCTTTACTACACCTACGATAATCCGGCTCATGGCTATACCAACCGCCCTAACCCAAATTTGGGATCTGAAAAGAGTTTGTCTTATGAGCTTGGTTACCGTCATAACACTGCAGCGTCGGCAACTGAAGTAGCGTTCTACTACAGTGATTACAGTGACTTTATTGAGCAAACGTCATCAAACAATGGTGGTTTAACTGAATTCACAAATATCAATATTAGTGAAGCAAACATTAAAGGGGTTGAGCTCTCTAACCGTCTTGATTGGCATGCTATTGCTGGTCTTCCATCAGGCGTGACAACTCGCTTTGTTGCAGCATACACAGAAGGTGAAGATGGTGATGGTAATCCTTTGAACAGTGTAAACCCATGGAATGCCGTAGCTGCTGTAAATTACGATTCACCAAATGCACTTTGGGGGACAAGCCTAAAAGTAAACTACACGGCTAAGAAATCGAACAGTGATATCAACTCTGATGGTGATAAAGGCGGAATCAAAGACCAAGTTGCTTTGCCGTCTGCGACAGTCGTTGACTTAACGGCGTACTACAAACCAATGAAAGATATAACCATTCGTGCTGGTGTTATGAATCTAACGAATGAAGAATACCATCTTTGGAACGATGTTCGCGGTAAGACTGAGTTAAGTCGAGACAAAACGCAAGCTGAGCGTAATTACAACATTAGTGTTAAATACGAGTTCTAAACCTTAAAAACACAAAAGCCAGCGTAATGCTGGCTTTTTTTATGGCTTTCATTTCAAAAATGTAAAGAAAAGTATGAAAAATGAAAGTTTACTGTTTTGCCATCTCTTTTTTCACCATTACTGCTGCTGCAATGATGAAAGTGATGATCAGACCGAGTTCCATGAACTACCCCAATAGCTATGAGAAAATTTATAACCCAAATTAAGAGTCGGGCATAGTTTAACAGCTCTATATATACTTGCTACCTTTTAACCAGTAATTTACGATTTTTTCCGATTAGGATCAAAAAAGACGCAATCACGCGCCTTTTTGTTACTATTATGTAAATTAAAGATTAGGCATCTGGATAACCTTGAGGGTTAGTAGACTGCCAGCGCCATGTATCGCCAGTCATTTCTTCTAGAGTGCGAGTTGCTTTCCAACCTAACTCATTCATCGCTTTTGATGGATCCGCCCAACACTCTGCAATATCACCTGGACGACGCTCAACAAGTTGGTATGGGACATCTTTACCACTTGCGGCTTCAAATGCTTTCACCATGTCCAGTACACTGTAGCCGTTACCAGTACCGAGGTTATAGATATGAAGGCCAGCTTTGCTACCTACTTTTTCTAATGCAGCAACGTGACCATCAGATAAGTCCATTACATGAATATAATCACGTACGCCTGTGCCATCTTTGGTCGGATAATCACTACCAAACACAGAAAGGAACTCTCTGCGCCCTACCGCAACTTGAGAAACAAACGGCATTAAGTTGTTTGGAATACCTTGAGGATCTTCACCTAGCTCGCCTGTTGGATGTGAACCTACCGGGTTAAAGTAACGAAGAAGTGTAATGCTCCAGTCAGGGTTCGCATTTTGGAAGTCGGTCAAACACTCTTCTACCATTAATTTGCTGCGCCCATATGGGTTAGTTGCGCTAGTTGGAAAGTCCTCTGTGATGGGTACAGATGCAGGATCACCATATACAGTCGCTGATGAACTAAATACCAACGATTTAACTCCGGCTTCACGCATTGCATCAACCAATACTAAAGTGCCATTAACGTTGTTGTCGTAATACTCTAAAGGTTTTGCTACAGACTCACCGACGGCCTTTAAACCTGCAAAATGGATAACAGCTTCAATATTGTGCGACTTTAGTGCTTCTACCATCGCCAATTTATCTCTGATATCGGCTTTAATGAAGGTTGGCTTTACACCACATACCTTTTCAATTCGATCTAATACCGTAGATTTACTGTTGTACAGGTTGTCTAGAATCACTGGCGTCATGCCAGCTTCGATCATTTGAATACACGTATGACTACCGATATAGCCCATACCACCCGTAACGAGTACTTTCATTTTATTATTCCTTCTGACGCGAATTGGGTTAGTTTAAAGCTTTGACGTTACGATTTAAACTGTCTCTTGTAATTCGCATCCCATTAATATTGCTTGGCCTTTTCCGGCTTTCTTTGCTTGATACATTGCCGTATCCGCACTTTTTAAAACTCGAGTAGCATCGCGCTCATTTACGCCGACTAATTTTACGCCGATACTAACGCCAACTTTGAGTAAGTGACCTTTGTACTCAATTGGAGCACATATGCTCTCGAGCAACTGTTCTGCTATTCGGGTGACCACTTTTTGATTGGCGGGATTTACCAACATGACAAATTCATCACCAGAAAGTCTTGCGATTAAATCACTATGTCTCGTCGCAGATGTTAGACGCTCGGAAACTTTTTTCAAAACTTCATCACCTGCATCATGACCGTAGGTATCGTTAACTTCTTTAAATCCATCCAGATCGAGGTACAAAACTGCAAATTCGTCACGCAAGTATCCAGAGCGTTGTACTAGTTGTTCCAACTCTAAATGGAACTTAGATCGATTGGCTAACCCCGTTAAAGCATCGTGATGAGCTAAATGCTCCAATCGTTCCATCTCTTTTGCGCCGGAAAGGTCGGTAAGAACAATAACCAGATCATAGAAACCATAGTCTTCACACTTAACGATACGATTGACTCGAGCAAACATCGGTACAAACTGACCAATATGGTTCTTCTCGATAACTTCACCTTGCCAAACGCCATAATTTTCTATCGACTCGATGATACTAGGCATCATTTCCTGTAACTTGCGCCACTTTAGCGTTTGGATGAATGACTTCCCAATAAGCTGATCCACCTCTAAGCCGACTAATTTAGTGACGGCAGGGTTTGCCATCGTAATGACACCGCGATGATTAAGAACAATGAGACCATCTTGGCTGCTTTCAAAAACGCGTCCCGCAACACGTTGCCGGTTTATGGCTTCTTCAATTTCGGTGATATCTTGAATCGAAAACAGTAAGTATTCATGTGTCGAGAGGCGACGACTGGTTAGGCTCAACTGCTGTTCGTTATCTGCATTTTTGAGGTGAATATCATCGCACTCTAGGCCTCGACTCAGGATCTGACTCAGCTCATTCGGTGTTTTGGTTTTAATTAGATCACGAATATTGGCATATTTAAGTTCATCTAATTTTTTTTGAAATATTTGCTGGGTCGCCGTATTACAATGAATAACACGTCCGGAATTGTCTGTAATAACTAATGCATGCTGAACAGATTCGATAACCTCTTCTGAAAATGCGCGCTTTTGTTCTAGTGTGTCTAGCGAATGTTGCCGCTGCTTCTCACGTACTGTTAACCTATTCATCATTTGATTGAAAGAGCTCGCGAGGTCTCCAATTTCATCCTTGGCGTAATAGCGAGCTTGATGTTCCGTGTTTCGTCCGTGTGTCACATTCTCTATTACGCGGTTGAGTTCCATCACGGGCTTGAGAACAAGCCTCTCGATACTTATGTAAAAAACAGTGCCACCAGCGATCAGAAACAGAAGAAGTAAAGCGCCATCTTGAAGTGAAGATTGTATGGCTTCTACAATTGGGCGATGAGAAAGCGTAACTCTCATGCTACCAATGACATAGCCATCATGGATAATCGGCTCTAGAACATAAAGAAATTTGGTTGATAAGGCATAGCCTAGAGCGTGCAACCTACTTCTTTCGGTTTGACTGGGAACGGGTGCTAGTGCCCCACTTATCTCCATAACAGCGAATGGTTGGTCATCTTGGTCGTAAAGTTTGACCCGCGTTACATTTGGCTGGTTTAAAAAGTTGGCGAGAATAGTTTGAGCTTTTTGCTTGTCCTTTGTTGTCAGCGCATCTTTAATTGAGAAAGAAACATTGTTAATCAGCTTTCTTGTCTGCTCGACCAGTTCATGCTTAGACGATTGGTATACAGTATACGAGGTGTAACCTTTTGAGATAACAAAGATAGCCGTTAAAAAGACCAGAAGAGGCCAAATAAGCTTCGCTCGTAATGACATATATATTCCTGTCGCAGACAACCACAAAAATGACAGAAGAACCATTATGCAATCTATCACCCATGAAGGGCGACAAGATTAACACGATGCTAATGCAAAATAACCTTAAATTCTCAAAAATTGGATGGAAAAGAAACGAAATACCTCAAAATTCGGATCAACTCAAATAACGGCAACATCTTTATGGACTAACGTGATCTTTTTCGTCACCTATCTGCTCAAAAAGCCTCGTTTTCATGATAGAAGAATGAAGTGAGTCACTGAACCTAGATGCATTTTCCTGCATCGTAAACCCATTGCTTGTGTAGAAATAAAACGTATGACATTGAATAAACAGCAACTTACATTGAACTGTGATATGGGCGAGAGCTTTGGCTCTTGGAGTATGGGCGCAGATGAAGACGTGATGCCCCATGTTGATATGGCGAACATCGCGTGTGGTTTTCATGCCTCCGACCCTAATGTCATGCACGACACTATCACCCTAGCGAATGACAACGATGTTGATATTGGCGCACACCCAGGTTACGCCGACCTACAAGGCTTTGGCAGACGAAGCATAAGCATGACGGGTGATGAAATTACGAACATGGTTATATATCAGGTTGGTGCTTTACAAGCATTATGCCGGGCGCAATACACAGACATCAGTTACATAAAGCCTCATGGTGCTCTATACAACGACATGATGAAAAGTGATGCGATATTTAGAGCGGTAGTAAAGGCGGCAGCACTGTTCAAAGTACCGTTAATGATCCTAGCTTCACAGGAAAATGAAAAATACTTAGAAATCGCAGACGATTATGATGTTCCCTTGCTATTTGAAGCATTTGCAGATCGTTTATACCAAGATGACGGCTTACTGACTCCTAGAACACAGCCCAATGCCGTGTTAAAAAGCGAGCACGCGATACTTGATCAAGTCCGGACCTTAGCTGACTCTGGGCGTGTCAAAACCGCTTCAGGCGGTTACATATTATTGGAAGCCGACACAATTTGTGTTCATGGTGACAATGAAGAGTCGATCGCGCTGATCCAAAAGATCCGCCAAAGCCTATACGCTGGAGGAAATTAATGCATAAAGAGAAATTTAATATCTCTTTGATCTCCGAGTGCAGTATTTTCATTAAGTTTGATGAGAGTATTTCTGAAAATGCAGTCGGAGAGCTTGCTCGCAGCATAAGAGAAACTTTCGCTTCAATTGTTATGAACGTTGTCCCCTCCTATCAAACTATTCTCATTGATTACTTACCTTTTCGAATCAACGAAAAGAACTTAGTCAATGAGCTGCAACAAATCGTGAGCCAGTTTGATACTCAATCACTTAAGCTTTCCCAGCCGAATCACATTACTATCCCTGTATATTACTCTGAAGAAACCGCGTTAGATCTATCTCGTTTTCAAAAGCGAGGTCTGTCATTAGACGATCTTATTACCCTGCATACGAAAACCGAGTACGCGGTTTCTGCAATTGGCTTTGCTCCAGGCTTTGCATTTCTCTCTGACGTTGATACTCAATTGCACATGGCAAGGCTTGCCACACCAAGAACTCAAGTGCCGGCCGGAAGTGTAGGAATCGCAGACTCTAAAACGGCCGTCTATCCATCAGATAGTCCTGGCGGATGGAACATTATTGGTAAAAGCCCGCTTGCGCTCTTCTCCGACTCTCCTCCTTTTATACCGTTTGAAGTGGGTGACAAGGTCACCTTTAATGCTATTTCAAAACAAGAGTTTATCGATTTAGGAGGCGTACTATGAGTTACGGTGGATTACTGGTGGAAAAGCCAGGACCGCTCTCTTTAGTTCAAGACTTTGGTCGTTTTGGCTTAGCGCATGTCGGTGTGACTCAAGGTGGCCCGGTCGACGACTATGCTTACAGTTGGGCCAACCATTTGCTTGGTAACGTAGTCAATTGCGTTGCGATTGAAATTACTCTGGGTAACGCTTGTTTTATTGCATTGCATAACTGCCACCTTGCTATATGTGGCGGTGACTTAAATGCGAAAATAGATGGTGAACCTATTTCAAATTGGTCTGACTTTACGTTGAAAAAAGGACAGAAGCTTCAGTTCGGAGTCGCAAGGAATGGACTTCGCTCCTACCTAGCGGTTAAAGGTGGATTCAATGTTGCTCAGCACTTAGGAAGCGCATCGACCGTCTTGCGAGAATCTCTAGGTGGTTATGATTCAAATGGTGGCGCTTTGAAAGCTGGTGATATTCTTCCCTTTGTCCCTCATAACTTACCGAAACGTAAACCAAGGCAAATGACGTTTCGCTTTAAGCCAGATTACAACTTACCCATTAAGCTGAGAGTGATTGAAGGCTATCAGAACGAGGACTTTGATGAAGACGCTCGCCAAGCATTTTATAACAAAGCATTCATCATCTCCCCAAATTCGAATCGCATGGGCTACCGTCTTGAGGGCAATAACATTCGTCCACCTTACGAAGGCGTCCTATCAGAGGGAATTGCATTAGGTTCAATTCAAGTACCTAGCGATGGTAACCCTATTGTGCTGCTCAACGATCACCAGACTATTGGCGGGTATCCTAAATTTGGCTGCGTAGCTCGTATTGACTTACCTAGACTGGCACAGGCGAAACCCGGACAAAAAGTCAATTTTGTGAAAGGAGATAGACTAGGCTTGCAAGAAGTATGGTGCCAATGGGCTCAGTTTTTTGGGTATTAATACAACCACTGAGCCCAAACACAGCCGATTATGCAGGCATACCATAACGCACTGCTAAAGCTTGTGGATAGCCTCGCTCTTGAGTGAGTTTAATCGCGTACTGCTCGACCTCTTGTTCAGACCACTTCACAGCGACCGGATGCTGTGTTTCCACATTTTGGTTAGGATCGATGTCAAACCAGAATTGAAGCATTTTTTGCGCTGCGAGTAGTGTCGATGACGCTTTTACCACCTCTATTCTCGCGTAGTGGTTATCTTCAAAAGTCACATCTGCCGCTCTGAGTACTGGGTCTGTTCCGGGAATTTGCTGAGCGCCAAATAATGCTTTTCCTCCTTTTACAGCAGAGTGATAGTCGGGAATGAACTGTGCCATGTGTTTGATGGCGTTGTTCGTTCGCTCTTCTAACACTTCTTCTCTCCAGCCGTTACGGATCTTCGAGAGTAAAGGCATAGGCAGTTCAGGTTGAGCAGATGAGTTCGTGCTCTCCACTAAACCATCTTCAAACAGCGTGATTCCTTTTGTCATACCATGAAGTTGAAAGTAACCATCGCCATAAGGCGTCAATTGAGCCATTCCTTTATCGGTTCCACGCGGGCCATGAAAAATAACTTCTGGCCATTGTTGTTGACAGTCTGCCCACCTCGTAACGTAAGCGGCTTTAAACTCCACCAACCTGTCACGCTTGGCACCAACTGTGTTGTCAATTGAGCCTGTTTCAAAGCCACACGCGTTAACCAAGTAGTCGCATGTCATCAGGTAATCGATACCTTCACGTTCATAGCCAAGTTGCCAGTGTTCCCCCATCCAATCGGCTTGCTTAAACGTTGCTTGTGTGAAGACCGAAGCATTAGGAAGCGTATCTAGTGTTAAGTTGGCAATTGCGGCGAGGCGAAAAACACTCCAACCATATTCTTGAACTGCGACAACAGGATACTTTAGCGCTTCAAGATCAGCATGTTGAGCAAAAGGAATGCACCACTCATCGAAGTTTGTAGGATGACTTGGTTGAGTACGTTGCGCGAGAGCTTCTAGCTCCGCTTTTGAATACAGTTTGTAGTATTCGCTTGGCTCGCCGAGCACTTTATTACTCTCATCTTTATCAACGAGCGTCTGATAAGCACTTTTCACAACCTCTAATCGCGGAACTAGTGTGGATGGGTCTCCACCATCGGAATGAGGAACCGCGATGATTGTCGGACGAATATTCAGTGAAAGCGGATACAGGCGAACAGTATCGATAGATTGTGCTAACAAGTCTAAGCATTGTTGCTCGGAAATCTCTCGATATAAATTACCACCAGCATGCAAATGACAAATGGGTGGACCATTTACTAGTGATACGCCCTTCTCTATTACGGAAACTTTAAAACCCAGCTCCGCAAAATGAATTGCTGCTGTTGCACCTGCTACACCGCCACCAACAACAGCGATATGCTTATCTTTATAACTTGGAAACTCAGACTTCATTGCTTCACTAAAAATTTTATAAGGAAAATTCTTTACTAACGGTGGATTCTACTCGTGTTTGGACTTGATTAAAATCACAAAAAGTTCATGGGTTTGCGAAATATCCAACAGCGCCTGTAAAGTGCATTAAAGTAGAAAAAATTTGCGAAAAAGTACTTGACGACATGGTTAAGAAGACACTTTTTTGTGTCTATGTGAATAAGAATTTCACTGTAAGACCCATGGCGCAAAGCCTGCAGAAACACCCCACTTTTTACCCCATTTAGTTATCCCAAAAGTTATCCACTGTTTTTGTGGATAACTAAAATAAAAGTGTCATGGAGTGTTCCAAACTTGATAACACTCGCTGCGATTAAGTGTTTACTGGCGTTAACAATCTTTTCAACAAACTCATCACTACAAGTGCCAACGTAACAAATGTTGCAAGCGGTAAAGCTATCCACAATTCGGGGTGAATTTGTGCATTGAGATCGAACCCATATGTCATGACTGCGGCCACACAAACTTCCGCAGCGAATACCGCAACACCACTAGCAATCAACGCCATAATTCCGTACTCGGCCCACAGGGTTGTGTTGATCCGTTTCTTACTTGAACCTAATGTGCGATACAAACGAATCTCTTGTTGGCGTTGGGACAAGCTTAACCTCAGTAGCGTAAAGATGAGCAGCAGACCAGCAACAACGCCTAAAAGAGCAAGGATGGTGATTGCTGATACGATTTGCTGAATCAAAGCCTGAATTTTCTCGCCCATAGTTCGGATATCTAAAACAGAGACCGTTGGGTGAGCACGTGACATTGACGTCAACAACGCTTCATTTCCTTCTTCAATCCTATAACTGATGAGGTAAGAACCAGGTAAATTAGCCATCACGTCAGATGAGAAAATAAAATAAAAGTTAGGCTTCATGTCACGCCATTCGACATGACGGATGGTATCTACTACTGCATCGTAATTCTGACTGTTTATTACAAAGCGCAGCGTATCACCGAGTTTGATGCCTAAGTCATTTGCTACATCCGCTTCTACAGATACACTCCCTTTGTTTGTCCATTCACCCGAAAGCACGTCATTATATTCTGGTAGGGTATCTCCCCATGTCAGGTTTAGCTCTCGACGTATCGCGTCAGAACCTTCTCCTTCGTACTCAACCTCTTTAACATTTTGACCGTTAATCTCTGTTAGTCGTCCACGAATTATTGGATAAGCTTGTGACCGCGTAACTCCATTTTTATCTAGGGTTTCTAGGTAGTTATCGAGCTCATAATCACCAATGTTTAAAGCGAACACATTTGGCGCGTCTGCAGGTAAGGTTCTCTCCCAATCAGCGAGAATATCGCTGCGCACAAGCCAAATGATAGACAGCAACATCAAAGATAATGCCAAAGCACCAAACTGTAGACCGCTGGTTACTGGCGTCCGGTTGATACGACTCAACGCAAGCTTCATTGCAGGATGGGTTGACACACGTGCAAACAGCTTTGTGAGTGTGACGCTAACTGCTGCGAGTACCACAAACAGTACCGCTATACCAGTGAGCACGATCCAAACTAAGGTGTTATCTGCATACAGTAAAAGCAATGGAACAACGGGAACTAGAACAAGTAACATTCGCTTCCAGGAACGTTGCGCTTTGCCCTGCTGTAGCACTTCTAACGCGGGAGTTTTAATCAAGCCTAACAATGGTATACCGAGAGCGGGAACAGTAATCAAGACTGCAGAGATAAATGCCACCAAAAATGGTGTGACGCCGTAACTAGGGAGTGGATCGGGTAATAAGTCTTTGAGTGGAATGCGTAATAAATACTCCAACCCGCTCCCTAGCAGTAGGCCGACGACACTGGCACTAATGAGAAGGATTGTGACTTGAATAAATAACCACTTTTCAATCCATCGGCGGCTCGCACCAAGACTTTTCAACATCGCGATAGTTTGTGTCCGGCTGTTCACGTAATTTTGACAAGTAAGAACCAATGTTGTCGCCGCCATAATGATGACAATCGCTACGGTCAACGACAGATACTGCGTCGTGCGTTCAAAAACCTCATTACTACGACTGGCAGTATCTTGCGTGCGCCAGCGATCGCTCGGAGAAAGCTGCGTATCATCTTGCAAGCTCTTTAGTGTTTTGTCATCGGCTTGTAAAAACAGACGGTATTGAACTCGGCTCCCAACTTGAATTGCTCCTGTTTTATCTACGTCACTTTGATGAATGTATGCAGAAGGCATTTGCTGAAATGGATTAAAGCTCAAGCCTGGTTCCATCAATACTGCGCCTGATACAGTAAACTCGGCATCGCCTATCGTGACGCTGTCACCTGATTTTACGTTTAGTTGAGTCATAATCCGCTCATCAAGCCAGAGTTGGTTCTCTTTAACGCGACCGGCTGGATTATTTTCAAGAACGAGCTCTCCCATTAAAGGGTAATTATCATCCACCGCCCTTACAGAAATAAGCTGCATACCATTATCGCTAAATGCCATAGTGGCAAAGCGTGTCATCGTCGAACGTTCAAGGCTTTCAGTCGAGGCTAACAACATGTCCGGAATGGGATTAGCAGACACAAACACCGCATCTGCCGTTAATGCGTCCTTCCCCTGCTTGACGATCACCTGCTCCATTCGTTCTGCTAATGCAGAAAGCGCAAAGATACTCGCAATCACGAGAATAAGAGCAACGCTAATAGGCCAAAGATTCCCCTGCCTTATTTCGCCGAAACTCCAGCGTATCAAACTTTTATTCGGCGAGTGCTGTGTTGTACTGTTTTGCTCTGTGGATGTTGCTTCACTTGATGATACTGCAGACATTATATCTCCTCCTTAAGCTCACCCGCCTCCATACGATAGATACGGTCACATCGGCTTGCTAGGTGACCATCGTGTGTTACTAAAATCAGAGTTGTCCCGTGCTGTTCATTAAGATCGAATAGCAGCTCAATCACTTTGTCTGCGGTTTGATGGTCAAGATTGCCGGTAGGCTCGTCTGCGAACAACAGTTCAGGCTGTGTCATAAATGCACGCGCTAGCGCAACTCGCTGTTGTTCACCACCAGATAACTGGCTTGGTAGATGGTCGACTCGTTTTTCCAATCCAACAGCAGATAATAATTCCGCTGCTCTTGCTTCATCTTCGGCTTCACCACGTAAAAGACAAGGAAGCGTGACATTACGTAATGCACTCAAACTCGGGATTAACAAGAAACTTTGGAAAACGAAACCTAAAGAGTCAGCCCGAATTTTCGCACGTGCTTCATCGTCCAGTTTTGATAATTCATGACCTAATAAAGTAATTTCGCCTGATGTCGGCGTATCAAGACCAGCTAGCAACGTCATCAATGTTGACTTACCTGCACCGGAAGTTCCGACGATGGCGATTTTTTCTCCTTTTCGGATGTCAACATTTACGTCTTTGAGGATTGTTAATTGTTCTTGATTAGTAGAGACTTGTTTAGAAACCAAATTGGCTTGAACAATAGGTGCATTAAGTACAGGTGTTTGCATGATTCGTATACTTTCCTTAGTTCTATTTTTTTGTTTTTCCGCTACTGCACATGCGAGCGAAAAGCTACTTGTCTTGGGTGATAGCTTGAGTGCAGGCTATCAGATGCCGATCGAAGAGAGTTGGCCTAGCTTACTCCCTGATGCGTTGTCAGAACATGGTCAAGATGTAACAGTTATTAATGCCAGCATTTCTGGCGATACAACCGGCAATGGCTTAGCACGGTTACCTCAGTTGCTAGCTCAGCATAGCCCTGACATGGTACTTATTGAGTTAGGTGCCAACGATGGCCTAAGAGGTTTCCCTCCTAAACTTATTACGTCGAATCTTTCAAAAATGATTACCATGATAAAAGATTCTGGTGCGGACGTTGTCATGATGCAAATTCGGGTTCCACCTAATTATGGTAAGCGCTATAGCGATATGTTTTACGATATCTACCCTAAGCTTGCACAGCATCAACAAGTTGCCTTGATGCCATTCTTCTTAGAGCATGTTGTCACCAAACCAGAATGGATGATGGATGATGGCCTTCACCCAAAACCAGATGCACAACCTTGGATCGCTGATTTCGTTGCTCAAGAATTAATTAAACATCTCTAATTTTAATGGTCTAGCTCAATAAGTTTTACGTAACTTTACGTTAATCTATTTTCAATTCCACTCATCGAGGATAGATAACAACATGCGAATAGAACCGTTAATTCAAGGTGTTGTTGCTCGCTCTGCGCACCCCAAAGGGTGTCATGCATCTATTAAAGAGCAAATTGAATACGTAAAGCACGCCCCACAGATCAAAAAAGGCCCAAAACGGGTTTTGATTATTGGTGCCTCCTCTGGTTTCGGCCTAGCGGCACGAATAGCCCTAACGTTCGGTGGCGCTAACGCCGATACCATTGGCGTCTCATTTGAGCGTGGCCCTTCAGAGAAAGGGGGTGGGAGTGCGGGTTGGTATAACAACGTCTTTTTTAAGCAAGAAGCAAATCAAGCCGGGCGTACCGCAATAAATATTGTTGGCGATGCATTCTCTGGTTCGGTGCGCAATCAAGTGATTGAAGCCATTGAAACGTACTTTGAGGGTGAAGTTGACTTAGTCATCTATAGCTTGGCAACCGGTGTTCGACCTAAACCTGAATCTGATGAGTTTTGGCGCAGTGTCATTAAACCTATTGGTGAACCTGTCACTGGCGCTTCTATCATGCTCGAGAACGATAAGTGGATAGAAACCACCTTAACGCCTGCAACAGAAGAGGAAGCCAATGCCACCATTAAAGTAATGGGCGGAGAAGACTGGGAAAGCTGGATTGACACACTCATCAATAACGACTCTATCGCAAACGGCTGCAAAACCATCGCCTTTTCTTACATGGGCCCTGACATTACGCACCCAATTTATCTCGATGGTACGTTAGGTCGAGCGAAAATCGATTTACACCAAACCAGTCATTCATTAAACCTCAAACTCGCCAACTTTGACGGCGGTGCTTACGCAACCGTGTGTAAGGCGTTGGTGACGAAAGCCAGTGTATTCATCCCTGCGCTAAGTCCCTACCTGTTAGCGCTTTATCGAGTGATGAAGGAAAAAGGTACTCACGAACGCTGTATTGAACAAATGCAGCGACTGTTTACTACGAAGTTATACGATCAAGAGAAAGTGCCAGTTGACGGCGAACGCTTGATTCGAATAGATGACTTGGAACTTGAACCGCAAGTTCAACAAGAAGTCCACGCTCTTTTAGAACAGATGAATGCTGAAAACTTTAAAGAGATTGGTGATTACCAAGGTTTTAAAGATGAGTTTATGAAGCTCAATGGCTTTAACTTTGAAGATGTCGACTATTCGCAAGACATTTCTATTGAATCGTTAATGTCGCTTAAGCCTTGATACTTGTTACCTGTTTCAAGGATGAGATATGTGACAACTATTCCTAGTCCTGAACACTTTTCAGGACTTTTTTTTGTTTCGAGCCCTAGCCACCCTATACTTAATTAAAAAGCGAGAACAAAATAGAGCAGTCTGCATTTTTAATTCACAGGAAGTGAAACCACGTAAAGGATGACCTATATGGGGAGATTGCAAACATTAGACTACGAAATCCCTGAGTCTATGCGAAGAAGTTGGCAGGAAATCGTCAACTTACTGGCTCAAATAACACACGTACCCACCACATTAATTATGCGTATCCATCCGGATCGCATAGAAGTAAATACATCTAGCGAAACTCTAGGTAATCCTTATCGTACTGGCGATGCAGAGCTGCTTGGTAACGGTTTGTATTGCGAGCAAGTTATAGAACAGAAAGGCGAGCTTGTAATCCCCAATGCGCTTGAAGATGAAGAATGGCAAAATAACCCAGACATCAAACTAGGCATGATTTCTTATTGCGGCTTACCGCTATTCTGGCCAAATGGGGAGACATTTGGAACAATCTGTATGCTTGACTCTGAGAGAAACGAGTACAACGATAGTTACCGTCAGTTGCTTGAAACTTTCAAAGATTCAATCGAAGCACAGCTTTCAGTTGTGTACCAACAACATAAACTTCAGCGACTTAACACCGAGCTAAAGAGTCGAATTGAAAATCGTACCACGGATTTAGCCCAGTTAAGTTACTCCTTAACACAAGAAATTGATCGCCGTAAAGCCGCGGAAAAACAAGTGAGCTACCAAAAAACACATGATCAGGGGACTGGGTTTCTAAATCGCTCTGCACTTGAGAACATTGTCCAATACACCTTACAGTCCCTTGATAGTGATCAGCAATCGCTTGTGGTCATCAACATTGGTTTTAGTAACGCTCGCAGTATTCAGACCAGGCACGGGTTCGAGGTCTTTGACAACATTTTAAAAGAATTTCACTCCAGATTAACCAGACACGGTGCTAGCGGATTTATCACTGGTAGACCAAGTTCGAATGACATGGTTTTATTGATTTGGGGAGAGGATATTGAAGCTCGGTTAAATCAACTATTAGATGATATCACTAAAATTAGCGTAGATGGATTTGTCTTCAACAAAACAGAAATACATTTGCACACGTATATCGGTATAGTTCAAGCTTACAAAGATTGCAGCAATGCTAAGCGTATCCTTCAACATGCATGTTACGCGATGCTTCTATGTAAAGAATCCGGCGAACCTTTTAGTTATTTTAGAGAAAATCATTCGGCGGATCTCAATAGTCACAATGAACTGGAAAGTTACCTTTTACAAGCAGTGCGTAACGACGATTTAGTGTTGTACTTTCAACCTCAAGTAGACTCCAAAACACGTAAATGGATTGGCGCAGAAGCCTTGCTTCGCTGGAGACATCCAATACTTGGCGACGTTTCCAACGAAGCATTGATACATATGGCGGAACAAAACGGGCTTATCTTTGAAGTTGGCTCTTTTGTTCTGCGTACCGCGATAGACAAAGCGAAACAATGGTCTGAGTTAATCGATAACTTCAAAATTGCCGTCAACGTTTCTCCCATTCAATTACAAAACGTAAATTTTGCAGAACAAGTGCAACACCTACTCGACACTTTCCATTTGCCAGCACACTTTCTCGAACTCGAAGTAACCGAGAGCGCTCTAATTGCCGATGAAATAGTAGCACGCACAACGTTAAATAAGTTGCACAAACTAGGTGTGACATTGTCACTTGATGATTTTGGTACAGGATATGCCTCGTTCAGCTATTTAAAGAAATATCCGTTTGATGCCATCAAAATTGATAAAAGCTTCGTCCAGCAAATGGAAAAGTCAGATGATGATCGCGAGATCATTTGTTCAATCATACACATTGCAAAAAAACTGGAACTCCAAGTAGTGATCGAGGGCATTGAATCCCACCAACAAGAGCAGTTTCTTATTGGTGAGGGTTGTGATATCGGACAAGGTTTTCTTTATGGTAAACCTATGCCTTGTAATGAATTTGAGCAAAGTTTGTTTAATCAGCGCCTTTCTGGCGGGCAATACGCCTACTCTTCCTAAGCATTCTCTTTACTATGAGGGCGGTGGTTTCTATAATCGCCGCCCGCTTCTATTAAAAGGCCAATATCTTCATGGATCAGTTGACTGCCACGCTTAAGAAAATTGAAAAGCAGAACTACCGAGCTTATCAGCAAATCAAAGGTCAATACGACTTCACTGATTTCACTTTGTTTATCGATCATGTACAGGGTGACCCTTATGCATCGGCGTCACGTTTTCGTGCGACTCGCGCATGGTCTTTGACTGGTCTTGAGTGGCTAAGAGACGAGTCTCCTGCATTTCAAAGAGGTGCACGTGATTTTATTGCGCGTAGTTTTGAACAGTTTGCTAAACAAGAAAACTCAGTATCAATTTCACTGACAGGCCAAACTGTACTGGATAGCACCGCGGTGTTGTTTACTGAAGAAGGTATTGAACTGCGTTTTCGAGTTAACTTACCGGCTGAAGGTCGTTCAGTATTGGGGAAAAAAGCCAACAACATACTGACTTTCCACCTGCCTAAGTTTATCCGTCGAGCAACTTTAGAGCGTGAACTCGACAAAGCCGCTTTAATTAAGCACTGCCAAGTTGTTGAAGACCAAGATGCCCTGCGAGAACAGTTAGAGGCCAATAACTTAGTCGCGTTTGTCGCAAACGGCAGTATTCTTCCTCGAATTGCAGGTAATTGCGACCTTCCAATGAAAGAAGCCGTTGAGTTTAAAGCCCCTGAATCTCTACAAGCCACTTTACATGCGCCAAACAAGGGCCATGTCACAGGATTAGGAATTCCAAAAGGTATCACACTGATCGTAGGTGGCGGCTTCCACGGTAAATCTACCTTATTAAATGCAATAGAGCGTTCAATTTACGATCATATTCCAGGAGATGGCCGCGAATACATTGTTGCCGATAACAAGGCTATGAAGATTCGTGCCGAAGATGGCCGATGCGTACACCACTTGAACCTGTCGAACTACATCAACCATTTACCGATGGGTAAAGATACGGCGGACTTTTCTACTCAAGACGCATCAGGCTCAACGTCGCAAGCCGCTTGGCTTCAAGAGTCTATTGAAGCGGGTGCAAGCACATTATTGATTGATGAAGATACTTCTGCTACCAACTTCATGATTAGAGATGAGCGTATGCAGGCATTGGTGGCAAAAGGTGATGAGCCAATTACTCCTCTCGTCGACCGCATTGGTCAATTACGAGATGATCTTGATATCTCTACCATTATCGTTATGGGTGGGTCGGGCGACTACTTAGACGTTGCCGATACCGTCATTCAAATGCACGACTACCAAGCCGTTGATGTGACTGAAAAAGCGAAAGAAGTTATCGCTCAGCACCCTACTCAACGCCATAACGAGTCAGAAGAACGTTTACAGACCTTCCCACCTCGAGCACTGAACCGCGTTGCGTTGATGAATATTCTGACTGACGGCAAGTTCCGTGTGAATGCGAAAGGCAAAGAGTCACTTCGATTTGGTAAAGAGTTTACTGATCTTAGCGCTTTGGAACAGATAGAGTCAGCCGATGAAGTCAACACAATTGGCTGGTTATGGTTCCAAATTGCTCAACTTCCAGGTTGGTGTAATCATCCGGCGAAGGAGATTGAAGAAATGCTGTCTGGTGAGTGGCATGCCGCTCTTCCTAAACAAGGCGACTTAGCCAAACCACGCACACTAGACGTTATGGCTGCCCTCAACCGCATGCGAAAATCTCAGTTTAAGTCATCATGCTAGTTTTGATACGCTGACAGAGACAGTTCAATCAAAAGGCAGCTATAGTTAGCTGCCTTCCTTTATCTTTATTCTTAGCGAATCATTCGTTTCTCAGTACATTCCACGCTTCACAAAGAACTCTAAATCTTTCTGCATCGCCATTTTCTCGATCAGGATGCCAACGAAGCGCGAGTTTTCGCCATTGTTTTCTAATTTCCGCAGGCGTAGCGTCAGTGTTAAGTTCAAATAGTGACAGTGCCTTTGTCTTATCTACGCTGGCTACTGACGAACCACCGATGAACTTTTGATAAGTTGTCCAAAATTCATTCAACAGTCGACGCACTTCATCTTCGTCCGCTTCGTAATTGCGCCAATCTAAGTAATACTCACGCAAAGGATCATGAATATCGATCTTATGCCTCAAAGCTTCCATCGAAGACATGAGCTGAATATCCATGGCTTCGACTTGAAGCCAGCTATCCGGATACAGAGTGTCTTGCAGTTGATATAATGCATTCATGATCAGGAAGTTTCTTTTGAATAAATCCTTATCGGGAGAGTCGTCCAGCTTTGAAATATAACCTTGTTCACCCAACGAGCTTGCCAAGGTGTGCACTTTCCAATTAGAGGGCTGTTTTCTCAGAATTTCTAACATTGGCCAAAGCAGCGGATTTTCTATTGCATGAGGCTCAATACTATTGACAGTACGTTGTCCTTCCATTCATCCTCTCTGACACGAGTTTAGGGCCCCATTCACGGCACAAAAAACATAGTTTCCACTTTGTAGCATAAATGCAAAAAGGCCGATAGTCATTCACCATCGGCCTTTGTAAGGAGATCACGTAAAGGTTAAATAACCCCTAGCTCACGTAAACGTTCCATAAGGTAGCTATGTGCAGTGTAGCGCTCAGATAACACCACTTCCGGCTTTGGATGCAGGAACAACGGTAATGAGATACGTGACTTTTCTTGACGGCCACCCGTAGGGTTGATTACACGGTGAGTCGTTGAAGGGAAATAACCACCTGACGCTTCTTGAAGCATATCACCAATGTTGATGATTAAGTTCCCGAAGTCACATGGTACATCGATCCAATCACCCTCTTTACTCTTTACTTGCAGTCCAGGTTCATTAGCAGCAGGCAAAACCGTTAACAGGTTAATGTCTTCATGCGCAGCAGCACGAATAGCGCCTGGCTCTTCTTCGCCTGTCATCGGTGGGTAGTGAAGCACGCGTAGTAATGTTTTGTCACTGTTATTGATCATTTCTGACAACGCGATAGAGAACTTCTCTTGAACGTCCTTAGGTGCGTACGCTTCAACCCAACCTAATAGCTCTTGAGCAAATGCATTGGCACGCTCGTAGTACTCTAAGATTTCAGCTTTAAGCTGCTCTGGGATCTGCCCCCAAGGGTAAACATGAAAGTACTCTTTGATGTCTTTCACTTTGTGCCCTTTCGCCACTTCAGACACAGAAGGTGGGAAGTAGCCATCTTGGGTGTCTACGTTAAAGTGAAAATCATTCTTTTGATCTGAACAGAAAAACTCATGCCAGTTTTTGTAAATTGACTCTACAAGCTCTTGTGGAATCGGGTGGTTTTTCAACACACCAAACCCCGTTTCTCGTAGAGAGGTAACGAACTGTTGAGCAGCATCGTCAGCAAGATAATCGACAGTTTCCAGTTTCATGGCTTTACTTCTTTTTTATTAGACTGAATCATGGATTCTATGGATGGGCATGTTGTAAATCAAACTTTAATGAAAAGTGCACGCGCAAACGTTTTAATGTTGAGCAGTTTGCCAATAAATCAACATTTTCAGTGATCAAAAAACCCATTAAAATATCAATTGCACACCGTTCAATTAAGTGCAATCATTAACACAATCTATGGAGTCCCACTGTAAGATAAATTGAAGGATCAAATAACTCTATGAAAAGCACCTCGACACTCTTAGGATTAACGATTTTTTATGCCATCGTGTTTTTATTTTCTGCGTTGGAACCTAACTCACGTGCAGTTTGGTTTGCGGAGATTATCCCGGCGATTGGTATTCTTGTTGCTATTTGGGCGATTTCGATTCGCTATCAGTTCAGTAATACGGCTTACTTTTTAATGTTCATCTGGCTCTGTTTGCACACTATCGGTGCGAAATATACGTTCTCCGAAGTGCCGTTTGACTGGTTTAACGACATGATTGGTTCAGAGCGAAATAATTTTGATCGCGTTGCGCACTTTTCAATTGGCCTTTACGCATATCCGATCGCTGAATACTTGATAAACAAAAAACGGTTCAACAAGGCGTTCTCTTGCTGGTTTGCTTTGTTTGCTATCATGTCACTTGCTGCTGGCTATGAGATTATCGAATGGTGGTATGCGGAGTTGGCTGGTGGCGATGAGGGAATTGCCTTTCTGGGCTCGCAAGGTGACATATGGGACGCCCAGAAAGATATGTTGTGCGATACCGTTGGTGCAGTGTTGTCGTTATTCTTAATGTCGGCTCAACGTCGATTCTCTCAACCATTCTAAATAAGGGTTAAACCCATCAACAATTGGAACCTGTACGATTTGAGCGACCTCGTATTCGTGCAGGTTTTCTATTTTCTCTTCCACCAATTCATAAAGTTCTCGACGAGTTTTGATGACTAGCAACCATTCGTTGTCAGTACAAACCTCCCCTTTCCAAACGTAGTGGCTTTCAATAGGCATTGTTTGAATACACGCGGCTAATTGGGCATCTAGCAAACCTTTAATGATCTGATCTCGATTTTTTTCATTACTGGTTGTACTTAAAACCATGCAATAGTCATGTTTCATACTCATTTTCTAGCCCTTCATTATTTCATTGTCACTTTGCCGCCAATCATTTTGTAAGCGGGGGTTCCTCTTACTAAAGTATCTCTTGCAAACTCTTGTCCGCAAGCGGGGCAAATACATGGGGTTTGTGTGAAATCGTCAACAATGCGCTCTTTGAAGCATTTAACCAGTGCGCCTTTCCCGCCTTTACGGTACTTAAATAGTTGAGTTTTACACTTTGAGCAATAGATATCGACGGTTTTCGTCGGCTGCTTCTTATTCGGTTTCGCCATGGTTACTTTCTATATCCGGTTTGACCCATACATTATTAAAATCAAACCAACCTAAGGCATTACACTTTGCATTTTGTAACGCACCGCTGTGGTCTTTATTCACGCCTAGCCAACAGTGAAACATAGGAATCACCTGACAGCTTTTTACTAACTGTCGTCCTAGCTCACGCGCAGGAAAGTCTGTGTGCATCCCAGCACGCCATTGATCGACAAGTTTAGCCCATTCACTAAAATCGTAACCTGAACTGAACTTCTCAATATCACTGTAATCCAGGAGCCAGCCCGCCAACGCGTCATTTCGGTTCGTTGCAATGCCCATAGCTTTCACCCAGATATCCACTTCCTCCGGTGCGGGCGGTTGAGAATCATAACGAATAAACTCAACCTCTATACCGTGCGGTTTTAAGAGTGTCTTGATGGCCTTGGCAACTACTGGAAACATCGGATGCTTTTTCTGATACGCTACGGAAATTACCTTATTAGCCTGTGGTACGCTGCCCGCTTCTGCTGGCCTAAGATCAATCCAACCGGGCTTAAGGCCAAAGGCTTGCAATACTCCCAGTTCCATCACTTTATCTTGTGGGACATGCGCGTAAATCTGGTGACTGTTGAGGGTTTGCGAGAGGAACTCTGCCCAACGTGGATCTTTTGCAATCCCAGTGTTTTTGTTTAGTAATAGGAATGTACAGCCAGGGTCCAGCTCGACTTCATCGGATGAACCTTGTTTATCCATCTTCGGCTTTGACAGGCTTGGATAAACCATTGAAGAATAGGCTTCATCGATTACCCACACCTCCACTTGGTCAAGTAAAGGGCGAAAACCAAAGTAGCCATCAAAAGCAGTCAAAATAAGACGCTTATCATCATTCATTTTAACTTGGAACGGCCCTGTCCCTATCGGTTGTCTATCAAAGCTTTCAGAACGCAAAGCACTCGGTAGCAAAATTTTTGCTTGCGACTCACTCAGAGCCAGAGGCAGGTAGCGATCAGGACGGACGAGCTCAATATCAACGGTCCACTCTTGTGGTGAAGACACCCGCTTTATGTGAGAAAACAAGTTCAAGCCATTTAACGCAAGCACACTTTCAAGAACACAACTGGTTGTTAACGGTTCACCATTATGAAAGCGTACTCCACGACGAAGATAAAAACGCCAATGAGTATCAGAAATTGCTTCCCACGTGTGGGCTAAATCTGGTTGAAGTTGTTCATTTTCATCAAGGCGAGTGAGTCCGCTAAAAATTTGTCTGGCGATGTGCTGTTCAGAACGCCGCATCGGTTTCTGCGGGTTTAACATCGACAATGGTCGATAATAAGGCAAACGCACGACCTGCTCGCCCTGTCGATGCTGAAGCCCTAAATAACCTTGGATAACCTGCGTCAATCGTGCCGCATCGTTATCAAGCGCATCTAGAGCCTGACCGATTTTCCCTTCATCGAGATAACGCCTGGCGAGGTTTTCGCTGACGTCGCTTCGATTACGTTTAAAAACGAGTTTCGAAAGTTTTCCTCGACCCGCTGCCGGATGCCACTCAATCCAGCCCTCTTCTTCAAGTTTATTTAGAACAATACGAGCATTACGACGTGTACAAAACAACGCTTCCGTGATGTCTTCGAGCTGAACGTCCGTATCGTGACCGGAAAATTTTTCAAACAGTGTTTCGAACTGAACACGTAAACGAGGGCTACTCATAAAGAGGAAATTCTTATCTTGTTGTCGATAAGCTAAGTTTCCTCATTTTTTCCAAAAAGTGCAAACATCACACTATAAATTATTGAATATCGATACCAATTTCTCGCGAAAGTTCAGCCAGTTGTACCTCGTTGTCCAGCTTGATAGACCATTTGCACTCTGCTCCATGAGATAAAACAACGTTCGCTCCTCTACCCAGCAGCTGAATTGCATCGGTTTGCGCTTGCAAGGTTACCATTGCACTGCCGGAGAGCTTAATCACTATTTCACGCTGGGTTGCAATGATTTTTCCTAATGAAAACTCAATCACCATCTTAGTTTATACCGACTTTGTTTTGTGTTGTTTCACAGCGATGGTCAAGCGACTGGTACACACTAAACGGCCTCGCTCATCAGTGATATCGATTTGCCACACTTGCGTTGAAATACCCAGATGAAGCGGTTTTGCCGTACCAATCACATGACCACATCGCATGGCTCGCACATGGTTCGCGTTAATATCTAAACCGACGCAGTAGCTGCCCTCATCGACAGAGAAGTTTGCAGCCAATGAGCCTAATGTTTCTGCGAGCACGACTGATGCACCACCGTGAAGCATTCCTAAAGGTTGATGAGTAAAGCTGCATACGGGCATGGTTGCTGTAAGGGAGTCGTCAGTGAAATCTGTATATTTAATTTGTAGGTGCTCGATCAGGGTATTTTTTGACGTGGCATTCAGAATCTCTATGCTTACGGGCTTTTTCCATATACTCATTGTTTTACTCTTAGTTTCACAAACTGGTTTGTTAGGTTGTAACGATGTGCTAAGAAGCTAGCATAGACGCTACCTGGGCATAACTTCAAGACGTAACATCTCACCTTATTTATTAATCAGATGAATAACTTGATCCATGCATCATGTTACTATTTGGGTATATACTATTGCTTCAAAACAAAAAATTAAATGGAGCCTGTTATGAAGGTATGGATGAAAGCCTCTGCTCTTTTAACTATCGCGGGTTTAACAGCGTGTAGCGCATCACCGATGGGTCGCAACCAGATCCTGATGTTTTCAGATCAGGAAATGTCATCGCTTGGCGCTAAATCTTTCGAACAAATGAAGAAAGATATCCCAATCAGCAAAGATCGCAAAACGAATGCCTACGTTCAATGCGTTGCCAAACACATCACTGACACCATTCCCGCTCAATCTGGATTTAAAGACTGGGAAGTCGTTGTTTTTGATAGTGAACAAGTCAATGCGTTTGCTCTACCAGGTGGGAAGATCGGCGTGTATACCGGGCTTTTAGATGTCGCGAAAAACCAAGATCAGTTGGCAACAGTCATTGGTCACGAAGTCGCTCACGTCCTCGCTGACCACAGTAATGAACGTCTCTCACAAAGTCAGTTAGCAAATGCAGGGTTGTCTCTAGCAAACGTTGCCATTGGCGCTTCCGAGTACAAACAGTATCAACAAATGACGATGGCGGCACTTGGTGTCGGTGTTCAATACGGTGTTATCTTGCCATACGGTCGTACTCAGGAATCCGAGGCTGATATTGTCGGGCTGGAATTCATGGCAAAAGCAGGTTTCGACCCACGTCAAAGTGTCGATTTATGGAAAAATATGAGTGCTGCATCAGGTGGTTCTCAACCACCTGAATTCTTCTCAACCCACCCATCGCACAGTACGCGCATTAAAGATTTACAAGCAACCATAAATAAGCTGCCTGCGTATAACGCGAAAGCACCAAGATGTGGCTAATTCATTGCTACTATCGTCTACTACTTAAGCTTGCCAAATAAAAAAGCTCCCTAGGGAGCTTTTTAATGATTCTAATCAAGTGCCCAATATCTGTAGCGGCAAACTTAACAAACTATCTCCGAGAGTGGCAAAGTACCAGATGATAGAAACAAAACCTCCGACAGAGACCAAGTACCAAGCAAGTGAAAATAGTTGCCCATAACGGGTTAATGGCAATAAATGGCTTTGATGTCGAGCTCTCCATTCCATCACCACTTCCAACATTCCCATTAACAATAAAAACCCTAGCAACGTCAGACCGAAATAGTAACTGATAAAAATGCCTAATAAAGCGGTCGCAATACTGCCAACTAACCCGACCCAAGTATTCATTGAGAAGGTAATACTTTTGAGCACATGGCCACCATCTAATGGTAAAATAGGCAGCAGATTAAATAGGTTTAGCAAGGCGTTAAACACAGCAAGCCCAGCGAAGATCACCTCACCAGTCATCCAATAAAGCAAAGTAAAAACAACACTAAGTACTAAACCGAAAAATGGTCCCATGATTGAGATAACCACATCCTGCCAGCGCGTGTTTATCTTTTCGTCACTTAGCGCCAAACCACCTAGGAATGGAATCAAATAGATCCCTTTGGTCTTCATTCCAAAATACTTCATCGCTCTAATGTGACCATATTCATGAAAAACCAAACAAGCGATCAACGCTAGCGCGAATTCGATGGAAAATAGCCAAGAATATGCAGCGAGACTTGCAGACGCTAACGCCACTTTAATAACTTTCGCACTTTTAAGTGCTTTCATCCCAAGAGATACGAGGCCTATTACACTTAAACGCTTTTCGGATGGTGGCGTAACTTCTGGCACTTGGCGCTCGATGTCTTTTTCATTTCGACAACCTTCGTTGACGAGCTCACCGTTAATTGTGACCTTGTAACTCAATTCAAACGGTTGCCATGTTAAAGAACACTCTAAATGACAGTTCAGGATTTCCTCACCCGCAGAGAGCTTAAACTGGTGTAGACAAGTCTCTGCGGTATTGTCACTGGCATCGATTTGAGACACCAACGTATTATCCCAATATAACTGCTGCCACCCAGCCATTGATCCTTCGAGCCTTAGCGAACGACCTAAAAATTCAACATTCAGTAATTCCAATGCGGTTCCTATTGCGTCTATTGAATAACTACATAGCGAGCGCGAATTATGCCTGTGAAGTGAAGAAACAGCAAAGCGAGCTATCTCTTGATTTGATCGTTATTTAACTATAAAGCTCGCAAAACAATTCTGGTCGTACCATTCTCTTCAAAAATATAACGATAATACATGCCCTTACAAGCCATCGTTTGACCTATGCATCATATTTAAAACGCAAAATACGCTCAAACTTTGACAAGTTATTAAACATACAATTAACATTAAATTTACATCACCGTTGTATTTCGCGTATTAACAATTGGTGTAAGTACCACACAACAATTACAAGGACTTCGGTCCAGCATTATGACACCCTAGGAGGGTCAAGGATGAACAAGAAGCACTGCTCTCTGCTTACAATTTCAATATTGTTTGCGTGTAATGCCCACTCAGCGGGCTTCCAGGTAGCTGAACATTCGGCATCTGGTCTTGGTCGAGCATTTTCAGGGGAAGGGGCTGTCGCAGATAATGCAAGCGTCCTTGCTCGTAACCCTGCAGCAATGACACTTTTCAAAGAAGCTCAATTTTCGGGCGCGTTATCTATCATCGACCCTGAAGTCGATGTATACGACACTGTAAACAATGAACACGCGAAAGATGTCGCCCCTTTACAGATCGTGCCAGCAGGTTATTACATCAGCCCTATCAATGATAACTGGGCTTGGGGTATCGGTATGTTCACAACATACGGTGTTGCTACTGACTATCCAAATGATATTTCCGCTGGTGATATGGCGGGTGACACTTCCCTACTTTCAGTAAACATCAACCCTAATGTCGCTTACCGTATCAACGAGTCTTTCAGTGTCGGTGGTGGTATCAACCTAGTATACGCTGAAGCAGAGCTGACTCGCCACAAAGGCGCACTTGCCGGAATTTTAGGTGGTAATAAGTCCGATAACCTTGTCGGCATGGAAGGTGAAACTTTCGCTTGGGGTTGGAATGTCGGCGCTTTATTTGAGCTAAATGAAAACAACCGTTTTGGCTTTGGCTACCGCTCTAAGGTTGATCTAGATTTTGATGACGGTGAGTTTAGTAGTTACGACTCTGGTCGAGCTTCATCACCAAAAGTTGATGGCCGTTTAAAAATTTCTCTCCCTTCAATTATCGAATTATCGGCTTTCCATCAACTGAATGAACAATGGGCTGTACATTACGGCTGGCAACAAACCGACTGGAGCACATTTAAAGAACTAAAAGCGACCAGTAACGAATGTAATGACGGAGTATGTTTCTTTAAACCTGAGAAATATGAAGACAACAATCGCTACTCCGTTGGTGCAACTTACATACTTAATACAGACTGGACATTCCGTGCAGGCTTTGCGTACGACGAACAAGCAGGTGAAGCAACATTGAGTATCCCTGACAGTGACCGTTTTTGGTACAGCGCGGGCCTAACTTACGCAATGAATGAGAATTTAACTTTCGATGCAGGCTTTGCACTTGTTAAGAGTAAATCAGGCTCTTTCACTGAGAAAAATGCTCTGGGTGAAGAGATTAAGTTTGACTCAGAAGGTACTGCTTACATCAGCGCGGTACAGATGAACTACACCTTCAAATAATGGGATTACGGAGTAAACCAATGAAACACACGTTTAAATTATCAATGCTTTGTTCTGCAATCCTTCTTGCTGGTTGTGGTGATGATACCTCCAGCTCTGGTACTTCCGACAAAGTTCAATTTGAAGATGAAGTCCAAGCATTGCTTGATCGCGAAACATCCATCAGTTTTACGCTTCAAGGAGCGAACGCAGATGTACCGGCACCGTCTTACTTATTAATGGACACAAGCGATGGTACGCTTGGTCTGCCAACTGATGGCGATGATGCTTTAACCAACCCTAGAGCCTCAATGAACACGATGGATGGATGGTCAACGTCTATGCCAATCGTTCTTAACTTCAACGGCGACGGTTTTGCAACGGGCATGCTGTCGTCTGGTGTTAAAGTCATCAAGATTAACCAACGCTTAACCGAGTGGGACGGTAAATCTAACCCAATCGAAGAGGTACTCGTTCAGAATCAGGACTACGTAGTTCAAGCAAAAGGTAGCTCTCTATACATCCAGTTCTTGGCTGCACTTGATGAGTCAAGCGAGTACATTTTTGCGGTTACACAAGATGTTACTGACGTGAATGGTGAGCCAATTGGTACATCAGCCAGTTATGCGACAGGTAAATCGAAAGAAATCGTTTATGAAACTGGCGACCTTGCTTCTGTTCAAGCAGTCACTCAGGCGGTTGAAGGCATTTTTGGTCTAGCTCAAGTTAATCCTAACGACATCGTTTACTCCTCATGGTTCAGTACCCAGTCTGTAGGTGATACGTTAGCGGCAGTCAAAGGAGTAACCGCTACTGGTTTTTCTACTGGCGCAAACACACTAAATACCGTTTACAAAAATGACTCAAACGAAGGTTCAGTAGACTTATCAACGGCCTACACAATAACGCTCGGTGAAACCCAAGACTTTAGCACTGCGCTAGACTCTGACGATGACTTTAGTAAATACATTAGCGATCTAGACGCAGCTAAAACGGCAATTAAAGGCCTTTACATGCAATCAGGTGCCGATGTAAGCGTGACACAAGGTGTGGTAAGACTGCCTCATTACTTGGAAAAAGGCGCAAGCTGGAACATGCAACCAATGGTATCTGCGATGCCAAGCCTAGCGAAGCTAAGCGCAGCATTAGCGGATCCGAACGAGCAAGCAAACATGGTTCAGCAGCTATCAACAGGCGTTTTTGCAAATGATCCTGTTGATGTGACAAAGCTTGCTACAGATCCTACAGAGCAGCTAAAACTTGTTGGAGCTAAGCTTACTCTTACCGATGGTACCCAGCTTGATAGTGAGCGTATTATTACTCGCTACTCGCCTGTTCCCGTAGTGAAATCGGTTGAAGATGTCGAAGTACTGGTCTTCACACCTAAATCTGGCGTCGCGACAGACGTTGTGATTTATCAACACGGCATCACCTCAGCGAAAGAGAATGCGTACGCGTTCGCGTTCAATATGGTAAAAGCAGGTGTGGCAGTTATCGCTATTGACTTACCTATTCATGGTACGCGCAGCTTAGATGAACAACGTTCCGCAAATGCGAATGTACTGGCTTATCTAAATCTTTCCAACTTAGCCGTTGCGCGTGACAACCTACGTCAGAGTGTTCTGGATGTGTTAGGTTTGCGCGCTAGCTTAGTAGTATCTGCTCAAGGCGGTCTTTTTGCTGGAGGTCCTCTGCAAGGCTTCAACCCAATGACGGGTTCAAAAGTCAAAATGCTAGGTCATTCACTTGGCGGTATTGTAGCTACATCTGCCGTTGCAGCAGCAAACAATACACTGGGCAGCCCTTCTGCGGATGCGCTGTACACCTTTAGTTCTGCATCAGTACAGAACTCTGGTGGACAAATTGGTAATTTGTTACTGGGTTCAGACAATTACGGCCCTCAGATCAAACATAACCTCGCTTATGCAGCATCAAAAGACTATGCGAATTACGCTGATGCATCATGTGCGGATCTAGAAGATAAAACATGTTACGAAGCTTTTGAGGCTGCGGCAACGGAAGCTCAAGTAGCAGCGCTAGAAGCAGGTTTCTCACAATTTATCTATGCAGCACAGACTACACTAGACACTGTCGATCCGTTCACAAACGCTTCAGATTTAGTGGCATCTGGTTCGCTAACGACACCATTCTTTATGACAGAAGTGGATGGCGATAGCACAGTACCAAACAGTGTTCCAAATGCACCATTCGCGGGTACTGAACCGCTTGCTAATAAGCTAGGGTTGAAGACTGTGAACAGTACGGACACTGATGTGAATGCAACTGCGAGCTTTGTACAGTTTAATGCTACTGCATCGCACAGTACTTTTGCTTCGCCAAATGGCACTCTGTCTGATATTGATCATCATGTAGAGATGCAGATGGAAAACACTGACTTCTTAATGGATGACGCACTAACAGGTGTCACTAACACTTCTGTTTTGAAGTAATCGCAACATCCTTCCTACCAAAGCCCAGTTTCTACTGGGCTTTTTCATTTCAATTCTATTCAAACCCACTCATATTTCCTCTGCTATAGTTAAATCGATGTCTTTGCCTAACTCACTTGTTTAAAAGGAAAACTCTATGCGCGTATTGACTGTTATTGCCACTGTATTACTTCTTGCTGCATGCGGAAGTAGCCAATATCTGATGTCGACAAATGAAGGGAAAATTATTACCTCTTACGGTAAACCAGACCTGAACGAGGAAACGGGTATGTACGAATATGAAGACATGGATGGTAAAGAAATGAGTATTTCAAAAGAGCAAATTGTCCAGATTGTCGAACGTTAACGACAGGCCCTCTGTAAATTAGAGGGCTATGTTCTAGCCACCCTCTCTCTACATTTACCTCTTTTAGGCTTGTAATCGTTGTAGAAATTGACACAACTAATTCATAAGCCAAAACAATTAATAGTGTCTTTTATACTTCCGTATTATTTATTTAGCGAATATTTTACATCTTCACCTTAATCAGGTTGGAGTATTGTAAAATCTAGTCTTTAATTCGCTAACACCCTTTTATTTCTCAGGATAAAGTGGATAATACCGCCACAAAATAACATTACTAAGGTGAGTCCTTATGTCTATTGAAGCTACTCTGCTTGCGCGCTGCGAGTCAAAATGTGAACTGTGTTCTTCTGAATCTCAACTAACTGCATACGCTGTCCCACCTCACGGTAATGTGACGGTTGATACTGCCATCATGGTTTGTGATAAGTGTCTGGGTGAGATCGATGAGCCAAAAGACATTAACCACTGGCGTTGTCTAAACGAAAGCATGTGGAGCCAGGTTCCTGCTGTACAAGTGACTGCATGGCGCCAACTCACTCGCCTAAACACAGAAAGCTGGGCTCAAGATGCTCTTGACATGATGTACATGGAAGAAGAGCAAATGAACTGGGCAATGAAAGGGATGTCTGCTGACGATAAAACGGTTGACTGTAACGGCACTGAACTTAAGAAAGGTGACGATGTAACAGTAATTAAAGACCTACCAGTAAAAGGCACTAACCAAGTAATCAAACAAGGTACAGTGATTCGTGGTATTAGCCTTGGCGATGATCCAAAGCTAGTTTCGGGTAAGGCAAATGGTGGTCAGTCGATGTACGTGATCGCAGAATACTGCCGCAAGAAGTAATATCTCACTTCAGTCAAGTCAAAACGGGGCACCAATGGTGCTCCGTTTTTCTATACAACACTTAATCTACTATCATGTCTACCTCCTCTAGAGTGTTTCTTTTCTAAGGCGTAGGTTGAGTAGGCATGTTATACAAATAAAAAAATACCGGCTCATAGGCCGGTATTTCTTACACTATTTCAATATTAACGGTACATACCGATGTCTTTTTGAATATGTGTTGACAAGTCTTCTGCGTAGTAACTGCGTGGCGCAGTATTATCTACAAATAGAATGTCCAGTAAGTGAGCAATCAGTCCTTTGAAGTTAACCGCGTAGGTTTTCTTATCCATAGAGGTTGGTAAAGCTACATTTGTCATTTGCATTGCTTGTGCCATGATTGCCTCTCTTTAAAAGCAGTAGTCTGTTTAGTTGGTTGTATATTAGTCAGTTTCTTATTGTTTAAGAAATGACAAATTTTACCCATTCAAATTAGAATTTCTAATAAAACAAACTCATTACAAAACTCAAAAATACAAATGAATAATAACGGCATAAATAATCACAATTGCTGTTATTACATTGAATAACTGAACATTACCTGCATAATCGCCCCTTAAGCAACAACATATATTTAACAATATTTTTCGTTATTTCTTTTGATTTTAGTGCTTACTTTATATTTTTTGATTAGTAATATTAACGCTAGTTTGACGCTTCGCTTTATTTTTTAGGAGTGATGCAACCACTGCCGATGTCATCACAACAACTAAAAATGTGAGAGACCATGCTGTCGGAATCTCATATTCTGTTCCAACCAATAGCATTTTTACCCCGATAAACATCATGATTACTGATAATGCTGGTTTTAAGTATACAAACTTGTCTAACATTGCTTGAAGAACAAAGTACAGCGATCGCAAACCCAGTAATGCAAATACGTTCGCGGCTAAGACTAAAAATGGCTCTCGTGTTACCGCGAATATAGCTGGTATAGAATCCAACGCAAACATAACGTCCATTACTGCAATGACACCAACAACGATCAGCATCGGTGTTGCCACCCACTTACCAGCTTGCTTTAAGATTAAGCGATTTCCTTGGTAGTCATCTGTAACTGGCAATACCTTTCGAATCAACTGCTCCGGATATGGATTAACCTCTTCTGCTTCGCCTTTGTCGCGAGCTAGCTTAACACCCGTCCAAATAAGAAAAGCAGCAAATAAGTACAATACCCAGTGATACTGTGAAAGTAACTGAGCACCAACCGCAATCATGACAGCGCGTAAAACTAGCGCACCTATCACCCCCCAAAGCAATGCTCTCGGACGCAAGTGCTCCGGCACACTGTATTGTGCAAAGATGATGGCAAACACAAACAAGTTATCCACGCTTAGCGACTTCTCTAGTAAGTAACCAGTTAAGAATGAAATCGTTGCTTTGTCGTTCGTATAAGCGCTATGTGGCGCGTAAAAGTCCCAGAATAAATAAATAGAACCTGCAAAAACAAAGGCAAGCAAGAACCAAAAAACACTCCAAACGATGGCTTTTTTCATCGTGATAACGCCACCACGTGTTTGATAGATATCAAGCGTAACAAGAACAAGGGTAAATAAACCAAAAGCACCATACATCGCTAATGATTCTTGAAGAGGCACCGATTGGCTCAATTGGGTGGTATTTTCGATAAGAGACATATTTCCTCCCATGGCGGAAGGACTTCGTTTGGTGACCTTCCGCATACAATAACAACCAACAGCCACATAACGATTATGTGCTGCTAGTCAATGAATGCGTTGGTCTCGTTGAAGTGTTGATGTGAATGAACCACGTAACACCTTTACTTACCGGATAAGCTGATGCTTAACGAGATGACGATAAGTAAACTTGCGCTAACTACTCCCCAAACGCCGACATAATAACGCCGAGCGTCAGGCTTTCCAACAAAAAAGCCTTGTCTTATCGAAATAAAATTCTTATCAAAAATCAGGAAGCACTATAAAAAGAAAGAAATGGATTCAACCACCTGAACTTTAGTAAACAGACAAAAAGCAGCAAATGGATCAAGACAAACTCTTCATTGGTTAGAGCCCTAACGGGGAAGATAGATACAAAAAAGGAGCATTACTGCTCCCTTTTGTAACATCCACATTCTTAGCAATTCAAAAGCCGCTTAGAGGCACAAAGTAGACCAGTGTTGACCAAATTGCGATCCAGGCAACCACGACTGCCGTATCTGCCCAATCTTTATTCCACATACTGCCATCCTCATCAACCCATGTAGTAAGTGGAGAGCAGCAAAATCAATACCAGTATCTATTATCGACGTCGCTTTGTGTAAAGTTTGTGACTTTGATTCAAACAGTTTGGCTCATCGGTCAGGAGTTCAATAAAACAATCAGCCATGGACAAACTGGTCACACGCCCTTCTCCTTTCATCTCCTGCAATGCGTCATACCCCTCTTTCCCTTTCATCGTATAGGCAGAAGAAGTCCCTCGATACCAAACATCATCTTGAACACCTACCCATTGTTTGCCATCAAAAATCACTAATGATTGAACTCTTTCACCTTTTGGGGCATCTGCGTGGTACTCGAAGTTTAAATTGTAAGTGTACGGATAACTGCCAGATCCAGTGCCTTCTACGCCATTGTTGAGTGCATTATTTATCGCGCCTTCAAGTGCACGGCGAATAGCGCTGCCTTTTACATCGTAAAAGCCGATAGGAACGGCAAAAGGCAACAGTCGTCCGGCAATGTCTGCCACTGTGATGTTGCCAGGGTTCAAAGAGGTTCGCACGCCACCCGCATTATGAATTGCAAATTGAACGTCATATCCACGTTTGTTTAAACAGTGCAGAAATGAGCGGGCAACGGAGGAAGCCAACTCACTCTCACCAAATTCATCGGGAATTCTCACATGACGCTTTTTGGTGTCAACACTAGCAATGACTTGTGACTGTAACTGCCTGACCTGAGGAATATACTTATCGCTCAGGATCGCTTGAGTTTCCGGGTGTTTCTTACAAACCACGACATTCGGTTGACCATGGATGAAGTCGCACGCGGTTTCGAATACACCTTGGTCGAGCTGTTGGTTTAGCGTCGAGTCCCAAAAAATACGTCGACCAAGCAACAGTTCATTTTGTCCACTCAACATCGTTGCTTTACCGTGTTCATCAAACTCAATGACGCAGTGCCCCATTGTCAAAGCATGGAAACCCGCTTGCACCACATAGGTATCATTAATTTTGATACCGTAGGGATCGTCTTGTCCTAACCCTATTGATGAAAAATCACCTTGCAACCGGTGGCTGTGTCCACCAACAATTATACCAATACCTGCGACTTTCTCAGCTAACTCTAAATCACCTTCATAACCTAAGTGGCTCAGAAGAATAATATTTTTTATACCTGATGAATGGATTTGTTTTACGGTCGCCTTGGCGGTTTCAATTGCTGAGTGAAAAGGCGTGTCTGCATCAGGGTTTGCGATGTCGCTCATTTTATCTATGGATAATCCGAAAATCGCGACCCGCTCACCATGGAATTCTTTAACAATGTATTGAGCGCTCTGTGTATCCGGTTGGTAACTATATACATCCTTGCAATCACTGATACGGTGAGTTTTTTTAAGTGATTCATTGGATAAATCCCAGTTGCCAGCAAGCAATGGGAACTGAGTACGTTGGCAAAACAATGCAACTGGCTCATTCCCCATATCTAATTCATGATTGCCTAACGCCATTGCATCAATCTTTAATGCGTTCAATAAGTCGGCATTGGCTTTGCCTTTAAATAGTGAGAAATACAGCGTGCCTTGGAAGCAATCTCCGGCATGGAGGAACAACATCCCGTGACCTTGGCGCTGAGCATCATCTCTTAACTGCTCGACTCGGGTTGCGATACGAGAAAAGCCGCCAGCACTGACATAAGGCTCTAGCGTGAGTTCATTGTTTATCTTAAGCTTTAACTGTAATGACGTTGGTTCAAAGTAGGAATGTGTGTCATTGATGTGTGCCAGTTTGATTCTCACTGGCTTATGATTGTTATTCATCTTCATCTTCTCTTTTTTCATTCCTTATAATAATAAGAAGTGAATCATGACAGAATCATGAATTTTATGAAACTGCGATTTAGGATTTCATGTTTAAGTGATCACGATGCTGTCCCCCGGCTTTGAAAGCAAGCCTCGCTTGTAACGGTCTCTATTCAGTAAGAGGCTCTCGTAATTTTGTGAACTGAGCTTAACTCAAAAATTTCGAATTCATATATGCTTAGGAGTAGCAAAATAACTCTCGATAATTCAAATAATTGCAAGGAGGATTGAGATGAGACTAGAACGCATCGAAATCTCCGGGTTTAGAGGCATCAAACGCCTTTCACTCTCTTTTGACGAACTCACCACGCTTATCGGTGAAAACACGTGGGGCAAATCATCATTACTCGATGCCCTTTCCATCGCATTACCTGCCAATGGCTCATTGTATCAATTCAAACTGAAAGATTTTCACGTTGACTACTCAATTTCTCATCCACAAACACAACACTTACAGATCATTGTTTGTTTTAAAGCACAGGATAAAAACGAAGTAAAAGCGGGACGCTACAGACGCATAAAGCCTACATGGTGCACCAACGAAGATGGTGAGCAAGTCATTTACTATCGTATTAGTGCGTCTCGCGATGAGCACGGCATTAATACAGAGTACGCGTTTTTGGGTCATAACGGCAAACCCAAAAAACTTCACCACTCAGAGAAACTCGCTATTGAGTTAATGACACTTCATCCTGTAATCCGACTACGTGACTCCCGACGCTTCCCAGATTTAAACCATGTCAACGGCGATGGTAAAAATGCTCGGATTGAAAAACGAATCAACAATACCTGTCGACGCTTATTGGCTATGCCTGGCCATGTAAATAAAGGTGAGATTCGTAGTAGTCTCGACTCAATGCAAACGCTTGTTGAGCACTATTTTGCGTTCAGAAGTGTCAGTAAAGGTAACCCACGCAAACCTCGCGATGGTCTTTTCTATACAAGCCCTTCCTCTGATAAAGGTTTGAGTCAGTTCTTGAAAGAAACCAATGACAAACAAAGCCGCTTGCTTTTAATGGGGTTACTCAATGCCTATCTTCAAGCTAAGGGTCCCACCGATTTAAGGCGCTGCGCGAGACCAATACTGATTATTGAAGATCCAGAAGGTCGACTGCATCCAACTCATCTAGCGAGAGCGTGGTCCTTATTGCAATTGTTGCCAATGCAAAAGATATTAACCACCAACAGTGGCACGTTACTCGGTTCTGTTCCACTGTATTCAATTCGACGTTTAATTCGGCTATCAGACAGAACCATCGCTAAGAGTTTAAACTCAACAAAGTTTGGTCGAGATGAGTTGCGCCGAATTGGTTTCCATATTCGTTTTCATCGTTCAGGAGCATTATTTGCGCGGTGCTGGTTACTTGTTGAGGGCGAAACCGAAGTTTGGCTTTTTCATGAACTGGCTCGTCAATGCGGGTATGACTTGGCTGCCGAAGGGGTTCAAATCGTTGAGTTTGCTCAATCAGGTCTAAAATCACTCATCAAAGTAGCAAAAGAGTTTGGTATTGATTGGCATGTCGTTACCGATGGCGACCCAGCAGGGAAAAAGTACGCGCATGCAGTGCGAGCACAGCTCGACCATGATCAGGAAAGGCATCGACTTACGGAGTTACCCGACCGAGACATCGAGCACTTTCTGTACAACAATGGTTTTGAACTTTTCTTTAAGGACATCATCAAAGTTCCTCATGACCACCCTATCCCTGCTAAAAAAGTCGTAAATCGTGTTTTGAAAAAACATGCAAAACCGGACTTAGCTTTGGCTATTGTTTCTCATTGTGAAGAGAAAGGCATGGAGTGTATTCCTGTTCTTCTGCGCTGGACACTTAAACGCGTTGTTACCATGGCCAACGGCAATACATGAGTTAGACGTATTTTACACTCAGCGTATTGTCTTGTAATACAAAAAAAGCACACCAATTTGGTGTGCTTGTATCAAACATCATTAATTTTGATTAAGGGTATTGAGAGGGATAAAACTCAATACACAGTGGATACCAATAAGATCGGGGGTTCACTACTGTGCTTGCTCAGCAAGCGAAGAAGAAGTAGCGGTTGATTTCGTATGCAACCATAGCCCTGTCGCTTTCATTAGATAGCCAAACACACCACCTAGCAACAACGATGGAATGACAAGTTGCCAGTTTCCGTCAGCCGCAAATGTTGCGCATGAACCAATAAAAGTACCAGGGATGTACGCGAGCCAAGCTTGTTTAGCTTGAATACACATGAAGAATGCCACAATAGCGGTAATCACATAGCCAATAATTTCCAACCCCACGTAAGTGGAACCGTGAATAATTACCATTGCCCAGAATACGCCTGTCATATTAGTGATTAAGCTGATACCTAGTCCTTTCAATCCGCTAGTTGGCGCTGCAAAGTAGCTCGTGCAACCTAAAAAACCAGCCCAAGAAAGCAAACCTAAAGAGATGGCGATCCAACCCCATACGCCAGATAAAATTCCAGTAGTGATAGAAATAGCTAAAAGTGTCGTCATGGTAGTCATACCTACTCGGCTATTATCGTACCTATATGGTTCAATAACTGCCTTCATACATTGAAATCAAGGAGACATGTTAGATACATCAGCTCAGCTTATCGGTGATATTGATCACAATAAAATATTATTATTTTCACAATTTACATTAAAAGTTTGACGCAACCGATAAATCAACAGATTTAGGGAATAAACCCAACTCATCTCGTAGGCATGTTTAATCAACCTTTAAAGAACTGAAGGCTTCCCTTTCATCATTCGTAGTCCCTCTCTTTTAATGCAGTCGACTAATGGGTTTTCTGCCATATCTGAACGCCATATAAATGAAAGCGTCCTTTCCATTTTTAACTCAGGTACATTTAATGCCACAAGATGACCTGCTTCTATATATCGCTCTACATCTAAATACGGTAAGCAAGTAAGGTACTGACCATTAGCAACTAAACTACGTAACACCGGAACGTGTTCGTACTCGCGCCACACATCCAAATCTTCAATAAGGTGGTGAATAGAACTATCAAATGTTTTTCGTGTGCCAGAGCCATGCTCTCTTAGTACCCACTTCGCTTGCTCTAACTGCGCAAGGCTAACAGACTGATTACGCGCAAAAGGATGATGAGAAGCTGCGACAACAGTAAGATGATCACGACACCATACTTCTTGGTGTAAACGGTTATCATCACAGCGCCCTTCAATAATCCCTAAGTCATACTTGTAATCTAATACCCCATCAATCACCCCTTTTGTACTTTGTACACCGAGGGAAATACGCATTTCTGGAAAGTCATTATCAATGATACTAATAAGGTCGGGAACTAAGTGCTCTGCTGGTGTTTGACTCGCTCCCATACGAATCTCACCACTCAATAAATGTTGCTCATAGAAGCCCATTTCAATCTGCAATGCGTCTTGTAGCAAGCGTTTTGCTTTTGGTCGTAACCACATCCCCCAATGGGTTAACGCCATTTGCTTGCCTTGCCTCTCAAACAACGGCCTGCCAAGCATCTTCTCTAATTGCGCAAGCGACATACTCGTCGCTGATTGTGTCAAAGCCAATTTTTCTGCGGCTTGGCTTACACTGCCGGTATCTGCAACTGCGTCGAAAACCGCTAATTGCTTAAGTGAGTAGCGCAAAGTGTCCTCCATTATTAGTGGGTATTTCCCAATCCCCACAATTGTTAAAGCATGCCCCAATAAGCAATAGAGTTCATTTTACCTAGCCCCGTAAAGTTATCAATTAATTTGATGAGGTTTCTAAATATTATCAATTTTACCTTACTAACCGTTCTCCCTATTCTGAGTACGCGGTTCGGGAACACCGCAAGCCTCAATGGTTTTGAAACCGAAGTCATTGAGGCTCTTAATAAAAACAACAATTTCATTTTTGAGTTAATAACCAAGGATTTTTTATGCGATTACAAATTAAGGAGTCAATATGGCGGTGACCAGTTCTCAAAATCACCAGTATTTTTCTCCAAAAGAGATGATGGTTGAAGCGGAAAAATTTGCGTTAAGTAAGGCAAACAAAACCAGCAGTATGACATTAAGCCTCGCCATTATGGCCGGCGCGTTCATCGGGTTAGCATTCTTGTTTTACATCACGGTGACCACCGGTAGTACGGGCGCTGGTTGGGGCTTGAGCCGCCTAGCTGGTGGACTCGCATTTAGCATGGGATTGATCCTCATAGTGATCTGCGGTGGTGAATTATTTACCAGCTCCGTCCTATCCAGTATTTCTTGGGCCAATAAGCAAATATCGTTCGGTAAGATGCTTTCGATCTGGGGCAAAGTTTACGTTGGTAACTTTATTGGTGCGATGTTCCTACTTGCGCTGGTTACTGCTGCTGGTCTTTATCAGATGGATGGCGGTCAATGGGGATTAAATGCGCTTAACATCGCACAACACAAACTTCACCACACTCTCATTCAAGCGTTTGCACTCGGTATTCTCTGTAACCTGTTGGTCTGCCTAGCGATTTGGCTGACATTTAGTTCTGCAAATGCAATGACAAAAGCAGCAATGACAATTTTGCCTGTGGCAATGTTTGTCAGCAGCGGTTTTGAGCACTGTGTTGCGAACATGTTTATGGTTCCACTTGGTATTGTTATCGCGAATTTTGCACCTGAATCTTTTTGGGCATCTGTCGGTGTGCCCGCGTCACAATACACAGACCTAAACATTAGCCACTTTATTACCGCTAACTTAATTCCTGTCACGCTTGGCAACATCGTCGGCGGAGCGGTATTAGTTGGCCTTTCAAACTGGTGTATTTTTCGCCGACCAGAACTAAAAGCAGCTAATATTTCTTCTATCACTACAACTACAACACTGTCGTCAGTTAAGGATTTCACCATGAAAAATGCCTCTTTTGTTAAAGACATTATGAACCCAAAACCAATCACCATTCGTGCAGAAACGCCAATTGCAGCCGCGCTGGATGTGTTACTTGATAACAACGTAACTAGCGCACCTGTTGTAGACGTACAAAATCGATTAGTTGGCTTCTTCTCTGCTCACGATGTGATGGTAGAACTATGGTGTGAGGACTACATTCCGGTGAAAGACCAAAAAGTCGTCGACATCATGAGCAGAGATGTGGTCGCAATTGACGCTGATGATCGCCTCGTTGATGTTGTGGAATTCCTATGTATCGATAAAGAGCAGTTGTACCCAGCGAGCAGTATGGGTATCGCCACTCGCTTGACGTCTTTGTCTCTCGAAGAACGCGCTAAAAGTATCAAAGTAAGTAAGCCACAAGTGCTTCCTGTGCTTGAAAATGGGCAGATGGTCGGGGTGGTTACTCGTACTGAAGTATTAAAAGCACTACGCCCGATTTTTGGTGAGCGTTTAAACCTAGTGGAAAAAAGCGAGTTAGAAACAGCGTAATTCGCTAAACATTTACAACGTTTATTGGCTTTCAATCGCTATCACTGACGGGTTTATCGATGTTAGTGATGTGATTAAGATAATAAAAAAGCGCTCTTCAAGTGAAGAGCGCTTTTAGTGTATCTAAAAGGAACTAATTACTTCTTAATACCTTCGATATGAAGTTCCATATCGACGTAGCTTGAAGCACCCATTACTGGGATGTCAAAGTCAGCAAGCTCTAGGCGAGTGTTGCCAACAAAGCCAGCGCGCTCGCCGCCCCATGGGTCACTACCAGCACCAACGAATTCAGCCTCAATAGTAATAGGCTTAGTAACACCGTGTAGCGTTAGATCACCAGTTACATCTAGTTTGCCATTGCCTTTATCAACCACTTTTGTGCTAGTAAAGGTTGCTTCACTGTATTTGCCAGCATCGATGAAGTCACCACTACGAATGTGTTTGTCACGTTCAGCATGGTTTGAATCTAGGCTGGTTGTATCAACAACAACATTTACTTTTGAGTCAGCAATGTTGTTTTCATCAAAAGAAAAGTCACCAGAAAATGTATTGAAACGACCTTTGATGAAACTGTAACCCAAGTGGCTAACTTTAAAGTTGATTGAAGCGTGAGCACCTTTGGTATCGATGACATAATCTGCAGCTTGCGCACCAAATGGCAGTGCCATAGCGATAGCTAATCCTGTAGCGAAAAGTGACTTTTTCATTTTGAAGCTCCTAACATTTTTCTTAATGTGTTGTCTTTATCGATAAAGTGGTGTTTTAGTGCAGCAATAGCATGTAAGCCTGCAATCAGGATGACTGCCCAAGCTGCATAGAAGTGAATCTCACCTGCAATATCTGATTGGCCTGGGAATAACTCTCCCGCTCCTGGCACGGTGAACCAATTAAACACTTCGATGCCGCGTCCATCAGACGTTGAAATGAGGTAACCTGAAACAAAGATGGTGACCAATAGTAGGTACATGACACCATGCGCTGCTTTAGCAGCAAGCACTTCGTAACGTTTGCCTTCTACCTTTGGTGACGCCGTCACATGTTTCCATACTATGCGTACCAAAGTTAAAATAGCGAGTAAAATACCGACAGAGCGATGGTAATGCGGCGCAGTTCGATACCATTCGCTGTAATAGCTAAGGTCGACCATCCACAAACCCACTGCAAATAGACCAATAATGCACAGCGCTGATAACCAATGCATCACGCGTGCAGTAAGGTTGTAATTCTTTACCAGTGTATCCATCTCAAGTTCCTAGATATATTCCTAAGTTAATGCTGAGCAAGAAACACTACATTAACCTATTTACGTCATATGAAACAGATTATTTACCATCATTTACATCCAGCCAATGGTACCGTATCTATCAAGTTGTTCGAATTTTTTGAAGGAACTTTAAATCGTTTGTAAAACTGAAACTTACAGCTTAATTTCTTGTTCTATCTCATACAGCTCTTCGGAAACTTCTAACATTCTGCGTTCAACCAGTAACTTAGCATCTTCAACACCCTTATTATAATAAATTGGTCCTAGTTTTTCTGTAATAAAATCAATTAGAAACTCACTATCGAACTGGCCAATTTCAACATCTAGCTCGTCTTGCATGTAATCTTGAATGGCGGTGGCCAACGCCTCTTTTTGTGCGCGTTCTAGCTTTATCATTTTTTCCCTTTCAAATTTTTGTTCAACTTCTGCTTCTTTCGTGTTGCTCTATTAAAGATTAAACACGGTCATTTGTGAGAAATTTGGTGTTTAGATCAAGAAGTTGCCGAAGTAAATTAGTCTATTCTCAAAAGACTATGCTAACCTTTTGCAGTTCGTTTTGTAATTATTAAGGGATATTCTTTGCTACTCGACCTAGTTATTCAAAGTGTTAATGATTTTCAAGACGACTGTCTTAAGCTGTGTGAAAAGCATTACCCTGCGGTGCATAACCAAGGCATGAGTGAGCATCATCTTGGTCTCGCGTTTTCAAGAAGGATGGAACATACTTTTCGTCACTTTGGATACAACTGCGTGATAAAGCCAATCGAAGTGTTGGATTCTCCAGACCTTCCCCATCACTATCGAATTTCATCCGACATCGGCACTGTCTGGGTTCTGAGTCACCATATGGTCAGTGCCGGAAAATCTTGCCGGGAAAACTTACTCTCATCAATTACGGAATGGCAGAGTGAATATGGCTATGCCTTACAGCCTAATGACCTACTCTTTTTGGTTTGCGATCATTGGATAAGTCGCAGCAAAACGAGCCGAGAATTACTTCATTGGTGGGTGGGGGAACTACCCGATCAGATCAACGAATACACAGAACAAGGAATCACACTGTACACCAGCGAGTCGCAACTCACGCAATCTTTGGACACTCGATTCGGTATTAGCCCTTGTTACATTAAGTTTGGGCATCCTTTACGGCGTTCGAACAAACAGCAGTTAGTCAGAAAATATTTGCAGTTGTATGCCGTACTGCAATGGTAGCATCAAATTGAAGTGCTGAGATTATCAATTATTTCAGCAATTTGTTTGATATCACTCGACAAAACTACCCATCCATTACCATCGTTCTTGCTTGAGTTAATGAGCACACTTAGATTCATTGCCAATGAAATAGAAAAATTAGCGCGATAACGCTGATGTTGAGACATTGATTTAGGTTGTGGTAACAATGATGAGCATCTCGCAACTACTTAGTTGCATCCGGAAAGAAGCCGACGGGCAGTATATTGCGAAATACGCGAACTTCACTCTCCGCAGTGTCTTTCAACCCATATATAAGAACGATATTTCCATCGTTGGCCTTGAAGCACTGGTAAGAATTAGCAATGCCAATGGCACCATGGTTAGGCCAGATCAGTTTTTCCAATCCAAAGCGACTCCCACTCAAGATTTGCTCAACGTTGAACGCTTAAGTCGCCTAATCCATATCAAAAATTTCTCTCAGTCTCGCTTTCACACAAAACAATTGTTTCTCAATGTATTACCGGTAGCGGCAGAGATACTAGTTAAAGACATCACTTATAACCGACTGCTAAAACAAACCATTTATGAATCGCATTTGATGAATGAACAAATCGTCATGGAGTTACTTGAATTGAAGGTGGAGGATGAACTCTCTTTGTCTCAAGCTGCTCGGGAGTTAAGTCTTGAAGGATTTAAATTAGCGATTGACGATTATGGCGTCAATGCATCGACAACTGAGCGAGTGAGAAGCGTTTGCCCAGATATAATCAAGATGGATCGCTCTTTATTGCTAAGGTATGAAAACGGTGATTTTAAAGCGCTTAACGATGCATTATCACTCGCAAAAGCGTTATGCTCTAAAACCGTTATCGAAGGAATTGAAACCGAGCATCAACTTCGCTTAATGAAAAAGCTCGGTTTCGATATGTATCAAGGGTACCTACTTGCTATCCCCCAAACGTTAGACGTCTATGAAGAGGCAAAAACAGCCTGACTATGTAAGAACAAAAGTTTGCGCGGTTTAGCGAGAGCTACGTGATTTACCACGATTCTTATGAATCGCCAATTTTGCTTTTAGCTTACGCTTCTCAGATGAACGACTACGACGACGCCCACCCCCATTTTGTTCAGGCTCAACTTCTTCTGCAAGGCTTGGTTCGAAACCTGCCAGCCATTCTTGGGGTAAGCGTTGATCAAGCAGGTTCTCGATAGCTTGCAACAAGTACTCCTCATCTCGACTCATCAGAGAAACCGCCAAACCTGACTTTCCTGCTCTTCCAGTGCGGCCAATTCGATGGACATAATCTTCTGCTTTGAATGGCATATCAAAGTTCACGACTTGTTCTAGCTCTTGAATATCTAACCCTCGTGCTGCCACATCGGTTGCAATCAAAGCACGTACCTTACCTTGTTTAAATTCATCCAAAGCTCTTTGGCGGGCACCCTGTGATTTATCACCGTTGATAGAAACCGCTTTGATGCCATCTAACTTGAGCTCTTTCGCTAACTCATCACTGCCTTGCTTCGTTTTTGTAAATACAAGCACTTGCTGCCAATTCCGCGAGCCAATTAAGTACGCTAGCAATTCACGTTTCCGTTTTTTATCCACTGGATAAACCATTTGTGTTACCGTTTCAGCAGTCGTATTTGCTGGTGAAACTTCGACTTCAACTGGCGATTCCATGAGTTTATACGCAATAGTTTTGATTCGCTTCTCAAATGTCGCAGAGAACAATAGGATCTGTTTCTCAGCAGGCAAACGTCGGAAGATGCGCTGCAAGTCAGGCCAAAATCCCATATCTAACATACGGTCGGCTTCGTCTAACACGAGCATACCGGTTTTAGAGATGTTTACGTTACCATTAAACAGGTGATCCAAAAGGCGGCCTGGCGTGGCAATCAAAATATCAGCGCCCTCTTCTAACTTTCTCTTTTGTACGCCAATGCTTGTACCACCATAAACACACACAATGCGAAGTTCTGTTTCTGCCGAGTACTGATTCAAATTATCAAATACCTGCTGTGCAAGCTCGCGTGTTGGAACCAAAATCAATGCTTGAGGTGTGCCATTAAGTTTCTTTTGCTGAACGGTTTGTATGATAGGTAAACCAAACGCAGCCGTTTTTCCCGTACCAGTTTGTGCAGCAGCAAGTAAGTTTTTTCCTGCAAGGACGTGTGGAATTGACTTTTCTTGCACTGGTGTTGGCGTCACGATATTTAGATTGCCTAGCGTCTCGATTAGCTTTTGTTCGATGCCTAAATCAGCAAAATTAACAGACATGTGTAACCTCATTATTTTTGGAGCGCAGAGTTTACCAGAGCCCCTAAAGCCATACTACTTTTCTATCTCATTGAGTTGAGTCATTAAGCTGTTGCTGAAAATCATACGACTGGCGCAAAACATCTCGATAAAGTGACGAGAACTTCTCTTCTAATTCGGTGTAATCACTTTCAATCACTTTAAATGTTGTGGTTAAGTCTGCCATTCTAGGACTTCTTTGCGACATCCGATGTAGTGCAAATTCTATATTGTCTAGATCTTGATAGGATTGAAGCCATCGGCCATGCCACATTCTGCTGTGGAGCACCAAAAAACGTGGCGGCAAATGTTCATGAACCTCTCGGTTTACTCTCTCGTATGCCGTTTTTACAAAGTGTTCGAGAGGCACGGAATGAAAGTCGTTCCAGTGTTTTGCGAGGCAATGATCCCAAAACATATCCAAAGCGATAGGTGCAAAACGTCGCGCAACACCAGTGAAATGAGGCTTACATTCGTTGACGATTGGATGATGGTCGGTAATACGGTCAACAAATCTATGTAATCTGATGCCATTTGAGATATCGCGATCATACAGCTTGCTTGGATCTCCTTTTACGAAGTCTCCAAGCAAGTTTCCCAACAAATGGCTGTTACTGTGATCTGCGATATGCAGGTGGGCTAGAAAGTTCATTCGACGCCAGTTTTGGCCTCTAGGGCTTGGTGTGACATGAACCTAGTATAACGTCAATTACGACGAGATGAGAGTGTTCCGCTATTCGGCTTCGTTGTCTGAGCCAACGTATTCCGACAAGATAATGCCAATTTCAAGCGCATCTAGCAGCTCTAGGCTCTCATCGTTTTGGTATTGGTCGCTCATTGTGACCTCCTTTATTTTAAGCTCTCTTGCTTTTACTTGCTGACGGCCTGGCTCTTGCCATATCCACATCAGCAACTCCTTTTTATAGTCTTTATATGACACATTCATGACAGCGAGAAGTAAAGATTTAAAAACCTATGAGCATAATCAAAAGTAAACGATTGCAATTAGATTTCATATCCGCTTAACACTTTAGAGAAATGACTCTTTTATCAACATTCATGTCAATTTAAAGATATAACATACTGTTATAGGCGTCCTTAGATCTCATTTCTTAAACTAAATTTAGTATTCGTTACATATTTTGCTGATTAACTTCGCATATTTTGTTTCGATATAGCAATAGATTTGGTCAATATCTTTTATCTCTAATGGAGCTTTAAATGAGAGAAGTTGAGTTTAGAACGATAGACAGGCTGTTTATCAAGATGTCTATCAACGACAAAATGTGGGTTATATTCCTACTGTTTTTAGTAGCCCTCACTTCAGTGGCTGGAAGCCGCTACTTCAATGAAATACAACAATTTAAGCAGCAAGCCATCTCGGCGAGCGAAGCGAAGCTTTCTGGTATCGTTGATGCTCAATCAAACCGCGCTACAGAAATTGACGGCGTATCGAAATCGAACCGCGTAAGCGAGAGTTCTTTTGTCGATGGGTCTGTCACCGCTTATGCCAAGTTGCATTCTGGAGAAGTGATTAAGCTGACTCAAAATGTGTCCACACAATACGAATCGGTAAAATCATCAGCTCTATCGTCACTATTACTCAGCTTCTTATGGGTTATTCCTTTTGCCCTATTCTCTTACTGGGTGGCAACGTTTATCGGAGGAGCTCTGTGGGTTTTATATACAACAACCGAAAAAATTGGTGACGGTGACTTAACCTCTCGTCTTGGTTTTCACCCTGGTCGAGATGAATTCGGTACCATCGGCTGTGCGCTAGACAAGTCTATGGATACCTTAAGTGAACTGGTTAATAGTGTTAAAAATAATGCAACGATGTTGAGCGAGACATCTTCTGCATTCGAAAAAGATATGCAGTTGAGTGAAACCCAGATATCTCATCAATATCAAACGCTTGATTCAGTCGCGACGGCAATGGAAGAAATGACAGCCTCTGCAAAGGAGGTATCAAGTATTTCTCAACAAGCAACGACGCAGTCAGACCAAGATGCCCAGAAGATCGAACTAAGCAGAAGCCGTGTACAAAACGTGATTGGCGAGATAGAGACGTTATCTAGCTATATTGAACAAGCCTCTACGTCAGTAACCAATTTAAACGAGAATACGACGCAGATTAATGACGTGATCACAACGATTAACGCCATTTCAGAACAAACTAATCTGTTGGCACTAAACGCAGCAATCGAAGCAGCCCGTGCTGGTGAACAAGGTCGTGGATTTGCAGTGGTTGCCGATGAAGTACGTACATTAGCAAGCAGAACTCAACAGGCAACAGTAGAGATTCAAGCCATGATTGAGAAGCTTCAAATAGAGAGTCAGAACATTGCTTCAATCACCAACCGAACCGTTCAGCAAGCTCAAACCAGCAGCCAGCTTATTGATGAAATCGGCCATGATGTTACCTCTATTGCCGAGTCAGCACGCTCATTAATGGACATGAGCATTCAGATTTCCACATCTGCTGAAGAACAAAGCGCAGTGGCTAACGATATTGCATCGGAACTTTCAGAAATTCGTAGTCAATCAAGCACAATCAGAGAAGTGGCGGAGCAATCTACCGCTGGCGTCGCTAATCTCACGCAAGCCTCCGTTTCTCTTGGTGAGATATTACAACGCTACCGCACCGCATAACGTTGTGAGGCTTATGATCAACAAGGGCTCCTTAAGGAGCCCTTTTCTTTAAACCGTGTTCAACTATTACCTTCGATATTTTCTACGACATCCAAGTGGATATTTGAAGTGAATCTCAAGTTCTCGCTGTACCCGATGAAATAATGTTCTTAAACAAAGCGTTCCGCTATGCTTGATCTTGCCAATTCCAATTTGCTGCTGGAAAACAATATGAATAATTACAAAGACACAAAAGACATAGAGAACCTGAATTGCCCACTCTGCCAAGGAGATGAATATCTCATTTCATCGGATGGCGAGAAATTCACATGCGCTGCTTGCGGATTTCATACAAAAAACTTCTCATCTATCCAATGTCTACATCAAACGCCTTCCCTACAGTCTAAACTTAAGCACATCCACAGCTTAAGTCCGGTTTGCCATTAATAGGTCAAACAGAGCAGCCACACAGCTGCTCTTTTAATTCATCTAAATGATGGATGCGAATTACACGCTCGTCATCAACAAGATTGATAGCTTCACCATTAAATAACTGTATCGTTTTGATACCGGCGTTTAGTCCCGCCTCAACTCCTTTAGGCGTGTCATCAATATAAAGACAGTCACTTGGTAAAAAGCCCATGCTCATAGCACTGTACATGATTAAATCGGGCTCAGGCTTCCAACTATTCGCATCGAATGCCGAGAACACTTTGCCTCGGAAAGCATCGAGTAAACCGGTTAACTCCAAAGCGTATTCAATTTTATCTTTAGGTCCATTAGACGCCACACAATATTCGATATTATGCGAATCCAAAAACTGAATTAATCGTTTTGCGCCATCCATCGGCTGTAAGTGACGCACAAAAAGAGACTTGACTTCTTCTCGGTATTGCGGCTCTAAAACATCAATTGGAACTTTGATATCTTTCAATTCTTTAGTATCTAAAAGGATGTCAGCGAGCTTTCCTCCTTTAAAGTGAGAAACGCACTCTTCCATCGTTAACTCAGCCCCATGCTGGTTAAAGACATTGACGAGCGCTTGGCAACACAGTCTTTCGCTGTCGACCAACGTACCATCACAGTCAAATATCACGCACTTAATATTGGTAATTGCCATAGCCATCTCCAGACGTCTTAAAGGCTCAAGCCCAAGCTGATTTTAAGAATGTTTGGATTAATATTATTTGAGTTTGGGATTGTTGAAACGACGAGCTTGGCATTTCATGGAAATAGAAGGTAGCAATTACAGTTTTTCTAAGCAAGATCACCCAACGTCATCTTGCTTTACTTTTTATGCACATTGACGTGTAAGTTAGTTTTCGATAACCACTGAGTCTAACAGTTTTTGCTCGGTGCTTAGTCTTTTAGCCAGATCAGCCACAAACGAGCTTTTGTATTTTGATTCAGAAACAGCAACATCAGAGATGAGTGTATTTCCTTCGAGATGGCTAACAATAGCAGCACCAATTGGGACTCCAGATTTAAAACCAACATATAATTCAAAATCTGGCGTGAGGATAATCTGTGTCAGATATTCAATGATCATATCTTTATCATACTGCTGTTCCCAGCGCTGAGATTGCAAGATAGAGAACATAATGGTCAGTCGATGAAAATCGACCAGAAAAATGTCGTCGGGGTTAAATTCAGAGTCACTTTCCAGTAGTGTGTCTTTGTCGACTACTTGATACGTTGCTTTTTCTAGCGTTTTGAAATAGACATCGCGCCCTTTCAAACTCTCTGGTGTCGGAAATTCAACTTCGACCAGATCATACAGCCATGTATTTTTACGCTCGATACTGGCTAACTGTTGTTCATTCATCTTGATACCTTCGTTTAGAGCAGTACATTAGCATGAAGCCCGCAACAAACCTAGCGCACATAGACCTTTCCGTGGCTAAATTTTGTTTTAGGTGCAAACCTCTGATAGATTTCATCAATATCTTTCCTAGTTAAGGACAAAAATAATGAAAAAGATGCTGTTAAGTGCATTGCTTGCTACTACTCTAGTTGGTTGTTCAGATAACGATGTTGCTGACGTGGGGCTCGGTTGGTTTACTTTGAAAGATGTATAAGTTATTACCAACACTAAGACATTTTAAACAAACATTCCCCCAGGATTGTAATATAAACATTTAGTAACAAGGAGTTAGCATGAAGAAACTAATGACTGCTCTATTCCTTTCGGGATTGCTTTCTGGTTGTTCAGAGAATGAGGTTGGTGACGTAGGATTGGGTTGGTTTACCTTAGAGGACATTTCAATTTCGAGCTTGGTTGATGAAGAAGTTACAGGGGTAACGTGTCATATCGCTTCGATTGAAGCAGATTTGAGCCTTGCCGATCCAAGTGACAGTTCCATTTCTTGCCGACAGACAGGTGATATTACTCCTGAAATGATAGCCAAGATTGCGAAGAATTTACGACCCTGAGAATCAAACCCTCCTCAACTTGTCATACACGACGAAGTAAACAGACGTTAGTTTCAAACACAGCCTTTCTACGGTCCCTCTATGGGTACTGCTGCTTACATTAAACCAAGTTCAATACAATAAAAAATGCCGCTATTATTAGCACTCAATTCTTGGAACACAATACTCTTGATCATTATTTCCATTACTACCTACACAAGTGCTTAAGACAGCGATGAATGCTACAAAAAACAAAATTTGCATAACCTTGGCAAGTATATTGATTGAAGCATCGGTTGCTCTTCTTTTGACTTTTCGAACTTTCTCATCGTGGCTTGGTAGTTTTCGATAAGGCCAGTCTAACGTACCATCAGATCGAACTATACAATACCACCCAGTACCATCTGTGAATCTGATATGTAGATCTACCTCTCCGTCTTCCCAAACATAACGATCTTGCATACCTTTAAAAGTAACACTTTCTATAGTTTTTACCGCTTTCCAATAGCTTTTCATACATACTTGCGATTGAATTGGGAATGTGTCTAGAAACAGACGTAGAGCTGTTGCAACCTGTTCTCGGCTCGGCTCGGGCGCTGCCTCTTTTCTATAATCAACAATCATAATTTCCTCCACAAAAAGCACTGATATAAACGGGTATTATCATTTTGCTCTGGTTCTCAATAGGTTGAATTATATTCATATTAAATGCTTATCTACGATAGTAACTAAAACGTAAAAACTGTCGAATTTGTTAATTTATCTAACTCACACCAAATTACCAATCGAATTGCATATTTTTCTACTCTAAAATCTGGTTGAATATGACTATATATCTGATCTTGCGGGAGTTTAGCTATGTTGTGTAGCACTCAAAGAATGGGAATTCGATTTTGCCTTAATGACGATGGGGTTTTGATAGACTCAAAGGAAAGCAATGACTTAATAGGTCTTTGTCGTGTTTGCGGCGAGAGCGTCCAACGTGAGAAGAGTTTTCAACTATTTCAGCATTCAGATAAGCAATGTGAGCACCTAGTTCTATCCGAAATCTGTGAACGCTTAACCTACTTAATTTCACATCAACAACGACTAGCCATACCCATTGATTACACTTGCACAAACAGTATTAGTGTAGATGTGGCACACTGTTCGCTATTAATCGACACAGATACCAGACCACTAATCGAGTTAACACTGCAAGATAATCAAGCGATCTATATTACAATAGCGTTAGAAGACTCCGAAGTTGACCAAAACCAGATTCAAGCACTCAGAAAACGGTTCGATAGTGTGATTGAGCTGAATCTTAGCGATCTTGCAGTCCCGTCTACCGACTTTACTTCTTATCTAAGCGACAAGGTTTTAGATGACCAATTTCACAAACGTTGTACTTGGCTTTCTTTCAACCCTCTTCACCCCCTAACCAGAAATATCGCATCAATCGCACAATCCTCGATTGAGAACGAACAGCAACGAGCTTTAAGTAAACTTGAAAAGGTAAATGAAAAAATCAAAGTTGCTAACCATACACTGGAACAAATGAATCGTGACATTGTAACAACGCAGGCGACCTTAACCCACTATCATAACCAGAAACACAAGTACGACTTAAGTAAAAATATAGAAGATCTGAAAAGACAAGAAAGTGAGCTATTTAAGAAAATCTCGACACTAAAACGGCAAAGAAGCGAATTATTGAGCGGTAATACAACATCTACACTCAGCGATAAAGTTGAAGAATTGCGTGCTGCCTACTCTTTAGGAAAGCAGCATATCAAACAGCAAGAGTTTGAAAAAAATAGCTTAGCGAGACAAATTGAACGTCTAACGGATCAGAAATCTGAGTTTGATAAAGAAATTGATAATGCCAAATGGTTAAGACGTGTACTTGAAAAGTTTAACTGTAGCTTTGGCGATCTAGAGCAAGAACTAATGCAAATTGTCGAACTATCTGAGTCCTATGACCAATATCAAAACAAGTCCAGACTAGCGCAGAACAAACTCAATGAACTTGAAGCCAATGTGAATAAAAAGCAAGAAGAGCTTGATGAAGTAAAGAAAGGGGTTGAGTTTTACAAAGCTCAAAAGTTTAAGTTATTCAAAGAGAATCAGGGACTCAAAAAGCTCATTGAAAGCGGTGATATGTGATGGCTACAATTTTTAAAAAACGTTTGATAACCGAGATTTATGACCCTCAGACGCACGATATTATTGTAGTTTCTGACCAACTTGATTCAATAGAAGAAGGTGAATTTTTCAAGAAAAGAAGCCTTATTGAAGACGGCTTACGAACTTACTTGTGTGCGGTCTGTTTTCAGCCTGTCGTACTCCGTTCAAACCAAGCTCGCACAATTGATCACTACAAGCATAAACACCAAAACGCAGAGTGTCCTCTACAAGAGAAAGATTCAGTGCTAAAGCAAGAGCAAATCCTTGCTATGAAATTCAATGGACAAAAGGAGGGAAAAGCTCATAGAGAATCTAAAGAGTTCATTCACGAAGCTATTGAAAATGATCTACTACAAAGATTCACTGAATGTGAGATAGAGGCAACGTTTAGAGACTCTACTGATGATCCAACGCAGATAATGAGTAAAGAGTGGCGTATACCTGACGTATCTTCTTACTATAACGATGAGGGACAAACAAAACGCGTCGTGTTTGAATTGCAAATGAGCACAACATTTATCAGTGTCATTGCCGCTCGTGAGCACTTTTATCAACGAAACAACACTTTTGTTATATGGGTACTATTAGATTTTGACGGAAAACGCTTCACCGACTTGGATATTGCCTACCGAAATCGAGCCAACGTTTTTGTGCTTAGCCGTGAAGCAAAATATAAGACTAAAGAAACTGGTGAGTTATGGTTTGATGTTCATTGGAGAGAGCCATTCATCGAAGGGCAAGAGCTTAACTACGAATGGAAAAACGAGCTTGTCCCGTTTTCTAAACTAACATTCCACGACTACTATCTTAAAGCCTATTACAAAGATGTAGAAATAATGGAGGGAGAACTGAAATCTCAGTTAACAATCTCTAAGCGAAAAGAAAACCCTAACGTATGCAATAGTTGTAAAGCGTCAACGCAAACTCTAGTTTTAGACGGTAAGAAAAGGTGCGTAGTATGCTTGTCTATAAAATAGTATTTTGACATCGTAAACGCATCAAAAATTCGTTGTATATTCCGATTTCTATGATTTATTTCAGTGTAAGAAAGGTGTATATAAAAACAGTTAATGGTCAAATGCCCACTATCCTACTCCATTTTGGGCGATGGGTCCTCCTTTACCAATACTGTACACAACAATTTAAACTGATGGTGTCAATGTGTGGTATAATAAAATAAGTCGTTCAAATACAAGGACATATAAATGAATAATATGCTAAAAGCGGTATTACTAACAGCTCTTCTAGCTGGGTGCTCTGATAGCGAAGTTGGTGACGTATCGCTTGGCGTTTTCACCTTAAAGGATATAAAGGTATCGAATTTAGATGATGAAAAGATTCCAGGAGTGACTTGTCATATTGCTTCTATTGAGGCAGATTTTAGTCTTTCTGACCCTAGTGACAGTTCTATTTCTTGTCGTCAAACGGGTGATATAACTCCTGAGATGATTGCAACTATCGACAAAAGTAAATCTGGTGAGGTTGTATTCAAACAATCGAAAAGTATTTTCTTCAAATCTATGAAAGTAAGGCGTATCTATGATGCGGATAACCAAACCTTACTCTACCTCTCATACACCACTAAAGAGACTGATGGTAGTTTCAAGCATAGCCTTTCTACTGTACCGCTTTGGGGAACTTCTGCTTATGTTGAACCAGTTAAAACAAATAGTGCCAATTAAAAACCGCACACGTCTGACTATTGGTAAAGTTTATTCAACATCCCCAATGTATACGTTCATGTAAGACTGTAAGTACGAATGCCTTCGCTAATCGTATATATCAACAACACCAAAATTGGCCATCTAACCAAGGGTACCGATGGCCGAATGCAATTTTGCTACGACGAGAAGTGGCTGGCACAGTCGGACGCTTACCCTATTTCGATATCTCTTCCACTTCAAATCCAACCGCACAAAGGTGACCCTGTAGCAAATTACTTTGAGAATCTATTGCCTGACTTAACTTCAGTGCGCCGAAACCTCCAGAATCGCTATCAGACCACTTCAACACACATGTTTGACTTATTACACGCAATCGGTCGAGACTGCGTAGGCTCATTATCATTAGTGCCTGAAACTGAAATTAAGGATAGTGTAGCTCCAACCAAGTTGGAGCCACTTTCAGTCGATGATTTGCGCAGTATCATAACTGCTCATAAGCAGCAGAACCCACTTGGCATGATCAATAAGCATGACTTCCGCATCACAATATCAGGGGCGCAAGAGAAAACCGCACTACTTAAGATTAAAAATGATTGGTTTTTACCCAATTTGGATTATCCAAGTACTCATATTCTCAAATTTCCGATTGGAGTTATTCAGCAACCATTCGCTACACTAGACATGACTGAGAGCGTTGAAAATGAGTATCTCTGTATCAAACTAGCAGAAGCAATGGGGTTCAAAGTACCTAGCGTAGAGATATTAGACTTTGATAATGTGAAATCTTTAGTTGTTGAACGGTTTGATCGAGCGTGGTCTAGAAGTACGGGTTCGCTTATAAGATTAACTCAAGAGGATATGTGCCAATCATTGTCTTTACCCACCAGCATGAAATATCAAGCTGACGGAGGAATTGGTATTGCAGAAATAATGGAGCTATTGAACGGCTCAACAAACCCAGAGAAAGACCGTGATGACTTCATGCGCTTCCAAGTTTTTCAGTGGTTGATAGGCGCAACCGACGGTCATTCAAAAAACTTTTCAATTTTTATTGAGACCAATGGTGTTTATAAACTAACACCTTTCTACGACATTATGTCAGCCTATCCCGCATCAAATGGCAAAGGTATAAACACGCGTAAACTAAAGTTAGCTATGTCTCTCAAATCCACTTCAAGCGGCAATAAGTGGCATCTAGAAAAGGTATATCCCCGTCACTTTATTGCAACAGCAGAAACCGTTGGTTTCTGCACAATTCGAATGCAAGAGATACTTGACGAGTTTGTAGACACCTTTCCGAATGCTATTGACCAAGTAGTGAACCAGCTACCCAACGGCTTTCCTGTTCATATCGTAGATTCAATAACCACTAACGCACTGAGGATGTTGAACAAGATTAGGTTGGCAAACCGAAAGATGTGACAAATATGCACAGAAATGAGTGAGTGATTTTGTGAAAGTAGCATTTTGCGAATTATTTACAGTGACCTTTACATTTAAGACTATAGGCAGTTTCAGCTAGCCACTTCAAAAGAACAAAGTTCACTTCTCTTCTTGAAGTTTTTTAATTTGCTCTTCCAGGTCATTAACTAATGCAGAACTAATTGAATTAAATGCTTTTAACTGTTCAATTCTTTTTGTATACCTTTCTACCTTCTCCTTCGCTTCCTTTTCTGCTGGACGTTCAGCGTCCTCATCACCCAATAGTTTTATTAAAACTCTTGCTTCGCTTACGTGTGTTCTCTTTTTAAGTAAAGCTAGCCAGTCCGCAACGTCATCATCCATAGCCGATGCAGCTGCTTGTTCAAAAGCGAATGAAACTAAAGATTTTGCTGTTTTATCAAGGTTATAGCCTAAGTCAACCCAAGATCGTACATCCTCAGAAAAATTAGGTTCTTCTTTTTCGGGGACTCTATAATATCTCGGATATGAATTTTCTGGATCTAGTGATTCTAACGCCTTGAAAACAGGCTCAAATTGCTCAAACGGTCTTGAGCCATGGGGGAAATGCGAACGATGCTGCCATAACGTCAGAATTGTTTCAAAGCACCTATGCTTTGATTCTTGCATACTACTCTCATCTGAGTATTCAATCTCATGAATTTGTTCTGCAAGATAGTTGACCATCCACTCTGTGATTTCGTCTTTTTCACCTGCTTTAAGACTCTTCAGTAGCTTTTTCCCTAAACGAATAACTTCTTCTTGTGTCTCTAATTCTTCCGTCTCCAGACAAAAGGAATGTTTTACTGTATCTAGGGATGTATCCATAATTATCATCACTCTTATTGTTATAACGACCTACAAGAGAACGTTTGATGTTTACCTGAATAGCGATTTCGATATCTAGTTCTCGGCACATCTTAACTAAGAACGCCATCGATGCTTTGGCTCTTATACCTGTTCGGTAATAAACATCAGGATCTAAAGGTTTCTCATCACTCCAGGATTCGTTGACTATTGAAGCTAGACTTGATACCCCTACAAACCAGTTTTTACCATACTTACAACTACGTAAGCTAAATCGTTTGACTATTATCTCTTCTGGGATAAACATGCAAGGATCAATTCCTCCAGCGTACGGATCGCTTTCATCAAGTCCATAAACATGCCCTTTTCTTGTAAGCCATTCTTTACCTTTAAATTTATGATTTTCAGCATTTATTCTAACGTTACTGTCGCAAAAATTCGGTAAGTATGCTTCGTGCATATGATTATCGAAATCATTAATAGTGCGTAAAAATGAATCACCTAAGTACTTAGGAATTAATATACTAGAGATTGAAATGGCTTCATTATATCCGTCAACATATTCGTTCCAATCCGCACCGACGTTAATCCAAGTACTACTTTCTGACTTGGCATACAATATTTCAAGGAAGTCAGATGAAGTAATTTCCCATTGCCAATTTTCACTTTTATTTTCTGGAACCCATGCTCTTTCTGCAAGTGGGAATGGGTCTCTTAAGTCGGCAATTAAATAGCTTCGAGTACCACAAAGTAGATGTCTTTCTAACCAATCTGACCAACTGTCCTCTTCAATGTCAGAGTGTTGAACTACAGGCATCGTTGCCAATAGTTTTGAAGCCACAGTTAGCATTGCGTGATAAGAAATATAAAACTGGTAATTATCTATTTCTGGGTATTCACTATGGCTGTGCCAAGTTTTTTTGTTTCTGCGATTACTCCATAGACCCTTGCGCGGGTCATCAATATATTTTTTTTCAAACGATATGTTCCAATCACCCAAAACAACATCAATTGCTAAGTCTTCTACTTCTTTCGAAGATATTCCAAATACACTTCCAAGTGGCTCAAACCAATATTGATCAAAATCATAAGCAAACCATAGCTCACGAGATGTATCTAGAGTGCCACTGACATGCCAAGTCGAATTGGTTTGATACCCATATCTTTTTACTTTTTTGGGGACTAACTGGCTTCTTCCTACACGACTTAAAGCGTTTAATGTCTGCTCATCATAACTGCCAGAAAACGTCTCTTCGATTTTTCTCGCAATTTCTTTTGAATAGAGTTGTATTAATATATTAGAGTTTGTCTGCATTGCTAACACAGCAAAAATATTTCTTCGACTCTGTAACAACATAACCCCATCAGAAGAACATACGGACAAGGCTATCAATAGATAAAGCTTGGCATGCATTTCATAGAATGGAAATGCAGGAGATACAAACTCTTTTACATCGTCAGATCTCATCAGGTCAATCAATATCTCTATCAGATCCTTACATCCAACTTTGTAAAGTCGAACCACAGCATGGACTGCACGCCAGCGTTCACCACTTTCAGGCGATCCTAAATTTGCATAGATATATGCTGCTAGAGACTCGGGTACTGTTTTAGAAGAAGCAAAGTACTCACTCCAGATCCCATCGGCAAAATCATCATCAATATGCAATTCGAACCGCTTGAGACCATAATCCAAAAGGTTTTCAGCCTCAGTTGTATTAATAAGCGAGGTACAGCAGTTAGCAAATCCAAACAATGCTGTTGCAGACTCTAAATCAACCGAGTTTGAAAAACCTTCCAACACACCTTCTTGAATTGCTTGTAGGGTTGAAATGGAGTGATCAAGATCATCTAGTATGTAATTCCTCTGATAAATATTTGTGAACCGATATGGGTATCTTTTCGCAAAATACTTAATCATGTGACCCCAAGCTTGCTTAACACTCGGTTTTGCTTTCCATTCAGTAGGAAATGACTTTAAACTATTTCTGATATCGTAAAAATCAAGAAACTCGGCACTCTTGAGAATGTCAAAAAACTCCAAGACATTTCGAGAGGATAGCTTGTTATAGCATCCATTCCAAAATCGGTCAGATTCCCAATACTTGTTTGTAGTAACACTTTTTTCATAAGCACTTCTAAGTCCTTGAACTGTCAGAATGTCAAAGTTTCCATAGATAGCGTTCCAATTGTATTCTTCAGTATTTTCTGTTCGCGGTTCCACGAAAGAGCTAGATTCAGAACGTTTATCTAAGCTCTTTAGATGTGTAAGATTACAAAGCTCAGAATTGTTTAACTTGTTCCTGGAAGCGGTCTTTTCTACAGTTTCCCAATCACCTCCCCTTATATCTTTTGCCCGAAGATCTCGAACTAAATGATCAAACATAATCTGTTTGTTTTGTGGACTCACCTCTTTATCAATACAGTTCGATACAAACTCTATATAGCCGTAATCCCATGAAAAAGCGGATAAACTCCACACGATATCTGGTGTCAATTGGTCTGAGTTCAAGGCGCTATTGGCCAGCGCTACTAACTGCCTTTCATTCCATCCTACTTGTCTATCTTTCCATCGGTTAGCTACTGAAAATGCGTATTGAGGCGACAACATAAAGCAAGTACTTAATGCATCATTTCTATCCCAATGTTTTTCCCTCGTTACCGTTTCCCCTATCAATTCGGCACAACGCATAAATCGGTGCGCCATTTCAGGTGCGTTGTTCTTACTTGCACTGCTTCTTTTAGCTATACTGACTATCGACTTCCAACGAACGACTGCCTCTTCACCAAAGTTAGATGCAATTTCAATTGCTTTATCAAAATATAGTGAAGCATCATTTAAGCTTAGAGACATAACTGCGCGCGAGAGAGCTATATATTGCTCTGAGTATGATTCTGGAGACTCGTCAGCATGAAATTGCTGTAACTCTTCATAACAAGACAGCTCAAAAGCATCACTAAGTGACTCTAACTCCTCTTGACGACAACAAACTCTAAGCAATGAGAGTTTATCGTTTGTTCTTATGCTTATCTTTTCGTCGTTGAAGTCATTTAAAAAATGTTCAACTTCGTTCTTCTTATTTCCTTTATAGAAGAGGATATTCCTGAATCTTTGAAGCGAGCACTCGAGACGAATGGAATTATAACGATCATTGTACCCATACGAATCATTACGGTTACCTAAAGCGATTGCTATATGCTCTTTCTCTAAGTCAACACTCTGACCAGCCAATATTTTAGATGCTACCAAGTACCAAGGAAGCAGCTTTTGCAGTGACTCTTTAGCTTTTGTTAAATCACTTCTTTCATGCTTGGACTCTTTTTTTGAAGCCCACTCCTTAGGTATTATCTCTTCAACTGTGACAAAGAATGTTTTTTTTAAGGCTAGTTTAATGCTGATAGACCGCATAAATGTTACACGACTACTTAAATGTTGATAGTCATCGGCAACCTCATAGAGGCGAGGCGTACCTACATAGTAATTTAATGCGCTTAGTATATTTTTAGCTGGAAGCTGTTCAATAGTGCAAGCTTCAAAAAAAGTTAAGAATGCATCTGAGTTGTAACCTGAATGGTAGAGGTCATCGGGTTTACCAAGCCTCGTAGAAGGTTTGATAATTTGATTTAGACACCGAGTTAAGCACTCTCTAGGGGGGTATTTACCAACCCTAACCAGTTCACTTGTCACTGCTAGTATGAAGCTTGGATTTCCTTTCCCGTAAATAGCCATTTTTGAAATAGAATCAAAATCTCCCAGATCAATGAGTCTACGGATGAAGTTCTCTGTTACTTTAAATATACAACTTTGAGGAGACCAAGATAATAAGTAATCTACCGCTTTATATCCTCCAAACAAATTATATGTTGAAGTAACAAGCTCTAAGATTTCTAATGTATTTAACTTTTCATCAAAGTGATCTTCAGACTCCTTCGATTTATCTCGTCTATCAAAATATCTATGTAACCAGTGTCTCGCAGACCTCAAATAGCTACGAGCTTCTCCAGCACAGTCTCCAATCGATGATAGTAATGAAGAAGAATAGACCGTTTCTGAGCCTTCCCATGCGCCACCTAAAACTCTTCTATGTGCAAGCTCCTGAACTCTTTCAGATGATAAAAATCTCGTGGTCAAATCACAGTTTTTAGATAAAATTTCTATTTGTCGTTCATCGCTCGCAATCTCTTCACCAGCCCTTAACGCTAACTTACTAGCTTCATAATACTTTCTTTCTTTTAAAGCGGCTTTAAATGCATATTGAAGACGGGATAATCTAATTTTTCGTGCATCAAAGGGACGATCAGTTGGTAAGCTGTCATCAGAAAGTGCTAGTTCAACCAATTCATCAAACAACTCCGCTTTTAACATCATCAAAGGCAATGCTTCTGAAACGTAAGAGTAGCTATTTGCTAATGGTTTAATCCGCTCTATAAAGCTCCTTATCTGTGTTGTAGTCGCAATAAAAGTATCTTGAAACCACTTTTCAGTCGGCTCATCTCTAAACTGAACGGAGCTATCAGTCATCCAAAGTGGTCTACCCAGCTCTGTTATAAAACTCCTTACTAAATCTTCCGAAACTTCAGCGACTAGAGCTAAGACATTTAAGGGGATAAATGGCGGCAAAGTCGCAAGTCCAGTGCAAATAGCATCTATTTGCTCCCTATCGTTTTTTGGAAAGGTGTCTTTCAGAGAAGCAATTGCTTTTTCTAGTTGTTTCTCAATAAGATCATCTACGGTCATTGGATTTGAACTAAAAGAAGAAAGTAATTCACTAATGGAAGGAGCATTTAAACTGAGGGCATTAGCTTGAACACGAGGATTACCGCTCGTTAACCGATTAAACTCCTTTGCATCATGTATAGACACATCTTTGTATCGACTAGAAAGGTTCAAGAATGTCTCTCTATCAGTAAAACATTGAAGCTCTATCATATTGACGGTAGGAGGTGGGTCGAACAAGTGCGTCCGTTCTGGCCTAGACGCAAAAACAATTCTGCAATTATCTGGAACATGTTCTCTGATCAATAGCGAAGCAAAGCAACTATCACCTGAGCTTTTAGCTGCCATTTCAGCGTTATCGACGGCATCAAAAATCAATACTAGCAAAGCATTTTCACAACGTTCTCTTAGAGCTGTGCACGCTTCATTTAACCTAGTAAGAAATGCTCTCATCCAGTAATCATCAGGCTCGTGTCTAGAGGGTATAAGTGCTGTACACAACCCTTCTTTAGCTAGCTGGTTTGAAACTTGAACAAAACTATCATGGGGACGGTGACGTTTTTGACTTGTCCTTCTATAACCCCCATTACCAAAACAGTCATATACGATCGCACATGAATGCTCATTAAAGTGTCTGGCAATATTTTGGCAAAGTATGGACTTGCCGACCCCACCAGTAGCCGAAATTAGTGTGTGAGAGCGGGTGCTACTAATTGATTTAATGATTTCTTCTTCTTGCTCTCTCTGGATATATTCAGAAATAGCTTCCAACTGTGGCGGCGCTGGGAAAAAATCATGAACATCCGTAATATCAAAGACCTCTAACACGTCATTTATAGTTATTACGTTACTCTTTCCTGGTTCTATCTTCTCAGTGATCTTACTAACAAGGAGTTTAGCTGTCTTATCAAACTCTTTAGAAACTGTAATCTGGGAGAGATCTCTATGAATATCATACTTTTGAGCGTCATAGTTCCCTTCCCCATCGCAAAGACGTATTACAGAGCAAAATTGAGTAAGTAGTTTACCTTTTAATCCTGTATATTTTTCTATAGTTTCAGTAAATCTAATATCGGCTTTTTGATTATTTGCAATCTTTTTTATATTAGTTTTAAATGATTTAGCAATTGGGCGATTGGTTATGACAGTGAAAACGTAGTGTTCTAAACCTGATTTTTTTGAGCTGAACGCTCTAAACCTTTCAGAAAAGCCCACAATAGTGTCTTTTAAGCCACTTAATGTGAAAGGACAATCTAATTGAGTTGTTGAGTGTTTCAGTTGAAAGTACTCTACGATTGACCCTTTTCCAGACATTGAATACTCGGCAACATCAACCACGCATTCACCAGGCTTGTCTGGTTCTAATGAGCCTTCTATCGTTATCTTGTGCAAATTTGTATTGAAATCTAAAAGTTTCAAACACCGTTTTGCAGCCCAACGATAGTGGAAAATGTCCCCAGCACGCGAAAAGTTTATCAAGCTATTGTTAAACGTCATTTTATATGCACAACTACCATTAACTATTGTGTGATTATGACACTAGTAGCATCAGTCAGCAAACGCCCCTATATATCGAATAAGGTGCCATTGGCTTTAGAGAAACCTTCGACTAATTAGGCGAATTAAAATGCATATTAGAGCATTTCAAGCATATGTGATATGGTGCTTATGTGTTTTACATCTCATATTCATGAGCTAGGTTATAAGTAAAATAAAATGAACAAGACAAAGAACTATAATGAACTCAAGCAGCGCCAGCGTAATGAACGATCTGATTACTCTCCCAACTTAGGCATTAGAGTACATAGAGCACTAAGCTGGCTAAACAAAGCTGAGCAATGCACCGACGACGATTCGAAATTTACTTTTTTGTGGATTGCATTCAATTCTGCTTACGCTCAAGAGTTTGAACAAAAACTTGTTTATGGTGAAAAAGGTCTATATCAAGAGTTTTTGGACAAACTGGTTTCTGTAGATGCTACAAATAAGCTCCACAACATAGTCTGGTCAGAATACGCTGGTACTATTAGATTGATTCTAGAAAACGAATTTATTCTTCAATCTTACTGGGATTTCCAAAGTGAGAGAATTTCAGAGCAAGACTGGAAAAATCACCTTTCAAAGGCTAAAACGGCTGCTAGCAAAGCCTTAGGCCAATGCAATACTGCCGTCGTCTTATCGATACTGTTTTCTAGACTCTATACTCTCAGAAACCAAATCATTCATGGAGGGGCAACATTCAACAGCTCTGCAAATAGAAAACAATTACGAGATTGCACCTCAATACTTGAAATGCTCATCCCAAACATCATCGAGTTAATGATGGACAACAAATCTGTACTATGGGGGGCTCCTGTCTACCCATTAATACAGAGTTAATGATATAATTTTTAACCCTGTATTAAAAATTTACAACTCTAAATCTATTGGTGCTTGCAATACTCGTTCTTCAATGTCTTCAGGACAGTCACCATATCTAGCCTGAAGCTGTTTAAATGAATTAAAATCATAGCAAACACAAAGTAGTTCAACTGTCTGTCCATTACCAGCTAATATAGGAACCGTAATCACGAAGCCATTCGAACTGAAATTCTGCCAATCAATGACCTCTCCAAGCTTGGCTGTTAAACGCATTGCAGTATCTATTTGCGTCCCTCTACGTTTTAACTCGATGAGTTCTGTCAGTGTCATTTGACTAGATTTCGCAACCTTGTAGAATCTTGATAGTTTTGATTTATAACGTTGGCTGCTCTTTCTCATGAATTTCTCTCAAATGTAGATATACAGTCATGCTGATAAGCGTGACAAATACGAAAGTAAAGTGACTAAATCAGTTTATAGTTAACAGCCTTATGAAAATGGACAGTAGGCGTTTGCGTGGTTTCTAGTGTCAAGCCACAATACGGACAATGAATAATGTTAAAAGCAGTTTGCCAGAGCAACTCCCCTACTTCATTAAGTTCGTGACTCAGTTCTAGATCCATTTCTGTTGCCATTTCAGAGACAAACAAAAACCATTGTTCGTCAGTTGTGTAGTGATCTGTACAGTACACTTGAACTTCCTTCGGCATTTGTTCGCATTGATGCTGCTTGATCATAATATCTATCCCGATTCACGTTAAAAGAAACAAAACATTTCGCTTTCTTTGACTTGCTCTGTACGTTTTGACTTGTAACGATTACATCCAAACAGCCCAGGAACACGCGATTCTTTCTGTTTTTGGCTAATTTGCGCTGGTTGAGCTTTGATACTAACCTTTCGATTGGCAGATTCTTTTTTAGTGAATGATGTATTTAGTTTAAATCTATGATGTTGGTCTTCAACAGTTAAACTGTTAGCTTTAAGTAACGCTTCGCTATCTGAGATTAGACAATCATCTTGACAATTTAAACCATTATTTAAATCGCTATTAATAACTTTTCGTTCTGTTTTTTTATATACGTACTTACGACAATTCACTTTGACCACCTTTAAATCTAGATAATGTTTAATACCACTTTAATAAAACACATTTAACAAGCCTTGTAAATATAAAATTAAAAATATAAATAAAATAAAATCTTTTATTTATTAAAAGTTTCTGCCGCCATAAAAAGCATATAAAACCTATCATTAAACTTATAGTTAGTAATCATTTTTTTGAAAAAATATAACTAGGCAAAGCGTTAAACTAGTTGGCGGCAGAGATTAAAAATCTATATTAATGAAAATGGCACTAGCTTACAAAAGGTTTAGTTAGCCGAACGAACCTTGTTGTGGTTTTCAGTAAACAAATACAACAAACCACTCAGTAGACCATACAATTATTAATCGTTCTTCTGACTCGTAGAGTCAGTAAATAGCATGCTAGCGCATGCAGATAACGAATAGTTTATCGTGCATTTAAGGGAACATAGGATTTAATTTTTATATAGCATATAGATATTTATCATGTTCCCTATTTTAGGTTTTTAACTGACTGATTAATAGTCACAATTATAAAGTGTGGTTATCAAAAATTGCAGCCTATTAATTTCCGTTTTATTGGACATAAGTTTAACCAAATGTATGTGATGGTGGGCATACTATCGATTTTTAAATGGTTAACCCACATCTGGCTGCTTATCTCTGCCTGACAGAATAAACATTATCAGGAGCAATCTCAGATGCCCTTGGTCTAGTTTATGCCTATGGCATCGCCGCTCTATACTTAATGTATCATCAGAACCGCTGCATAAGTACGCAGCTTACCTAACCCATATGCCCTACAGTCCAACCCTTAACATCATCAGGATCTCAATACACTAACTAGTACTATTTCTCTAAGACAATACTTACGACGATAACAGAACCCTATAGCCATCGAGGTACTCAATCTAGTAAGTGACCTCGATGTTTCGCATATCAATTGCATATAAGACACTGAATACTAATTAATCGTCCTTCTGACTCGTAGAGTCAGTAAATAGCATGCTAACGCATGCAGATGACAAATGGTTGGTTGTACATTTAAAGGGAACATAGGATTTTATTTTATATATAAGATATATAAATTTATCATGTTCCCTATTTAAAGCATCTAACTAATTGATTAATCATCTTCATTTTAAAATATAACCAATGATAAAACCCAACTAATGTCAATCGATTTTTCACATTAAAATTCAAGCTAACACAATAATACTTACTTAAGTAGTTATTTTTGTATAATAGTAACACTTAGAATAAATTGACAAAAAATATTAAATTTCTCTAAAACTCACAGCATATTCGATTGAATTACTTGGGGAATTTCTTTGACTTGAAAATTACTTTTTATTATAAGTAATTTTTTGTTCATATTTTTATAGCCAAAGGATACAATAATAAAAAATAAAAAAAAACGAATTAATCATGCTAAGTATAAAACCAATAATAAACATAAAAAATCCATATTCTAATAAGTGCGTCCTTTTTGTTGGCACTCCTGAAGATATATCATTTTATAACGACTTCAGAAACGATGTAGCCCTGACATCCGCTTCAATCGCTTCAAAAACTTACAATGGCAAAGCACATACTCTTTCCTACATTAACGTCAGCAAAGATGTTAATGATGAAGAGTTGGTTGATGCGGCAAAAGTAGCTTGTCAACGCGACATTACAATCCGATATAATGGTCAAATGCTTTCAAATAACCCAATAACCTACGGTTTTAGCATTTATTCAGGTATTTATCAAATCAAGCCTATCGAAGAGATAAAACTGCTCGCGATTAAAGAACTAATCAGTGCCGTTCCACTGAGGTTATCACGTGATGATGCTATAGCAGTTGCTAGCGAACAACTTAACATCGACAATTTGGAAGCTCAAGAACTAGTTAATATGTATAAGGATCCAATCTTAAGTACAGTGGATGATTTAGTCAGCTTAAAAAGTGCTTTAAATGTGTCAGCAATTCGAGAAATTGATTTCACCGCCAGTCGTGTAAATCTTCTTAGAGCATCAATGTCTTTGGGTAAGACTACTACTGCTATTGAAATTGCCAAAAAAGTACTTTCTTCAAACCCTGATGCTAAAGTTGTTTATATCTCCCACATAGAAGCTTTAGGTCAATGTTTTAAAAACAAGCTTCAATCTCATTTTTGTACAAAACTATCTACCTGTGATCATAAAGAAATGAACATTGGTAAGCTAGAGTCAGCGTCAGTACTGACGACAACGATTAATAGTCTACCAGGGCTGCTATTCGAAGTTTTACAAGCAGATTTGATTATCTGGGATGAGTGCGAAAAAGGTATCACAGCAACTAAAGGTAGTCACTTTCAAAATTTGAACAGTCAGTTGAACAGCTATGAGTCTCTAAAGTCGGTTGTTGAAAATGCTAAGTGGTTAATTATGATGGATGCTGACATTTCTGAAGATATCAGCGGCAATTTCGTCAGGAGTATCGGTAAAGATGATATTACTATCTATAACGTTGATGACTACTCAGCCTATAAAAACAGAACCGTATCCATAAAAGACCGTTCTACCGTTTTAAACTCCTCTTTCAATGAACGCCTATATGCTTTCGATTGTTTGAAAACAATGTGGCGTTCCATCAAACGTATGGGTTACAAAAGTAATAACAATGGTTGCTATAAAAAAGCGCTTCAAGCGGGGATCTTAGTAGTTTGTTCAGATACTAAACGTCAGCCTGAAGTCATAGATTTCATTTCAGACCCGAATGTCGAAGCGCAAAAGTATCATAAAATTTTCTATTCGCCTTATATCGGCTGCGGTGTGAGTATTGAAGAGCACTATTCTGACACTATTACCATTATAAGTAACAGCGTACTTGTTCCAAACTCTCTGGTTCAGTTAGCATTACGTTTTAGAGCAGTCAAAGAAATTCACTTTGCGGTATCTAGAGATCGCAATAGTTACCTTTTACCAGCTAAACCAGTGGTCAGCGATAAGTTCACATTTAATGATATGGTAGGACTACACGAAGCGCAGTCAACGGTTCTGAAAGCGAATATGCCTGTTGCATTAATAGCGACTCTCGAAGCACTGGGGTTTGAATCAATTTCCATCGAAACAAGTTCATCAAACAAGAACAAACATAAACAACTGTTAGCTGCCAGAAACCGAGTTGACTCTAACGAGGAGGCCCATGCAATCGCAGAAGCTCAAGATATTTCTGCACAAGAAGCAACCTTGATTATAGAATCAGGTAACGCTACAAATGAAGAAAAAGCGTCTGCAGATAAGTTTCTTTTGGCAAAGGAGTTTGGCATTCCTTCAGTTGATGTTAATGTTGAGTTGGTTAAGTTTGATCGACTATTTAAACTTAGAGATGAACTTCTTTCACTACAAAATAAAGAACTACATGAGAGATTAACCCCAGATGGAAAAAGAATATTATCTGTGGCCAATGCCATTATTGGAACACTAGGCTTAAGCTATAATGAAAAAGTCATTATTTCGAATGAAAAATATGTAGCGGCATACTCTCAAATGAAGATTAAGCATAACCAAATTGTCTTGTCAAAACATAATGGTATTTCATTCCGAACAAGTGCAACAATGAATAATATTACACAGATAAAAATAAGCGTTAATCACTTTCTTAAAATTCTAGGATTTAGTTGTAAAAATGAAGGCAAGTCAACTTGTAGGAAAAGCACAGTAGAACTTCATCCTTTCTCAAAAAGTTACTTAAATAAACATCTAAATACAGCGATACGTTTGAATTCCTGTTGAAGTTCGTGTCATAGTTTGTTCATTTTGAATCATCGTGGTTTCTAATCTATGAAAATGATCTTCGAAATGCAGTATCGACGTACAGAAAAGTTTATCTATAAACGTGAAGAGATCTGCTCAATCTTTAGAAGTCATGATATTGAGCAGATCATCACAAAGCATGACTATATCGTCAACATCAATTTTGAGCGCTTTGTTTACCTACGTTCTACGTTACCTGATGAGTTTTTTGAAAAGTTGGCGCTATCACTGCGTGAAGACGATTTGAGTTATGTTTCTTTCGAAGATGCCCTATCTCGCTGGAGTGTGATCTCTCAGATCCCAATGATTTTGATTCTGGCAACAACAGGTACATCAGGCTTTTATAAAACGAGGTTTGGAAGCATTGAGTTTGTCCACGTTCCCCACAGCAAAGACACCATCTTGGCAAATACCACCGAACCTTACGATACGCTTAGGCTTGCTAAAAAGCTTTTTGCTTTTGAAGATTTAAAACGGATTGATAGGAACATGCATCTTATCGATTACGAAGAACTCTATTGTGATGATTAAATAATTAAATTCATAAACCTTTACTTTTTATAGAATTTATTTGACTTTAAACATCAAGAGTTATAACTTAAAAACAGACGCGTTAAACACCCCGCGAGTCACTTAATAAATCTACAATAAACGAAGTTTTTGGGGTAAGTTTATTAAGGATTTATTATGCAAAATTTGAAGAGCTATCAAGAACAGTCAAATAATCAAATTTCTTTGATTAACCGCCCTCTATTCACTAGTCATGACATTCGTTTAAACGGCAGAAAATTACATATCACTTCCCCACTAGACCTATGCCTTACTTTTGCACAGTCTATGGAGCTAGTACTCCTTTCGTATGTAAAATTGAATGATGGTTCTGCTATTATGGCAACCTTTTCAAGCATGCTTCTAAGTCAGATTGAAAGTGAGGAAGACATTTTAAACGTAGTGTTTGCTCTCAATAAATCTCACTTTAGAAATATAACTGATAATGGGCAACTTCAACTTTATCTTTTTGATGATGTCGATAACAACTCCGAAATGGATGATTTCTGTTGCTCTTTCTCAATTAACGACTGGCTAAAACAAGTTAAGACTAATCAAATCTCGTAAACCATATTTTTACTCTATGTTAATCTTTCCTCAGATTGATTGTTGCCAGCGTGTTAACGCTGGCTTTTATCGTCTGTGCCTACCTCACATTTATGCTCAATAAAACATGTCTACCCGCTTGCTTCACTCTACTTGGAAAGCCGATGCAAGAATTAGTGGTGGTTTTGAGACCGATTATCTTAGAAGGAATTCAGGACTTGGCAGGCTTAATGCCAGTCGCTCTAGAAGCTGCTGTAAGCAAGATTCTTATTCCCCCATGACATCTGCTACTGTTATTTCGCATCCGCCCCATAACCCCAAGGGGCGTTTTAGTCTCAGTATGAGAAGTTCCAGGGAGCGACGTTTTCAAGGTAGTTGTCATCATTTGTTTGCTTATTAAGCAGCTTCTCTTTCTGGGTTTAGGTGTATTTTACCAACAGGTTTACAGTTCCCAATATCGCTAGATAAGCGCTCAGGGTTTAACGGTTTTGCTGTAAGTGACACCTCAGCTCGACGCTTCAAGATTTCTTTGTCTTTCCCATTATGACGCTGCGAAAGCGTGACGTAATTTTGTTTGCTATGCTCGTGTTCGGTGTTGTACCAGCGCACGAAGGCTTCAATCCAACATCGACCACTGTCGAGATTTTCAAAACCCCTTGTTGGCCAATTTGGCATGAACTTAACCGTACGGAACAACGATTCTACAAACGGGTTATCATCACTAAATCTTGGGCGGCTATACGAGGCGCTAACACTTAACTCATTCATCTTCGCTTTGAACGTCAGCGACTTCATAGGCGCACCGTTATCTGAGTGAAGAGCCAGCGGTTAAATGAAGCACAACTCTCACACCAATGTTCGTTGCAACAGTTGTAACGCTAACTCACCGCACTCACGTTTATATACCTCTATAATCGTATCACACTCTTACTGCGACAGCTTATTAGCTGGCTCTGGTCTTTTCCTAGGTCGCTCTTTTATCCGCCTGAACATATCCTTCGTTACGTTCTCAGGCTACTTTAAATCTCATTCCAAGCCTGCTCTAATCGGCAACCGCTTTGCTTCGTGAGCAATCAGGTGCTGTCTTTCTTCGGCTGAGGTTAGTCATCCTCAGGCTCTTCCCCGCAAAGGCTCTCAGCTTTTTTCGTAAAACTAATAGAGTCGCAGTTTCAGTCAGAGCTTTTTCTTTGTGGCGTAACTCCTTCTTAAGCGTACCACTACAGGATCGACAGGTTCATTAGGTTTGTATTGCTTAATGTGCTCTTTGAGCATTGTTATACCGCCTTCGCAACCCAGTGATTTTAGCTCACGTAGTAAGACGGTTGCTGGTATCCAATAGGGTTTTGCAACTTCAATGCGAGTGCGCAAGTAGTCATGGTACGGCTGTAGTTTTGTTGGTCGGGATGGACGCTCGGGATACACAGGCGCTTTGCTTTTATCTCGAAGGTAAGTGCGAACGGTATTCCTTGAGATACCCAGATCCTTTGCGATGCGGCGGATGCTATGCCCTTGCTGATGTAAAACGTGTATTTCCACTAGTTGCTCCTGATTGATCATAATCCGCCGCTTTGTCCATGTTACGAACGGATAGTTTGACTCAGGTGGGTCAATTTTAATTCGGCGTTAGTGGGTCATTTTTACATCGGCGCTGACAGCGTTTCCTTTTATTAAAAAATAATTCCCTCCTCTCACCGATAAGGTGATGAATTCTTTAATATTGTTTAATTTATTTAACTCAATTTCTATACAAATTGAGATAGAGAGTGTTCAATCTTATTAAAACGTATAAAAACCTTTTCGCCAATGATTTATTTCAATTAAAACAGATATTTACCATTTACTTTTGACGTTGTTTATATCTAATAAAAACAAAGAATCGGTTTTACCCCTGAGCGGGGGTAAACGACAGACTACCCTCTATAAGGGGTAAAGATTGTTTCACACATCGATTGATGCACTGCGAAAGCAGTGCTGAATGAAAACATTTAGTACCACATTGGGCAAACATTTAGTACGGAACGGGCAGAATTGACTTAGTTAGTTCCATTACACTTCCAGCTAGACTGCTCTATACCATTCTTTACTGGATATCCGCTCAGATAATCGGCCCCCCCCCCCTTATAGAGATAACAGTAAGCCAGTTACTATGTTCGTTTGCATTTTTTATATGTTAGAATAATAGCACCAACAAAAAATCAACACTTACAATGTCAGAAGAGTCATATCACAGGCTTTTAAAATCTACTTTTGAAAATGCACTGCTTCATCTCTACTTCAAGGTCAGTGCGTCTCAAGGCTTTACCAAAGAAGAGCAACGCAACAAAATCCTCATAGACTTTTTAAAACCAAAATTGAAAGCACAGCGCTATTCACTTATCAAAAAAAAGTTAAAAACCATCTGCTTAATGAAAAACAAGTTTGGGTCAATCGAGAAACACTTAAATGGGATTGTTCAACAATATAATAGCGCAATCAAGGGCAAGAATGATGTAGACAAACTCTATGATTTGCTTGAGCAATTCGAGAAGGCAGGATTTGAAACAAAACTGATTGAAGAAACTCCAACCCAGAATCAAGATGTTGTTTATTTGGATAGAGCACACATTAACAGTTGTTTCGATGAGATCGATAATCACCAAATCGCACCAATTTCTTTACTCATTCATACAGAACAGTTAGACAAGTTTACGCAATGTCTTGATGAACAAATCCATTTCAAATATGAGATCTTTCAAGTTAACGAATCATTGAAGAACTATCACTATCGCTTACATCCTCTTTCCTGATTGCTTGGATATGTAAAACATACTAACTCTGAAACTATCGAGCATTGTTAAAATCGTCTATGGAATCTCACCGTATTCTTTTGTCGGGATAAACGTTAAATTTTTCAATGCCATAGCTTAAAAAGCGCGTGCCTCGCTCAATGACGAAAAGCAATAGAGGAATAAACTCTAACAATAGCAACGTTAGTCATTGCTCGCTATACAATGCTATGGAGTTTATTGCAATTTTTAACTCTTTAGGGTAACTGAAATTTGTATGTCTATTGTTGATAATACCTTCTCGGGAGGTAACCTTATGAGCAAAAAACCAGACAGAATAACAGCAATGCAGCAGATAATTGATGCTGTTAAAGATGAGTTCCCCCTATACAATGAGGATACATTTAAATGTGGCACAGACAATAGTTGTATCGGTTGTCCTAAAAAGTTAATGGAGCTTGTCGATTCAGAATTATTATATTGGCAGCACCAATTGAATCGAGGAATTTCGCCTACATTTGACGAAATATATTCATTTGGAAAAATGTGTAAAAATGTAAGACGTGCTCTTGTCCGAAACAAACGAATATAGCGTTATTGTTTATCATTTCTGAGATATTTAATTTTAATTTTTTTAGGTATATATGAGTAACAAGCCTGTCTCTTCATATGGGTAGGCTGTTGCCATGCCTCACAAATTTCCTTATCCGTAATTTTTTCTCTGAAAAAATGTCTACATTTCCCACACGTTTCCATTCGTATCCTCTCAAAAAATATATTTTAAATTGTAACCTTAAAATATTAGTGAACTAATAAATAATATGAACTTTATTTTTTCCATATCTTTCTATATTATTGATGAAATTGTCCATCCTATCAAAACAGTATACTCTCAACTTGTTTTTGTAAGGAAATAGAACGATGCTTATAATATTTCCTCTAGACTTATAAATTTTAATCCTTGATATATGAGTCCATGGAAACTTTAAAACTTTATTTCTTACCCGATAAACCATTCCATTCTTGTCTATGACAAGAACAGTATTTTTTAAAAAATAAACATTTATTACAGCAATAACAATTGTAATCAAAAATACAATAATGGTAAATATTTTAACTTGATAAATTACTTCTTCACTCATATCAAGGTTAGCGAATTGTGAAGTTAGAAAAATCAAAAAAGGCCAAAAAAATGCGATAAAAAATGGCTCTAATATTTTATGTAAAATATATTTTCTTGAAACATAGTAAACCATATATTTTCCTTTAATTTTAAACCCATAATAAAATCACTTTAAAATACGTTACAGAACAAAGTGAGCACTTAATAAAGGCATTCAGTACTCACTTCGCTTACGAGTATTATCTTCTACTTCTTACTATTTGGTAACGTCTTGAAATATATTCAAATGGGACGCTCCAAATATGAACCAATCTACAGAATGGAAAAATAAGAAATATCGTCATTCCTAATATCATATGAATGCGAAATATAAAACTCACGCCATCTAAGTTGCTTGCTGCACCAGATTGAAATGTCACGACATCTTGCGCCCAACCAACTAACTTCATCATTTCACTGCCATCCAAGTGTTGTGCAGAAAACGGAATCGTTAAGACACCTAGGCATGCTTGAATGACAAGCAGTGTAAGAATGAGGATGTCGGCAAAAGATGATGTTGCACGCACTCGAACATTAGTCAGACGTCGTCTCAGTAACATTGCTCCTCCTGCGATAGTCATAATGCCAAAAATACCACCAGCGATCATCGCAATTAATTGTTTGGCGGCTAATGACAGAAATGATTCATAGACCCAGTGAGGCGTTAACATGCCAAAGAAATGCCCGAGAAATATGCCTATGATACCGACATGAAATAACCCCGAAGCTAATCGCATATTGGTATTGTCTAGAATTTGGCTAGACCCTGCACGCCAGGTGTATTGGCCATAGTCATACCTTACCCAACTACCGATCAAGAATACGGAACCAGCGATGTAGGGATAGATATTAAAAAAGAAACCATTTAAAAAACTCATTGCTGCACTCCATTAATATCACTAATGTTTAAATACTGCGGCGAAACATTATTTACAAATCGTCTTTGATGCTGCTGTTGCAATGCAGAGTTACAGCCTTCTTCACCTAGAAATCGGACTTGTTCTTCTTCCCAAGCCGCATCTAGGGCTTCTGGTGTGTGGTCTTCATCTTCACTGGATACTTGTTGATACAAAGCATCAAAGTCTACATTTTCTTCCGAGAGAGCCATCAATATTTCAAATAAATCAAAGTAGTAACTGTCTCTTTGTTTTAATCGTTCAGTGATAAGCGCTAAAATTGGAGCAATATTTTGCAGTCCTTCCTTGGCATCTTCTGTCATCAATTGAGATACATATTCTAGATATCTAGGCAAATAGTCAGGGAGTTCACCGCCACTAAGGTGCAAGCCAACTTCTTCATATTGGCTCATCAAGTCAATCATTGCTTGACCTCTATCTCTTGATTCTCCATGCACATGTTCAAATAAGAGAAGAGATAGTGATCGTCCTCGATCAAATAAATCAACATAATTAGATTGTGCATCCATTAGATCCAAGGCTAAAATTTTGTTAATAAATTTAACCAATATTTTCTTTTGATCGATACTTAATTCTTCGCAATGTTTTACGATGCCAATTAATTCATTTGGATAGTCCCAAATATCGCAGCTCGGATAATCCAGTAAGGCCGCAATTAATCTGAGAGATTTCAGTTCCATTACTTATCTCCTATCGTCTTAGCAGTGATATCTATAGAGTTGATGCGCTGACTATTAAATAAATTGATTCGACTATCATCACCACCATGGCATCCGTTACCAAAACTGAATCCACAACCTTTAGCTTCAGGAAAGGCTTCACGCGCCAGTTCTCGATGACTTGATGGAATAACGAATCGATCTTCATAATTTGCGATTGCCAGGTAGCGATACATTTCTTCAGCTTGTTGTTCCGTCAACCCAACTTGCTCTAATGCACTAAGGTCTGTTTGACCATCAACTGTTTCAGCACGTTTGAAATGCCGCATTGCCAGCATTCTTTTTAATGCCCGTAGCACGGGAGCGGTATCTCCCGCAGTTAGAAGGTTTGCAAGGTATTGCACAGGGATTCTTAAACTCTCTATGTCTGGAAGCACACCATTATTACCCACATATCCAGCATCTGCCGCAGACTGAATTGGTGACAAAGGTGGCACATACCAAACCATTGGCAAGGTGCGATACTCAGGATGCAAAGGCAGCGCAAGTTTCCAGTCAATCGCCATTTTATACACGGGTGACTTCTGCGCGGCCTCTAGTACATTTTCCGTAATTCCTTGTTTAAGTGCTTCTTTAATAACTTCAGGATCATTCGGGTCTAAAAATATGTCTAGCTGGTTTTGGTAAAGATCCGTCGTATCTTTCGCGGACGCCGCCTGCTCAATCTTATCTGCATCATATAGAATCACACCTAAATAGCGAATGCGCCCTACACAGGTTTCTGAACACACCGTAGGCTGACCAGACTCAATTCTTGGGTAACAGAAGATACATTTTTCCGATTTGCCGCTCTTCCAGTTGAAGTAAATCTTTTTGTATGGACATCCTGTCAAACACATCCGCCATCCACGGCATTTGTCTTGGTCAATCAATACGATACCGTCTTCTTCCCGCTTATATATTGCACCACTTGGGCAAGTCGCCACACAAGCTGGATTTAAACAGTGCTCGCATAAACGAGGTAAATACATCATGAACGTATTTTCAAACTGACCATACATCTCCTTTTGCATGTCATTGAAATTCTGATCAGCAGAACGTTTAGAGAATTCTCCACCCAGAATTTCTTCCCAGTTTGGCCCTTTTTCCACTTTGTCCATCCGCTGACCAGTGATCAGAGAACGAGGACGAGCAATCGGTTGATGTTTACTCTGTGGTGCATTTTGGAGATGCTCGTAATCAAAAGTGAACGGTTCATAGTAATCATCTATGGTCGGCATATCTGGGTTATTGAACAGCTTTGCCATAACGCCAATTTTATTGCCCATTTTTGGCTCGAGCTTTCCTTTAATATTTCGAATCCATCCTCCTTTCCACTTATCTTGGTTTTCCCAATCACTTGGATACCCTGTACCAGGTTTACTCTCGACATTATTAAACCACGCGTATTCCATACCTTCGCGACTAGTCCAAACGTTTTTACAGGTGACTGAACAGGTATGACATCCGATGCATTTATCAAGGTTCAATACCATGCCGACTTGTGAACGAATTTTCATACTTATTTATCTCCCGCTAAACCACTGTACATATTTGGTGCTTGTGTATAATCGTTGTTTTCACCATCTAGCCATTTGACTTCCTTCATTCGACGAACAACTACAAATTCATCTCTGTTAGAACCGACTGTTCCATAGTAGTTAAAGCCATAAGCCTGATGCACATAGCCGCCAATCATATGAGTAGGTTTTGGACATACCCGAGTGACTGAGTTGTGGATCCCACCTCGCTGCCCAGTAATCTCACCACCTGGCAAGTTAACAAGACGCTCTTGTGCATGATACATCATGACCATTCCTTCAGGCACACGTTGACTGACCACAGCCCTTGCCGTTAATGAACCATTAGAGTTAAATGCTTCGATCCAATCGTTATCTTCAATACCAAGGTCTTTTGCGTCGATTTCACTCATCCACACAATTGGGCCACCACGTGATAGTGTCAGCATCAGTAAGTTTTCACTGTACGTAGAGTGAATCCCCCATTTTTGGTGTGGCGTAATCCAGTTCAAGGCTTTCTCTTTGTTGCCATTTCCCTTCTTACCCATAATGTCGTGAACAGTACGAGTGTTAATAGGTGGGCGATAAGCTATTAAACTCTCGCCAAAGTCTCTCATCCATTGGTGATCTTGATATAACTGTTGGCGCCCTGTTATTGTTCGCCATGGAATCAACTCATGTACATTGGTATAACCAGCGTTATAGGATACATGTTCATCTTCTAAGCCAGACCATGTTGGACTTGATATGATTTTTCTCGGCTGCGCTTGAATGTCTCGAAAGCGAATTTTTTCTTCTTCTTTATTGATGGCCAGATGGCGGTGTTCTCGCCCTGTGAATTCACTTAATGCATCCCAAGCTTTTACTGCTACCTGCCCGTTCGTTTCTGGCGCTAGCGTTAAAATCACTTCTGCTGCATCAATGGCTGTTTCAATTTTGGCGAGTCCTTTTGCAGCTCCTTCATGATGGACATAATTGAGTTTTTTGAGCAATTCAACTTCACTATCTGTATTCCAGTTGATGCCTTTACCACCGTTACCTTGACTATTTAATAGTGGTCCTAGAGAGGTGAATCGTGCATAAGTATTAGGATAGTCACGTTCCACGGCCATAATATGTGGTGCAGTTTTACCAGGTATCAACTCACATTCACCAAGTTTCCAATCTTTAACGTCAAATGCCTGAGCTATTTCCGCTGGAGAATCATGCTGTATAGGTAACGTAACGATATCGGTTTCTTTACCCAAATGGCCTTCACAAAGACTCGAAAATGCTTTGGTAATACCTTTGTAGATTTCCCAGTCAGACTTTGCTTCCCATGCTGGATCAACCGCTGCCGATAGAGGATGAATAAATGGATGCATATCCGACGTATTCATATCATCTTTTTCATACCAGGTTGCAGTTGGAAGAACGACATCCGAGAATAAACACGTGCTCGACATACGAAAATCTAGCGTCACAACGAGATCAAGCTTGCCTTGTGTTGGTTGATCACTCCATTCCACTTCACTCGGTTTTGTTGCACTAAACTCGCCCAGATCTTTACCTTGAATACCATGCTCGGTTCCGAGTAAGTATTTGAGCATGTATTCATGACCTTTGCCCGACGAGCCAAGTAAGTTCGAACGCCATATAAACATATTTCGTGGATAGTGTTTTTCAGGTTGCTCTGATGCGAAACGAATCTCGCCTTCTTTCAACGCACTCACAACGTAATCAGTTGTTGACTGTCCTGAGCTTTGTGCCTGTTTGGCAATATTCAACGGGTTTACGTCAAGTTGTGGTGACGAAGGTAACCAACCCATTCGCTCTGCTTTAACGTTCATATCGATCAAGTGTTCGCTGTAGCGCGTTTTATCCGCTACTGGAGACAATAATTCATCGACTTTTAACTTCTCATATCGCCATTGACTTGAATGGTTGTAGAAGAAAGATGTGCCATTCATATGACGAGGAGGCTTCTGCCAATCTAATCCAAACGCTAGAGGTTGCCATCCTGTCTGAGGACGAAGTTTTTCTTGTCCGACATAATGCGCCCAACCACCGCCACTTTGTCCAACACAGCCACAGAAGATCAACATGTTGATCAAACCGCGATAGTTCATATCCATGTGGTACCAGTGATTCAAGCCTGCACCGACAATAATCATCGAACGTCCGCGAGTTTTCTCTGCATTATCCGCAAACTCTGTTGCAATTCGAATGATCTCTTCGGCTGAGACTCCTGTGATTTTTTCAGCCCATGCAGGAGAATAAGCTTTGAGTTCGGAATACTCTGCTGCACAACTCGGATCACTTAATCCACGTTCTACACCATAATTCGCAAGTGTCAGGTCATATACGGTTGTGACAAATGTTTCGGTTCCGTCTTCCAAAGTAATACGTTTGGCTGGCAGCTTACGATTAATGAGGTCTGAGAGTGGCACATGGGTAAAATGTTCGTGCTCTAAACCACCAAAATAAGGGAAGGCAACATCAACCGTGTCATCTGCATCCTGTATCCCCAATTGCAACTTCACATTATTCTGGTCATCTCCTGCTAGCTGCTCAAGATTCCACTTACCTTTTTCTCCCCAACGAAAACCAGCAGAGCCATTAGGTGCAACGAATTCTCCATCGATTTCGTTAATAGCGATGGTTTTCCATTCAGGATTGTTGGACTCTCCAAGGTTATTCACTAGCTCTGATGCGCGTAAAAACTGACCTGCACTGTAGCTACCGTCAGCTCTAGGCTCCAACTTCACCAACATCGGCATATCTGAGTATTGTCGCAAGTAGTTTTGGAAATATTCAGACTGACGTTTAACATGAAATTCTTTAAGAATTACATGACCCATTGCGAGTGCTACTGCGCTGTCCGTACCCTGTTTTGGGTTAAGCCAATGATCGCAGAGTTTTGCAACTTCAGCGTAATCAGGTGTAATTGCGACCGTTTTCGTCCCTTTATAACGAACCTCGGTAAAGAAGTGCGCATCAGGAGTGCGGGTTTGAGGGATGTTAGAACCCCAAGCAATAATGTATGAAGAATTGTACCAATCTGCTGATTCAGGAACGTCTGTTTGCTCCCCCCACGTCATCGGAGATGCTGGTGGTAAATCACAATACCAATCATAAAAACTCAAACAGGAACCACCAATAAGAGACAAGTATCTCGCACCAGCGGCGTAAGACACCATAGACATAGCTGGAATTGGGGAGAAACCCACCACGCGATCTGGTCCATGTTCTTTTATAGTGTATATATTAGAAGCGGCAATAATTTCGTTAACTTCAGCCCAAGAACTACGTACAAATCCGCCTCGTCCTCGAGCTGTTTTATAAGCAGTCGCCGATTCAGAGTTAGTGACGATAGATTCCCATGCATCGATAGGATCTGCAAAGCGGCATTTTGCTTCACGCCAAAGTTTTAATAGCGACTTACGTACCATTGGGTACTTGAGACGATTCGCACTATATAGGTACCAAGAGTAACTCGCCCCTCGCGGGCATCCTCTCGGCTCATGATTAGGAAGGTCTGGACGTGTTCTAGGATAATCTGTTTGTTGAGTTTCCCATGTCACCAACCCATTTTTAACATAAATTTTCCAACTACAAGATCCAGTGCAGTTTACGCCGTGGGTAGAGCGCACAATTTTATCATGCTGCCAACGCGTCCTGTATCCATCTTCCCAATCACGATTTGTATTAAGTGTTTGTCCGTGATCACCAGAAAACGAATCTCCGACTTGTTTAAAGTATCGAAATCGATCCAAAAACTTGCTCATTCAGTGTTTCTCCTATATTTAGGAACTAATTATTATTTATATTTAATTGATAATTTAAGTTAATATCTACGATAAAAAATTCGAATTAAATATGTGACTTATTTTTTGTTGCGTAACCACTCTCTATATTTCGTCCATAAACGAACCACGTAATGATTGAGCAAACGACATAGAAAAATAGGAATAGTATTAAAGCACTTGAGGCTGAGCCTGTAAGAGAGAGCGATAAACCAAATGCCTGCGGAATAAAGAAACCACCAAACGCGCCAATGGCAGATATAAATCCTAATGCTGCTGCTGTATCCGTTCCTGACTTACGCGTGATAGTCTCCTCATCCAATCCTGCCATTCTCGCTTGTTGCGAAACAATACGGCGGAATAAAACTGCTATCATTTGAAATGTTGATCCACTACCAATACCCGAGCAGGCAAATAATCCCATAAAAATGATAAGGAAGAGAACAAAACTACCTGATGTACTTTCCGATGGAATAGTAAAGAAGATAAGAACGGTTAATAACGCCATAAGTACGAAGTTTAAAAACGTTACTTTTATACCACCAAATTTATCTGACCATGCTCCACCAACAGGTCGCATAAGAGCACCAATGAGTGGACCTATAAACGCAAATTTCAAAACGTCAACTTCTGGAAATTGCGTTTGAGACAACATTGCAAAACCAGCAGAGAAACCGATAAAAGAACCAAACGCGGAAAGATATAATAAACTCATTAACCATAAGTGTCCTTGTTTAAGTACTTTGACCTGCTCTTTGAACGAGGCTTTTGCATTTTCTATATCGTTCATTCCAAACCAAGAAATAAGGCTAAAGAGTAAAATTAACGGCACCCAAATCCATGCGGCGTTTTGTAGATGTGGCCCTTCAGATTGCGAAGTAAACCATTGAACGGAAATAGCAATAGGAACCATCAACTGCATTACGCTGACACCGAGATTGCCAAGTCCACCATTTAAGCCAAGCGCACTCCCCTGCATTACCTTTGGATAAAAGAAACTGATATTTGCCATACTTGAGGCAAAATTTGCACCACCTAGTCCACATAGCAGCGCAATCATGACGAATGTGGAGTATGGAGTGTGAGGATTACTGATGGCGATTCCTAGCCAAACCATTGGTACAACAAGCATCAATGTACTGAATGCAGTCCAACGTCTACCGCCAAATATTGAAATTGTGAAAGAATAAGGAATACGACCAATCGCACCAGATACTGAGGGCAATGCGGTTAACAAAAAAAGTTGCTCGGTACTAAATGAAAAGCCGACTTTAGGCAAATTTACTGCAACTGCACTAAAGATCATCCAAACACAAAAAGACAATAGTAGGCAGGGAATCGAAATCCATAAGTTTCGCTTTGCAATGTATTGCCCTTGAGATAACCAAAACTGTCTATCCTCAGGAAACCATTGTTTAATCGAATGCGCACTTACTCGACCAGACGACTCCATGTCCTTTGTATCTATATTTATTGACATGATTCACACCATTGTTATTGGAAAAACCAGTACATTTAGTGATAATCACGTAGTAAATTTGTTGATTTAGATCAAAGACATATTCCTAACAAAACCTTCCCGTTAAGTGATACTGCTCATTATAGTTACAGCCTAATTTTATAAGCGATTGATATAATTAAAAAAAATAAAAATTCCATAAACAGGTGGTTTAGGAAACTATTAGGTAGTAACCCAATGGTAGTATGTCTTGTATCATAAAAAATCGGTATGTTATTGGATACGGAAAACTAGCTCATTAGATGAGACAATGAATTTTTTCAATATATCCATAACAAAAAAAATTTCATTCTTTATATTAATACTTTGTAGCATATCTTTATCTGGTATGTTTATTTCACTCATAACGGTAGACAATATTCAAGGTCGAACGCACATTGTTAATCAAATTGGCTCGATAAGAATGCTCATCTATAAATCTATTTTGTCTACAGATAAAAGTATTACGTCAGAAAATATAATTAGAATCAATAAAAAGCTGAATAATCCAAACATAATAGAGTACATGATCAAAAGTGGTTTAAGCGATCAGCATGGAAATTTATTAGCTTTCTTTCAGGAAAATATAGAAAATCAAAACTATGAATCAATAAGATCAAACTCTGACGAGTTTGTGAAAATAATAGATAATCTGATCTATAAAGTAGAACGTAATACCGAGAACAATATTAAATCTCTAGAAAACATCCAAAAAGCATTTTCTATTATGATAATAATATTTGGAATATATTCTATTGGAAACTTATACTCAAGGCTATTTAAGCCATGGATGTCAATACTTGATATATCAAGATCGATTAAATCTGGAGACTTTAGTAAGAAGTTTATCGTACAGAAACATAAAGATGAAATGAATGAATTGGGCGATTCTATTAATTTAATGTCAGAAAGTATAAAAGAAACATATATAAATTTAGAGAATGTTGTATATCATAAGACAGAGGATTTGAATAGAAAAAATAAATACTTAGACTTTCTATATCGAGCATGTAAAAAGTTTAATAATGAACAGTATAGTTGCGATATGTTGGCACCATTAACTCAAGAGTTAATTGAATTAACTGGTATACATAAAGTTAAAATATTAATTAATGATTATCAAGAAAGTGATAATACTCAAATATTTGATTTTGGTTCAATAAGCAGACCTGATTTTTGCAAAAACCTCAGCTGCAACCTCTGCTTTGATAATGAAAAGACGTTCATAGAAAACCTATCAGAGATCACTATAAAACTAAAGGACTCTAATCATGACTATGGAAAAATCGTCATATCAAACAATATAAAATCCTGTATAAATGTAGAAAATGAGCAATTAATAATTGCATTTTCAGAACTATTAACACAATCTCTTTCCGTTTTCTATAAGGTTCAGCAGGATCAGCAGTTATTAATATTAAAAGAAAGAAATACAATTGCACGAGAACTGCATGATTCAATCGCTCAGTCCCTGTCTTGTCTCAAGATTAAATTGAGTATTTTACAAATGGATTTATCTAACTTAGACGAAGAACAGATTTCTATTATTGGTGAAATGCGAGAAGAAGTAAATGTTGCTTATTGTCAACTTAGAGAGCTTTTGACAACCTTTCGGTTGAGGTTAGATGGGCTAGGTTTTTTACCTGCGCTGGAAAACACGGTTAAGGAATATAACAAAAAAATTGGCACCAAAATAAATTTTAGTTATGAAATCCCAGCTAATAAAATATCCATTCATCATTCAATACATTTAATACAAATAATTCGTGAGCTATTAAATAATATTTATAAGCATGCACAAGCTTCCGATGTAACGCTAGATTTATCAATGAAAGATAATGATATCTCCTTAGTTATTCTCGACGATGGTTGTGGATTCTCTACTTCACAAGAAAACTCTCGTTATGGTCTAAAAATTATTGGTGACAGAGCACAGTCTCTATCAGGAAAATGGGATATCATCTCCTCTCCTGGCAAAGGGACTGAATTCTACCTAACTTTTCCTATATATTCACGAGTATAATATGATTAAAGAACATACATTTACCAATGCTGAAGCATCCACAATACTTTTAATCGACGATCACCCAATGTTGAGAAATGGTATTAAGCAATTACTCAATACCAGAAAACATCTAACCGTCGTTGCAGAAGCAAGTAATGGGCTTCAAGGGGTGGATTATGCTATTGACTACGAACCAGACTTAATCCTATTAGATATCAATATGCCAGAGTTAGATGGATTGAAAACGTTAAAATTACTACGAGATAAACACATCTCAAGCAAAATTATTATTTTTACCGTTTCAAATTACGATGAAGACGTGTCTAAGGCGATTAAATTAGGTGCAGACGGATATCTTTTAAAAGATATGGAACCAGAAGAATTACTAACCTCTATTGAAAATGCATGTTTAGGAAAAACAGTCATTAGCCCTGAATTAACATCAATTTTAGTAGGAAATCTAAGAGAAAAGAAACAGGAAAAACTAACCAATGTATCTATAGATGTTCTTAGCACTCGGGAACAGGAGATTCTGAAAAACATTGCTATTGGTTTATCAAACAAAATGATTGCTAATAAACTTTTCATCTCCGAAAGCACAGTAAAAGTTCATGTAAAAAGCATCTTGAAAAAACTACAATTACGCTCTCGAGTTGAAGCAGCAGTTTGGGTACATCAAGAAAAAATTAGGTTCGAATAATTAGGTATTTCTGCCTAAACACATCGATTAAGCAGAAATTCATTCTTCACTGTACATTAATTTTTAAATAAAATATTGTTCTCTAAAGCAATGTGCGTGAGGATGTCACTTTCAAATTGCTCTAATAATAAATATAATTTTTTCCATGACTGACATGCATCTTCATGAACTTCCAAGTAGTTCACCAAAGTCATTAATTCACTCAATGCCTGGATATGGTCATCATGGTCTTTCTCCATGACGAAAATAGGCCCATCAGGATAGATCCCTTGACTGATCATTGGAAACAAGATTTGTTCTTCTTTCTCCATATGACTGCATAGATCGTTCTCAATCCCTTCTAAGCATTCACTCAAACCAAGAGGGCATTTAGGGTGGTCATAGTGTACAGTTTCAACACGTTTCGCTAACTCTATCGCCCGATTCAACTGATCTCTGTGTTTTATGTGAAAGTTAGCAATGATATATTTTATCAACTCTTGATGAGGTATATCACAAAATTTCAGCAACTCTTTGTTATCCCTACTCAGTTCGTTTAATTCATCAATCATATTAGAATATTTGAAAATATCATCGATAACTAAAACTTCATTTAATGTTTTCCTTAGGTTTATATATACATTAATGTTGTACGATTTTAATACATTTATTGAACCTGGAACGTTTTTTATAATGTCACATAGGGAAGTATTATTTATGTTCATATCAATTATCCTCTTTCATAACACTTTTATTCTACTCTAGAACTATCTAACCTATTAGTCTTAATATATTATTCAATTAAATTTACCCCTAAATGATTACAACAATAATGAAAAATAACATTTCATATTTATACGCGATATACGATAATGGTATTTATAAATCAAGCCTATTTATATAAAGATTAGACAAATCATGTTCGTTTTAATTATATCCATAAAAATTTAAACGCTTTATCAACATTTAATGATCGCATAAAATTCCGTTTTTCACTTTTACTTTGATTCCTATGTCTCATTTTGACCGCTTATTCAATCTTTCATTCATTGCAATACCTGTATTCCTTACATCAGCTATCATTGCGGTACTTGCAAACTACGGGCATACCACTTCCGCAACCCCTTTGTTGATTGCATCAATAGGGGCTTCCGTCACGATCATTTTTGTGATCCCTAGCAGTCCAATGGGAAAAACATGGCCCTTGCTCGGTGGACATGTTACGGCGGCGTTGGTAGGTATTGGTTTATCGACGGCATTCGATGATGTCATAGTCTTGATAACACTAACGATAACCAGCACTATAATCATTATGATTGTACTAAAATGTGTTCATCCACCAGGCGTAGCAACTGCGCTTGTCCCTGTGTTGAGTAATACATCTCAACCAGATGCCTATTTCTTACTCGATCCCGTTTTATTGAACGTACTTCCCCTAGCCTTATCTGGTATTGTGTATCGTAGATGGATCACTATGAGATCTTCGAACACAACTGAAAAACCATCAATGAACTCAAAATCTGCACATGAAAAGTCATCACTTTACTTTGATGAATTACATGAAGTTTTGGAAACAAGAAATGAATGGTTAGACATTGATGAAAAAACGCTCGACGAAATTTTTAAACAAACCCACCTGCTCGCTTTAGAGCACAAAAGTCAAAAACTGACCTGCAAACATGTAATGACAGAAAACATTCTAGCACTCACAGAAAATGATTCAGTCTACGAAGGTCTAAACACACTTCAAAAAAATAAATTTAGTGCAATTCCTATTATAAACTCCGATAAAGAAATTGTAGGTATTTTTTCATTAGTCGATTTTTTACTTTATGTCGAAAAAAGAAAAATAAATTCATTCGTAGGTTTATACCTCTTGGCAAAGAAAAAGACCTCGAACACTATTGGCCAATATATGAAAAGAAATCCGATTTCTATGCATGAAGAGCAACATGTAGCTCGTCTTATCCCTTACTTAACGTCAGGATTTCACCATATACCTATAGTTAATTCTAAATCTCAACTCGTTGGGATGGTTACTCAATCTGATCTGATTGAATTTTTATACAATCTCAAAAAGTAATACCTGAACAAAAACATCCTACCTTTGACAGATCAATGTCAAAGGTAGGAGTAACGAACCTATGAGTCTTGTTTTGTATTGTACATTTGTTGTTTTATATTATTTGGCAACGACCAGAAATTAATATTGAATTGGGCATCATCACTCAACTCAATACGATGCCAATATTGCGGTGGACTTGTCGCAAATTGACCCGCATTAATCACAACAACCACTTCAGGTTCTGTGGCATTCGCATCGGCAAAGCCATAGTAAGTCACTTGCCCCTCCATCACACACAATTGACCGAACACACCTTCCGCTGTGTTATGGTGAGATAGTAACGCTTGCGGCACGTTATCATTTGTGAAGAATGGTGTTGAGCGTTGAATCGTCCAATCTTTTGGAATACGTAGGTGCGACATAATACCCTCTTTGTTTAACTTTTATTGAAATTCGATGTTTCTATTGACCAGATGATTTTGACAATTCGCGAAGCAGTGGGAATGCCTGCGTAACTTGTTCGCTTGTAACGACAAAACCAACGAGATGGCCGTTATCATCTTTCGCTTTCGCCACAATACCAGGGGCAGAGATACTCACCTCCCAATTCTCAACACCGTTTACGGTCCCCGCGAGTTGGATTGGGTAACTAGGTGTTTTGACCTTAACCATCATGGGAGGTAACACCAGCTCGGCGTCTTGCCCCAATAGTTGTTTGCCTAGAACGTTGGCGCTTAACACAATGGGTTGTAGGTATGGCATCATTCGCTCTTGGATTTCTGCGCAATCTCCCAACGCAAAAACATTGCGAGTTGAAGTCTGCAAACGACTATCGACGACAATCCCTTTGTTAACTCTAATAGCCGCTTCTTTAGCCAATTGTGTATTGGCACATAAGCCAGCCGCTGATATCACGATATCGGTTTCAACTATACGCTCAGAGCTTAATGTTGCCGTTGATCCACTTTCTGAACGGTCTACTGCTACTACGCTAGTTTCTAACGCCAGTTGAACGCCTTGCTGCTTAAGCTGTCTCTCTATTGGCAAAGCGATGAACTCAGGAATTAAGTTTGCCAATAAGCGAGTATTTGGCTCGATAACGGTTACGTTTTTACCACTGGTGGCAAGATCCATAGCAATTTCAACACCAATTAGCCCGCCACCGATTATCAAAACCCGTTTTGCTCGGCTAATATGTGTCTCAGCCGCCTGATACTCTTGTAGCGAGTTCAACGTCAATACGTCTCTTACTCCATCACCATTCATTCGTGGTACGAATGCTTTTGCTCCCGTAGCAAACACCAGCTTTCCATAGGGGTAGACTTGCCCATTTGCTGTCAGCTGCTGCGTGTAAACATCCACCTTTTCAACCTTGGTGTTTGCAAACAACTCGATGTTATGTTCTTTAGCAAACACGTCGCCAGATTTGACAACTAAATCCGAGGCGGTTTGTTTTCTACTAAAGACATGACTCAAATCTGGTTTGTTGTATTCGGCACCATCTTCAGCAGTAAAGACCTGAATTGGAATATGTGCGTCCATACGACGCACTGTTTTAATTAACTGGTAAGCAGCAAAGCCACTACCAATAATTACTATGGGTGTCTGCATACTGCCTCCTTACGCTTTATATTCAACAAAGACATCTTTGCCTAAGTGACATTCTGGACATAAGAAATAATCGGGTATGTCAGACCATACTGTTCCAGGCTCAATGCCTTGGTTTGGCTCACCTTTTGAAGGATCATATACCCAGTTACACACAGTACATATCATGCACTGACACCCTTCAGGGTGTGGCTGCTCCTGTTGGACACCAAGCTGAACTTCTTCGACTTTTCGCGGATTCACTTGTGGTGTTTGTTCTAAAGCTTGCGAACGGAGTTCAGTAGGTCTTAATAGTAAGTTGTTGGCCCATAATTTAGCAATAGCCTGACCATGTTCACGACATTCGCGCATCGCTTTTCCGTCTGGTCGCCATTTGGTTTTCAAGCTGATTGCAGTTTCGAATCCTGCATCGGTTAACCGCGCATGTATACGATCAACCGCGCCACCATTCCAACCGTAACTACCAAAGGCGGCCGCTTTTTTCGCTTTAAAACGAAGACCTGTAATTTCCTCTAGCATTCCTGCAATTTTTGGCATCATGACGTTGTTCATGGTTGAGGACCCGACCAAAATCCCTTTGGAGCGGAATACGTTGGCGAGAATTTCATTCTTATCATGCTTAGAGACGTTGAAAACCTTAACGGCAACGCCAGGATCAACATCATGAATGCCCTGTGCAATCGCATCCGCCATCATTCGAGTATTATTTGACATCGAGTCGTAGAAAATCGTAATGCGATCTTCTTGATAATTGTCCGCCCACTCTAAATATTGCTCAATAATTTGAGCAGGATTATCTCTCCACACAATACCATGTGATGTAGCAATCATATCGACAGGCAGATTAAAACTGAGTACCTCTTTAATCTTTGCCGTTACTAGGCTGCTGAATGGCGTTAAGATATTGGAATAGTAACGTAAGCATTGCTCCATCAACTCATTTTGATCGACTTCATCATTGAATAATCGTTCATCGCAATAATGTTGGCCGAATGCATCATTACTAAATAACACCGCATCACCCGTCAGATAAGTCATCATACTGTCAGGCCAGTGAAGCATTGGCGCTTCAACAAAAACGAGCTGTTTTCCGTTACCAATATCAATGCTGTCACCTGTTTTTACCGTTTTGAATTTCCACTCAGGATGATGGTGATGTCCAACAATTGAATCTATCGCGGCTTCGGTACAATATATGGGTGTGTTAGGAATTTTCTCCATTAATACGGATAAAGCACCTGAGTGATCTTCTTCCGCATGGTTCACAACGATAAAATCAATGGACTTAAGATCAATTTCCATCTCAAGGTTTTGAAGAAACTGATGGCTGAATCGATGATCAACGGTATCAATCAATACCGTTTTTTCTTCTCGAATGAGGTAACTGTTGTAGCTGGTACCTTTAGTCATTTTGTATTCTGTACCATGAAAATCTTGCACTTCCCAATCGCGTTGACCTACCCAGTGAATATTGTTTTTAACATGAATTGTCATTGTCACTACCTTAACGTGGATTTAAATTAATTTATCTCTGATACATTAGATATTGCACAAGGCATGCCAAAAACACATTTTATTATTTATCAATACGTTAACATAAACACCTCACACAAATATTGTCTTAATGACATCATTGACAGCTGTCATTAAGACATTAAAATTGTCATATTGACAATTGTGGGTATTCATTATGACTACATTAATCGCCCAATGGCTTCACATTACACAAGATCTGAATTCAGCTCTTACTCGACAAGCTCGCTTTGACACCTTGCTCACCACAATACGAGAAGTCTTAAAGTGCGATTCTTCTGCTCTGCTTCTTTATGAAGATCAACACTTTAAACCGCTAGCCATCAACGGTTTAGCAAAAGAAGTATTGGGCCGCCGCTTCTCTATCAATGAACATCCAAGATTAGAAGCGATTGCCCGCGCGGGTGATATTGTGCGTTTTCCATCGGATAGTAACTTACCCGACCCCTACGACGGCTTGATCCCTAATCATGATGACAAATTACACATCCACTCATGCATCGGGTTACCCTTGTTAATAGACGATCATCTCATCGGCGCTATCACCATTGATGCGTTTGATCCCTTCCAGTTTGATTCACTTCTAAATCATGAGCTACGTTTTATCAGTGCGTTGGCCGCTGGCGGACTTCATACCGCATTGCTTTTAGAAAAATTGGAAACACAGACCAGCTTGCCAAGAGAATCGTTTACTGAAAAACGTGCATTGAATGACGACATTATTGGAGAATCGGCAGAAATGAAGTCGTTGCAACAACAAATTAATGCGGTCGCCAATACTGAACTGTCCGTATTGGTCATGGGCGAAACTGGGGTTGGAAAAGAGTTGGTTGCCAACGCCATTCATCATCGTTCTAATCGCGCAGATAAAACATTGGTCTACCTAAATTGTGCAGCGCTACCTGAATCTGTAGCAGAAAGTGAATTGTTTGGGCATATAAAAGGAGCGTTCACTGGCGCGATCAGCAATCGCAAAGGTAAATTCGAGCAGGCTGACGGTGGTACTTTATTTCTAGATGAGGTTGGTGAGTTATCACTTGAATTACAAGCAAAGCTGTTGCGAGCTTTGCAGTACGGGGATATTCAGCGCGTCGGGGATGATCGGCACATTCGTGTCAATACTCGTATTGTGGCAGCCACCAACCGAGTTTTACATGAAGAAGTGACAGCAGGACGATTTAGAGCCGATTTATATCATCGTTTAAGCGTCTTCCCGATTCGTGTTCCTCCATTACGTGAACGTGAGGAGGACGTAATATTATTAGCAGGTTTCTTCGCAGAACAGCTACGAAGCAAATTGGGACTAAGTAGCATTCGCTTTTCATCAGATCTTATTCAAGCATTAAAACAATACTCGTGGCCAGGGAACGTACGAGAGCTGGAGCATATGATCAAACGTGCAGGTGTATTGTCCAAAGCTCGCACGCACTCAGCGGACATCGAATTGTTAGTGTCAGACTTTGATATCTATACATCACCGTCTGCAACTTCAGATGGAAGGAACACACCAGATATTTCGTCGATTAATCAACCAAATGTGGGACTTAAAGAAGCAACGGATAGGTATCAGAAAAAAGTCATTGAGCAAACGCTCAACCTTAACCAGGGAAACTGGGCAGCAACGGCTCGCCAATTAGAGCTTGATAGTGGGAACCTACATCGTTTAGCTAAACGTTTAGGAATCAAGTAATGACTGAGAGGCTCTCAATCATAATCATGATGGATGCTAATAATAAATTATGTTCAGATCCTGTATACCCAACTAATCTACAATTAGCCCTAACAAAATAAGGGCATAAATGCCCTTATAATTAGCAAATTAAAGTGTATGCATCCTGGATTGTAAGTACTGATTTGGTAGAGATTCAGACAAATTAATGGAGCTAAAGTATGGCTAATAAACATCTAGGTTCATGTCTTTGTGGCAGAGTGAGATATGAGCTTTCAGGAGATTTCCAGTCTTTCTTTTTGTGTCACTGTACTCGTTGCCAAAAAGATACTGGCTCTGATCATGCTGCTAACCTATTTGCTAAAGCGAGCAAATTAACATGGTTGCAAGGTGAAAGCGACGTTAAAACCTACCAACATCCAAACTCAATGCATGTAAAAAGCTTTTGTAAAAAATGTGGGTCTGCACTTCCCACGATAGCTGAAAGTATTAACAGTGTAGTAGTTCCTGCGGGTAGCCTAGATAGCCCTATTTCTATTAAGCCTACCGCTAACATCTTTGTAAGTAATGGTGCAAGCTGGTCTAGAAATTTAGATAGTGTGCCTAACTATGAAGAACTGCCGACGCATGTTAAGAGCTAAACAAATACAAATATTTAAAGCTTAATCACACTTGGTACTTTATCACTAAAAAATGTCGGGTAGACGACACTTGTTACCAAGTGTCGTCCCCCTAAGAACCGTACGTGCAACTTTCACTGCATACGGCTCAAGCCTCCACAAAGGCATCGTATGATACCCAGCAACTTATAAAGCAGTTAGAGCAGGAACGTGCCAAGAGTTGCGAGTTTGCCTTTTGGACTTTCTCTTTGCCAAGTAATCTCGGTATTGAGGGTCAAATGGTGTTACCGAACTTCGGATTTTCACATGTCTCTCTATAGGCACTTTGGCTATTTGAAAGAGATTGAATTGGCAATCCATATCCATGATCTTCTGCCAACCGTGAAATTGCCATTGGCCTTTCCGATTGAGGAAGTATTTATGGGTGATCCAATTTGTAGACTTTGTTGGATGACGCCTTTTAGCCCAGTGCCATAACGCATGGAATAGCTTATGACCTACATATCCGAATACCTGTTTAGCAACGCAGTTTCGATAGTAATTCGACCAGCCCCTAAGTTTCGGATTTATCAACTTGATTAGATCGTGGCTTTGTTGCGTAATTCAGACGAGAAACCAAACCTCCTAAAGTTGAGCGACTTTTATACAATATACTGAGTTTCAGGCATACCAAGCCCTGTAAGTTTGTTCAGTGCTTTGATCATGGCGTAAGTCTCGCCAACCTGAACGTTGTAATTTCTTAGACTTAATTTCCCACCTAGCAACTGTTTTACTCGGTACATTGCGGTCTCTGACAGAGAGCGCTTATGATAGCCATACCGCTTTTTCCACTTCTTGTTGGAGCCGTAGAGCTTCTGGCAACCTACCGCTAAGTTACGAGGATGCCCTTGTTCCCAGAAGGCTGCTCCTTCTCTTGGCGGGATGAGCGGAACCGCTCGCTTGATCCGTATGGCATCATGGCAATTCCTTGTGTCATAAGCGCCATCGCCTGATATCTCAATGATTTTACGACGTGTTTGCTTGAGTAAGTTGGGGAGCACTTCGGCATCAGTTACGTTAGATAAGCTCAGCTCTGCTGCGACTATTTCGTGGGTGCTTGTATCTACCGCGATATGCAGCTTACGCCAGACTCTTCGCTTCCCATCAGTTCCATGCTTCTTGACCTTCCATTCACCTTCGCCATAAAGCTTGAGGCCAGTGGCATCAATGGCCAGATGTTGTATTGCTCCTCTGGTTTTGGTTTTAAATGAAACTTCAACTTCCTTAGCTCGGCGGCTTATACAGGTGTAGTGCGGGCAAACAAGCGGGATGTTAGCCAGCTTAAATACGGAGTCTAGAAAACCTTGCAGCGCTCTCAAGGGCATAGAGAAAACGCGTTTCACCATCAGTGCGGTAGTAATGGCTAAATCGCTGAATCGGCGAGGTCTACCACGCTTGCCTTGTTTGTTTTGCTTCCACTCAGCTATCGCTTCCTCATCAATCCAAAAGGTCAGAGAACCACGGTTGATTAAGGATTTATTGTACTGCTTCCAGTTAGTTGTTTTGTAACGAGGTTTAGGCATGAGGCTACGACGATTGATGGGGGTAGCCGCTCAGATCGTAGTTTCTTGATTTAGTTCCATCGAATTACGCAACATATATGGACGCACCTCAGGATGCAATGACTGATTCAATGATACGGTCGCTAACATATATCCGACGTCTTTCTAGGTCTACTATGTGACCTGCGCCATGATGTAATCCGCTCCTCACTGTCTTTTCAAAGCCTCGGTTTCAATAACCTCGTTGCGTTATCAGAGTGTAGTAAGGATGGTTCACCGTTTATTCATCAGCTATTGCAAACTCAGTGGCTTCTTGAGGATATCTCCTTAGAACTTAGTATTTTTAGTCAAACAGGCTTAAATGCCTGATTAATATCGTATTCACTATTTTTCGCCAAGATGTGCCATGCTACCCGACCGAGCTTGTTTGCAAGAGCGACAATCGCTTTTGCTTTTCCTCGGCGTGCAATGAGTCCTCTCAACCATGCTCCCATAGCATCCGCTTTGTTAGCTCCGCACCGAACCACTGCGCGAGCACCGTGAATAAGTAATGCTCTCAATTCACGATTGCCATACTTCGATAGAGAGCCAAGACTACTTTTTCCGCCTGTACTATTTTGTTTTGGAACTAGGCCACACCATGCTGAGAACTGGCGACCATTTTGGAATTGGTTTCCAACACCTACCTCACTAATCAGTACCGCAGTCAAAATCGGGCCAAACCCAGGAATATTCCGAATAGCCTCATATTTTGGATTTTGCTGACTCAACATGGTGACACTTTGGGTCATTTCATCTATCTCTTCGCTAAGACTGACAAAGTCACAGTATAAAGTTTGCAGTAAGTTCCTCATTACTGGGGAAAGGGCATTCTCTGCGTCTTCAAGAGCTAGCGGTAAATGACTTCTTAAAGCTTTAATAGAGAGAGGAAATACTACCCCGTATTCAGCAGCCAATCCTCTGATCTGGTTCGCCAAGGCAGTTCTGTTTTCTACCAAACGTTTACGGACACTGCGTATCGCTTTAAGGTCTTGTTGTTCAACAGACTTAACAGGAACGAAGTGAAGATTAGGTCTAGAATAGGCTTCGCAAATGGCTCTTGCATCATTAGCATCGTTCTTTTGCCGCCCAACAAATGGTTTTACATGCTGAGCTGGAATAAGAGCCACTGTATATCCTAGCTCTTGAAATATTCTGCCCCAATGATGAGAAGTTGCACATGACTCCATTGCTAGAGCAGTTTGCTCAGGTAGTTGGCGGACAGTATCTAGAAGCTTATCTCGCTTTACCTTTTTGTTTGATAAAATTTGTCCATTTGTACCCAGAACACACACTTGGAAGAGATTTTTCGCTATATCAATACCGACAACTTTAATAGACATACTTGTTACTCCTGCTCTTAATGGTTGTACTATTAGTTTGGTACAACGACGCTAGAAGGGAGGTGCGTCCATCACATCAAAGCCTTTAATTATCGCAGTAAACCAAGACGTGGCGCACTTTACATGAGCAACCCAACCTTTTTTATCTGACGCCGAGTAATCCCAAAATTAATGAATGTTTATGACACGTTATATCAAAGGATTGGCAGTGACACTGTGTTTTTGAATGCGAAGGGGATATTGCAGAAGTGGACAATGCGGCGTCAGATGTTAACGCCGCAATATACGACCCGTAGGGTCGATTTACCGAAGATTAGGTGCTAGCTTTTAGTAGTATATGAAGCTTGGTTTGCTTCAATTGATAGTGGTTGTATCAAATCAAAGACTGGTTGACTTTAGCCTTATTGCTAGCACCGACACTAATAACATACCTCTACACATGCAATTTTAGATAATCACCAATCATTACCTGGTTTATCCATGTGTTGGTATATGTTTAGAGCATAATTCCAATCATTCCATTGCAATCGTTTACCGTTTAAATTTATACACTCATCGAGGAACTCATTATAAACTTCGGTACTCGCGAAAATTTTGAAACGATTAATTCTTAACTCTGCGCTCGCTTGATTATCAATGGCCACTAAAACGATGTGTTCTCCATTGACAGCTTTATAGTTTTCTAAATAGATGTCATTGCCCACACCGCAACCCGCTACGTGGATATCAAGCTCCTCAACGTCAAGGCCCGTTCTCTCCTTGAGCAATGCTTGAAAGGTATACTGTTCAGAAAACCCAATCTCTGCTGCTTCTATAACTTTTTCAAAGAACTCTGTCATTGTTTCTTCAGTATATGAACTGAATACTTTTTGGTTATCATAGTCATAAGTTAGACAGTTCCCGTGATCTAACTCTAGGGACGAAACTTGGCAATCAGATGAGAATTCTCCATCGCTTAATTGAACACATAGGTCACCAGACCACTGATGCTCTTCACTCTGTATACTAGCTGTTACAATGGCGTTGAATCCGTATCCCGAATCACAGGGAAAAGCCTCTTGAAAATGAGTAACGATCTTAACTTTTTCTGTATCAATATCTTCTCTATCGTGACTTGAAGCCAATTTAACTGTGTCAGTAAAGTCGTTATTAGAGTTCGCTACAATTTCTCTTACGCTCACTTTCACATCATCAATGATGTGCTGAGCCTTTTTACTCTCTACTATAGATTTTTCTGAGTCATGTAGCTCACGGACAAGCTTGTTTTTTTGTTTAACCATTTTTTTTTCTCCATTTATATACTAGTAAAGTCCCCCCTTCACCTCTAAGGTGATGAATTATTTGATATTGTTTAATTTATTTAACTCAATCTTTATACAAATTGAGATAGAGAGTGTTCAATCTTATTAAAACGTATAAAAATCTTTTCGTCAATAATTTATCTCAATTAAAACAAAGACTTATTATTTACTTTTAAGGCTATTTATATCTAATAAAAACAATGAATCGGTTTTACCCCTTATCGGGGGTAAACGACAGACTACCCTCTATAAGGGGTAAAGATGGTTTGTTGACTATGGAGCAAACATTGGCTAATGCACTGCGAGAGCAGTGCTGATTGAAAGCGGCTAACGCCGCATAGAACAAATGATTGGTCTTTGTGGAGCAAAATTGATTGATTAAGTTCTATTGGATTACGCAACAAAGCTCCTCTTAATCATAAATCAATTACAGAAACTATTGTCCAATAATTTTAGATACGATTAAGCAATATGAGGGAGAAGATCAAATCGCAATTAGGTAAAGTTTCAGATATAAATAACATATTTAAGTATGTTTTATCCATGTCAGGTTACAGTAATGGCTAGTCATGAGTTAATCAACTCCATAACTCACCCATAATGATAATAAACGACTTCACGAAACTCTCGCAAAACAACGACTGCCACTTGCTCGTCCATCACTTTCCATCACCGTCACTAGTGGAAGTTATGTTTACAACATGAAAGGCGATGAGAAATTGAAATCGAAACAATTACTCAGTTTAGTTGACCTCGTTATATATCAAAAGAAAGGTGGTCGCCATCGTTAACGAACCATCCAAAAACTAGGAACTCTATCGGTAAACAATGAATGTGGACTAGGAACTACCTAGGTAAGTTAAGAGCTAACACATACGAACATTGACAGCTTCATCACACTTCGTACTTTGTTACTCAAAAACATCCAAGGATGTGTCAGCAAAACCCTGACAAAATTATGCCCCAAATCTTTCTAGTTACATAGTCTTTTCAACTGTTGGTAAACTGGTTTTAGCCAAAGCGTCCATCACACAAAACCCATACCTTGAGTACATTTTTGGTTACAACTGTCACACCTAGAAAACGTGAATTGTGCTACTCTAGGCTTAACTTTGAATTGTTAAATAAAAAGGAGTAAGTCTTTGAATGAGATGCTATCATACTCTTCATTTATTGAAGTGGCTTTTTTATTAATTTTAGCTTCGGGCATAGGCTTCTTAGGGTTGCTTTTTAAACAGCCTTTAATTGTGAGCTTTATTGTCGTTGGTTTAATAGCTGGACCATCAGCACTAGATATAGTTCACTCTAAAGAAAAAATTGATTTTTTATCTGAGTTAGGAATCGCAACATTATTATTTCTCGTTGGGATTAAGTTGGATATAAAACTGATTCGCTCCATCGGTTTAGTATCCATATTTACTGGATTAGGTCAAGTTATATTCACATCTTTGGGGGGGTATCTTCTCGGTCTCGCATTAGGTTTTGATAGCATTTCTAGCCTATATATTGCTGTAGCGTTAACTTTTTCATCGACGATTATAATAGTAAAATTATTATCTGATAAAAAAGAAATAGATGCTTTACATGGCCAAATAGCATTAGGTTTCCTCATTGTACAAGATATAGTTGTTGTTCTTTCAATGGTCATTTTAGCTACGATAGGTATTGGTAGTGAGAATGGAGAAGAATCGAAATCTATAGCTCAAGTTATTCTAGCATGTATTGGATTAGTTCTTTTTGTTGCTATTTTTGTACGTTTCATTGCCACACCTTTAACTCAAAAACTTGCAAACGCCCCTGAGTTATTACTAATATTCTCAATTGCATTTGCAGCTTTATTTGCAAGCACTGGTGAATTAATAGGTTTAGGAAAAGAAGTGGGGGGATTACTTGCTGGCATTGCTTTAGCTTCTACTCCTTATCGAGAGAGCATAGCAGCAAGACTAGCTCCTTTAAGGGATTTTTTATTGTTGTTTTTCTTTATTGCTCTGGGATCAACATTAGATTTATCTCAGTTAGGAAGTAATGTATATGAGTCGATAATTTTATCTCTATTTGTACTAATTGGTAATCCATTTATTGTCATTATCATAATGGGATTAATGGGCTATAAAAAGAGAACAGGTTTTTTAGCTGGGCTTACTGTTGCTCAAATTAGTGAGTTTTCACTAATTTTTATAGCAATGGGGATCACTTTAGGTCATGTGAAAAATGAAATCTTGGGTGTTGTTACCTTGGTTGGTATCATTACCATTGCACTTTCCACATATATGATAACCTATTCTCATAGTTTATATAAAATATTTGAACCATACTTATATATATTTGAGAAAAAAGAACCTAAGCGAGAGAATCTGTCAGAAAAGCATAATCAGTTAAAATACGATGTTATTATTCTAGGTCTAGGCCGTTTTGGAACAGCTTTATCCAGACAGTTGAGGAATAAAGGAATATCTGTTTTAGGTGTTGATTTTAATCCTAGTGTAGTAAAAAAATTGAATAGTGAAGGGTTGGATTGTCTCTATGGAGATGCAGCTGATGCCGAGTTTTTGGCAGAGTTACCTTTGCAAGGCTTGAAGTGGGTTATTTCAACCATACCTAATCATCATACTGGCTTGTCTTATGAAGATTCTCGTAAAACAATAGTTCAGTTGTTAAGGGCATGCTCTTATCATGGTAGTGTATCCATTGTTTCCCACAATAGTGCTGATACTCAACTACTTGAGAAACTAGGCGTCCATTTAGTGTTAGAGCCTTTTAAAGATGCTGCGCAGCAGGCTTCAATCAAGATAGAGAAATCAATCAAAAATAATGGGTGTTGAGGTGAAAGTTATGAAAAGGTTCAACAATATACTGTCTGTTATTAATGATAAGAACCCTAATAAAGAATTGATATTAAAATCTATTGAGATTGCTAAATCAAATCAAGCTAAGCTGACGTTTATTAGTATAGTGCCTATCATATCTGCTGGAATTGGAATGCCTCCAGGTGGTCCAATATCTAAAGATCTACAGCAACATATACTTAGTGATAGTTTAAGTGCTCTCCATAAAACTCTATCTGCTTATGATGGTTGTTATAACTTTGAAGTTATAGTTTTAGCAGGTGACCATTGTAATGAAATTATAAAAAGAGTGATTACTGAAAAACATGACCTATTAATCTCATTACCTTTTAAAAAAAGTATTTTAGATCATATATTTACGAGCAAGGATATGCATTTGTTTCGAAAGTGTCCTTGCCCAATTATGTTTGTGAACGATGTAGAAAAACTTACGTTTAAAAGAATTATCGCTGCTGTTGATTTTGATAGATTTAAAGATACACATAATGATATTTTGAGCGACGAGATCACTTCTCTTGCCAGTCAGATAGCGTTAATGAACTTTGCTCATCTTCATATAGTTAATATCTATAATCCTCGCTATTTTCGTATTGCAAGTAACTGGGCCGATCAGCCTGAAAAACTTGAAAGAGAAATGAAAGATTATGAATATAAATATGCTAAACAACGAATGGAAAAATTGATGGAACGATTGAAAACCAATATCGGCGAAGAAATGTACAATCAGATTTCAATACAGACCCATTTAATTTTTGGTAGCGCTGAAGAGCAACTTCCATTATTCGCTACAAAAAATCATTGTGATCTATTAGTTATGGGAACTGTGGCTAGGACTGGCATTTCGGGCTTGTTAATTGGTAATACAGCAGAAGACATACTGAGTCAGTTAAAATGCTCAGTTCTAGCAATTAAGCCCAAAGGATTTGTCAGCCCGATTACTATTAATTAAATGGGTTTAGACTCTATTATACCTATAAGGATTGATGATATCAGTAATAATCATGTAAACATCAACCCCATCCTGCATTATTATTTATGTCAGGAGTGACTTAGTACAAATTCGTTGTATAAATACGCCTTATTTTGACTTAGCTGGTAGACCATCATCTAACGTAGAAACTAACTTATTGAGATCGACGCCATCCATTTTCTGAAGGTTGTATTGCCATCTCGCAAATCTTTCAAGCAACATATCATTTTGAGAGTTAAGCCTTTTATTTTCTGAATTAAGCCTTTCATTCTCTTTTTCAAGCTTTTCTACTTGCTTGATTAATTCTGCAATCGCTACGTCATCATTCCCTAGATTAGAGATAAGATCACTTAATTTGTCAGTACTTTCGAACAAACACTTGGCATCTTGGATAGCTTCTGATTTCTTTTGCCTTAGCTGCTCTTTCTTCAAATCAAAAGCATGCTTAATTTCATCATACTTGGTGAATGTGAAACGTGATGGCGGCTTTTTTAGGCCAAGTTCTAACTGTAATTTCTCAGCTAAAAGCTCATAACTAAGTTTGCCAGCCAACTGGCTTGGTTTGATTGAAGCGCGAAAATGATTTTTGTCCAGAGGTGTGTCAGAGCTGATCACGGCAAACTATGATCGCGGCAAACTCGCCTTTGTTTCACTGTACTTCAGCGGATATATGCCCTATTTCTTCATGCGGCTCTTTGACTAAATTTAACTAATAGATTTACTATGAATCAATACGTCTATTAATTCAGTGACGATTCTAAATAACAACTATACCTTTAAACGAAATCTATCAACTCAAGCTGATTTTCGACCCTATGATTGCCCCTAGAGACAAGGATATCTTAAATGCATCGATACGCAGCGCTCTTTAACGAACAACGGAGAATTCAGCGCAATCAAGTGGCTGGAATTTTTCTTTAGAACTAACTTGAAAAACCTATATCAATTGCGCTTTATCAGCAAAAAGCATTGAATACCTGATTTTAAAATTAAAGTAGCTGTAGAAGCAGGGCTTCCACTTCTTTGCCCATGAGGATCTCAAAAGAGGCATAAATAGCAGTAAGACGCTCTTCGTTTCCACATATCTCAATACGAACAAAACCCTTAGATGTAAGTTTCTTAATAGAAATCGAAAGCTCTTCGACACTACGACCTGTTATCTCTGCTAGCTTCCCTACACTATTTGGTCTCTCATAAGCCATCATATTCAAGAGCTTTATATTATCGTTAGTTAAAACTTGTGACAGCTCTGTTAAAGATGCAAACCAGAATTGAGGCATATCTTCGACATGGTCTAATTTACCAGCTGCAACATCCAATATATACTTGCGAACGAGTTCTTCCGAGGCGATTCCGATTCTAGCTTTCATAGTCTATCCATGTTAATAAAAATATAACAAATTTCTTTAAACTACGCTCTCATTATTCACTACTTTGATGAAGGGCGATAATCTTCAGGACATCAGCAGTAATATTAATTGCTTTAGTGCCAGATGGTATATCCATCTTATCTTGATATTGCACCCAAATTTCGCCATTTTTAGATATGCGGATCATTGCGAATGTGTCATTAAGAAAAGACTTATTAACACCAAGTTGTTCATGAATATCATCCTTCATAATCATCCCTATTACATGTTGGTAGCAGAATATGATTGTATACTAATCCATGATTTTGAATAAAACAATACTATTCACCCATTAAGTTTCGAGATTGAAAATTTTAACATATAAAAGCCAGATCTTTCATCTGGCAGATATCAATGAGGTTTTATTAAAGACTGGAACACAAAGACTCTAATATTTTTCTCTCAGTACTTAATTTTTTAACTCTATTACCAGTTTCAAAACTGTCTATTTGACTCATGTGTTTAACAAAACGATCAGCATTTGCTTTACTTGAAATTTTGAAGTTAGATAAATGATTGTAGGTTTTAATTTTATCAGTCAATTTTTTATCATAGAAAAGCATATTCTGAAAAAGAATATCAGGCATAACGTATGCGTCTAATACTTGTTTAATTCTGTACATTGACTGATACAGATCTTGTGCTTCTACAGCAGTCAAAAGACCATCTAAAGCAAGCTTTTCAACAATATCTGCAACGTCATGGATTGGCTTTGATATCTTTGCCGCCTCTTTCTTAATTCCAGCTCTGTCAATCTCGAAATAACCACGGCATTCATTCACTTTTGCTTTTTGATATATTCCGTAATAGTATTTATGCTTAGCTAAAAATTTCTCATATGCACCTCGAGTAATCTCGAACTCCCCCGACTTCACACATTCAGAAGCATTGTTACTTACAAATTCTTCGAATGTATACTTCGGATACTCATCAATACGTTTTTGAGCCACAGTAATCACCATTGTCATGGGAGATCTATTTCTAGAATCTTCATTATTTACCTTTATATTCAATCGGAGATAAAGAGTCATACCTTTTCTATGTCTGTACGGCGTATAATACATACCATCATTATTTTTGTTATACCTTTCTTTATCTACTGCTACATTAATTGCATCTGCGTTATTGGCCATAATTAAAACCTTATCATTTATTTTTATCTTTAATTATAAATTACCAGTTAATTAACAATAAGTAAACTAAATAATAATTAACGACGAAATCATTATAAACAACTGAACGTTAAATACAATTAACTAGATTCAACAATAAAAACATTATTTCGGACGTGAAAATTTAAAAATAATTTTGCAGCTATTACTTACAAATAACAAATTTTCTTTTTAAAATTAATGACCAGGTCATTATCTATAGATACTAATACGTTTTATTTAATGAACACGATATTTAATATCAACCGAACATCTACTTATAAACACCCTCGAAAGTTAGATTTTCAATGACTAGCGTATCAAATGATTAATTGTGAATTTTTACTGAATCAGGTTCATTGCGTTATCTTTGTCCTTAACTTTGTATTCAAACAATTCTTCAGTACTAAATATTTCAGCATCTTTTTGTGACTCAAAATCTCTAAGTTCTTTTAAAGATATAACTTTTACATTGAAATCGTTGATGAATGTTTGCATAGATAACTTGTGTTGAATCTCATTATGGTTCTCTCTAATAGAAGAGAACAACTCAATGAACAACTGTCGGAGAACATCAGAGAATGTGTCGCTAAGCTGTACTAAATTGATCTGCATAGCGATAGCACAAGACATTTTATTGCTGCTTTGTATAAATCTTCTTGAGCGCAAGTGGAATCGATCATTCTGTAAAATCGCTTGCAGTTTATTAAAGTAAATTTTGTTAGCTGTAAAAAGAACAAGTAACCAACCGTTATCGTCAGACAGACGTTTTACGTAAGTTGTATGCGCTTCTCGTTTCTGCCTTTGCGATAGCAAAGCTGACTTATTAATTTCTTCTTCAAAACGCTCAAAATTGAGCGAATCAGTCGATAGTATTCCGTTTTTTATAAGCTTACCGAGGGTAAACTTGCGGTTTCCACCCAGCTGAGATGCAGAAAATAGGTGGTCGCTCAGTTTAAAGACAAGACCAGATACCAACCCGTCCTTTTCTCGTACTTCGACTGTGAGTTCTGGATGTTGTTTTTCTACGGCTGAGACAAATTGCGCTAGCGTTGAGCGTTGGTTAAGACGGTTAATCGCTCTCGTGACTAATCTAGCAACTTGCGCCTTTTTAGTTTTCACTCTTGCATCATTGATGGTTGCGCGATCGTCATAGCCTTTATCTTTACTCGAAACTAACTGTCGCAGGCCAAACTCGATTTCAAGTTCTCGCATTACTTCTTGCGCACGATAATAGCTATAGCTGTCAGAGACTTTTTTTCGATTGACCATATCTATAGTGCTGGTCACGATATGTACATGTTCTTCGTCAGTATCATTATGCTTGAAAGATATATAGCGACAATTGTCGTATCCGAGGTGCTCCATAAGCCTCTTGATAGTCTTTTGCCATTGAAGATTGCTTAAGTTCTCACCAGTGTCTAAAGAAACTATCATGTGCTTGAACTGTTGCTTTACAGAGGGCTTTAGAGCTATTGATTGCTGCATTTCCGCGATGGCCATTGACAAGTCTAATAACTCCCCTGCCGCAGTTCTGGCTTCATAAGGAATGTGGATGATGTTGTTGGCGTATATGAACTCTGTTATTGCAGCACTCTCTTTGCTCGCACCAGCAGAATAGTTAATTAGGTTTTTAGCAACACGCTCATCGTTACCTTTTATATAATCGACAAGTATATGTACAGTCTTCTTATTGTGCTTTTTTTGTTTTTGTCCAGGTTCTTGATATATCATAGTTTGCTCTCTTTTTTTTCTTGTATCAGCTTTTCTAATTTATCAATTGAAATATGCTCCAGTGCTATTTCATATGCAGTATCTTCAGTAAAACAATTTATTAACAAGAGCCTAGTTTCTTGAAATTCTTGTTTTAATACTTCAAATGCTTGGAAAACTAGTTCTACCTCTTGCCTATCAAGCTGATTTCCATTTTCTAGGTGTGAAGCAATAGAGCTAATATCTTTAAAAATACCCGATGTTTTATGGAAAAAGTTTTTTGAAGCTTCAAGTACAACTGGTTTAACCACCATCGTCCTATTTAATATAGCTCTCATATAAGCAGATAAAGTGCTATACCCTGATTTCTTCTTATTATCTATTTGTGTTTGATATTCCATTTCTGTAAAGTTTATTTTCACTGATTTAGACAACTTGTCTTCATCAGATTTTCTTTGTTTAATTTTATCTTTCTTTGCAGACTGTAGTGCTTTCTCTATTTTCAAAAGTTCATTTTTATCTACAGAGTGGAATATATCTATGTAATTACTCATGGCTTATGTTCCTTATTTTAATTATTGTATGTCAACTTTTGAGCGAAGCGATTATGGTTTAATATAGCGCTAACCTCGAAGAGTGTTAGTGCAACCGAACGAATTGTGAGGGAATCGTCTGATGAGGATATTTGGGACAAATAGAACTCTCAGACATAGCTTGCTTCAAAATTTATTACTTATATTATTAATTTAAAAAATACTTATTTCAACCTTTATTTTAATAGAAAAAACTTAATCAACAAAAATCAAAACAGGCAATATCTAACAGGATGTTAAAATAAACACTTATAAATCAATAGTATGGGTAGGAATTAATTAATATAAGTTTAAATTTTAATTACTTAGTAAGTAAATCAGTTATCAAAGAAACTTAAACATTAATTAGTTATGAAGCTTTTGTTCTTACAGTGTAAGTAGTTAGTTATTATAATAAATTAACAAAGGAAATAATTAATTTAATACTAATTATTATATCATCCATATAGAATTAAATAATACTCAACATTAAAAACAACGTTAATTTTTTACTATATGTTCAAAGTGTTTTTAAACCGAACTTGAACTTGAACTTGAACTTGAACTTGAACCATACTGCGTGACAGATGTAATTCAAACGATGATATAAATTTATTACCAATATTTTAATATAAAAAAGCCAACATTATGTGTTGGCTTTTAATTAGATTTCAACAATCTCATTAGAGAATGCATAGTCAACCTTTCCTTTCCTAAAAAATGGTGTAGGCTCTATATCTTTGAGCGAACGAACAATCATTTCTCTATAGTCTTTTGGAGGATGATCCATTTTTTGTTGGCGATTAAACTCTTCATGCAAGATCTTCTCGAGTTTCATTACTCTACCTTTATTCTACTACTCCTTAGGCCTCCTTATGTAAAAATTATAGAATTTTCGAACTCAGTAAATCTTAAACTTCAATATCATCAATGTCAAATAATATTTCCATTAAATTAAACGATATTAAAAATAAAATACCCATGGCTTAATATATTATTTATAATATTTTCTTTCGTTATATTTATATTTATATTTATATTTAAATATTCATTCTTTACATTAGACAAATAATTTACCAAATTTTGATAGTTTTTTTGCGTGATTCAATGGGACTCAATCAGAAACTTACGACCTGATCAGCTACTCTAGTCAGTCACCATGCTCCTATGCCTAAACCTCGTTACGAAGCCACTAACTACAACAAGTACAATCACGCACATATTTAAGTAATCGTAATCGCTCGTTTATGTTCTTTTCAGGGTTTAGGCACACCTCGTCGATATAACGCTAGCCTCTAGTTTATCAACTCCACCTGCCTAGCTTAGCTAACTTCCTCGAAATGTATAGAGAACAGAAAACTTCCATAAGAAGTAGATACCCCGTACATGCACGGGGTATCTACTGTTACAACTCGTGCGGAGTTGACCAGAATCCTGTTCACCCTGATGCCTAACATAATTCGCTATAACCTGTTCATTCACGACTTGAGAAAGTAACCTAGTGACCGAATTGTGTTATCTTTCCAGTAAACCTTACTTAGTCAACTGAACGTTTTTCTTATGTTGCGTATTTCGGCGATTGCGAACACCTGAACCAGCACTTTTCTCTTTCCCTATTTTTACTCTAAGAGTTCGGATTACGCCAGTTTTTGATAACTGTCGTTAAGCCTTGGCTCATAACGGTTAGCTTTGGTGACCGCGCTGCGCAGATTATTGGGAACCAAGAGTTGCGATATGCCGCCGAAGTGCTCGAACGCATTAGCGTGCGCTTCTAATCAGTAAGACTTTCCTTGGCTTGAGAAGGCTTCAACATAGGTGTAATTTACGCCCCTAAGATCACTACGAACACTTCTGCTTCGCGTACTTCGCCATCATCAGTGATAATTGACATGGAAGAGTAGACATTGCGGGAATTAGAGTTTGGTTTTTGGGAGTATTTTTCGTAGCCAAGGTACTAATCAAGCTCAACATTTAATGCTGTCTCAACAGTCACCTTGGTTAACTTCTTACGGAAGTTATTAAGATCAGATTCGGTCTTGATTGATTTAGCAGCTTCACGGGCAAAAGCTTCAAGTGCTTTCTTATCCATACTGTCCATCCTTAGCCTTTAAGGCTTAAGTTTAGACAGTTAAACAGAATTAAGGATAGTCTCGAATGCCCAATTGTGAGTCACCAGTTCAACAGAGTAAGATCTAGTCGTGACTACCCCATCATCGGATGCGTAAGATCGATGATGGGGTACTACAATTGATTACTATAAATGATTATCATTAATTAATGTTAATTTCTTGAATGCATCCTTCTTATTGTATACTTCACAATCAAACATATATGAAATTGTTGGAAATCTCATAAGATACACAAATAGCTCATCAATGGTTTCAAATGATTTGAACCTAGCAGGATATAGATTTTTAATATATCTCACATTGATTTCAAATAGTTGTTCAAATCCAGTTATAGAAAGCTGATCTGCTTCGAGTTGTTTGTGTATTTGAGACTTCACAGGATTCAAACTTTCTACTACTTCTGTTCTGTAATAGTAATTTGCACCAAATTGTTCTATTAGTTCATCTAATAAGTAGTGAACAAATGTTTTGTTTTCACTTAATTCAGGTGTGTTCGAGTAGTATCGTTTCGAAACGTTTATAGAATTACGTTCAATAGCATTGTCTATCGCTTGCTTGACTCTTTTGTAATGTTCTGAGCGATAGACGCTGTAATGTGTTACCGCCATAAAGTCCCCTCCCAAATTTTTAATCAACTATGTAATATACAATATATGGCTAAAAAACGACCGACTTTTGTGTCTATATTTTAATCTAGTTCCCAACAATACCATTTAAAAACTCATAATCAATTCGTTCGTTTCGTATAAATGGTGTACTTCTACACCTTTAAGTCAGTGAACTTTTAACTTATTTCAAATATTTTTCCTTTATTCCAGACAAATGGACTTTCAAATCAAAGTTAGTAATTACTGCGTTCTCTCCTGAAAGGGAAATCCTTACTTCCTTAAACAAATGGATTATTAAGTCATATGCCTCTGATTCATCAAGATTTTCAACGTTAATATTGATAAAGTTAAACATTAAGTCCGATGAAAATTCATCTTGATACGCATACGTGCGAATTACATAATCGTCAAAACACACAATCACAAACTTCAATAATTTCGTTGAACAAACTTCCATATGAACGACATTTTTTCTTAGTTGTTGATTTACTGCTTTTCTCATCAACAATCGCTTCGAATAGTCCTCGCTTCGAAGCTCTTTTTTAATTATTCGTTTGTCGATTGGCTTTCCTGATTTTTCATATTCTCTTTCAACGCCTTTAACCTGATTTTCAATTTTAACAAGTTCATTTTGTACGGTATTTAGTAAAGATTTATTTTTTGAGATTGAATCAAGTAATAGAGTTGCATCAAGATTCTGTGTCACTATACTTTCAAAAGTTTTATTCAAACCTTTTGCTTCTAGTAACAACTGTTCTTTTTCACCGTTCAAATAAGATTGTTTTATGCTGAGTCTTTTGAGTTTCGTTTTCAGCTTAGATTGCGTCGTAGAGAAAACAGTATAGTTTGAAGATGTGGCAAAGCGTAAAAATGCCATTTCAAAGTCTTTGTAAATAATATTCTCTGCATCACAACCATCTTTCAGAATTGCTTTTTCACATCGAAGGTACTCAAACCAATCAGCTTTCTCGCTTTTGCCAGTCTTTCTCGTACCTTTAAAGACCAGACGACCACCACAGGCACACCTCAACACTTTTGAGAAAACGTGCGTTTTGTCTTCTGGCTCTGATATTTTTTCCCCTTTATTATTCATCGCAATGATTTTTAATGCAGCTTCATATTTTTCAACGGTTACAACAGCAGGAAAGTAATTTTCCATTTCAGAAGTCGCATCTACTTTGTTTGAACGTGTTTTAAAAATACGCTCAGATTCACAAAAATATTCTTCGTCTTCTACAGTTTTAAGCGTGAATGTACCTATTGTGCTTTTGTTTTTGAACAAATTAGAGATCGCAAAAGTGTGCCACTTTTCAGCTTTTCTACAGTTTCCATCTTCAAAAGTTGGAATTTGCTTTTGGTTTAGTAATTGGCATATCTTCGTATGACCTAAGCCTTGAATTTTCCAATCAAAAATCTGATTGATAATTTCGGCCTTTGCTTCATCTAACGAAAATTTACTAAACGAGTCTTTTCTTGCTACTCCATTATCATCAACAAAATCATAAATGATTTCAGATTCAATAATCCATCGCGGAGTTGTTGATTGCTTTAGCCCAATATGCTTATGCTTCCCTTTCTGCGTTGGGTGATTGTAAAGATACTCTAACATTTCTCTTCTGCGCCTATGAGCATCAGACACGTATACGCTCTTAACCTCACTCTCGTAGTGCGCACTAGACATTTTGATGATTGATATAAGCATACTTTCAAGATCTGCTTCTTTACTTGAGTACAAACAATCATCAATAGTTGTTACGATGTTAAATCCACGCTTTAAGATTCTAGAAAACTGCTCATAAGCAACTTCTGGATGTTGTCTAGAGAATCGATCAAATGCGTGAAAGCATAGATATATGTTCTCACGCTCTTTAAATGGCACATCTTCTAGCACGTCGAGCAATAACGCCATTTGGCCTTTTTCAAACGTCTTTGAGAGCTGACCTTGCTTTGCAAAGCCTGAAACACCCTTATCAGTGAATATGAGATCATCGCTAATATAAAGGTTGTTTTGACTTGCGTAGCGTTTCGCTTCTTCTAACTGACGCTCTAGCGACTTTCGACCTACTTTGTCTTGCTCCGTTGTTGAGAAACGAGCATATGGGATACAGATACCGTCAAATATGCTCTTGTCATAATCAAACATAATCAATCCCTTTACCAGCGTAGAACTTACGCTTCAGACGTTGTAAAGCTTCGATAAGATCTCCATTAGAAACGACTTCAGTTTCCCCTCGTAACGAACGTTTAATCTGATGAATGTAGATAAGAAATAGTTCATAGTTAAGTTGAGAATCTTCTACTTCGTAACTGATCTTTATCGTGTTGAACATTAAATCATTTGCATAGTTTTCACTATATGCGAACGTTCTAATCACATCGTCGTGAAAGCATAAAATCACAAATTTGCTATGTTTTGAGGAACAGACCTCCATCCATTTAATCTTTGAATGTAAGAAGTCGTTTAACTTCTTTCTCATCATTATTTTGGTTTCGGTCGATGAGTTTTTTATTCTCTTACTATATTCAACAATATCAAGAAAATCAGACTCTTTTGAATCGAGAGATAGTTGTAACTTAGTGATTCGAACTTTCAGGTCACTAATTTTAGTTTCGATTAGGTCAGCACTTTTCTTTGCTTCATTTAGTGCAACAAGAACATAGTCGGCGTTGAGACCTTGACTAATTGCTGATTCAAACGTCTTTTCAAGACCTGAGTTCTTTAACTTTAACTCTTTCTTTTGTCCGTTTAGGTATGTAATTTCAGCTTGAAGGTTCTTGATTTCTGTCTCAAGTGACTTATCACCGACTAAACACACTTCTCTAAAGTCAATATGATGGACGTATTTGAAAAATGCTTGCTCTAGTTCTACATAGTTTATGTAATCATCAAAACATCCATTCTTAACCAAAGCGTTATTGCATCGTAACTGCTCTCGATATACAGGTGCTTTGTTCGATCTTTTATTAATTTGGGAACGGCTATATTGAAGCGTTGAGCCGCAATAGCAACTCATAAACGTTGCGAAGATGTTTGTTCTCTCACCGATGCGCCCTAGCGGCTTTCCCTTTTTCTCTTGAAACTTAAGCACGTTTGCTAGTCTAAACACTTCTTCATCAACAACTGATGGATAATAATTCTCTAATTTTGAAGTGACTTCTTTCTTGACTTTTTTAGTCTTAATCTCATCAGTTTCTTTACAGTGATATTCTTCCGTTACCATCTCCTTTAACGTAATGTGACCTAGCACTTTATCTGAGGTGATGATATTTTGGACTGCGTATGGGTGCCATTTCTTAGCTTTTTTGAATCTGCCTTGCTCAAAGACTTCAACACCATCATTGTTAAGTTTTTGGCAAATTCTTGTATAACCAAGCCCAGCAATTTTCAGCTCGAAGATTTTTCTTACAACTTCTGCTTTATATTGATTAAGAGAGAATTTCTTAAACGTGTCTGTACGCTTTGAACCATCTGCATCAATGTACTCATAAGTAATATTTTCTTGATCTATCCATCTAGGTATTGACGGTTGCACCACACCTATATGCTTATGTTTGCCCTTCTGGGATGGGTGATTGTAAAGATATTCAATGACCTTTTTCTTTCTGCTCAACGCATCAGTAATATAGATCGACTTGTTTAAACTCTCCTGCCAAGCGGTTGTCATTTTGATGATAGAGATGAGCATATTCGACATACCTTTATCCCTACGATCATAGAGTTGGTTGTCGATAGTCGTGACGATTTTGAATCCACGATTCAGGATTTTGTTGAAGTGCGCCTGAGCTGCATCAGGTGACATTCGACTAAATCGGTCGAAGTTATGAAAAGTAATGTAGACATTATCACGCTCTTCTGGAGGAACTTCTTCGAGCAGCAAAAGCATCGTTGCCATCTGCCCTTTTTTAAAGGCTTTTGAAAGCTCACCTTGGTTTGAATAACCTGAAACACCTTTGTCAGTAAAAATAAGGTCTTCATTAATAAAGAGGTTATTACGTTTAGCATACTCCCTCGCTTTTGATAGTTGACGCTCAAGAGACTTTTTGCCGACTTTCGATTGTCCTTTTGTCGAAAAACGTGCATAAGGTACACATATGCCTTTGAACTTCGCTTTATCGTATTGAAAAATCTCTTCTCTTAAAGTTTCTTCGCCTATCATTATAACCTACTGAAAATCAATGAGATAATAACATCATATCACAATCTGCAATACTGTTGGTAATAAAGATTTTATCTAAAGACATCAAAGTCGGTGAGTTGAAAGACGAGGTGGTAACAGGTGTCACATGTCACATCGCCTCTATCGAAGCGGATTTCAGCTTAGCAGATCCAAGTGATAGCTCAATATCATGTCGTCAGACTGGCGAAATCACACCGGAAATGATTGCAAAAATAGATAAGAGTAAGTCCGGTGAAATTGTATTTAAGAAGTCAAAAAGCATTTTCTTCAAAACAATGAAGGTTCGCCGTATTTATGATGCCGATAACCAAACCTTACTCTACTTGTCTTATACAACAAAAGAGACCGATGGTAGTTTTAAACATAGCCTTTCGACAGTCCCACTTTGGGGTACCAAGGCTTACGTTGAGCCAACTGAAGTGAAAAAGTAACGCGGGTAAATTTAGTTAGCGCGGAGCAGGCTCTTTCCGGGCGCTGCTGAGCAACAAGTTTAAAAAACAACCCATTGCAATACGACAAGCGTCATAAATTGCAGCTGCTTTGGTTGCTATTTACTCAGCTCGCTGATTTTTTCAGCGAGCAGACTTCTTTGTAATAAATCGCCACGATTTTCATTTTTTTGTGATACAATCCCGCCTCTTTTTTTTCTCACTCAAGAACAAGCATGAAGTTTCCTGGTCAGCGTAAATCTAAACACTACTTCCCAACTCACGCTCGAGATCCATTAGTAAACCAAATCCGACAGGCACCTAAGCTATATCGCCCAACTATTGTTGGTGTCGGTCAAACCATTGTAGATATCGAAGCACGTGTAGATGACGCGTTTTTAGAGAAATACAACCTGAGTAAAGGACATTCGCTCGTTCTTGAAGAAAGCAAAGCAGATGCTCTTTACGAAGAACTGGTTGAGCAAGGCCTGATCACACACCAATACCCAGGTGACACGATTGGCAATACTCTTCACAACTACTCAGTTTTAGCCGATAGCAAATCCGTTTTGCTCGGTGTGATGTCTAAGAACATTCAAGTCGGTTCTTTTGCTTACCGCTACCTTTGCCGTACGTCTTCACGCATGAACCTTAACCATTTACAAACGGTAGATGGCCCTATTGGTCGCTGCTACACCCTAATTTCTCAAGACGGTGAGCGTACATTTGCTATCAACGAAGGTCATATGAATCAACTACTTCCGGAAAGCATTCCTGAAGAGATCTTTGAGAAAGCATCAGCCCTGGTTGTTTCTTCTTACCTAATGCGTGGTAAAGAAGAAGATCCAATGCCTAAAGCGGTACAAAGAGCAATCGACTTTGCTAAGAAGCGCGATGTCCCTGTTGTACTTACGTTAGGGACGAAGTACGTTATCGAAGGCAACGCACAGTGGTGGCAAGAATACATTCGCGAAAACATTTCTGTTGTCGCTATGAATGAAGAAGAAGGTGCGGCGCTAACAGGTGAAACAGAGCCGCTAGCAGCTGCTGATAAAGCACTTGAGTGGGTTGATCTCGTACTTTGTACAGCAGGACCAAATGGTCTGTACATGGCTGGTTACACCGACGAGAAAGTAAAACGAGAAACCACACACGACATCCTTGAAAGCTCCCTCGAAGCCTTTAACCAGTACGAGTTTAGTCGTGCGATGCGTAAAGAAGACTGTCAAAACCCAATGAAGGTCTACTCTCACATCGGCCCTTACCTTGGTGGACCATTAGAGATTAAGAACACTAATGGTGCAGGTGATGCAGCCCTTTCAGCCTTACTGCATGACATGGCAGCAAACTCTTTCCACCAAAAAGAAGTGCCTAACTCAGAAAAGCACGAAGTACGATGCTTAACCTACTCCTCGCTTTCTCAGATCTGTAAATACGCAAACCGAGTAAGCTATGAAGTGTTGACGCAGCACTCTCCTCGCCTATCGCGAGCGCTTCCTGAACGAGAAGATAGCTTAGAAGAGACTTATTGGGATCGTTAAAACGACAGCTTTAAAGCTGAAAATATATCAAGGCCACCATTTGGTGGCCTTTTTGTTTTTATCTAGCACTGTAACGAGTAGATTTTGTTAGTATGTCGCACAATACGAAGCAGTAAACTCTTTACAAGCCTAACCGAAACAGTACCATCACCAAGCAGACCTTTGCCTCACAATAATACTCGTTATAACTCAGGTAGTTTTTCAACGCTACCTGTGTGCCACTTTGGGGATTCTCCATGCAGTCAGATATCGAAATTTGCCGAAACACACCACTTTCTTCTATTGATGTTATCGCGGAAAAAGTAGGACTATTGCCCGAAGAGTATGACACTCACGGGAAGCACAAAGCCAAAGTCCACCCAAAATGTTTGGAACGACTCAAAGCAAATGATGACGGTAAACTTGTACTCGTCACTGCGATCACGCCGACTCCTCTTGGCGAAGGAAAAACCGTTACGACGATAGGATTGGCGCAAGGTTTAGCAAAGCTTAATCAATCTGTTATTGCATGTATAAGGCAACCTTCGATGGGACCCGTCTTCGGTATTAAAGGTGGCGCAGCGGGCGGTGGTTATTCTCAAGTAGCTCCAATGGAAGAGTTAAACTTACACCTTACTGGTGACATTCACGCAGTGACAGCGGCGCACAACCTTGCTTCAGCCGCTCTTGACGCTCGCTTGTTCCATGAGCAACGCGAAGGTTATGATGCCTTTGAAGCACGTACCGGGTTAAGAGCACTTAAAATCGACACGGCCAGTATTACTTGGAAACGAGTGATGGACCATAATGATCGTGCACTACGTAAAGTCAAAATTGGCCTCAATGATGCAGGAAAAACCATCAATGGTTTCGAGCGTGACGAAGGGTTCGATATTTCAGCCGCTTCCGAGTTAATGGCTATCATTGCACTAGCCAAAGATTTAAAAGATTTACGTCAACGTATCGGGAAAATTGTCGTAGCGTACGATTTGAACGGAAACCCCGTCACTACGGAAGATCTACAAGTTGCAGGAGCAATGGCAGTAACACTAAAAGAGGCGATTGCACCAACACTGATGCAAACTCTAGAAGGTGTTCCTACGTTGATCCATGCAGGTCCATTTGCAAACATCGCCCATGGAAATTCATCCATTATCGCGGACGATATTGCGCTAAAACTATCAGGTTACACGGTAACTGAAGCCGGTTTTGGTTCGGATATGGGATTCGAGAAAGCGTGTAACATTAAAGCTGCTGCCGCCAACAAAGCCCCGGACTGTGTAGTGATCGTAGCAACATTACGCGGCCTCAAAGCGAATTCTGGACACTACGATTTACGACCAGGTATGGCTATTCCAGATTCCATTTTTAATCCGGACCAAGCAGCATTGGAGGCTGGGTTTGAAAATTTAAAATGGCACATAAATAACGTTCATAAATACGGTTTACCTGCTGTCGTTGCCATTAATCAGTTTCCACAAGATTGTGTGAAAGAGCTTAAAGCTCTTGAAGATCTGATTCACCAATTTAATCCCGAAGTTAAAGTAGCCATCAGCACCGCTTTTTCGCAAGGCGGACAAGGCGCAACGGAACTAGCTCAACATGTTATTGATGCGTGTACCACGCCTGTAGAGTTTTGTCCGTTATACAACAAAGAGCAATCATTACTCGAAAAGCTCATGGCAGTATGTGAAGGGGGCTATGGCGCAACCAATATAGAAATGACTCCTATCGCGACTGAACAGCTCAACCATTTTGAAAATCTAGGTTTTAACAACTTAGCGGTTTGCATCGCGAAGACACCATTATCGATAACCACAGACTCCGCAGTCAAAGGCGCACCAACTGGTTTTACCGTCCCAATCCGCGAGCTGCGCTTGTGTGCGGGCGCAGGATTCGTTTATGCATTATCTGGTACCGTGATGACGATGCCAGGCTTACCTGATAAACCCGCATTTATGAACTTAGATCTTGATGATGGAGGAAATATCGTCGGTCTCTCTTAGTGCAGTGATAACGTATCGCTATCAGTGAAGTGAGCATATTCATTGAGTGAGTGGTCTACTTACCTATCCACTCACTCTCAACAACTGTGAAAAGAGTTGTCTCAGGCCTTCTACTCTTGAATCGTTGATACAAAGCTCTCCTGCCTTACATCAACACGCCTGTTTTAGACCTTTAGAGTTAAGACGCTAACCCTAAGCCTTGTTTGGCCATAGTTATTAAGCTAGAAAACCCTATTTATCTTCTTGTTTTGTCGCCACTTTACATTGTAAATCCATACTTGTTGACTTCTCCTTTCTACAATTTTGCGCCAATTTGATGCACGGGCTATTTAGCGCTTCACTAATATGGTGCAGTTGTCTTACAGTGAAATTTTAACCTCCTTGATTTTTAAGGAGATATTCTATGGCTCGATTCTTGTAGTAGACTTTTCACTAATAAGCACATTAGCACATGCTTTTCAAAACCTCTGCGTTGCATACCACCTCCTTCAGGTTAGCACCGTTTTGATGCATGTCAGAAAAGGGAAAGGGAATACTATGGAAGACGCACTCGCCGTAATTTTAGCAGGAGGGATGGGGTCTAGACTCAGCCCACTCACCGATGACAGAACCAAGCCAGCCGTACCTTTTGGCGGAAAATATAGAATTATAGATTTCACACTAACCAATTGTTTACATTCGGGTTTACGCAAGATCCTTGTTTTAACCCAATATAAATCTCATTCACTTCAAAAACACTTACGAGACGGCTGGTCGATATTCAATCCAGAGCTAGGCGAGTACATTACTGCTGTTCCACCACAAATGCGCAAAGGTGGTGCATGGTATGAAGGAACCGCCGATGCGATTTATCACAACATGTGGTTGCTATCGCGAAATGATGCAAAGTATGTGGTTGTGTTATCCGGCGATCATATCTATCGAATGGACTACGCCGCAATGCTTGAAGAGCATAAAGAGAAAGGTGCTAAGCTCACCGTTGCCTGTATGGATGTTCCCGTAGAGGATGCTTCAGCATTCGGTGTAATGGGCACCACAGAAAACGGGCTCGTTACTTCGTTTATAGAGAAACCTGAAACCCCACCTACTCTTCCTGGAAGCGCGACCAGAAGCCTTGTTTCTATGGGAATATATATCTTTGATATGGATGTTTTGAAAGAAGCGCTTGAAGAAGACTCAAAACTCGATTCATCAAGCCATGACTTCGGAAAAGACATCATACCTAAGCTAATTGATACCGAATCCGTTTACGCTTATCAATTCTGTGGCAGTAAAGGGCGCGTCGATAAAGATTGCTATTGGCGCGACGTGGGTACCATTGATTCCTTCTATGAAGCGAATATGGATCTACTAGAACCTGTGCCGCCAATGAACCTTTATCAGTCTAATTGGGCGATTCGTACTTACGAGCCGCAGTTTCCACCAGCTCGTACTGTATCGTCGGCCACGGGTAATGAAGGCATTTTTATTAACTCCATCATTGCTACCGGTGTCATCAATTCCGGAGGCTCGGTACAGCACTCCATTATTTCCTCTAATGTACGCATTCAAGATAGTGCAACGGTAGTCGATTCCATCATTTTTGATGACGTAGAAGTCGGTGAAGGAAGTCAGTTGGTCAACTGCATAGTTGATAAACATGTTCGTATTCCGCCACATACTCAAATTGGCATGAACAAACTTGAAGATGAGAAGCGATTTAAAATCTCAGACAAAGGTATTGTCGTCATACCCGAAAGTTACCAATTCGATTAAACGACAAACTATCACAACAAAAAAGCGCACGATAATCATCGTGCGCTTTTGTTTAAGTGCCTGTAAACATTAGGCTATAACAAATAATCCATAATAATTAGATGTTACATACCGTTGACCAGCTACCATCTGTACCCGGTTCAGCCGCTGTCCACCAGTTCGCTTGGTAAACCACACCGTTGTGGATGATCTTATCACCTTGGTTAGCGTGGCTTGGATTACCTGCCCAATCCGTTTGTGGCAGAGCTGGGTATGTCACTAAACCTGTCGTATCACACGTACCTGGTTCAGTGGTACCACCACCCGTGCCCGCATTGAGATCACCAATTGGTAGAGCTGGCTGTTCAAACTTAAACGCAAACTCTTTACCACCAGAAATCACTGAGTAGTTAGCCGGACCAGAGATTGGTAGGTAGTAAACCATATCAAGCTCGTAAGTGCCGCCCGCCGGCAAGTCTTTCCATGCTGGTAGAGAGAACGACACACGGTGCATTACGCCATCTAAGCCACCAATGTTGTTTGCTCGAGTATGTCCAGAAGCAATTACTTTCAAACCACCACCTGATTGGTCTTTCGCGTTGTCCGGCGCAGATACTGGGATATCGAATTGGAATTCAGTACCGCCAGGGATCGCTTGACCAGTGTTGTTCGTAAACGTGATTTTCGGGTTAATTGGGTAGTTTTGATCGCCAACTTTGAAGCCGCCAACACTAACAGTAATGTCTACTGCTTCAGTTGGTGTTGGACCAGTCGCTACTTTATTACCGTAAGGCGTCGCAGACTTAAACTTGTCGTAGATAGCTTTGGTCATAGTGTTACCCATGTGGTATTCACCATTACCCGCCGCACAAGCTTGTTCAGTTGCATCTACTGCCGTACGATTACCATTTGCATCCAGTACGTAACAGTTGTAGTCACCGGCTAGTTCCCAGAACATGATACCGCCGATCTCTTTATCGATAACGTAATCGGCTTTCACCTCGATAGAAGCTTTATCTTCCGTAGATAGGAATACGCTCTTCTCCGCGTTCCACAACCAAGGTGCTACAGCAACGCTATCGTAATGACGAGTATAAGTACCAACAAACTTATCTGAAGGATCATTAACTGGGTCAAGACCGTAAGCAGCTGCGTAAGAGCCCCATATACCGTTTTCTAGGTTCTTAGCATGCCACATTGGGTTAGAACCAGCGCCCATTTCGTTTCCTTTAGGGTCGGTATCATGCCACATGTTGTCGATACCAATAGCGCCGTGACCACAGTTGTTCTTCTCACCTTCACCTGTGCCCGGTTGGCACTCTGCTTGGTTTGGTAGTGCCGCTCGGCCCCAAAGGCCATTTTCACCACCAGTAACACCTTGCCAACCACGGGTGTAGTAAGGAACACCAATGTTAATACGACCTGCTGGCATAGAACCACGGAAGTAATGGTAAGCCCAGTCTGTGTTCAAGTAACCGATACCACCGTATGCAGCAGTGCCGTATACGTTCCACTGCGCTAGCTCCGAGTCTTTACCTGTATCGAATAAAGCCGCGTTGTGACCAACGTGATCATTCCAAGCCCCATGCAAGTCGTAAGACATGATGTTTACGTAGTCTAGGTACTTAGTTACATCGAAGGTTTCCATCCCACGTAGCAAGTAACCTGAAGATGGTGCTGCGATAGTCAGCATATAATGAATACCATCTTGCGCGGATGCCGCATCAAGTTTCTCACGCAATACTTTCATCAGCTCTTGGTAAGACGCCCATAAATACTGACGACGTGGTTCCATGAAGTCTTTGTCGTAAGGGTTACCAGCACCAGCCATTGACGTCGGGTATTCATAGTCAATATCCAGGCCATCGAACTTGTACTGACGCATCATTTCAACGGCTGAAGTTGCGAACTTCTCAATACCAGCATGATTAATAGAACCGTCCGCATTCGTCGTCATGGTGTAGAAGCCACCATCAGCTACACGATCGCCGTTCGTATCGAAGTGACCGCCCGTTTCAGCCCAACCACCAATCGAGATTAGCGTTTTAACATCATGTTTTTGCTTGTAAGTTGCTAGTGCACCAAAATGACCTTTAAAATCAAGAGCAGGATCTACCTCAACGCCTGGCCAAGTTTTACCTGTAGCAGGGTTGTTAGGATCATTTACGTCGCCAACGTTTACTTTGCCGTCAGAACCAATGCTCACAAAAGCGTAGTTAATGTGAGTAAGTTGTTCCCAAGGAATGTCTTTAACAAGGTAAGTCGATTGTGGGTCGTCACCTGATCGCCAACTGGTGAAGTAGCCGATTACACGACGTGGGTGATCAGCCCCCATTTTCTCACGGCCCTCTTCGTCATAAATAGAACAGTAAGGAACATCTACACCCGTTGTTTGATAAAGACCATCAGGACGACAATTAGATGTCACTGCGCCGCCGTTTACCGTTAACGTCGCAAGTGCAGAATCTGCTCTTGCTCCAGCATCATCGGTAGCTCTCGCATATACACTTAATGAGCCAGCTTGTGAAGGGGTTACATCCAGCGTGTATGGCGCTGCTGTAGCAGTGCCAGCAAGTACACCTGCAACATAAAAATCAACTTTAGCAACGGTACCATCCGCATCCGTAGCATTTGCAGTCAGTGTTACGGAACCACCCAGGTCAATAGAGGTCGCAGAAAGCACGACATCCACTGTCGGCGCTTCGTTACCAGGTTGCGCTGATGCCACAGTTAACGTCACAACACTTGCCGTACTAACGGCACCTGCATCGTCATAGGCCTTGGTAGAGAACTCGTGCTGTCCTTCAGTTGCTGTCCACGATGCAGCATACGGCGCAGACGTTGCCTGACCAACTAATACACCATCAACAAAGAACTCTACTTTGCTAACAGTCCCATCAGTATCTGCCGCATCTGCAGCTAGGCTAACAACATCACCCGCAGTCACAGAAGCCGACGCAGAAGGCGATGTCAGAGTAACCGTCGGGACTTCATTCTGAGGTGGATCAACCGGTCCAGTGCCATCACAAGCGCCAAGTGTTTCCCACTCGCCCCACTCACCAGATTGCGCTGGATTGTTGTTTTGCGTCCAGTAACGCGCTTTATAAGCATTACCTTCATGCTGAACTTGGTCGCCACCGTTGTAAACTTTTGATGATTGCCAAGTTTCTAGAGGGGCACAGTCAACTGCTGCGTAGCTATTGAAGGCCATAAGACAAGAAGCGGTGAGTGTGCTTAGTGTGAACACGTTTTTCACTGCGTTGCCGTTTTTAAGGTGCATAATCGCTCTTCCTTAAGTTATTGTTAAAACAATACTAAATGCGCTAAACGAAGCGCATCTATACTTTTATTTCGACGTAAAATAACTTAAGTACAAGTTGGTGATTTCACACTATCTATTTACGAGTTTTCCACACCGCCTCGCAACAATCCACTAAATGATTGCAACAACGTACCTATTATTTGGCACCAGTAACTAATTTTATAACTCAAATAAATATGTCACTCGCAAATTAATAAAAAAGGTAAAAAAAGTCGCCATTTTGAAATAAAGATCACTAAGCCTTTGTTGACCTTGGCGTTTCATTAAAATGCCGCTTGTACTCGCGACTAAACTGTGATGGGCTCGTGTACCCAACCATTCTCGCTGCATCATTAACACGTCGCCCCTCTAACTGGATCAATTCGCGCGCTTTGTTAAGTCGAACTTTCTTAATATATTGCAACGGAGATTCAAGCGTGACATTGCGAAATGCTTGATGGAAAGCAGACACACTCATGTTGGCTTCTTCAGCCAATGCTTGTACGTTCAACTGTTCATGATACGCTTGATGTACACGATTTAGTGCTTTAGCTACCCTCGCGTAAGAACCTTCTTGATGTGCTAGGTCAAATAAAACATACCCCTCTTTGCTCACCAAAGTACGATACACAATTTCCTCAAGAAGCAACTCGCCAAGCATGATGACATCAAGCTCGTTACACATTGCTTTCATTAACCGTTTGCACGCATCCAACATACCTTCATTCATACGTACCGACTTAAGGCCGCAACGGGTAGCATCCAGACACTTATTACTGAATTTCTCACCCTCTAATTTTTTAACGAGTTTATGAAGAAGCGTTGGCGAAATATCTATCGAAATGCCAAGTAAAGGCTCATTGTTTGTCGCAAACGCTTCGCACTCTAGTGGCATGGGAACCCCGACAACAAGGTAATCATCGGGCCCATATTGCACTGGTGTATCACCAATATGAATGTTCTTATGCCCTTGACCCAATACGATGATGCCGGACTGATAGACAAACGGCTGGCGATGATTCCCTTTGCTACTGCGATAAAACCATACGCCATCTATCGCTGTTTTCTTCATACCTTCTAGGTCATGCAGCCCCTGCTTTTCAACATATTGCTGCATGATATTTGCGAGAGTGTGCATTAGAGCGCTCCATCAATGACCAACGAGTTTGGTCTCTATTATCGTTTCGAGCACTATACTTCCTCTCGACTTTAACTTTCTAGCTCAAGAGCATTAATTTTGTAGAAATAGGCAAGTTATTTGCAGAAATCGACCTGTTAACGATCGTTAATCAGGACTAATATGCATGTATTCAATCTCCTTCACTGGAAGCAAGAGGGCTAATAATGAACTTTTCTTATGTAAACCCAACCAAGATTTTCTTTGGTCAAAAACAAATCGCTGCAATCAAAGAAGCTATCCCATCCGACCAAAAAGTTTTAGTGGTATACGGTGGTGGCTCCATCAAAAAAAATGGCGTGTACGACCAAGTAGCAGAAGCTCTTGAGGGACATGAATGGCTAGAGTTTTCAGGTGTTGAACCAAACCCAACCAAAGAAACACTCGATAAAGCAGTCGCAATGGTAAAAGAGCATGGCGTTGACTTTATTTTAGCGGTAGGTGGTGGTTCAGTCATCGATGGTTCCAAATACGTAGCAGCGGCATCAAAGTACGATGGTGATGGTTGGGATATCATGATTGGTAAGCACCAAGTCACTGAAGCGACGCCTCTAGCTGCAATTTTGACATTGCCAGCAACAGGCTCAGAGTCAAACATGGGCGCAGTTATCACTAAAAAAGAAACTCAAGACAAACTTCCGTTCATGTCTCCAGCAGTGCAGCCAAAATTTGCCGTGTTAGACCCAGATGTAATGAAAACACTGCCAGAACGCCAGCTTATCAACGGCATTGTTGACGCATGGGTGCACGTATGTGAGCAATACTTGACGCTTCCTACCGGTGCAATGGTTCAAGATGGTTACGCAGAAACACTGCTGAAAACTTTAAAAACACTCGGAGAACAGTTTGCGGAACGAGACGACGATATGTGGCGCGCAAACTTAATGTGGTCTGCTAACCAAGCATTGAATGGGTTAATTGGTAGTGGCGTTCCACAAGACTGGGCGACACATATGATCGGCCATGAATTAACGGCTCTATGGGGCGTTGATCATGCGCGTTCTCTTGCAATTGTCCAACCGTCGTTACTTCGTAACCAAATGCAGTTTAAGCGCCCTAAGTTAGAACAAATGGGTCGCAACGTATTTGGTCTTGAAGCAGGTGAGGATTTAGCAGAGCGCACAATAGAATCTATCGAAGCGTTTTATCATCAACTTGATGTCGCAACTAAGCTCGAAAACTATGGTGAGAGCCGTGAACAAGCTATCGATGCCATCATTGATCAACTAAACAAACACGGCATGACTGTTTTAGGTGAAAACCAGGCGATCACACTTGAACGTAGCCGAGAAATCTTAGAGTTAGCTGTCTCATAACTGCAACAATTCTTCACTGCCCTTCCTAGGGTTTAACGGTATTGTGACTTAACAGTCACAATACCGTTTTTTTATGCTATTTTGTAAGCCACATCACGTTCAAAACGAGGAGGCTTCTAAAAACAACGATTCCCTCCAGACAAAAAATCGGCCGTGTTGGTTAGTAAAGAGACAACTGTCCAGCTTTACACAAATAAAAATAATTGAGATCAAAAAACGAGTTAACTCGTTAATTAAGTTTTGATTTGTTGTAGTGATGTACTACATAATTTTGTCTGTTCGAGAAAACACTTTATGTGGCTAGTTGTTGTCGTATTAGCATTCATACATATCATCAGTATCCGTAAAGGCTCTAAATGGCTCTTTTACGTTTCTAAACCATTACCAGTGCTCTGTATGCTTGGTATTTTAATTCAGTCCCCGGCTTACCCAATGCCATATGCGCATTGGATTTTGATTGGCTTATCGCTCTCGTTGCTTGGTGACGTGTTATTAATGCTCCCTAGAGACAAGTTCATTACAGGATTAGTGCTCTTTTGCTCTGCCCATCTCTCCTATAGTTATGGCTTTGCCATCATGTCAGCGTGGCATTTTACACCTTGGCTACCAATTGCCTTGTTCGGACTCGGTATATGCGTCTACTGGTTGTTCCGACCGGATCTCGGTAAAGAGAAACGGCCAGTTGCCAGTTATATATTGGTACTGATGACTATGTGCTGGGCTTCGATCGAGTATTATTTGAGTGGGAAAACACAATCCTCCTCTTTTGCAGTGCTCGGAAGCTTTATCTTTATTATCTCTGGCATCGTATTGGCTTTCGAACGCTTTGGAGGACGGTCAATATTTTCACGACAAGTTGTCATGGTGACCTACTATTCTGCACAGACATTAATGGTTATGTCTGTTGTTGCGATTGTTGTTCGTTATCCGTATCTCGTTGAACTGAGTTAGTCATACTCTAGACTGCACCAACATTAAAGAAACATGGATGTATCTTGTAAGCGATCTGAATAGAGTCTTAAAATCATCGCCTAAACATTAGCTTATTCTTAATGAAATTACGCGCACAACTTGCTATTGTAAAAGGATATTTTTCCGTTATAGCGTGCCCCTTTGAAAGAGAATACTCCCGTCGTTGAGTTTAGCGACGTAAATAAGTGGTATGGCGATTACCACGCTCTAAAAGACATCAACTTCTCCGTGCATTCTGGCGAGATCGTCGTGGTGTGTGGCCCTTCAGGTTCCGGAAAATCAACGCTCATTCGTTGCATCAACCATCTTGAATCGATTCAAGGAGGCCAGCTTCATGTGTTCGACCAGCCTTCTCACGCAAAATCTCTCAAGCCCGGTAAAATCGGCATGGTGTTCCAACACTTTCACCTTTTTCCTCACTTGACTGTACTGGAAAACCTCACCTTAGCGCCGATTCGCACACAAAAATTGTCAAAACAAGAAGCTGAAAAACGCGCAAAACATTACCTAAAGCGAGTCAATATTGAAGAGCAAGCGAGTAAGTATCCTATCCAGCTTTCTGGCGGTCAGCAGCAACGCGTCGCGATTGCCCGCTCCTTGTGTATGGAACCGGATTTACTCCTGTTTGACGAGCCAACTTCGGCGCTTGATCCGGAAATGATCAACGAAGTGTTGGATGTCATGGTTGAGCTGGCTCAAAGCGGAATGACGATGATTTGCGTCACGCATGAAATGGGATTTGCCAAAAAAGTAGCGAACCGCGTGGTATTTATGGATGAAGGCCAAATCGTGGAAATGAACTCTCCAGTCGCCTTATTTGAGACACCACAGCATCCACGAACCCAAGCATTTTTGAACCAAATTTTAAGTTACTGATGATAGTTCGCGTAATCAAACCAGTCCTTCAAGCTTTACTGCAAATGACGCTCCTCTTCATCGCGATTGTGTGGGTGTTGGACTCTGGTGCCGACGCTATGGGCTATCAATGGCAATGGGAGCGCGTACCTGATTACATCGCTTTTTATGAAGATGGCGAATGGTGGCCGGCAGAACTTATTGATGGGCTATTGGTCACGCTTAACATCTCGGCTATTAGTCTATTTTTTACCTTAGTATTAGGGTTGGTTACCGCGTTACTAAGGCTTAGCGATTCGAAAGTCGGCAATGTTATTGGTACCACTTATGTCGAAGTAATACGTAACACGCCGTTGTTGGTGCAAATCTATTTACTCTACTTCGTGTTTGGCCCCGTGATTGGTTTAGACCGATTCAGTACCGCCGTTTTGGCATTATCTCTTTTCCAAGGTGCCTACACCGCGGAAATATTCCGTGCAGGTTTAAACAGTATTCCTAAAGGGCAATTCGAAGCAGCACAAACTCTCGGACTATCACCGTTTTACACCTACAAAGACGTAATTTTTCCTCAGGTTTTACAGCGCACATTAACGCCATTAACCAATGAAGTGGTTTCTTTGATCAAAAACTCTTCCATTGTAAGCGTGATGGCGATTTTTGATCTAACAACACAGGCACGCAACATCGTCTCAGAGACGGCGATGCCGTTTGAAATTTGGTTTACCGTGGCAGCAATTTATCTTGCTCTCACTCTGTCACTTTCTGGCTTGTCTGCATGGCTAGAACACAAACTCGGAGCCAGTTGGCGCAAATTATAAGGAGATAACATGAAGTTATTCAAAGCGACCATTACTGCATTATTAGGGCTAGCCATCGCTATGCCTACTCTCGCGAAAGAAGGTGTTGCCACACCCAATGTAGATCAAATCAAAGAACGAGGCACTTTGCGCGTTGGTATGTCAACATTTGTACCTTGGGCAATGCGTAACAAGCAAGGTGAGTTAATCGGTTTTGAAATCGATGTTGCCAAACGCTTAGCACAAGATTCAGGTTTGAAAGTGGAATTCGTACCGACTGCATGGGATGGCATTATTCCCGCATTACTGGCGAAAAAGTTCGACGTGATCATTAGTGGCATGTCTGTTACGCCTGAACGCTCCAAAAGCGTCTTGTTTACTGAGCCCTACTCGCACTCAGGCGTTCAAGTAGCAGCAAACAAAAAACTCGCCTCTGGTTTTAGCGAATTTTCGGATTTTGATTCACGACGCGTAAAAATTGCGGCTCGTCGCGGCGCATTCACCGTTCAAGTAGCCAGAGAAACCTTCCCGAAAGCGAAGATCCTGCAATTCGATGACGACGCACAAGCGTTCCAAGAGGTGCTGAATGGTAACGCCCACGCGGTCATTGCTTCTAGCCCAAAACCAGAACATGAGACAGTGAAACACAGCGACAAACTATTCCTTCCATTCTCTGAGCGACTATCACAAGGTAACGAAGCCTTTGCAGTTCGTTTGGGGGAAGAAGATAAAAAGGCCTTTTTCAATAAATGGATTGAAGCAAGAACCCAAGATGGATGGTTAAAACAACGTTATGAATACTGGTTCTCGACATTAGATTGGCAAGATCAAGTCGCGCAAGGCCAGTAATCTTAATGGCTCGTGGACGCCGCGAGCCTATACTCTCCAATCATTCATTTTACTTTTCCATAACTTATCGGAGTCAAATTTTTGGGCGAACACACTACCACTCGCACAGCACCCGCGAAATCCAGCACAGGCTACCTTTTACCGCAATTAAACACACTAGACTGGGTACTACTTGTTATGTGCGGTATCGGTGGTGTTTGGCTGTACCATCGGTCCGCTGTTGGTGTGCATTATTTGTGGCAGTGGAAAGAGGCGCTTGAATTACTTTTCACGCCTAGAGCAGATGGTAGTTTGCCCTACTTCTTCCAAGGTTTGATTTCGACGTTAAGGCTCAGTGTTTGGGGCATAAGCTTCGCATTAGTGTTTGGCACTTTGTTAGGCTTAGGACGCTTCTCTCGTTCCGTTTGGTTGCGCACACCTGCCAATGCGTTTATCCAGTTAGTGAGAAACATCCCTCCGTTGGTATTTGTTTTTATTTTCTACTTTTTCATTTCTAACCAATTGATCCCGTTACTTGGTTTGGAAGATCTTCTACGAAACTACAACGGCGAACCAAATGCGCTACAGCACTTTCTGTTTGGGCCTTCGAACCTTTGGGAAAACCTTGCCTCTGGCGTGTTATGTGTCGGCTTACTCTCTTCTGCCTACATTGCAGAAGTTGTGCGCGGTGGTTTACAAAGTATCGACCAAGGTCAGTGGGAAGCGGCTGACTCATTGGGCTTGTCTCGATGGGTGAAATACCGATTTGTTATCGCGCCACTGGTGCTTAAATCAATCACACCTGCACTTGCCGGTCAAACCATCTCTTTGGTGAAAGACACCTCTATTGTTTCACTGATTTCGATACAAGAAATGACGTTTGTTGGGACAGAGATGGCAAATTCATCAGGGTATATATTTGAAATTTGGTTGATTGTCGGCCTTGCTTACTTCTTAATTTGTTTTGGTCTGTCACTTATTTTTCGCCATATTGAAGCAAAATCGGAAGCCATTTCAAATTAACTCAACCGCATATGTAATTAGGCACATTTGATTCTTCAAATCAGAATTGCACCCTGTTACATTGACAAGATGCTAAATTTTCGGCGTTTTTCATGGAGTTAAAGAATCAATCCGACTACGAGCGATACATAAAACAAGATAATCTTGGTGAATATTACGTAGTTCTCAATCAATTCACTTTTCACAGTGTTTATCAGCCAATTTTTGATAGACGTCAACGTATTATTGGTATGGAAGCCTTACTGCGTATTCGTGGCATTGATGGTTCCCTAATTCGTCCTGACGTGTTTCTGGCCAATAATGGTCTTGATCCCTACTTTCGCTTATGTGTAGAGTTTTTATCTAGAGCAATGCACATTCGAAATTTTGCACGCTATTTCGCAGGGACGCCGATCAAACTGTTTCTTAACGTCATGCCTCAAACGCTACTCACACTAACCAAAGACATGGGCTTTAAAGATAACGGCCTGCTTTACAAACGCCTTTCCGAACTTGGTATGAGCCCATCAGACGTAGTTTTTGAAGTAGTCGAAGAGTCATGCGGAGATACGGATTTATTAATCAAAGCCGTACAGTTAATGAAAGCAAATGGTTTTATCTTTGCTATCGATGATTTTGGCGCCCAACATTCTGATATCGCACGTGTTCAGCAGCTCTGCCCTGACATCATCAAAATCGATCGTTCCTATTTGCTAGACTACTGCGCCGGAGAAACCTTTTCCATACATAGCGCCGTTGATCTAGCGGATCATATGGGAGCAAAAGTCATTATAGAAGGGGTTGAAGAAGACGTGCAGCTACAAGCTATGTATCAACTTAATTTGGATTATTACCAAGGCTTTTACTTAGGAAAGCCTTGCGCCATTCATCACTGGACAGATAGCCTAAACATCGAGACGACAGTGCATTAACACTGCCCACTTACAGCACAGTGAAACCAAAAAAGCGCCGATATAATATGCTCGGCGCTTTTTAGTTTTACTCAGATGTCACTTATTTAGTTAAGCGTTCATTTCCCTAGAAAAAATCAATAGAATTACGTCCGCTCTTCGGATCACGAGTGGCTTGCGGTTTGTCTTCTTTTTTGCCTTTCTTAGCAGACTGAGACAACGCTTCTTTCTGCGCTTTACGCTCTTTATGTGCCGCTTTACGGCCTGTTGATTTAGGCCCAGAGGCTTTAGGTGACTTACTTTGACGAGACTTATCTTTACGAGAAGACTGTGCTTCTTTTTTCGCTTTCTTTTCTGCTTTTTGCTCTGCCGTTTCAGGTTCGGTTACTGGCGCATCGCAAACCACAACATAATATTCCTGGTTAAACTCAAAAAAGTCACCATCATACATCTTGCGGCGCTTACGTGTTTCTAGTTCACCATTCACCGCAACGTAGCCTTCCTCGATGATATGTTTTGCTTCGCCGCCACCGCTGACCAAGTTTGCGATTTTAAAAAGCTTGTACAGTTCGATTGGATGCGCATCAACATCGATGCCAATCGCTTCGATCTCAATCTCTTCGCCTTCTAAATACTCTTCGTGGTCGTAATCTTGGGTCATGTTACTTACTCTTACTATTTGATGCCCTGAAGTTTAAACGCAATGCTTAAAAATAGAAACCTCTGCCGATGTTCAATCACCGATTCGCCTTGGCGTTTGAGCACCTCTTAACCCATTTAACTTGTCGCTTGTTAGCTTGTATACCGATGCGTAGCTCAAACGAAGATGCAATTACGCAACCTGAAGGTATATACTCTCTAAGTTATTGTTGAAAAGAGCGAATACTTTGTCTCAACCAAGTAGAATTACCTTTGTCACTGCGAACTTGTTTAATTTTGTCGCACCGCCTAACGCCTACTATGATTTCGAGAACATATACTCGTTAGAGCAATGGCGAGACAAACTTTCGTGGACGCAACGTCAAGTTGAAAAACTGGAAGGCGACGTGATTGGCTTACAAGAAGTATTCAGTATCGAGAAGACCCAGGCATTCTTTTCAACCATCGGCTACCCCTACTTTGCGACCGTTGACACTCCACATGTTGAGGATGAGTACATTTACTCAAGCCCTGTTGTGGCAATAGCATCTCGGTTTCCAATAGAAAAAGTACAAGCGGTAGAGTTTGACTTAGCAACGCTTGAGCCTTTTGGAGTAAGTGTTGTTCCAGAGTTCAGTCGCAAACCTATCTATGCCCAAGTAATACATCCTGTACTTGGTCATATCGCCGTTTACGTAACGCACCTGAAATCTCAACGCCCGGCCGACTCAGAACAACCAGAAACGTCTAGCACGATTATTGGGCGCTGGTTATCCACCCAGCAAAGAGGCTGGGAAGCAGCGATGTTAAGAGACGCGATGCAAAAGAGGTATCGAAAAGAACCAATGCCGACAGTGTTAATGGGCGATATGAATCAACCTATCACTCCTATCAGCGTTAACAGCGCATTGGTATCCAATACTGGTGACAGCGTCACTGAATTACAACTCAAAGATGGTTGGTTATTGCAAAGTGCCCCCCTGAAGGATGAACGCCCAGCCACGCACTATCATTTTTCCACTGGGAATGTACTCGACTATATCTTGCTCTCACAAGAGTTTGATACCTTATCAGATATATCGGTTGCCGAGGTTGTTGACTATCAGGTGTCTAACCAACATCTGATCAACCCGATTTATGACAGAGATAAAAACGCCAGCGACCACGCATTTGTGGCGCTGACGGCTGAAGTAAAGCTTTGAGCAACCTATTTAGTTACTTAGTGACGTTTCACAATTTTACGCGGGATAAGTTCTACGCCAGGCTTGTAACGCTTGGCGGAAGCGTTGAGTGCTAACTCCATTGCGCTGTCCGCGATCAACTCAAACTGTTGAGGCAAAGAGTTGATTTTCACAGGCAAGAAGTCCAGCAGTCGATTATCACCAAATGTCGCTAAACGCACCTTTCCCATCAGTTCTGGTTTTTCTAGCATTACATCCAACACACCTTCTAACAGTGTGTATGACGTTGTAACAATGGCATCTGGCAATGCGTTCTCTGTTAACCATCTCTCTAAGACTTTCTTGCCTTCTTCCCGGGAGAAGTGTTGTCCATAACCCACTGTTGCCGTTTTGCCACCTTGTTGAGAAGCAGATAGAAAACCGAGCTCACGCTCTTTTGAGACTTGAAGATCTTGCAATGCACCGATTAAGCCAATGGACTTAATATCCTCTGACAGTACTGACTGAGTGAGTTCAAGTGCGGCGTCAAAATCTTCGCTGATGACACAACAAAAGTGCTCATCATCCATTGGACGGTCTAGCGCGATAACTGGCGTACCAGAATTTTGCAACTTAAGGTAATACTCGTTTGCAGTGGGCATACCACTTGCCACAAACAACGCATCAATGCGACGACTGACTAATGCTTCCGCCACCTTTTGCTCTGTATCAGGATCATCATCAGAGCAGCCAATCAAAATTTGGTACCCCGCTTTCCGAGAGTTCTGCTCTATCAGCTTTGCAAGACGCGCATAACTGGTGTTCTCTAAGTCTGGGATGATAAGCCCAAATGAGCGTGAATTACCTGCCCGCAAGGAAGACGCCGCATGATCTGGCTTATAATTGTACTCATCTACAACGGCCATCACCTTTTTCTGAGTCTTCTCGCTGATGCGGTATTTCTGCGCTTTTCCGTTAATCACATAGCTTGCAGTTGTCTTAGAAACACCCGCTAATTTGGCTATTTCATCCAGTGTCATATTCTAAACCTTATTCTGTGCGCGCGATCATATTAATACATCAACGATCTTTCGATAAGTTGAATTATAAGCTGAACCGATTCAGTATGAAAGCTGAAAGGATTCAGCAAAACTTAAAAATTGACGTAAATCACCCGAACACGCAACAAACCAATTTGTGAGCTAGGCTATAGGACAGCGGCAAAGGCTCGTTTGTTAACGTCAGTTTTTAAAACAGTTTTTCTGAGTCTTTTAAAAAATTTACCAACAAGCTGAATCGATTTAGCTTGAAAGATAAAAGGTTTGAGGAGTGATAAGTGCTCAGAAGAAGCGGCGTTCAACTTCTCACACAGAATACATTTTTAAATTGATACCTTAAGGCTGGAGAAGCACCATGCTTAAGCTAAATAAGAACGACATTACCCTCTCGCAATCAGCGACAGATAAGTTTGAAGCAATAAAGAGTATTGCTCATAGCCTGACTGATAAAGGCCTAGTTGAGCAAGGTTACGTTGAAGGCATGCTAAACCGTGAAAACCAAAACTCTACGTTTTTGGGGAACGGTATTGCCATACCGCACGGTACAACCGACACTCGTGCAATGGTGAAAACAACGGGTGTTGCTGTGCACCACTTCCCACAAGGTGTCGACTGGGGTGATGGCAATACTGTGTTCGTCGCTATCGGTATCGCAGCTAAATCTGATGAGCACCTTGGCATTCTTAAACAGCTCACCAAAGTGCTAGGCGCAGATGGCGTAGAAGAACGTCTGCGTAATGCAAAAAACGAAGACGAGATCATCGCCCTACTGCACGGTGATGTTCAGCTTGAAGCAGACTTTGACGCTTCTTTAATTCAACTGATGTTCCCTGCGAGCGACATGCTACAGATGAGTGCTGTTGCTGGTGGTCTGTTGAAAAATACGGGATGTGCTGATAACGAATTCGTTGCTGATCTCGTTACCAAACAACCAACTCACTTAGGTAATGGCCTGTGGTTAATTGGCAGTGACAAACATGTCACTCGCACAGGTGTGTCATTTGTCTCGACGGCAAACGACTGCGAATATGAAGGTCAAAAAGTGCGTGCACTTGTCGCGTTCGCGGCATGTAACAATGCTCACCAACCTATCCTAAAAACGCTTTCTAATATTGTGTTTAACAATGAACACGGCAAGCTTTTAGATGCATCAGTAGAACAGATTCTTGCTTTGTTCAAAGGTGAAGAAGTCACAGCTGCATCTTCAGAAGAAGGCAATACCGCTGTATTTAAAATCAAAAACTCTCACGGCCTACATGCTCGTCCGGGGGCAATGTTAGTCGCAGAAGCGAAAAAGTTTGAATCCACTATACGTGTTTCCAACCTAGACGGAGATGGAAAAGCAGTAAACGCGAAGAGCCTAATGAAAGTCATCGCGCTGGGCGTTAAGCACGGTCACCAACTTCAATTTACAGCAGAAGGCCCTGATGCGCCGCAAGCCTTGGAGTCTATCGGAAATGCAATCGCTTCTGGCCTTGGTGAAGGTTAAGGATCCGATATGACAAACAAAACAAATAAGGTTGTCACTATTACGCTCAACCCGGCATTGGATTTAACAGGTTCAGTAAATGAACTAAACGTTGGTTCCGTGAGCTTAGTACAGCAAAGCAATCTCCACGCTGCAGGTAAAGGTGTCAACGTAGCAAAAGTGTTGAGCGATTTAGGCGCAGATGTCACGGTTACCGGCTTTCTTGGTAAAGATAACCCTGAGCTATTCCATCAGCTTTTCAATGACATCGGCGTTAAGAATGAGTTTGTAGAAGTACAAGGTGCAACTCGTATCAACGTCAAGCTCGTTGAGGCTAATGGAAACGTTAGTGACATTAACTTCCCTGGTGTTCAAGTTACGGCAGAAGAAATCGCGCGCTTTGAAGAAACCCTATTCCGCCTTGCTGAAACACACGATTACTTTGTATTGGCAGGCAGCCTACCGGGCGGTGTTACTGCAGAGCAATGCGCTGCATGGATAGAAGCACTGCATCAACAAGGCAAAAAGGTGTTGTTCGACAGTAGCAAAGCCGCATTGAAGTCAGGTATTGATGCTCACCCATGGTTAATTAAACCTAACGATGAAGAACTTGGTGATTTTGTTGGCGAACATCTAGCAACACCTGAACAGTGCCAAGCTGCAGCGCAAACACTGAGCGACAAAGGCATAGAAAACATCGTGGTTTCTATGGGACCTGACGGTGTTATGTGGCTCAACCAAGGCGAATGGCTTAGTGCAAAACCGCCTCAAATGCATGTCGTGAGCACCGTTGGCGCAGGCGATACGCTGGTCGCTGGCTTGTGTTGGGGCCACATGCAACTGATGCCTAAAAACGATTTATTGCGCTTCGCTACGGCACTTTCTGCTTTGGCAGTTAGTCAAGTTGGCGTAGGGCTAACCAGTCAGGAAGAACTGGAAAATATCAAGCGACAAACTGAAGTTAGCGCGCTTTACCCTATTACAAACTTAGAACAAAACTAAGGAACAGAAGGTTATCGTATGAATATTGCCATTATTACTGCCTGTCCGAGCGGTGTAGCAAATAGCATCCTTGCGGCAGGATTACTAGAACAAGCCGCCGCAAAATTAAACTGGAATGCCAAAATAGAATGTCAATCAAGTGTGGTTGAACCAACACTATTGACGGAAGCTGACGTTGAACAAGCAGAAGTCATTGTCATTGCGGCAAATACTAGCGTCGACACTTCCCGTTTTGTAGGAAAAAAGGTTTACCAAGCGGAAATTAGCGAAGTAGCAAAAGACGCAACTGCGTTTCTCCAGCAAGCGGTTGAAAACGCCACTTTACTTGAAAAAGCAACCACACTTGCAGCCCCTATCACTGCAGATACAACATCAGCAGCGAAGAAAATTGTTGCAATCACCGCTTGCCCTACTGGCGTTGCGCATACCTTTATGGCGGCAGAAGCTTTAGAAGAAGAAGGCAAGCGTCGTGGCCATCAAATCAAGGTGGAAACTCGTGGTTCAGTTGGCGCTAAAAACCAACTGACTGAGCAAGAAATTGCAGATTCCGATCTGGTGATCATTGCTGCGGATATTGAAGTGCCACTTGATCGCTTTAACGGAAAAAAGATGTACCGCACGAAAACAGGCCCAGCTCTGAAGAAAACAGCCGAAGAGATGGACAAAGCATTCGAGCAAGCCACGGTGTATCAACATTCTGGTTCAGCTAACTCTTCATCTACCACCGAAGAGAAAAAAGGCGCTTACAAACACCTAATGACGGGTGTTTCGCACATGCTTCCTGTTGTCGTTGCAGGTGGTTTGATCATCGCACTATCTTTCGTGTTCGGTATTGAAGCATTTAAAGAAGAAGGCACACTAGCAGCAGCCTTGATGAACATTGGTGGTGGCTCTGCATTCGCATTGATGATTCCTGTACTTGCTGGTTACATCGCGTTCTCAATTGCTGACCGTCCGGGTCTGGCTCCCGGTCTTGTTGGTGGTATGCTAGCAAGTTCAACGGGTGCTGGTTTCCTAGGTGGTATCGCAGCTGGCTTCATTGCCGGTTACGCAGCGAAACTCCTCGCAGATAAGGTGAAACTGCCACAATCGATGGAGGCGCTTAAACCGATTCTGATCATTCCATTTGTAGCAACATTGTTCACTGGTCTTGTGATGATCTACATCGTAGGCGGCCCAGTTTCAGGCATCATGAACGGCCTGACTGACTTCCTAAACAACATGGGTTCTGACAGTGCAGTACTACTGGGTATTATCCTTGGCGCAATGATGTGTTTCGACCTAGGAGGCCCTGTCAACAAAGCCGCTTACGCATTTGGTGTTGGCCTTCTGGCTTCACAAACTTACGCGCCAATGGCGGCAATCATGGCCGCAGGTATGGTTCCTGCGCTAGGTATGGGTTTAGCGACCTTCATTGCGAAGAACAAATTTGAACAAAATGAACGTGAGGCTGGTAAAGCATCATTTGTCTTGGGACTGTGTTTCATCTCTGAAGGCGCAATTCCATTTGCTGCGAAAGATCCAATGCGCGTGATTCCATCTTGTATGGCCGGTGGCGCGCTTACTGGTGCCCTATCGATGCTATTCGGTGCGAAATTAATGGCACCACACGGCGGTCTATTCGTGCTGCTAATTCCTAACGCAATTTCACCAGTATTAATGTATTTGGTGGCTATTGCAGCAGGTACAGCGGTAACTGGCTTTACTTACGCATTCTTAAAAAGCAAAGCAGAAGCGAAACAAGAAGTCGCAGCTTAATTAGAGCGACTCCGGTTAACAATGCCACCCTCGAATTTGGCATTTAGCACCTCCCTTTAATTCCGGTTAAGGGAGGTGTTTTTTATTCCGCAGCCGGAACGGCTACAATGTCTACTTCCCCACTGTTCATATCCACCGTTGCTTGATAAGCGCTATGCGGGTCACCGTAGTGCTTGAAGGTAAAGTGGTAAACGTTAGCTGGCGTCCACAAGGTTTTTGAATCTGCGGGCAGAATGTCATAGCCATCTTGCTGATAAAGCTCTGTCGCCATTACATTTGCGATTGCCGCCTGCTGGTTAGCGTCTCGATCCACCTTTGGCTCTAGTGACGGGTTACTTGGATAAGATTCACCGTTGTAACTCATGAGTCGATATGAGCCATTACTCCAAACGATAAAGTCCTGCCAACCATTACTGTAACTGTCGGCTAGTACAATAGGCGTGCGAGTTACCGACATTCGATTGATAACGTTTCCCTCATTATCAAACATATATGCAGAGCAGCCACCACTACCACAGAAATAGCGATCTTGAAGCAACACTATGTGTTCTGCCTTGCCGTCGCTGTTTAGGTCGGCGCTACCCGATAGATAACGTAGGTTGTCTTGCTCGAGCGACAGCCCTTCAGGGGCTAAAACCTTACTATCAATCCAACTGGAAATGACTTCGGCACTAACACTGTTAATTTTAGGGGCAGGTTGTTTGGTTTCTGTCGGCATGCTATCCGTCGCGGTGCAGCCAACCAAGGTGAAAGAACCAACGAAGAAGAGTCCGTTTAATATGCGCTTATTCATGTAATCTCAATCTTTGATGTGTCGTTACATCAGTATACGCATGATTTGCATTGTAATCGTAAGAAAATCATTAAAATCAAGCAAATGAATGGTTTGGTATATATTAGTAAGATCAAAAAAGCCCCGAAGAAAACCTTCAGGGCTAGGCAGGAAGCTGGCAAATAGCCAGGAGTCCCTATGCAGTGATCGGTTTTACCCTAAACAGAATTGCAAACATCACTGGCACCACTATCAGTGTCAGTACAGTAGCAAAACCAAGACCTGCCATAATCGTTATTGCCATCGAGCCAAAGAAGGCGTCGAAGACCAGTGGAATCATCCCCAAGATAGTTGTTAGCGCAGCCATACTTACCGGACGAACGCGGCTTATCGCACTATCAACAATCGCGAGGTAAGGATCTTTACCTGACTCCAACTCAAGGTTAATTTGGTCAAGCAACACAATACCGTTTTTCAAAATCATGCCACTTAGGCTTAACAAACCAAGGAATGCTGTAAAACTGAACGGCATGTTCGTGGTAAGCAAACCAAAAGCAACGCCAATGATCGCTAACGGAACGGTGAACCAAATTACCAACGGCTTTTTGATTGAGTTAAACAATAAAATAGTAATGATGAACATCAACAAGTAACCCATCGGCAATGAACCGAATAGGCCTTCTTGTGCATCTTTGGATGATTCGTACTCACCACCCCATGTGATTTCGTATCCTTCTGGAACATGCAATGCCATCACTTTAGGCTGTACACGAGCAAATAAGCTTGCTGCCGTGTCGTCACTCAACACATCATGGTCCGCGAGAACGGTTAACGTACGCTTACGGTCACGACGCTGAATTAGCGGCTCACTCCAATCCAGTTGAACGCCATCAATCACTTGATCAACCGGAATATACGTTTGCAACGAAGGACTCCAAATGGTCACGTTTTGTAGTGATTCAAAATCTACGCGTTCTTCTTCAGGAAGACGTGTCATAATTGGCAACGTATGTGTACCATCACGCAAGTAACCTAAGGTGCTACCACCAAACGCCATTTGCAGTGTGCTTGAAAGATCTTCTTTCGAAATACCTAAGCGACGAGCTTTAGACTCATTGAAAGCGGGTACAAGTTCCTTGGTGCGCTCTCGCCAATCGTGACGAATGTTTCGAGCACCAGGGTCGGTATGAAGGATGTCTTCAACTTGCACCGCCAAGTCACGTAAAACTTGTGGTTCAGGGCCAGTAATACGCGCTTCGATCTTAGACGCTGGTGATGGACCAAATTCCATCAATTTAAACTGGAACGTAGGCGCATCAAATGTTTTCGCCAGATTCTCATCTAACTTATGCAGTAAACCAAACATTTTCTCACGATCAGTCGCGCGAACTTGGAACTGCGCGTACGCTTCGTAACTTTTTTCTGGTTGATAGGTTAAAGCAAAACGCTGTAGGCCCTGCCCAATCGAAGCAGAAACAAAGTCAATATCATCTTGCTGACGAATGTAGCTTTCGACCTCTTCAGCTTTTTTAATCGTTTCACGGATGTCAGTACCCTCTGGCATCCACATATCCACGTAGAACATCGGCGTATTCGATGGTGGGAAGAACTGCTGTTTTACATTACCAAATGCCACGACAGCACCCACTAATAGCGCCACCATGCCAGCAACGGTAAGCCAGCGGAATCGCAATGCAAATTTCAGTGATGCCCCAAATACGACAAACAACCAGCCTTTATAAGGATCATCTTCGCTAGTACCCTGCTCTTTGTTTTCCTCTTTCAACAAAAGATCGGCAAGGAAAGGCGTCAGTGTAATAGCGGTAATCCAGCTTAAAAATAGTGAGAAACACAGCACCCAGAATAGAGAGCCCATGAACTCACCTGTCGCATCTTGCGACAAACCGATAGGTGCAAAAGCCGTAATTGCAATAACAGTTGCGCCCAGCAAAGGCCATTGTGTTTGCTTTACAATATCGACAGCCGCTTGAACTTTGGTACGCCCTTTCTTTAGGCCAACCAATATGCCTTCCACGACAACAATCGCGTTATCAACCAGCATACCTAAGGCAATAATTAACGCGCCAAGAGAAATACGATGCAGTTCGATGTTGTTGTAATTCATCAAAATGAAGGTACCAAATACCGTCAATAACAACACAACTCCAATGATGACACCACTGCGTAAACCCATAGTAAACAGCAACACAATGATTACGATCGCCACTGCCTCCGCTAGACTAATTACAAACGCTTTAACAGATTCATCCACCTCATTGGCTTGGTTGTAAAAGTAGTTCATATCGATGCCAGCAGGCTTGATAGACTCAAGGCTCGCGAGCTCCGCATCCAAACGTTCACCAACCTCAACCACGTTCACACCCGATGCAAACGAGATACCGATATTAATCGCTTTTTGACCGTTAAAGAGTACGACGTTGCTTGGCTTCTCTTGAATACCGCGAGAAATCGTTGCTACGTCTTTTAGACGAATTAGATTTCCTGTGTCACGGCCATGAATGATCAGATTTTCTAGTGCTTCTACAGTGTTTAAGGTGCCGCTTGGGCGAATAACAAGGCTTTCGCCATTGACCATCACTTCACCTGCTGAAACCACATTGTTTTGCTGGTTCAACAAGCTCGAAACCACATTCATGTCTAAGTTCAGTGCAGCAAGGCGATCAAGTGAGATCTCAACGAATAGCATTTCTTGCTGATCGCCCGTGATGTCTACCTTACCAACACCATCAACAAGCTCGATTTCACGGGTCAGGTAATCCGCATAACGTTTCAGCTCTACATAGTCGTAATCGTCACCAGTGAGCATTAACATCACGCCATAAACGTCACCGAAATCATCAATGATCTGTAAAGACTGAACACCTTGAGGCAATGATGGTCGTAAATCATTAATTTTACGGCGCATTTCATCCCAAATTTGCGGCAGTTCATCAGGACCATAGTCCATTTCCATGCTCACCGTTATTTGAGACATACCATTAGAAGACGTAGAGGTAATTTTGTCGATATAAGGGAGTTTTCGAATCTCTTTTTCTAGAGGATACGTCAGCTCTTCTTCAACTTCTTTTGACGTCGCGCCAGGGTATGTTGAGATGATCATGGCATCTTTGATCGTAAATGCCGGGTCTTCTAATCGTCCAAGCTCCAAAAATGACGTTAAACCACCAACAGCAAGGATAATAATGAACAACCAGCTGATGACTTTGTTTTTTATTGAATACTCAGCAATGTTCATTATTGGTTATTCTCCACAACATCCACATGTTTACCTTCGCGTAATTTACGCAGATTTGAATTAATCAGAATATCGCCCTGGCTAACACCTGACGACACAATGGCTCCATTGCCATTCACTTGAGAAATCATGACAGGCACTCGTGTGACAATGTCACCTTCTTTTTTCCACACAAAGAACTCATTCCCTTCACTGCCTGCTTGAAGCGCCGTGACAGGAACACTGTAACCATCAATAGAGGTAATGCCCGCCTTCACCATATCGACCAAAACGCTTACGCTGGTTCCCGGCAATATCTCTGTTTTTGGCTGTGGCATCGTCAAGTACATTTCGTAGGTTTGAGTTTCAGCGTTGGGTTCACTTGTGTGCTCTAAATAGTCCAAAGCAAATCTGCCATCGATGCCGGAGAAGGTTGCTCTAGGCTTGTAGCTCATGCTGTCTGAGTTTGGGTCTACCATCGCTAAAACATTGTCGGAAAGCTCAATACGCACGTAAACCAAATCGTTTTGGTATAGGTTTAACACGGGTTCACCAATTGCCACACGCTCAAAACGTTCTTTGAAAACATCGGATACTTTACCGGCGAACGGGGCGAATAAACGGGTGTAATTCAATTGATTGGTCGCGTTATAGAAAGTAGCCTCAGCTAGCTCTTTATTGGCGGTTAGCTCATCAAGTTCCGCTTTTGAAATCATTTGACGTGCATGCAAGTCTTCACCGCGTTTAAGCTGACGAATTGCAAGTGTGTATTGTGCTTCTGCGTCATTCACGGCTTGCTTCTCTTTGCTATCATCTAGCTTTGCGATCATTTGCCCCTGCTTAACAACGTCACCCGCTTTAACCAATACGTGCTGAACTTCCCCAGCGCGGCGAAATGCCATTGGCGTTTGCTCTGCAGGCACTACTATGCCTTTGAACGCGCGATGTTGACTTTGTACTGGTGCATCCACCGAGATAGTCGACACAAAAAGTGGCTGCTCGACGATAGCTTGGTTTTCATTTTTGCACCCTGTTAAAACTGCAAGTGCAATCGCAGAGATCGTAAGTAGAGAACGTTTCATTAAATGCCTCCCTCACGAACCCAAGCTTTCACCACTTGTCCTTCAACCAGTCTCTCAACACCAGCAATAACAACGTAATCATTGTTATCAAGCCCGGCTTTCACACCACCTGCTGCGTCAAGTGACACAGTGACTTTATTGACCTGCTGCGTGCTTCTGTCCATTACCCAAACTTCACCTTGCGTCCCATTTTTGTTGACCCAAGCAGACTGAGGTAACGTCATCGCGTCCGATACATGTTGTTTAGCAATGTGTACCTGCCCAGTCATACCTGTCAGCAAATTGCGATCTTCTGGTCGAGTGATGGTCACGATCGCCTCATAACTATTGGTATCGATGTTTGGCTGCGTCGAAATTTCTTTAAATTGCCCAGGAATACGTTTTCCTGGCTCGCTATCCATCGTCACCCACATATCGGAGTTTTGCAGTGACTCAAGTGATACAGATTCCGCATAACTTACTGGCAAGGTGAAAGATACATCCAACGTCGTGTTATCAATGAGATTCAAGATCTCCTGCTTCTCTGCTACTACTTGAAACGGGTTGACATAGGTATATGACACAATGCCATCAAACGGTGCGTGAATTTTGGTATAGCTCAAATCGGTTTTAGCTTGTTCGTAGTTCGCCAATGCCGCTTTATATTGAGTTTCTTTCTGATCGTACTCATCAGTACTAATGAGTTTTTTTCCGTAAAGGTTTTTCGCGCGGTCCCATTGTGTTTTCGCTAACGCGTACTGCGCTTGAGCGGCATCTAACGCAAGCTGAAGATCTTTAGGGTCTAACGTTGCGAGCACTTCACCTTTTTGGACTTTTTGACCCATGCGTACACGTAATTCATCAACCTCTCCACCAACCTGAAAAGAAAGCTGCGCGCGATGTGTTGCATCAATACGCGCTAAAAAGGCGTGCGAGTCTTCAAGTTCTAGGTCTTTCACCGCCAGTAATTTTACAGGTTTGATTAAAGGTTCAGACGGCTCAGAAATGGCTTTATTACACCCAGTTAGCATCCCAGAAAGACTTAATGTCACCACTGCGCCAACTAAAGTGCGCTTTAAATATTGTTTTCGCACCCGCTTTCTCCGTAGGTTTTATATATTACACAGCTGTGCAGTATAAGCAGAATTTGAAATTGATCAACATATTTTCCAGGTGGATAGCAAATTAATTAGTCAAAGCGTTCGGTTTCTGGTAAAAGTAAGCGCGTGATTAATATTCGGGAAAATTCGAACTATGAATGAAAGAAAGCAGGGGCGTAGAAGTGCTGAAGCAGCAGAACAAACTAAGTGTCTGATCCTTAAAGTGGCAGCAGATATGTTTTGTGAACTTGGTTACGAGCGTGTCTCGCTGCGCAATATCAGTGAAAAGGCTGGTGTTTCACATAGTTTGATCCGTCACCACTTCGGCAGCAAAGAGAAAATCTGGCAAGCGGTTAGCGATGCAATGGACGAGTTCATGCAGTGCTATATGGCTGAACTCATCAATGAAATGCCGGAGAACACACCTTCGAATAGAAAAATTTATCTGTTTATGGTTCGCATGCTAGCATTTGCTCTCGTCAATCCTCATCCAGTACAGATGATCGCCGATGCCATTCGACAAGGCGATGACGGTGCTCTACTGCAGTATTTCTTAAAGTCAAAAGATGAGTTCGCTGCAATATTTACCGGAATTTTCGAGCAGTACAACAGCGAAAACCCTAATGCACAATTTGATCAGTGGGAATCAAAGTGGCAAATGTTGATCTTCGCACATGGTGCTGTCAGTCTCGCGCCAATGATGCAAGAAACATGGCCGGATATTGCAGATAATCGCGAAAAACTGCTGATCAAGCATTGGGAATTGTTTAATACCATTATGGCCTCTCAATTTGGGATCCCAAAAGAAGAGATGATTCATCCGGAAAAGCTTGAAGATATCGTTATTGATATGTGCTGTACTATTGATGAAGCAGTAAACTAAAAGCAAACAAGCGAAAAGAAGACATAAAAATGCCGAGCTACAAAGCTCGGCATTTTTGTTTCAATTCGTTTTAACCACGGTAGTAGCGTTGTGGTACGAACGGCATTTTTTCAACTGTCATTGGTAGCATTTTGCCACGCACTTCAGCGAACACTTCAGTACCAATCGCCGCCAAATCCGCACGAACATACCCCATTGAGACTGGCTTACCTGCATTCGGGCCCGCCGTACCGCTGGTTACAACGCCAATTTTAACGCCGTCAGCATCAAACAGTTCAACACCTTCACGCACTGGCGCTTTGGTTTGACCTACTAGACCCACACGCTTACGCGCCACATCTTTAGTCTCAATCTGCTTAAGAATAATGTCTGCGCCAGGGAAACCACCTTCACGTTCACCACCAATACGACGAACTTTTTGGATCCCCCATAGCAAGCTCGCTTCAACGGGTGTTGTTGTTGTGTCTAGGTCATGACCGTATAGACAAAGGCCACACTCAAGACGAAGTGAATCACGAGCACCAAGGCCAATCCATTCAACTTCATCTTCCGCAGTCAGTTTACGTGCTAGCTCTTCCGCTTTGTCAGCAGGAACCGAGATTTCGTAACCGTCTTCGCCTGTATAACCACTACGAGAAACAATGCACTCGGCGCCTAAAATATCGACTTTACGAATATCCATGAACAGCATTTCAGAAACTTCTGGTGCAAAACGCACCAATACAGCCGCCGCTTTAGGGCCTTGGATTGCAAGTAGAGCTCGGTCTTCGATAATTTCTAGCTCAACACCAGATGGTAAATGCGCTTGTAGGTGTGCGATATCTTGCGCTTTACATGCTGCGTTCACAACCACAAACAGATGATCACCTAGGTTAGCCACCATCAAGTCGTCCATGATGCCGCCCTCTTCATTAGTGAAAAAAGCGTAACGCTGTTTACCAGACTCAAGATCCACAATATCCACTGGGACTAATGTTTCTAGGAACGCAGCTGCACCGTCACCAATTAGGCGAAGCTGTCCCATGTGAGAAACATCAAACAGACCTGCCGCATCACGAGTATGTAAGTGTTCCTTCTTTACGCCTAGAGGATACTGAACAGGCATATCGTAACCCGCGAACGGGACCATTTTGGCACCAACTTCAACGTGAAGTGCGTGTAGTGGTGTTTTCAGTAGTTCTTGAGTCATTTTCGTCTCCATTTAGATAGACCCGAGAATGCTATCGGCATTCGATGTGTTTCCAATAATAAACATGGCTCATTCTATTTTGCACGAACAAGACGTAGATCGACTTGCAAAAGTGTGACTCTTAACATTTTAATCACAACAAATCGTACAAAAAAAGCGCTTTAATGAGTAAGTTCTCATCAAAAAAGCGCTTTTTCATCATAACGACCACCAACAGCAATCGTTTGCTTTCACTATAGGAAATTTACAAGTATTTATCACTATTTGGCTGTCACCCACAAAATGAGCGCATCTTCCTCGCTAACACTGGTCAACATATGTCCCATATTTGCATCGTAATAAACGCTGTCTCCCTCGCTTAAAACAACAGGTTCGTAAAACTCAGAATAGAACATGACCTCACCAGATAAGATAAGTAAAAATTCTTCGCCGTCATGACGAACCCAGTCTTTATATTCATCAAAACTACGAGCTCGAATTTGGCTCTTAAACGGCATCATTTTCTTATTGGAAAGTTGTGTCGCGAGCAGTTCATGTTCATAGGTTTGTGTTGGGTGTGGTTTACCTTCATTCTTCTTGGTAACATCCCTGCGCCCTGTCGCTACCTTTTTTCTAGGTGGCTCAAAGAGTTGTGGCATGTCAATTTGTAAGCCTAGTGCCAATTTTTGCATCGCTTGAAACGTCGGGGAGATCTGCTCATTTTCTATTTTGCTCAGTGTAGATCGAGCAAGCCCGGTTCGCTGACTCGCTTCTTCTAATGTGATACCGAGTTTCGAGCGGATATCCTTAATACGCTGGCCCAGTTTTAACGGCTCGATATTTTGGTCATGTTGCTCTTTTGCCAACGTCATCGATGGGTATTCATCGTAAATACTTTCTGCCATAAATCCCTCTATAGATATCCATATTTTTTGTCTTACTCGCATTGTGCATGAAGCACATAGTGGATAGAAGTCCACCAAGTGAATTAAAGCGTGCTCTTGTTAACAAATTTTGAAATCTTGTTTCCTATAGGAAATTTTTGGTTGATTGTTCCCGTCACAGGCGCTATGTTACCAACTTGTTAGATGTAGAGATGCATATTTCCGTAAGAGATTGGTAAAGGAAACACGCAATCCAACGGAGTTTTTGCCCAAATTTAGGGCCGGATGTTCACTCTGTTCTGCTACGCAGTTCAGCTGTTTTTGAGGACAAATGAACCACAACCGCAAATCATAACTCATCTATTGCGGGTTCATTTTCAGATTTGGAAGGTCAACTACCATGAATAAGAGTTACCCTAACCACAGCTTGGAAAACTTTTTCTCTACCAACCTCTCTGCGACAGATGATGCTGTCTTTGCTGGAATTCAAGCGGAATCCGCTCGCCAAAACGAACAAATCGAACTTATCGCTTCTGAGAACATTGTTTCTAAAGCGGTAATGCAAGCTCAAGGCACATGCCTAACAAACAAATACGCTGAAGGTTATCCAGGTCGCCGTTACTATGGTGGTTGTGAGCACGTAGATACAGTGGAAGCCATTGCTATCGAACGCGCAAAAAAACTTTTTAATTGTGAATACGCAAACGTTCAACCACACTCAGGCGCGCAAGCAAACGGCGCAGTAAAACTGGCACTGCTTCAACCTGGTGACACCATTCTTGGTATGTCTTTAGACGCAGGTGGTCACCTGACGCACGGTGCACGCCCTGCACTTTCTGGTAAATGGTTTAATGCAGTTCAATACGGTGTTGATCGCGAAACACTAGAAATTAACTACGAAGATGTTCATGAGCTTGCACTTGAGCACCAACCTAAAATGATCATCGCAGGTGGTAGCGCTATTCCACGTACTATCGACTTTGCAAAATTCCGTGAAATCGCAGACGAAGTAAATGCAATTCTTATGGTCGACATGGCGCACATCGCTGGTCTTATCGCAACAGGCGCACACCCTAGCCCACTGCCACACGCACACGTTGTTACGACTACAACACACAAAACATTGCGTGGCCCTCGCGGCGGTATGATTCTTACTAACCACGAAGACATCATTAAGAAAATCAACTCAGCCGTATTCCCTGGCCTACAAGGTGGCCCACTGATGCACGTTATCGCAGCCAAAGCGGTCGCATTTGGTGAAGCGCTTGGCCCTGAATTTAAAACTTATATTGATTCGGTGATCAATAACGCAAAAGTCCTAGCGGAAGTATTGCAAACTCGCGGTTGCGACATCGTAACTGGTGGCACAGACACGCACCTAATGCTGGTTGACCTTCGTCCGAAAGGGTTGAAAGGCAATAAAGCAGAAGAAGCTCTAGAGCGTGCTGGGATCACATGTAACAAAAATGGCATCCCATTCGATACAGAGAAGCCTATGATTACATCGGGCATCCGTTTAGGAACGCCTGCGGGTACAAGCCGCGGCTTTGGCGCTGAAGAATTCAAACTCATCGGTAATTGGATTGGTGACGTACTGGACGGTTTAGTGAACAACCCTGAAGGTGACGCAGAAGTTGAAAAACGCGTTCGCAAAGAAGTAAAAGAACTTTGCAGTCGCTTTCCTCTATACCAGTAAACGATTTTTTTGAAATCATAATAATTCCTGACAAGTTATTCGGAGATTAAGCAATGGACAAAACACTGAAGTTTGCAGATAGCCACGAGTGGGTACGTGACAACGGTGACGGCACAGTAACAATTGGTATTTCTGAGCATGCACAAGAAATGCTAGGTGACGTGGTATTCGTTGACCTACCAGACGTAGAAGACGAAGTTGAAGCAGGTGAAAGCTTCTCTCTCGTTGAATCTGTAAAAGCAGCGTCAGACATCTACGCACCAATCACTGGTGAAATCGTAGAAATCAATGAAGAACTAGAAGACAGCCCAGAGCTAATTAACGAAGAGCCGTACGAAGGTGGCTGGATCGTAAAAGTGAAGATGTCTGATGTATCTGAACTAGATAACCTGAAAGACGCAGACGAATACCTAAACTCTATCGAAGAAGAGTAATTAGGATGTGACGAAAGCTGTTCCCTAACCTGTTTAGAGAACAGCTTTTTTTCTAGGTTCGGACGTATAATTTAATTTATCAGTAACGCAAATCCGTTACCCGAACCAAGGAGTAGGTAAAGGACAATGACTGAATTACTTCAAAGCCTCAGCACACAAAACGAGTTCGTTGCTCGCCACAATGGACCAAACAAATCTGACCAACAGAAAATGTTGGAAGCGATCAACGCAGTTAGCCTAGATTCGCTTATCGACGAAACCGTACCAGCACAAATTCGCCTAGAGCAACCAATGAGCTTGGCAGAAGCGAAAAGCGAAGCAGACATGCTGGCAGCAATGCGTAAGTTCGCCGATCAGAACCAAGTTAAACGTACATTCATTGGTCAGGGTTACTACAACACCTTCACGCCGAATGTGATTCTACGCAACGTGATGGAAAACCCGGGCTGGTACACTGCTTACACCCCTTACCAACCAGAGATCTCACAAGGTCGTTTAGAAGCACTTCTAAACTACCAACAAATGGTGATGGATCTTACTGGTATGGAAATCGCGAACGCGTCATTGCTCGATGAAGCAACGGCAGCAGCAGAAGCGATGACACTTTGTAAGCGTGCGGGTAAAAGCAAGAGCAACGTATTCTTCGTTGCTGACGACGTTCACCCACAAACCATCGAAGTGGTAAAAACTCGTGCGAAATTCATCGGCTTTGAAGTCTTGGTTGGTTCTTTAGAATCACTACCAGAGCAAGACGTGTTCGGTGCACTAGTTCAATACCCAAGTACAACAGGTGAAGTTCGTGACCTAACGGACATCATCGCTAAAGCGCAAGCAAACAAAACACTAGTGACTGTAGCAACGGACCTTCTTGCTTCTACCCTACTTAAACCTGCAGGTGAAATGGGCGCAGACGTAGCAATCGGTTCAGCACAACGTTTTGGCGTGCCGATGGGTTACGGCGGTCCACACGCTGCTTTCATGGCAACTCGTGATAAGCACAAGCGTACAATGCCTGGGCGTGTTATCGGTGTTTCTATCGATACCAACGGTAACCAAGCACTGCGTATGGCAATGCAAACGCGTGAACAGCACATCCGTCGTGAAAAAGCGACTTCAAACATCTGTACTGCTCAAGCACTGCTAGCGAACATGGCGTCTTTCTACGCGGTTTACCACGGCGCAGAAGGTCTACGCACGATTGCTCGTCGTACGCACCACATGACAGCCATCCTAGCCGCTGGCCTAACTAAAGGCGGCTTCGAGCTTGCTCACAACAGCTTCTTCGACACCATCACTATCAACACAGGTGCACAAACTGAAGACCTATACGCGAAAGCACTAGCCGCAGACATCAACCTACGTAAGTTGGGTACTCAGCTAGGTGTGAGCTTCGACGAAACCACAACCGTGGCAGATGTAGAAGCCCTATTCGCAGTATTCGGTGTGAAAGAAGAAGTCGCAGCACTATCAACTGAAATCGCAGGCAACGAGTTTGCAGCCATTCCAGAAGCATTGCGCCGCACAACAGAATATCTAACACACCCTGTGTTTAACACGCACCACAGCGAAACACAGATGATGCGTTACCTAAAACAGCTAGAGAACAAAGACTTCTCACTCACGCACGGCATGATCCCACTGGGCAGCTGTACGATGAAGCTGAACGCAGCAGCAGAGATGATTCCAGTAACTTGGCCTGAGTTTGGTTCGATCCACCCGTTCGCACCAGCAGAACAAGCAGCTGGTTACGCAGCACTCGCAAAAGATCTTAAAGAAAAGCTATGTGAAATCACTGGCTATGACGCATTCTCACTACAACCAAACTCTGGTGCATCGGGTGAGTACGCAGGTCTTATCGCGATTCAACGCTACCACGAAAGCCGTGGCGAAGGTCACCGCAACGTATGTTTGATCCCAAGCTCTGCGCACGGTACTAACCCTGCGACAGCATCTATGGTGTCAATGAAAGTGGTTGTGGTTAAGTGTGATGAAGAAGGCAACATCGACATCGACGACCTAGCAGCGAAAATCGAGAAACACAAAGACAACCTATCAAGCATTATGATCACTTACCCTTCTACGCACGGCGTTTACGAAGAGAAAGTGAAAGAAGTGTGTGAAATGGTTCATGCCGCTGGCGGTCAGGTTTACCTAGACGGCGCTAACATGAACGCGCAGGTTGGTCTAACATCACCAGGCTTCATCGGTTCAGACGTTTCTCACCTAAACCTACACAAAACCTTCTGCATCCCGCACGGTGGTGGCGGTCCGGGTATGGGTCCTATCGGTGTGAAATCTCACCTAGCTCCTTTCTTACCAGGGCATATTGAAGACGGTGTAGAAGGCGCAGATTTCGCAGTATCAGCAGCAGATATGGGTAGCGCTTCTATCCTACCTATCTCTTGGGCTTACATCGCAATGATGGGCGAACCTGGCCTAACAGATGCAACAAAAGTAGCAATTCTGAACGCAAACTACGTGATGGAAACACTTCGCCAACACTACCCTGTTCTTTACCGTGGCAAAAATGGCCGCGTAGCGCACGAATGTATTATCGACATTCGTCCGCTGAAAGAAGAAACAGGTATCAGCGAAGAAGACATCGCGAAGCGTCTAATGGACTACGGTTTCCACGCACCAACTATGTCGTTCCCTGTAGCGGGCACGCTAATGGTTGAGCCAACGGAATCGGAAGATCTAGAAGAGCTGGACCGCTTCTGTGATGCGATGATCGCTATCCGCGAAGAAATGGAGAAAGTGAAAAACGGTGAATGGCCACTGGATAACAACCCACTTGTTAACGCGCCACACACTCAAGTTGATCTTTCAGCTGAAGATTGGGACCGCCCTTACTCTCGCGAGATTGGCTGCTTCCCGTCTAAAGCGACCAAATCTTGGAAGTACTGGCCAACGGTAAACCGCGTAGATAACGTATACGGCGACCGTAACCTAATCTGTTCATGCCCAAGCATCGATAACTACGAAGATTAATTTTTGTAGTCTCTAAATCGACAAAGGCGAACCGTTTGGTTCGCCTTTGTTTTTGGTGTGCCGCCCTAACATTTGTTGATACATCGAGAAGGAATGATGGCTAGTTATTGTTTGCACAAAAGTGATTTAGAAATACAGTGACTTCTGAGAACCTTTGAATTAGCACTAATATCTCAGAGCCTTAAAAGCTTGTTGGAAACTCCTCATGAACACTATGTTATGCAGGTGCTATGTAGTTTCTAGTTCAGTTGCAGTAAGTCCCATTTATTACCATAGAGATCTTGGAACACCACCACTGTCCCGTATTCTTCCACACGAGGCTCTTCATTAAATACAACACCATTTTTCTTCATCAACTCGTAGTCACGCCAAAAATCATTAGTTTGCAGAAACAGGAAAACACGGCCACCTGTTTGATTTCCTACTGCATGCGTTTGCTCCGGTGTACTCGCTTGAGCTAAAAGTAGGTTTGTACCATTGGAGTTTGGAGGAGAAACTTGAACCCAGCGTTTACCACCACCTAGGTTGGTATCTTCAACCAGAGTGAATTGAAGTTTTTGAGTATAGAATTCGATAGCATCGTCGTAATTTTCAACGACTAGAGCAATGTTTCCGATTTGCTGCTGAACAGTTTTGGCCATGATGATTTCCGCTGTGTCAAAACGCTAATTGTACGCTATTTTGAGACTTTTCTAGAAAGCACGTAACGCCTTGCAAATGTTTAAGGCACACAATACGAATGTTTACACACAGCGCCTTTGCCACTAGAACCTACAAACAATACAGCTACCACAAGTGTCGAATCTTGATTGAGCAACTCATCAAAGCCTTAGCTATAACTCAAGAGCAAATCTCTAACCTAATAACGAAGGCTGCTCGTATACCACGGTATTATAGTTCTTCTAGTTTTCCCTTAGCTAAATCTTCTTGTTGCTTAAGGAACATGAAGAAGTTTGCCTCACTGATAAACGGGTTACCGCTTGTACCGAGCTTCTTCCTATTTTCAAAAAGGAAATTTTTATGTGGATGGTTCGAAAGGTTAACGTTCACAATAGGTGCCTGTAGTGAAATTTTTCGAATTTTCTCCATGCTAGTCAGGAACTGGCCAATAACTTCTGGATCATTGCTACTTACGCTATGCCCACCAACGATAAAAGCACGATATTGTTCGCCATTATCTTCAACAGTGAAGTCTAAGGAATAATCACCTTCCGTGTGGCCAGGTGTGAGATAGAACTTAAACTCATGTCCACCAATAGCCATAGAGCTATCGCTTTTTATCTCTATGTCTAAATTTGGAGGAAGGAACTTGTTCTCACCTTCGCTTTTGTTTGATTGCTGTATAGATAGTTCATGAGCGCTTTTGGTCATCACGACTTTGGAACCATACTTCTCTTGAAGTAACTGGGCGCCCCCAACGTGGTCAGAATGCCCATGAGTTACCAATATGTGCGTTATTGGCTTATCTTTTAGCCCTAGCTTCTCTAGGTTGATAGGTATCCACTCAGAGTAAGGGAAGTCAAGCGTATCAATGATAACGAGTCCGTCGTCTGTAGCAATGGCATATGATGAGACCCACTTGTCTCCTACATAATAGACATTATCAAACATCTGAAATGGTTCTACATAACCGTTCTTATCATTCATTGCTGGAACATATTGACTTAAGGAAGCAAAAGACGAAGCACTGAAAAGTAAACCTACAATAATTTTTTTCACGAAATCACACACAAATATATCCTTAATAATTTCTTATAGAACCTCGCGGATGAGAAAGCTCTAAACGATTTTCAGAGGCAAATACAACTGCAAATACTTTCTACTTAGCTTGAATTTTAGCTGACCGAATCACTTGTAAACTCGAATCCCATTAACTGCCTATGTATTCATGATTCTTTTAGAGGTTAAATAAATGAACTCAATTGAAGCAGAGTCATGAAGCTTCACTTGAGGTTACCGGCACAGCACAATCTGATAAACCTCTTTCAAGCAAACATTTGAATGCGATTTTTCCAATTTAAGACATGTTCAATAAATGCATCAACTCTTGCAGGCCTTTTATCGCGGTCTCGATACATAATGAATACTTCTTTACCCGAGCATTGCCATTCTGGCAACAAAGGCAGCAGGTTATGTTGATCATGATTTAGCTCATGAAAGTAATAGGTTGGAATCCACGCAATTCCTAAACCATGGATGACGGCGTCTCTAACTAGTAGTACATCATTTGAAGTGAATTGAAACTTTAGCGGATGATCAAATGTTTCATTGGTGATTTGATTAACTAATTTCCATTGGCTGTCGTTGTTTACCGTAATTAGGCGATGATGAACAAGTTGTTCTGGATGGGTAATCGGTTGGTGTTGTTCTAAATAGCTTCGTGATGCACAAAGCGCAAATGGAATCGACCATAATTTCTGAGCAATCCAGTCTTGTTCAATAAGATCACCAAGACGAAAACTAACATCGACACGGTTAGATACAAGATTGATTTTTTCATTCTGTACATCTAAATCGATACATATCTTCGGATGTTGCTCTGCAAATTCATAAACGCACCGCTTTAACCACATCTGTGTCATGTTAATTGGCGCTGATATTTTGATCGTTCCGCTTAAAGACTGACGCTCAGTCGCAATTCTCGATGTCACATTATTTAAGCTAAGAAGTAACGGCTCACAGAGTTGATAATATTTTTCGCCATCAGTTGTTAACGCAAAGTGGTGTGCACTGCGGTTAAATAGTCTGCAATTTAAGTTTGTTTCCAGCCTTTTTAACTTCCGGCTTAGCGTGGCTAACGGGACATTAAGACGCTCAGATGCTTGTGTTAGGCTTTGATAGCGAGCAACAGAAACGAATAACAAAAGGTCATCCAAAGAGTGACGTTCCATATTTGGGATTAACCCTCTTAAATTTGGCTATTAAAAATCAAATATGAAATATATAGCATTATCGCGTCAAGTTAATTTTTATCAGGAAGATCTATGTCTAAGCATTTATCAATTTGGTGCGGTGTTGTTGTCGCTATCTTTTTTTGGTCTAGTAACTTTAACGTAATAAAAGCTATTAATAGCGATGTCTCTCCTTTGGATTCAGCGACGTTACGATTTTCCGTTGCAGCTTTAATACTCTTACTGATAAGAGGAACTAAACGCTCTCCATATGGAGCTAAGCTCACACGAAAAAGTATGTTGTCGTTGTTTGTTATAGCAACCGTGGGTGTAACTATCCAAAACTTCTCTATTTTCTCTGCAATGAGCTTTACTACCCCAGTTAACGCAGCGGTTGTTCAGGCAAATCTACCACTTGTCACTATCTTGTTGTCGGGCTTTATTCTCAAAACTTCCATTTCGGTTAAAACTATTTTAGGTGCACTAATCAGTTTTTGTGGAGTGGTAATCGTCATTACAGGGGGAAATATTCATTCTATTAGCAGCAATAGTAATATTGGTGATCTATACATGTTATTTGCTTTAATTAGTGGGTGTTTATACACAATTCTAGCGAAGCGTTTAACATCTCATATCCCAGTAACTCAGCAGTTACGTTGGGTGTTAAGTATTGGTGCCATTCAAATGGTCGCTATAGCGACGTACCACGGCGACTTTAGCCGTAGCTTAAATGCCATAACATTTAAAGACCTATCACTAATAGCGTACATGAGCCTGTTTGGCACTTTGATCGCTTATTACTTTTGGATGAAAGGTGCTATCGTTCTTGGTCCAGATAAAATGTCTCCATTATTTAATATTATGCCGGTATTCACTCTACTGATTTCGTTCATTTCTGGTGAGCAGGCTCAATGGGAAAATGTTTTAGGTGTCTTTATCGTTGCGGCTGGTGTGTATATAGGTAACTCAGCACCTTTTGCTCGTTTACGGAAGGTGGTGGAGTAAAAATAGACGCCAACCTTAAGTCGCATTATTTAGAGCAATACTTTGTTAATTGGCATAAGTTTTCTTGGTTTCCAATAGGTACATTTTTTCGCTTTCGTCGTTCACTCTTTTATCTAACTTTATTGAGTGCATGTCGAAAATCTTCAATCTTTTGCTAAGAGCGTTTTTTACTATGTAAAAAACAGAGGAGAATGACCATGAAAAAACGACTCAACTATATTGAAGTAGCGCCAAAAGCAATAGAAATCCTATACGCTCAGGAAGCTTACTTCCATGAACAATTTAGCCAATCAGAAACTATGAACATGATCATATGGGAACTGGTTAAGTTACGCATATCGCAAATCAATCAATGTGCATTTTGTATCGACATGCATAGTAAAGATGCGCTTAAGTTAGGTGAAAAGCCGGAACGCATATGGGGGCTTAGTGCATGGAAAGATATGCCATTCTACAGCGATGCAGAACACGTTGCGCTTGGCTGGGCTGAATTACTAACTGCTGGCCTACCAGTAGATGATGATACCTATCAGCTGACCTTGAATACCTTTGGAGAAGAAGCTATGGTCAACCTAACAATTGCGATCAACGCGATCAACAGTTGGAACCGAATAGTTAAGGCATTTAAGCCAAAGGTTGGAGTCTATAAACCTCGATAATTCTATTTGACGGTTCTTACTTGTAAGCCACTGCTTATACCTCAGCTTAATAAGATGAAAAGTACATGTGTATCACTTTCTCATTTAAGTTGAGGTTAAATAGGATGATTCATTTGAACTTAGAATTTGATATTTTAAAACCTCAAAAGGCTTTAGCTGGCTATGTTCAAGCCATTTGGTCAGCATCCGTCAAACCTGATACGACGCAAACCGTACGTAAACAATTACTCAGTGATGCTGGTACAGGTGTGGTATTCATTTTACAGAATGATGTACAAATGGATGGTGAGTGGCAAACGCCAGGGGTTGTCCTACTACCTGTGAGCATTCTGGCACATCAAGTCTGCCTACCGCCAGGCACGGTGATGACTGGCGTACGCTTTCATCCTGCTGTTGGTTATCAACTATTTGGTAAACGTCTAGAACAGCTATTGCGGATTCAAGACGACCACCCTTTGGCTTCTTCTGCACTAGCAACATTTGAGTCTCTGCAAACAGCGCGTTCGCCATATGCAAGGATTTCTACGTTATATCGCTGGGTTCAAACACTGATTGAGGAATATGAACCGCAGTATGTCGGCCACATTATTGAACAACCTACAGGGACCATCAGTCAGCGCCAGAGAGAGCGCAATTTTCAGAAATGGTTGGGGATTACTCCTAAACATTACCAACGCATTAAACGAGTGAAGCACACTTTAGAGCAACTCCGAGCGCAACCCGATCTTACTTTATCGGAATTGGCGCTGGAGCAAGGTTTTTCCGATCAAGCACACATGACTAGAGAGTGTAAGCAGATTGCGCGCATGACACCGAAGCAGTATGTCCGAAAGAGAAACCTCTAAGCCTTATTAGCTTTCTACATCAAACCCAATTGATTCAGAATCGACGATATACTTGCTACAAAGTTCGATCATATATCACCTACTTTTTCGATCGCTCATTCCAGCTTGATGTGAGTTGGTTAGCTCGCTTTTGATGCTGCGTGCTGCTCTACCATAAACGCGATCACTTCTTCGTTTAAGCAAGATTTGCTGATGTATTGGCGTTGTTTACCAAGGTGAAGGATAAAGCCCAAATCAGTTTGTTCGAGTTGGTCGATATCATTCCAAGCGAGGCTGCGGTCAACTTTACCGCTTTTGTAGCGTACGCCATCTGCATTCACTTCAAACACCACTTTACTGCCGCGGCTTGAGCTGATGGTTTGACGCCACAGCCACCAAGTTCTTTTGAAGTAAACGCTGCACGCTTCAATCACACTCAATACGATAAAGAACCAACCGACGTAACCGTTAGGTAGCAGTTCAAACTCCAATAAAACCACACCAAAAATTAGAAAGAGGATCCCTTTCAAATACGCTTGCGGGAACTTAACTGGCTGGCTAGTTTGATCATAACACTCAGCAAAAAATGGCTTGTCGAGTGTGTATTCTGTAGTGAATTCGAAATCTTTAGACATGTATGGTTACTTCAAGGCTTCTGTAAATGAGTATTCTTGGTTGCACTCTTGCAACGCGAGCATTGTAGCGCTTCTCTGGCTTTATCTTTAGCCCTTTTGATGCTGTTTTGTAAATCAATGATAACGAAACATTAGAAGGCCTCGGTGCACTTGCCAAGATCAGACAAGGCGAACCACCTGGCTCGCCTTGTGAATTAATGACCTATGTAACTTCTTGAGTTTTTTACTTTAGAGGGTCGTTGTCTGGCAACGCACTGTGTATCCATACTGCCAGTCGGTGTTTGATGCTTGCGCCGTCTAGCTTGCTTTCCGGCAATGGCGTGATCTGTTTTGCATCGACCAAGAATAGGTAAATCGCTTTTACTCTTAGAGGTTGTGGTGACTGAGGAAGGTCAAAACCTTGTAGCTTCGCCATCTTCCCACCAATCTCTAGTGCCTTCTTAACCAGTTTGTCTTCATTGTGAAGCTTGGAGCTTTTTGACATTGATAAATCCTCTTCTTCGCTTCAATTAAGAATACATGAAGTGTCACGTATGGCGTGTTAGTAAGCTCGCATATTGATAAGTTTATGCCTTCTTACCGAGTAACTGATTGAAAAACGACCTTAATTCGTCATCACCAAGATTGAGCAGGTAGTCACCAACATACCATTCAACAATCGATTGATTTGGATGTGCCGTGACTTGCGGGTTACCAAACCAAATGCCCTTTTCCGTGGCAAACGTGTATTGGAGTTCTTTCAACTCTTCACAGCTAAATGGCAGGATAAGGTGCAACATGTTTGCTTGAGGCTGGGTTGGTCTTACCGCCAAAGGTGGGAACTCTTCAATGATCCTGTAGATCTGTTTTGTTCGCTCAAATAGAACCGGCATTTGTGACAACCTTTCATCAAACTGCATTGCCGCAGACACCACATAAGGTGTTCTGTGATACAGGTTGCCACCTTGCCGCTTCATCCACAATGAAGCCAGTTCAATGAACGACTTTGAGCCAAGCAACATAGATCCACCCATGCCGTTGATGCCTTTGTAAAGTGAAACATAGGTCGTATCAAAACCAGCGGCGATCTCGCGGTATTCTTTCTGATAGTAAGCTGCGGTTTCCCAAAGTCTTGCGCCATCCATATGGAGATGAATTTTGTTTTCGGCGCAGTACGCTTTGATTTCTTCCAGTTCTTGCCATGAAGGTAGCTGACCACCAATTTCTCGCATCGGGAGTTCATAAAGAACGGCTGCGATTTCATCCGGCCAAGCAGTGAGATCCTCAAGCTTCCATGTTTGATAAGGGTTCCCTACTGGCAAAATACTAAAGCGATGTTGAAGCTGATAGCCTTGTTTTTCATGCACCGGAATATGGCTAGATGCGTGCATGGCGACAATAGGATTACGCTTTTGTCTTGTGACAATTTCAAGCACCGTTGGCTGCGTCATCGTCCCTGTTACAACAAAAAGCCCTGCCTCGTAACCCAGCAGATCGGCAACCTTTTGCTCGAACGCTTGAATCGTTTCTCCCTCACCGTAGACATCGTGATTTACGTTGTTCTCTTCGCACCACTTTGCCATTTTCGCAAAGTGTTCGGCTGGAGAGTCTTCTTTATTGCCAGGGAGATGGGTATGACAAAGCTGTTTTAGGTGAGCGCTCATTGTTCTGTCCTTTGAATCAAAGCTTCAACAATGTAACTTGTTAAAACGGAGGCGTAAACTGCATTTTCGCGATGTATTTTCTGCGTATGCCTCCGTGCTGAACCTCCGGTTGGACATAGATTTAACTTAAGAGTGATTTACGCAGAACAAAGATCATGCTCACCGTAAACAAGCCATTTAGGTAAATATGCGGCTTCTGGAATCGTCCAGCCATACTTATCGTATGCCAATGCAGCAAGACCAATCAGTTTCAGAGAAACATTTCCTTTTGGCGAATAGCGAACATCTTCATTCATACAGAACTGGTAATGCGCCTCTAACGCATCTCTCAGTGCTTCTTGATAATGTGACTCATCGCCATCGATAATGGCAACAAACACATTCACAAATGGAATAAACAAAGAATGTACATATGGCATCCTGGTTGATTCTAAGTATTGCGGGGAGGATTTCTCCATCACAGTTTGCAATAACTCTGGTAACGCTGATGAATTGCTAAATACACCGTTAACGAATTCGACCAGCGCAACATTAAACGGCGTCTTTATAGACACTAATGACTCATCCATGATGGTCATCAGCTCTACGCAGCGCCAATCTCTCGCAGCCATCGCTAAACAGATTTCATCCAACCAAGCATCCATTGTTCCTCCTGCAACAGAACGGTTACCCACTTCCGAAAAGTGTCGGTGCCCAACGGAGAATTCAACCACTTGGTCTGAATGATTGGCCAGCAAGTACACGTTATTCAGTAACTCAAGCGCCCTTTTTATATAAGCTGGCGAGGCCTGATGTTGTCCGTATTCTGAAGCAGTGAAGAATGCCTCAAGCGAATCCCAAGCATCGCCTTTCATTCTTTTAAGAGGTTGCTTATAAAAAAATTGTTTTTCATCAAGCATCCTTTCCCAGAAGCTGTAAAAATTTTCGTCTTCTTCACGAAAAATACGCAATTTTCTTTCTTCAGGTATATCTAAATAGTGATTTCTTATTGTTTCCATCGTTCCCTAGCCTCGCATTATAAGTTGTTCTAATTTTTTGCCGTGATGATATTCATCCTCAAAATCAAGCCGTGAATGATGCCGAAGTTGATTTATAAAATCAATTTATAATCAGTATGTTGTATCGAAAGTTAATGCTTAACTGAAATGAATCGAAAAGCCGAAAAACATTTGAAATATAAGGCTACCGCACAAGCCGCGATGGGTAAGCCAGAACGTACCTGTCCATAAACAGTGGACGACGAACACTGACTTTGTGGAGTAAAGATAGACAGATATTCACCATTGTGTTCGCCTTTCTTTTTCTGTCGCTTTCGATAATACTCTTGCGCAACATTACTCAGCTGGAAAATTTTATGCCTCAAGCAAACTCTGTGGTCGTACTCGACTTTGAAACCACAGGTCTCTCTCCTACTTTAGGTGATCGCGCAATAGAAATTGGTGCAGTAAAGTTAGTCAATGGCGAGGTTGTCGATAGTTTTCAGCAACTCATGAATCCCGGTTTCAGAGTGAGTTCTTTCATTGAGAACTACACCGGCATTACCAACAATATGTTGCGATCGGCACCAAGCTGCGAAGAGGTAATGGCGTCATTTAGTGAGTTCATTGCTGGCGAGAACCTTATCGCTCACAACGCGTCCTTCGATAAACGATTTTTAGATGCAGAGCTTGAACGAATCAACTGTGGTTATTCGGGTGAGTTTGCTTGCTCCTTACTGGTAGCAAGACGGCTCATTCAAGAAGCCCCATCACATAAGCTAGGTGAACTTGTTCGCTATAAAAATATCGACAACGACGGTGTTTTCCACCGTGCACTAGCCGATGCGCAAATGACAGCCAAGCTTTGGCTCTTAATGGTCGAAGGGATAGAAAACTCAGGCGTCGAAAAACCAAGTTTTCAGTTGATGCAAACAGTTAGTAAAACAGCCAAAGGAAAAGTCGACCTGCTACTCGCCAAAAGCCGTGCGTAGCACCCTCCGAACTAAAAGCGGATTCTAGTCTCTTCGACGTTTAAGTGATTTTCGATATACATGCGATATTGGCTATATCTGTCAATATCGCAATGCTTCTTATTCAAAACAAAGATCGCCTGGGTCACTCTATCCTCCAAAACTTCTAAAAAAATCGTGAATTATGTCTCACCGATTTAGATACTCGCTATAGTCACTCGAGACAATACGCAACAATTCGAGGTGTATTCACTGACTACTGATTTGTAAGCGATGATCAACAACGTTTTTCTGTTCTTAGAACAGTTTGCAGCTTTACTCATACTCGTACTGATTTCTGTTTTTGCTGTTGGCTTTTTATTTTTTGGTAAGGAAGCTCAAGAGTTTACACCAAGCATAAAAGGACGTATTACGAAGAACGATACCCCCATAAAGAATGCAAATGTAGTACTTACCATTCGGTCAGAAAATCGTTCTTTCGAACGTAGCTTCACCACGAATACAAATGGGGAATTCAAGTTTGATCCTGTTTTCAGAAAAAGGAATAAAGTTCTAAGTATTTTCGACGGTCTATTTCAAACAATATGCAGTGTAGAAGTGACCACAACCGTTGCCAATCAAAAGGTTGTTATTTGGAAAGGAGTTTTCAGGCATCATGTCATCGGTATGAAGGAAAGAGTAAATATGTCTAATTTAAACTGCGAAGCCACCAACCCCATCAGAAAGTTTGAATTTCAATCCCATGGGGATTCCGTAAGTAGTCAATGTGACTTAAGTGATTACTTAAAAGTAAACAGATAGAGTAATGTTTCTCCTCAACTTCCTAATCCGAAAGCGGTAGTTCGCTGGTCTCACCAACCAAACTGGCTTACTATGCCAGGTACCTAAAACGCTTTGTGAGTCACTCATGAGCAGAAAAAATAACAAAAATCTCAGCATTCTTCTTAAACTCAGCACCTTTATTGCACCTTATAAATGGCGGGTTGCGGCAGCCTTGGTTGCCCTTGTCGCGACAGCAAGTTTGACGTTATCCGTTGGCTATGGAGTGCGCATTCTTATCGACCAAGGCTTTGCTCAGCAATCATTGCAAGAGCTCACCAATGCGATTCAGTTTATTGTCGGTGTCACATTGTGTATTGCCATTGGGACTTTCTTTCGCTTTTACCTTGTCTCTGCCGTAGGTGAGCGCGTTAGTGCGGATATTCGCCTTGCGGTGTTTAACCATGTGATTACGCTGCATCCGAGCTATTTTGAGACCAACAGTAGTGGCGACATTATGTCGCGCTTGACTACCGATACCACATTGCTGCAAAGCATTATTGGTTCATCGTTCTCGATGGCGATGCGTAGCGCTTTGATGTGCTTTGGGGCCATCATAATGTTGTTTGCCACTAACGTTAAGCTCACGCTGATTGTGCTTGCTTCTGTGCCTTTGGTTCTGGTTCCGATTTTGTTTTATGGACGACGCGTGCGTGCGCTCTCTCGCCAAAGTCAGGACTCAATGGCCGATGTCGGAAGCTACGCTGGAGAAGCGATAGAGCATATTAAAACCGTGCAAAGTTTTAGCTCAGAGTCGCATGAACGAGCGGCTTTCGCTGTCGAGGTGGAAAAAGCTTATGAAGTAGGCAGACAGAGAGTAAAACAGCGCGCGATCCTGATATCAGGCGTTATTGTGATTGTGTTCAGCGCGATTTCAGGCATGCTTTGGGTAGGCGGCAGCGATGTGATTCACGGAAAAATGTCTGCGGGTGACCTAGCCGCATTTGTGTTTTATGCCATTATGGTTGCCTCATCGACTGCAACCATTTCCGAAGTCATGGGTGAATTGCAAAGAGCCGCAGGTGCTACCGAACGGCTGATTGAGATCCTTCAAGTAGACAGTGATATTAAAGCGCCAAGCAACCATTTGCCTGTCCGTGCCGACATGCCTGCTGAGGTTAACTTTAATTCGGTGAGTTTCAACTACCCTTCTCGCCCAAATCAACCAGCAATCAAAGAATTAAATCTAACCGCTGAACAAGGAAAAGTACTGGCGTTGGTCGGCCCTTCTGGTGCAGGTAAAACAACACTATTCGAACTGCTGCAACGATTTTATGACCCACAGCAAGGGCAAGTGTTGTTTGGTGGTGAAGATATTCGACAGTTCGACCCAAACGAGCTTCGACGTCAAATGGCGCTCGTACCACAACAACCAGCGCTGTTTAGCCATGATGTTTTTCATAATATTCGCTACGGTAATCCTGAAGCGACGGATGTACAAGTTATCGAAGCCGCGAAAAAAGCCCATGCCCATGAGTTTATTGAGAAGCTTCCCGAAGGCTATCACAGCTTTTTAGGGGAGCGCGGCGTTAGGCTATCAGGCGGACAAAAGCAGCGCATTGCGATTGCTCGCGCGATTCTAAAAGATCCAAAAATCTTACTGCTAGACGAAGCTACCAGCGCCCTTGATAGTGAAAGTGAACATCACGTTCAGCAAGCACTTGAAGCTCTAATGAAAGGACGCACAACGCTGATCATTGCTCATCGTCTTTCGACTATCCAACATGCGGATAAAATTGCGGTGCTCGACAATGGCGAATTAGTCGATGTTGGTAACCACCAATCATTAATGCAAAGCTGTGAGTTGTATCAGCGACTTGTGGCATTGCAATTTAAGCACTTGGAGTAACGCCTAGTTAAGCGCTCAAAAATAAGCAAAGGCGGACCAAATAATTTAATAACAGGAGTTTAACGATGTTTTTGTGTCAGTCCAGCGAGCCCTTGCGAGACTAGGAATCTAATAGCAGCGCTCTGAGTGGTTAATGAGATAATTTAGACCATGAAAAGCTAGGATAGAAGATCCCACATCATGTCCCATCGTCGCTGTACAAGGTGACGAAATACAAAAGATGCCACTCGCAGTTAAACGAGCGGCATTAAACCAAGCAGCTCGCCTTTTAACAAAGGAATTCCAGTAAGAATCCAGTAACCAGCGTATTCTTCCTTCAACTAGAAACACCGTTCACAACCACCATATAAAAACCATTCAACTTCATTTGTAACAATCTAGGTTTCAAAAATAGGAAATCATTGCTGAAAAAGTTTACCGCGTTTTGTGTTGCTATCTATGGTTACAATGTTTGAGACATCAATGCCTTTAAACCAAGCAACACAAAAGCGGCACCGATATGAACAGCGAAGCGAAACAACTATTTTCTTATCTATGTCAGCGATACGATGCGCTTTCTCAAGAGCTTGAGTCTCGCCCTTTTCCTGAATTTTCTGAGACTATTACTCATCCTCTTGGGCACTGTTTAGTCCGTTGCCCAGCAGGTAGCCAACGCTTTTCTATTGTAGCAGTCAACTTTGCACCCTCCGTTCGCGGGCAAGGCGTGCTTACTGCATTTATCGACTACATCAAAAGCAATCCATACCACTACCAAGGTGTTGAGGTTGCAATCATTGAAAACAAGAACTTAGCTAAACGGCTTTTGTCTCTTGGCTGGAAGTACAAGTCCCTGTTTGGCAAAATTTTCTTCGCCAGCAAGCCAACCCTAGTAAAGGACTTTCAGTCTGCGTATATGGTTATTACGAAACCGCATCGACATCCAAAGTAAAACCATCACTCAAAATCCGTAAGCATGTTGAAAAAAACTTGGCGATCTTCTGCAGTACTTCCTCGATGAGCAGTGTATTCAACGTGCGCCTCTGCGTTGGCTTTTGGGGATAGATTGATGCCCCATAACGCATTAATTTGGTTTGGTACGATGGAATAACGCATATCAACAATTCGCAATTCATTATTCGGATCCGTCGCTACAAAACCGTTTGAAAACCAACGGAAACGTTCGATGTCTCTTGCTTGTTGCGATTGCGGGTTTAGCCACGGAAATTGCTCTTTTATATTTAACTTTGGAGTTGATTCGCCAGGGTAAATTTTTATTGAACGCCCCACCCTTACGGCATCTACATAGTAGCTCTCTTCCGTTTCATAAATTAGTTTCCAAACCAAAAGATTGCTGAAACTTGGTTTGGCTTTTAATTGTATAGCGTTGTGTTGTCGCTCTTTGACGATTTCCCAACCAGCTACTTCTGCTCTATCTCGCTGGATCATTCCAAGACTTAGGTAAGCCAGGCACCATAAAAATGCAATGCGGGCATAGTTTGGGCTTCGCTTCAGTGCAACAAACAAAAGCAATATTAAAATAGGGAGTGTGAACGCGGGGTCGATTACCGAAATAGTGTTCCAAGCATAACGCGTGTTGCTTATCGGCCATAGAAGCTGTGTTCCATAACTGGTGCATGCGTCTAATAACGCATGGGTACTATAACCAAGCGCGCAGTAAAACCAACTCTGCCGGAAGCTTAGTCCTCGCTTTTTTGCGAACAATGGATACAACACCAAAGCACAAATGAAACTACCAAACGGGATAAACAAGAGCGAGTGAGTAAATTGGCGATGGTATTCCAAATACAGCAAAGGATCAGTTGAAGAACGGATGAGTACATCTAAATCCGGAGCCATCCCAGAGACCACACCCAACACGCCAACAACTGCAAGGTTTCGCTTGTTGCTCACGGCCAGTGGCAAAGTTGCACCCAATAAACCTTGCGTTAACGGATCCATCGTTCACTTCCTTTAGATAGATGAAGCTCAGCTGGAAAGCGTACACGCTCAATAGTCGGTTCCAATTTAAAAACCAGAAGGTTCTTCGACATAAATTATCCGCATTTAAGTGGAAAACAATACACGACTTAGTCATGCATTTGCTTGTTTAGCAACAAACACCTTGATTTAGTGTAAGAAGGAATCACGCCGTTCGCTAGTGAACGAACAAATCTGAGTCTAGGCTTGTTTGTTGTTTCAAACCCGAAGGTTTATCTGACGCGAAAAAACAAGGCGAACCAAATGGCTCGCCTTGTTTCTAATTTACTGAACGATAAACGACAGGTGTTTAGTCTTGAGGATTCTCTTTCGCGTTGATTTCAGCGTAAGTGTGCAGCAGCTCCGTCAATGTTTTTACCCACGCAAAAACATCCGAAGGTGCATTTTCGATTAGTTTTTCCACTAGAGCACAGTGTGTTTCTAGCGTGATGGCCTCTTCCAAACGGAATGAGATCGCGTAGAAATGCCAAAGCACCAATCGCGTCATTCGCTCGCTATTTTGCTTTGCGTTGTCTGAGTCATCAAACGCTTGTTGAATTTCACTCAGTGCGATTGCTGTCATGCGTAGCATTGCATCAAGACGTGCAGACAACATGCGGTCTTCACTATCCACTTCTTCTTGATCAAAAGTGAACAGCTCATTCATCACGTCTTCTGGCACCATTTTACTGATCATACGAGCACTAAACTCTTCCAGCTCATGGCGAGGCATAGTTACAAGACAATCGAAGGTGTAATCACGAAGCATAAAATCACTCTAGGTTAGAAATCAATTTCAGCCTCGCATTCTAAATATTGAAATTTCAATTGCCAGTGTTAATTTCTATCCATCTACGAAAAACTACAAAACACCGTTGATTGCAATACCAACACCAATCCGCTGCTGATTATGATCATAGTCGATCAAGCTCTTACCATAACCCGCTGAGTATTGTGCGTACCCCTGAACTTTACCCCAAATCGGAAATGACACACCCAGTTCTGCAAAACCCTTATGTGTTTGAAAGTTCTGGCGACCTAAAAAGGTAAACTCGTAACCATTCCACTTGTAAGCACTCGATAGCTCAAAGTGTCCCATATAGTCTTCGATATCCGGGTTATCATCACCTTTGGGATCATTAGGCGATGTCTTTTCATCTTCAGGTATACGCCACCAAGGCTGGATAGAAACCGCAAAATTGTCTTTTGCAAAGGTTACGTTGGCATAGACACGGTTCCAACTACGCGATAGCTCCTGTCTCTGACCGTTAGACTCATGTTCAATACCAAAACCTAACCAAGTCGAACCATCAAGTGGTTTCCAGTCTGTTGGGGTGTAGTAAAAAAGCTCTGGACGATAATTGGTTTCACGGAATGGACGAGATGCTGCACCCGTGTATACCTGCCAAAATGATTTAAGAGTCATTCCAAAAAACAGACCATCGCCATCAAATAACAAGTCATCATAGTTCATTGGTACTTTAAAACTGATTTGGAACTCCGCCTCTTCCTTACGCAGTTCATCGCCGTATTTGGTGTCAGCATACGCGCGTTTATTTACTCGATCACTGTACGTAAACGGAAGAATATAGTTAACGCGATGCGCGACCAGACTAAACGGTTCGAACGCGTTTTCTCGTTCTGATTCCAAACGCTTGTCGACCAAACTTTCCTGAAGTTCTTCAGGCTCTTCAATTTCTGGATCAGCGGGCACTGTGCTGGTTACTGTGTCAAGCTCACACTGCGCGCGAATGCTCTTTATGGTTTCTTCACCTTTGCTTTGCTTTATTTTGTCTAGCAAACATAAATCATAAGCACTGGCTGTTTCTCCCATCGCAACTGGCGCTGCCAATAAACTCAGTATTGATATCCCTGCCACTTTTGAAGCCATCTGAAACCCTTAATATTCTTTATGTCAAACCAGATAATTTTAGTTTTTCTTGGTAAACCGCTTGCCATTCTGACGTTAAGGCAATGTTAAATGTCCGCCGACTTTACGTCTTGGATAAATGCAACAGACTTTAGACATATCGGTCAACTATGATCAAAGCGCAAAAAACAACCAAGAGTTGAGCATCATAGATAAAAACCACTCGTTTGCATGATGCTCATTTTATCTATGCAAAATACTGGCTCGTAACTTTGATTGCAAACCCGGCTATGAATAAACCCAAACCATAACCCAAATGCGCCAATGTGCTAAGAAAACGGGCTTTCCAAGGTGTTGGGGTTTTACTCGCAGCAAAACCAAATCCTAGACAAGGTTGAATGACCAAAAATGGGAAGATCAACGTTACCACGCCTGTAATTAAGCTGGGCATTAGACTGGGCTCTACCAACCAATGATGACCAAAAACAGTAACGTGAGCCAAAGCGAAAGTAACTCCGATGGCATAATGCAAAAACCAGCCAAGTGACTTTTCTCCCGGCATCGCCTCTGACGCCATAATTGGCGCATGCATAAGCTTTCCTTGGGGCATGTACAAAACCCAGCGCGCAACCAACGCATAGTTTAATGAAGGAATACCAAAAACTCTCCTTTGTAACCATGCCCATAAATCCATTATCAAAGTGGCACCAATCCCTATTAGCACCGCTTGCAATCCCATTAAAAGCAGCATTTTTCTCTCCTCATGTTTTTGATTTGTTAAGGTCTTAGTTGCATGCTACAACTTAAAGTCAACTTGAAGTCAATGGGGAATAATATGGATATTGCAGAAGTGGTTAGAAAATCAGGATTGCCGACTTCAACGCTCAGGTATTACGAACAGCTGGGGTTAATTCGCTCGATAGGAAGGAATGGATTGAGACGCCAATATTCACCAGAGGTACTCAATACACTCAATTTAATTAGTTTGGGGCGTATCGCTGGAATATCGCTTAACGAAATGGCAGAAATGTTGAATCAATCAGAAGTTTCAAAGCCATATATCGATCGTGACTTACTAACGAAAAAGGCACTTGAGATTGATGAGCAAATAAAACGTTTGAAAGCGGTGCGAGACAGCCTCAACCATGTCGCCACCTGCCCTCATGAGTCACATATGGACTGTTCTTCATTTCAGAAGCTTATGAAGGTCGTAAAGCGTTATGTCCCCCAAAAGCAGAGATAAACCGCTCTCCCTACCGTCCTATTCTTGATTTACAAGGAAGTAACTCGCGGTTGTGAGTTACTTCCTTTCATATTACTTAGCTTGCGATTTTACGTACTTCTTCACTTTTTTCATCGCCATTTTTTGCTTTAACGGTGAAAGGTAATCAATGAACAAGTTACCAGATAGGTGATCAATTTCGTGCTGCATCACAATCGCCAAGAACTCATCGCTCTCGATTGTAGTCGGGTTGCCATCACGGTCTAGTGCAGAAACAACAACTGACGTGTAACGCTCTACATCTGCGTAGTACTCAGGAACAGAGAGGCATCCCTCTTGACCAAGTGCTTTGTTTTCTCCGCTCACCACTTCTGGGTTAACCAAGATTAAAGGATCATTGCGTTCGTCAGAGATATCGATGACAACAACCGCCTCTTTTCTGCCTACTTGGGTTGAAGCTAAACCGATACCATTGCCCGTTGCGTAAAGTGTTTCTAGCATATCGTCTATCAGCGTTTGTACTGTCGATACATCAGTGACTTTTTCTGCTTTTACTTTAAGCCTTGGGTCTGGAATGGAGAGAATTTCGAGGACTGCCATACTTACCTTTCATATCTATAAATCGTAATTCGTGGCGAATTATACACACGTTTCTCGATACATAAACCTGCTAAGCTATCTTGCGCACAAGGCATAAACCATTAACTCAAACGACAACACAATAAATGGGTTTGCCTTTTAAACAAAAAATCCTACAAATAGGAAACTAAAACGCCAGCACATTATGGCTGGCGTCTTGTCATGATCCTAATTGAATCGTTTGTTGTATTTTATCTACTGACTTTCCTTGGCTTTTAGTAACACTCTAATCGCCATTTTCTCACCACTTTTTAAAATTAAGTAGGCGATGCCAATCGTTATTAGCATTATGATAGCAATAAAAATACTTACCCCACCGAGCTCAGATAATAAATAAAACGGAGAAATATCTAACGACATTAAGATAAGAGAGAACACTACCAAACTTGCTAAAGTCCACAGTAAAACAGCATACCATCTTGTTTTTGATGGCATTACATCTCCAGTCTTGTAGCCGAAGTAATAACCAACACTCATGGCTGGGATTAACGTGCTAAGAAAGCCTGTACCACTCATTTCTATCCCAACAATATATTCAATGGCCAACAGCAATGCAGCCCAACAAACGGACGCCAGACACAACAGAGACGTAACAAGAGGTACCGATGGTGGCTGGTTTATTTCTGATTCTGAATAGTTATTTTTTAATTCCACTTTCATTTCCCTTCATTTATTTGAATAAAATAAGCGTTTTAGACCATGCTTCCGCTTGGACAACCTAGAGAAACAACACCGCCATAACTCGTTGTTGGCGTAACTACCATGACTAAATCAACAGGAAGAAACACAACGTCCGTTGCTAACGACAAAGGAATGTCAATCAATGAAAGTGGGTATAACGCGATAGAAGTAATATCAGATCTTAAATAGCAAGGTTGTCGTGCAACTGATAACGCGGTGCCTGAAAACGGCTTTCCGTATCCGCCACCAGCATGCGCATCTATAGATGAACACCCCACCATTAAAGATGCTGACACCACAAGAAATACAACTTGTAGCTTTTTAAATAGTTTTATTTTCATTTAACCTAGATTCCAACTAACTGTTACTTTTTAAAACTAAACCCTCTCTCTCAAATTGTATATTCAATAAGTTTACTCATATGGGTCTAGTGCAACCATGTTAATACGTTCTATGTATCAGAAACAATTCATTTATTTCCAATGGCACTAGTGAGATTATGCGACGTGATTGGAATCTCACTTAAGTTTTCATGGACCTATCGCGCTGAAAATTGAAGCCTCTACCTATCATAGAATAAAAAGCCGTCAAAACCAGTTGGTTCTGACGGCTTTTTATTTTCTATTACACACTCGATTATTGTTGCAGATTCGCTGTGGCTTCTACTGCTTTGTAGAAGTCCAGCACTCTCTGTTTGAGGTTCGATTAAAACCCTATAAAACATTAAGCCGCAATATTAATTGAGTTGTTCTATATAGCGATTCAGCTCTACCGCATATGTTTTTTGATCAATCGCAGTGTCACCTATTTCTTCATCTAGAAATCCAAGTAGCATTTGTGCACCACCTTCACCATTATTTAACGCTTGCGTCAAGTAATAGGCTGAAAGCACCTTATTTTCAGGTAAACCACAGCCATCATCATACAAACATGATCCTAAATAAAATTGTGCACTAGCCAACCCATCATCAGCAGCCTCTGAGATTAAAGAAAAGCCCCGCTTAACATCCATGACTTTTGGCTCTTTCAGAAGGATTACCCCTAAAAGCTCTTTACTATGAACATCATCCACTTCGATAGCTTTGATCAATAAAGACTTTGCTCCTTGCACATCACCTCGTTCATAAAATTTATTTGCTTCGCTGTACAACTGCTCTGGAGCTTCTCGGTTCTTAGTTAGGAGGCTTTCTGTCGTTTTAGTTGCCTCAAACTTTGACGTAGTATCGTTACATGCCGTAACAAGGAGCACTACGAATAAAACGTTAACAATTCTCATGTTATTCCCATGTACATTTGATAAACAAGACTGCTGTCGAGTATGAATCGTCATACTGACCGCTTACAATTTGAAACTTTGTATTGATAGGAGCTTTAGCACTAGCTTCACACATATTGGCAATTTGACCACGAACATAAGCACTCGAATCAAAGTTATACTTGTCTTCTTGAGGAATTATACTTGCTAATGAAACTCTAGATAGTTGAGGAGCTTTCCCATATTCCCTTTCGACTTTCAAATACTTCACATTAACAATCAAAATGCAGCCAGATGATTCTAGATTTGCATTGTGTACTCGATTAGCTAGTACTCTAACGTTTTGTCGGATAATATCAAAGAGAAGCATAGCTCTGCCTTTCTGTAATACCATCCCTAAAGCCATGGCCCTTCCACTATTTGCTTTCATTGCAGTAGAAGCTAGAGTTGACGACTGTATTGGAGCTAGAGACGAAAATTTACGTGAAGGAATAACAGCTTTGTTTTTCCAGTGCATTCGATCGGTTAACATACCAGACTTAACCGCCATGTTGCGATCTATCTGTTCCTTAAGCTTTTGTAACCTTTTCTCACCTGTAATATCATTTGGAAGCTTACGTAATGGTCCCGCAAGAGAAGTATCTTTTATGGTATTAACGGGAATTTTCTCATTATCTAATTTGCTTCTTAGTTCGACACAAGAGCTAAATAGTTTGTCAGCTGGATACATGTAATTAATGTAGTTGATTGATAACGGCGTATCTCTCTCGTGCGTTAGTATAGAAATGTACATAATGATTCTCTCAAAACCATTATTATGAACAGGATTGCATAAAGTTCCAAGCTCTAAGTTGTCCTAGTTGTGAGATATACCCTAATCAATGAAAGTTAATTTATAGTTAGATATTTGTTAGAAACACTCAGCGGTCATTACAAATAAACATTCGTTAACTATATGTGTTGTCACCATTACATGTAAGATTATTAAAAATAAAGGCTAACCAGTTGGTTAGCCTTTATTGATATTACTGCTACAATTTTGCTTTGGCTTTTACGCGGACTTTAATTAACACATCACCATCGACCAACCTAAGGTCGAATATTGGTGAATGTCGCGGTGGTGACTCCATCACTTTGTGACGACAACGATTTTACGTCTGCGCTAAAGTAATATGGATTAAGTGGCATTTTATTCTCTGCTGGTCGCGCGTAGTAAAGCTTGGCAGGCTGTTTTGCCATTTGTTGCGCGTACAAATACCCGACCAACGCATGTTCAAACTGGTGGTAACCATTTCCCCAATGGAACGCTTTGGTTGATTTAGGGCTTAGACCGACGCCTCCATATTGATGATCCACCCATGCATCCATAAAAGTGGGTAACGTGTATTGAAGCGTTTCTTTCATCGAACCATCAACAAGGGAAACTGTCATTGCCGCTTGATCGAGCTCTGCCCATTCCCAAGACGAGCTATAGTGCTTGTATGGTCTTGATTGCCAAGCAGGAATGCTCTCTTGCGTCCATTTACTCTGCCATTCTGGTGAGAAAAGCGCTTTGACTTGCTCAAAGTTTTGCTGGTATTGCGCTTGTTTAAGCGTGTGTTTCATTCCTTTGAAACCAAACTCTGTCCAATTGGAATTCTCCAACAACTGACCAGTGAGATACGTCATCCAATACGCTTTGATGGTGTGTCCAAAATCATTGTGTTTCGCATCTGGCATCATTACCGCTTTGTGGTGTATCGCGCCATAAAAACGCTGCTCTTTGACGGAATGGTAGTTATCTAGCATCACTTGCATCAGCCATTGCAGATCTTGCTTCCACTTGGCTTGCGCTGGTTCTGGTAAAAGTGGCGCCGTTAACAACAGGTAGCCATTAATTTGGTCAAGTTGAGCGACTAACTCTTGCTGCTTCTCACTTTCCCCATCACCATCTTTCAAAACCCACGCCAGACCGCGATCATCGCTTCGTCGGTATTGTTTAAATATAAACGCTTGCTGGTCGATAAGTGCTTGTTCAACCTTTGGATCTTGCGTTAAGTAGTAGTACATCGCCAACCCCACCAAGGCGTAAGCTTGGTCTTGAGAAGTTCGTTGTTGCCACTCCATCCCCGGTTTTCCACTACGCGTAAAGCTCACGAAGCCGCCGTTTTTCTCATCTTGTAGATGATCAATCAGGTAATAAGCCCCTTTCTTTGCCAGCTCTAATGCTTGCTTGTCACCCGTAAGATGAAAAAGTACGCCATAAGCGTAAGTTTGGCGCGATTTCATGCGGGTGTATTCGCGATCGAAGTGCGGGCTAATCCACCCTTTGTTTAATTCTTCACACGGCTTTTGTGGGTCGAGAATGACACCGTTATCACAACGAAATGTCGGAAAATTCCCCGCAGGTTGTCCATGCGCGCTTTCCATCATCCAATATGGGGCTAGGCCATTCGTCACATGGTTTAACCAATAATCCCCCGAAGGCAGGCCTACATCAGCAAAGCTGCTCATGCTCGTCGTTGCGAGCAATAAGGTAAGATATTTAAAAGACATAACACTCAATTAAGTTATTGAATTTTATCCAGTATAAATAACTCCCTTTACGCATATTGTTGTCGTGCTCACAATCGCCTTACGCATTTGTTTGCATCAATCATCTTTCAGCCTTGTTCGATGACTGAGCCGAGAATAAACGCTACTCTGTCTTCGACTGACATTTTGAGCACTTCGATCAATTGATAACCGAACTTGTGGTATGCATCGACCATCTGTTGATACGTGGCGACCGCTTCAGAAAAATCTTGTTTTCGCTCTTCATCGTTACTGAATATCGATGCCCACGGTGGAAAAATGAATACTTGAGGATGATAACGAAGCGTCTGGCAATGCGTGATGAGCTCATGCGAGATTGGCAGTTGTTCCAACTTGCTGTAGCCATATACGTCCACAATACTGCGATCAAAAAACACGTCCCCTTGGTGGGCATTGAAAGCTCGGTAATTGCTCACTTCTGCCTTCATCATTTCGTCTCGAAAAGCTTGTTTGTCATTCCAAGGTAATGCTGAACCGTGATTGGCAACCTGCGTTTGTATTATTTGACGGCCGGTTTCTGGCGCGCAGATAAAGCCTTGTGTTTTTAGTTGTTCGATAACCGAGGTTTTTCCTGCACCGGGACCACCAGTGAATACAATGAGTTTGTTCAAAATCTTTTCCTTATTTTTTTGTTTGAGTGAAGTAATGCGTGTACAGCCAAGAAAATGGGCATCATCTGGCGTTTGAAATTGGAATTTGGCACGCTAACGTTAAGCGAGGATCGGTAGTGGGAAATTTGGGGAATAGAACTGAGCAGTGAAGAGATTTACAAAGTAAGAACCGAAACGACGTGTTCATCGGTTATGGAAAACGGAGGAATGCTGAGCGAAGCAAGCTCGCCCAAAATACTGGGTTGGGAAATGGTGCGATTGGTTCTGCTGGTTAACGCGTCAATTGGATATCTATATCAAGAAAATGGCACCTAAGCCTAAGAACGCAAAGAAACCGACGACATCGGTAACGGTCGTCAATACTACCGAGCCAGCCACGGCGGGGTCAATGTTAAACTTCTTCAACGTGAATGGTATCAACGTACCCGATGCCGCGGCCGCCAAACTATTGAGGAAAATGGCACAGCAAATAATAAGCGCCAATGGCAAAGAGTCAAACACCATGTAAACGACACCCGCGATCACCAATCCCATAATTAAACCATTAATGGTGGCGATTTTTAATTCCTTATTCACCAATAGCTTCAAGTTACTTTGGTGCAAGTGGTTTAGTGCGATACCTCGAATGGCCACCGCTAAGGTTTGGCTACCCGCGATGCCGCCCATGCTCGCCACGACAGGCATTAAGATCGCAAGCGCAACGACTTGCTCGACCACATTATCAAAAAGCCCAATGATGGCGGAGGCTACGAAAGCGGTCAGCAAGTTAATCACCAACCAAAGTGCTCTTAGCCTTGTCGCCACGCTTAATGGTGTAAACAAATCTTCTTCGCTTCGTACGTTTTCTGCCACTACAGCTTGTAGGCTGAGTTCACGCAAGGTAATCGCGATGGTCGCCATCGACAAGACGCCCATAATTTTGCCACCAGCCATGATAGGAAACCAATGTGCTCCACCATCAATCGAGACTTGTTTGCTGACGCTTTGAATCGTTTGAATATCTTCTAGAATTGGCGTAACTACGGTCAAGTCGGTAAGTTTGATATGATTTTCGTGCAGCAACAGGGTTTGCGGCTCTATCGTACCAATCACACCACTTGCATCACGCACAATAATCAACCGCACTGGACTTTGCCCACGTTTTAGCAGCTCGGTTTTGATGCCTCCTACGCTGTTTTTAGGGTTTGCGACCAGAAAGTGAGGCTCGGCATAACGTCCAACTTTGTTGTCTTCATACGACAATGCTTGTTGGATATGCGCGACAGACTCTTCACTTTGATCAATAAGGTATTCATCTACAAATTCGGTCGGTAGAAAGTCCGCAAAGATGATCAGTTCTGAATCCGTTATGTACGCCAAGCGTTCATGTTGTAAGTCTTTATTGAGTGATTGATGAATGTGCTTGGCGGTGTCGTATCGGAGCAAATTTAATACCGTCCAATACTTCTCAGGCGGCACTGCTTCTATGACACGCTTACGGTAAGCAATGTTGACCGATTCCAAAATGTTCGCAATCTGTGCTTCTTGATAGTCTTTCAAAAAGCTCAAGTCTTCGGTCGATTCTATCGCTTTAATGATCTCAGCAAGCAAATGTGGCACTTTGCGGTTAATTTGCAATTGGTTGGAATCTATCATTACTTTTACCTATAGCTTTCACTACCACATTCGCCGCATTGACGATATGTGCTATCCGAAGGCATGAATTCTTGATGTTAAAATTCTAGGCGATAGTTGACTTAATTGCGGAATTTATATTTCGCTCGCAGAAACAAAACGCCTCTGCATCAGTTCATGGTATAGACTTGAATGTGTGTCAGGCTCATTCGCCTTGTTTGATAATGGAGTAATCAATGGCACCTGTATTTTTTCTGACTCAGCAGGCCGCCTTACCAAGTCGTAAGGTGCTTCGTAAAGTGATTCAATTTTCGACAGCGCTGGCTCAGCCTATTGTAGTTTTAGTGGAAGACCATCGCCGAAGTGAAGATCACGCATTCGCTCATTTTCTCAGTTTCAACTCTGACCATATAGAAAAAAGACAAGCTGAGTTTGAAGCTTGGACCTTAAAGTTCAACGCATTAATTGTCGAACTTTGTGAAGAAGAAGAGCTTGAAACACCAACGCTCTCTTACGAGCATTTCAAAGGGAGCCATTGGGTTGAGCAAGTTGCGAAACGACTTGTTGACCACACTGACTTACTGCTCGTGGGACACTTTAACAAACACGAGATTCAAACGATGCTCACAGAACTGGCACAACAAGATTGCGACTTGTTGCTACTGAGTGAGCGTTCATGGCCTTCTCACGCCAACATGCTTTGTGCAATCGACCCACTTCATCGAGGGGATGAAAAGTCGATAGTAGATAAAGCCATCGTCTCGCGAGGCTCAAAATTAGAACAAACCTTAAGCGGGAAAATGACGCTCGTTTACTGCCGATACGTCGCGCCATACCTCTCTCGCTATCGTGCAGAGATATTAAGCAATCAAAAAGCAGGCATTACAGATTTTATTAGTGCGCAAAAGTTAACGCGAGTTCCATTACTATTACCGGAAGGAAACCCTGAAACGGCGTTACCAAAAGCAGTTAAGCAATCACAAGCAGCGATTTTGATTATGGGGGCATGTAAACGAAGCATGTCATCTCAATTTTGGTCTGGCAGCACTGTAGACACGTTACTTGATCAACCACCTTGTGACCTACTGTTGGTCAACAGTTCCAAGGGCTGACTAGGTATTCCCTATTAACCAACCCTTTCAATACCAAGCGCAGTTATTGGCTCTTTACATCTTCTAACTGCGCGGCTTCGTGCTCTGCGTTCAAGGCTTGTTTCTGCTGCTGTTTTATCTCATCCCAACTGCGTCCCGACTCAATCGCAGATACACGCTGATCGTATTTGTTGCAGGCTCTTTCGAGTACTTTCTCAGGATCTATGCCCTTTTCTCTTTCCAGCGCTTTTAATACGTTAAGATAGTTCCACAACACATCGCCTAACTCGTCTTCCAAATGACAAAGGCGATCCTCACGAATCTCTTCGCGGACTTCATCAACTTCTTTGCCAATGGCCTCCAGATAAGTCTCTACGCCTTTAAACCAAGTGTTGGTTTGGTCATATTGAGATTTTCTCGTCGCAATTGCATACAGCTCATCAAATTTCTTCATTGCCTCTCCGTAGAACACGTTTTTATTTATGCCTTTTTAGGACGAATAAACTTCCCTTTAGCCGTCACTCTAACTTCGCTATTGACCCGCAATTGAGCCACCAGTTGATATATACCGCGTCGTTCACCTTCACAGTGTGCGGTAATCGTGACTCGATCATCTAACTGAATAGGTGCATGGTAGCGCACATCCAACTGCGCCGTAAGGGCTTGAATGTCTTTAGATAACAAACAATGCGTCATTGCACCATCGAGAAGCGAACTGGCAATACCACCATGCAACAGGTCTGTGTAACCTTGATGACGCGGTAAAACGTGAAACTCTCCGACAACAGAGCCATCGGCTAGGTATTGGTAGTTCACGGCCAAAGAGTTCGGATTCACATTAATTGAAGAACAAACCGCACATTGATGATGAGATTCGTGAGTGTAATGACAATAGCTGTTTGTAGACATGATAGTAACTCGGTTTCTCAAAAGAGTAATTAGCATATGCCAACAATTAAAAAGAAACGGCGAGTAATCTTTGTTTGCATGTTGCAGGGCCAGTAACCTCGCTTTTCATAACACTAAATAATCATTTTAATAATTAACGATAATTTCCAGTTTATTTAGAGTGGCGATATGGTTTGCATAGTGATTACGCAACGTTATGAAAAGGCGACTTATGAAGTTTCTCCACACGATGATCCGTGTAGCTGACCTAGACAAATCTATCGAATTTTATACAAAAGTTCTGGGAATGAGTGTTTTGGATCGTTTTGAAAACCAAGAATACCGTTACTCACTGGTGTTTGTTGGTAACCCTGATCAACCAGATGGCGCGACCATCGAGCTAACTTATAACTGGGATACCGACAGTTACGACTTGGGTAACGCATTCGGACACATCGCACTGGGGTCTGAAGATATTTACGCCGCTTGCGAAAAAATTAAAGCGCTTGGTGGCAACGTTACTCGCGAGCCAGGTCCAATGAAAGGCGGAGAAACTCACATCGCGTTCATTAAAGATCCCGATGGTTACCAAATCGAACTCATCCAAACTCAAAAATAACGAGGTTTCCTATGACAGGCGCATTATTTCAACCCATTCAACTTGGCTCTCTCTCACTAAAAAACCGTATCGTTATGCCTCCGATGACGCGCTCTCGTGCTTCTCAACCAGGTAATATCGCTAACGATATGATGGCGACCTACTATGCTCAACGTGCTGAAGCGGGCCTAATCGTTGCTGAAGGCACACAAATTTCGCCAATGGGTCAAGGCTATGCATGGACACCAGGCATTTACAGCCCAGAGCAAATTGCTGGCTGGAAAAGGGTAACTAATGCGGTGCACGAGAATGGCGGCACTATCTTCGCGCAATTGTGGCACGTTGGTCGCGTGACTCACCCTGATAACATTGGCGGTGAGCAACCTATTTCTTCTTCTGCGCTAAAAGCAGAAAACGTGAAAGTATTTGTCGATAACGGCACAGACGAACCGGGCTTTGTCGACGTGGTTGAGCCACGTGAAATGACCAAACAAGACATCAAGAACGTTATTGAAGAGTACCGCCAAGCCGCACTAAACGCGATAGAAGCCGGATTCGATGGTATCGAGCTTCATGCAGCGAATGGCTACTTGGTTAACCAGTTTATCGATTCTGAAGCGAATAACCGCACCGATGAATACGGTGGCTCTATTGAAAACCGTCTGCGTTTTCTTGGTGAAGTGATAGAAGCGATGACGCAAGCTATTGGCGCTGAGCGTGTTGGTGTTCGTCTTGCACCATTCACTTCGTTAAATGGCACCGTTGATAGTACGCCAGTCGAAACCTACACCGCCGCTGCAGCGCTGCTTGATAAACTCAATGTGGTTTACATTCACATTGCAGAAGTAGATTGGGACGACGCGCCAGACACTCCGCACGACTTTAAAACCGCAGTTCGTGAGGCGTATAAAGGCACACTGATCTATGCCGGTCGTTACAACGCAGAAAAGGCGCAACACGCGATTGAAAGTGGTTTAGCTGACATGATTGGCTTTGGCCGTCCGTTTGTTGCAAACCCAGACTTACCAAGCCGCATCAAGCATGGCTATCCACTGGCAGAACATGACCCTGCCACATTGTTCGGCGGCGGTGAAAAAGGCTTAGTGGACTACCCTGCGTACCACGCGGGTTAATTCATCTACGTAAAGCTGATTCGCAACTCGCGACAAACCAATAGCTAACCCAAAAGAACCTTGCTCTTCCCCCTGTGACGCCAAGATGCAGGGTTCTTTTTAGGCAAGCCACCAGAATTAACGTCTTTGACAAGATGTACAACCTCGGCACGCAGAGCGCATCGTTTTACTGAGCAAACTGCGTTGTACTTTACAGTAAGCATTCTTTAAAGCACGACGACCTGAAAACCAATCATCCGGTTTAGTGAGGATTAAGTAGCCGTGAAACCTCTTAACCAACTCGGTTCGATTGTTTTCGATAAATCGGCTATCAAACTCGATGTCGAAGTAATTCAAAGCCTCTTCGATACAAGTAAAGCTGGCAATTTTTTCCTGAATCGTATTCTCTGTCATCGTTTCTTTAGCGTAATCATTTTCAATGAAGTCTAAGTGCCTCGCGCTTTACGTTCTTTGATTTAGCGCTTCTTAAGAGCATTCTTTATGGGTTTTCCATATTGAGATTCAATTTGGGAATTCGTTAACCCACCTAGCATTTTCATTTTGACAATCACTTTAAAGTGCTGATTTAAAGCAACATTATTTCTGGTTCAGATTTTGCTCTACTTCATTAAACGGAATGTTGGAGCAACACGATATGACTTACAGAGCAGAAGTAGACGGATTAAGGGCGATTGCTGTCACGTTGGTGATTTTGTTTCATGCAGGAGTTGAGCAATTCGCTGGTGGCTTTATTGGCGTCGACGTATTTTTTGTGATCAGCGGCTATTTGATCACTACCATCGTGATTAACGACTTAGAAAACCAGAAGTTCAGCCTCGGTGATTTTTATGAGCGACGCATTCGTCGCATACTCCCCCTCTTACTGGTGGTGATCGCCGTAAGCTATTTGATGTCTTGGTGGCTATTTTTGCCGCAAGCACACAAAGACGTTGGTCAGTTCGCAGTGTCTTCCATTCTTTCCGCATCCAACATTCTTCTGTATTTAAAAGGCCACAATTACTTCGGTTTAGAAGATCAAGCGAACCCGCTGTTCCACACATGGAGCTTGGGCGTTGAAGAACAGTACTACATTGTCATTCCTTTGCTACTCATACTACTCGCTCGTGGTAAAAACGCATTTTACCTGACTTTTTTTATCACGGTATTTGTGCTGAGTTTGATGACTATTGTCTACGAGAGCAACGATCCTGATTTCGCTTTTTACATGATCTTCTCTCGCGCTTGGGAGCTGGCAACCGGTTCATTACTCGCATTAGTGATGAGAAAAGTCCAAGTTCAATCTAACGATACGCTAGCAACCATTGGCATCGTTTTGATATTGGCTTCCGCGCTTTTGTTTGAAAAATCGCAAGATGGCGCGGGCATTACGCTGCTGGTGCCAGTCATCGGTAGCGCGTTGGTGATTTTGTTTGCCTCTAAAGGCAATGTCTGCGGTAGATTACTGAGCCTAAAGTGGGTCGTGTTCGTCGGCTTAATCAGCTACAGCTTATACTTGTGGCACATTCCATTATTTGTCTTTTACCGCTACGTGTTGGACACAACACAAGACGTCAATATCCCGCTTTACTTTATCGCTCTTTTTGTACTGTCTTACTTCACTTGGCGCTTTATTGAAAAGCCGTTCCGTAGCCGAAAAGCCATGAGCATGCGCACTGTGTCCGCGGTTATTGTGTTGTTGACGTTGCCCTTGCTAACGCTCGGCGTTATCGGTCATCAAAACGGTGGTTTTCCAGAAAGAAGCGCATTTTTCGAGGCCATGCGCGTTAACAACGGTTATGGTTTAGATTGCAACGGCAACACCAACGTTAACGATGTGTGCTCGTCTGCGCCGCAGCCCGCCATCGCTGTGTTAGGCAATAGTCACAGCATGGTTTACGTGAAGCGTCTATCCGAAGTAACACCAACTGGCGTGGTGCAACTTACTCAAGATTCCTGTGCGGTCGGTTATGTCGACATCCTAGAAGCTGCTGGCTCAATTTCTTGCCGACAGTTCTTCAATGAGGCTGTCGATACAATTCTAAGTACCCCTTCCATTCGTCGCGTTGTTATCTCTTCTAATTTCAATAAAGAGCTTTCACAAGCCGATTATGAAGCATCATTAACCAAATTATTGAATGAACTGAAAGGAAAGGAAGTGGTCGTTTTCGGTCCAACCCCTTCTGCACCGTTTGCGGTAGGAGAATGCCTTTGGAAAGCGCGTTTGTTTGGCGAGACAGAAGAGTCTGCCTGCGACTTTTCTCCCAAACAACATCACCCTCAAAACGTGGCGAAGTTAGTGAACTACTTTGAGCAATTTGAGCACGTTGAGTTTGTCGACTTGACCGATGCCATTTGCAGAAATGGCGTATGTCGAATGAGAGTTGGAGCAAACAATGCGATGTATACGGATGACAGCCATTTATCTTACAAAGGTGCTGAGTTGGTGCTTGGACATTACCACAACAGTACAAATGAAGCGCAACAGTTCACTTACGACCGACAATAACCAAGGGAATAAACTTTTATGCTTCAGCGCTTATCTCAGGTAAGCGCTGAATGCTTTAAAGCAAGACAAAGCTAGGCGTCTATTTGAAAATGCGCGGATCAAACGCGAAATCGAGCTTTTCGGCTTTCTTGATGATCTCTTTCATTTTGGGATGATTTGGATTCACCACGTAGTTTTTATCACGAGGTGAAATCGTTGAAGGCACTTGCAGCGCGGCAAACTCTGGATGAGGATCATTGAGAAACTGATCACCAATGTACTGCGTAGACTCGCTCGCCGGTATTGCTCGCCACGTCACAGGGAGATCTTCTTCATCTAAGGTGGCGATGAGGTATTCTGGCATTTCAATACGATATAAATCGTAAAGTTTGGTGATAGCAGGATCGTTGTTTACGTGAACAAATACTTCCAACGAGCAAAGGGATTCCGATTCAGAGAAGTAGAGGGCTTCGGTTCCTTTTGAGTTCCATCGCCCTCCAAACAACTTTGCGCCAACGGGGCTGAATGGCGTGTCAGCAAATTTCTTTTGTGTGAGACGATAGAGCTTCATATTACGAGAATACCCCGTGCTCTAAACGGCCGATCAAATCTTTTACGATTTCAAAATCCACCGTGGTCGAGACCATATCAAGTGGACGTTTACCTCCTAAGCCATACACATTCTCTCTCATCCATTTTAACGCGCGCTCTTCGTCGTCAAACAGCTCTGTCGCGAGTTTCAATAACATCGCTAATCGATAGATTGCATCACTTTCTTGCGTATTGAAGCGTTCATCGTTTTTTAGACGACGCTTGACCGTGCTGACAGGTATCAATGTGACGTTTTGAAACTCACTCTGAGAAAGCTTCACACGCTCAACAATATTGCGATACACCTTTGGCTCAAAGCCTTTGTGAACCGCATCAGTGCGACCTGTTTCAGCGTCTTCAATACCCAACATAAACCAGAAATTGGCTTTATGAGGTTGTTTCGGTTTGAAGCTTTTTAATGCTGCAGTTGCCATATCAAGCTCCTATGGTTCATATGGTCCAGTTATTATGGTTCAAATGAGCTTAATTTTCAATCAAAGTAACAATCAAAGTAAAAAGATAGGTAAAGAAAAAGGCGAGCTTTTCGCCCGCCTCTCTTACTTATTCATCAACTTTGTTTACGCATCTATCGATGAACATCGTTTCACTTATTGCAAGTCAAAACGATCCGCGTTCATGACTTTCGTCCATGCGGCGATGAAGTCATGGATGAATTTTTCCTGATTATCATCTTGCGCATACACTTCCGCATACGAACGCAGGATCGAGTTTGAACCAAAGACAAGATCCACACGGGTTGCCGTCCACTTCACAGCGTCGGTTTTACGATCACGGATTTCATATTGATTAGCACTCACTGGTTTCCACGTATATGCCATGTCAGTAAGGTTCACGAAGAAATCATTCGACAAAGTGCCGACTCGGTCAGTAAATACGCCCTCTTTTCCACCGCCGTAGTTACTGCCTAGAACGCGCATACCACCGATAAGTACCGTCATTTCTGGCGCCGTTAGCCCCATAAGCTGAGCACGATCTAATAAAAGCTCTTCTGGCTTAACCGCGTAGTCTTTCTTCAACCAATTTCGGAAACCGTCAGCGACAGGTTCAAGAACTTCGAATGATTCAACATCCGTCATCTCTTGGGTGGCATCACCTCGGCCTGGCGCGAATGGTACGGAAACATTATGACCTGCGGCACGCGCAGCCAGTTCAATACCTACGTTCCCAGCAAGCACGATAGCGTCTGCAACACTACAGCCCTCTTCTGCTGCTATTTTTTCTAGCACCGCAAGAATACGACTTAGACGTTCAGGTTCGTTCCCTTGCCAATCTTTTTGCGGAGCCAAGCGAATTCTCGCGCCATTTGCACCGCCTCGGCGGTCAGAGCCACGGTAAGTACGCGCACTATCCCACGCCGTACTTACTAACTCACTAATGGATAGGCCACTTGCTTCGATTTTTGTTTTTACTAAATCAACATCGTAGTCTGTCTTACCTGCGGGCGTTGGGTCTTGCCAAATAAGATCTTCGCTTGGCACATCAGGGCCGAAATAACATGATTTTGGTCCTAGATCGCGGTGTGTCAACTTAAACCAGGCACGAGCAAAAACGTCATCAAAGTACGCAGGGTCATTTTGGAACTTTTCTGCAATCTTACGATATTCAGGGTCCATTTTGAGCGCCATATCGGCGTCGGTCATGATTGGATTGTAGCGCTTAGAACCGTCTTCAACATCGACAGGCTTGTCTTGTTCTTCAATGTCGATTGGCTCCCATTGCCATGCACCTGCTGGGCTCTTTTTCAGTTCCCAGTCATACTTAAATAGTAGGTGGAAGTATCCGTAGTCCCATTGTGTAGGGTGTGTTGTCCAAGCACCTTCAATGCCACTCGTTACCGTGTCACGACCAATACCACGTGTTTTGTGATTAATCCAGCCAAGACCTTGCTCATGAACGTCTGCTGCTTCGGGCTCTGGGCCAAGGTTTGCGGCATCACCATTACCATGACACTTACCCACCGTGTGACCACCAGCTGTGAGCGCGACGGTTTCTTCATCGTTCATTGCCATTCGCGCAAAGGTCACTCGCATGTCATGTGCTGTTTTGAGAGGATCTGGGTTACCGTCTACCCCTTCAGGGTTCACATAGATAAGACCCATCATTACCGCAGCAAGCGGGTTTTCTAAATCTCGCTCACCAGAGTAGCGGCTGTTATCAGCGTCACTTGTGGCTAACCATTCTTGCTCAGAACCCCAGTAAGTGTCTTTTTCTGGGTGCCAAATGTCCTCTCGTCCAAACGCAAAGCCAAAGGTCTTAAAACCCATGGATTCGTACGCCATGTTACCGGCAAGGACAATCAGGTCTGCCCAACTTAGTTTGTTGCCATATTTTTTCTTGATTGGCCATAAAAGGCGTCGAGCCTTATCGAGGTTGGCGTTATCTGGCCAAGAGTTGAGAGGAGCAAAGCGTTGGTTGCCTGTAGCAGCACCGCCACGGCCATCCGCAATACGATAACTGCCCGCTGCATGCCATGCCATTCGGATCATTAAACCACCGTAGTGTCCCCAGTCGGCAGGCCACCATTCTTGGCTATCAGTCATTAAATCTTTTAAATCTTTTTTAAGTGCTTCGACATCTAGCTTTTTCAGTTCTTCTTTGTAATTAAAGTCCTGACCAAATGGGTTGGTTTTGGAGTCGTGTTGATGCAGGATGTCTAAGTTCAAGGCATTCGGCCACCAATCCATCACCGACTTATCTGTAGATGTTTGCCCACCATGCATAACTGGACATTTACCTACCGAACCGCCGTTTGCTTTGCTCATATAATGCTCCTTCGTGTCGTGGTTGTGGTAACCACTCTTTGTTATTCAATAAATCGAATATCCACCTCAAACAGCGTAGTTCATACACTGTTTTTTTAGTTAACGCCAAGTCAAAATTTCAAACATTTCAGCGAATAAATAATTGTTATCAAACATGTACCTATATGCAGAAAATATGGATAGAGATCAGTTTAAGTCCATACCTGAATACTTAATCCCAGACAGCCTCGCCATGTTGTGATCCCAGGTCGCTAAATCATGATGACTAAATTCACTCAGAGCGTGATGACCACAAGCCCTCGCCATGACTTTCATGAGCTCGACCGAGGATTCGAAGAAATTTTTCAGTTGCTGGGATGACTTTTCAACGTCGAGACGCTGCCTCAAATCGGCATTTTGTGTCGCAATGCCTGCAGGGCAATTATTGGTGTTGCAGATGCGAGCCGCGACACAACCGATCGATTGCATCGCACTGTTTGCTATCGCTACTCCGTCTGCTCCAAGTGCCAACGCTTTGACAAAATCCGTAGGAACTCGCAACCCACCAGTGATGATTAATGTGACGCTGTCACTTACACCTTTTTCATCTAAGTACTTACGTGCACGAGCTAATGCAGGGATGGTGGGCACACTAATATGATCACGGAACATAGTTGGCGCCGCACCCGTGCCACCACCGCGACCGTCTAAGATGATGTAATCAGCCCCAGCATCAAGCGCAAACTGAATGTCTTGCTCAATATGGTTGGCACTGAGTTTAAATCCAATTGGAATACCGCCTGTGATGCCACGAACTCTGTCAGCAAACTTTCTGAAATCGTGAGTAGTGTGAAGATCTTTGAACGTTGGTGGTGATATCGCTGGTTGTCCCTCGGGGATGCCTCTCACCTGAGAGATCTTACCTACATTTTTATTTGCAGGCAGATGACCACCCGTGCCCGTTTTTGCTCCTTGCCCGCCTTTGAAGTGAAACGCCTGAACATTAAGAAGCTTAGATTCGTCGTAGCCAAATTGAGCACTAGCAAGCTCATAGAAATACCGTGAATTGGCGGCTTGCTCTTCCGGTAACATGCCACCCTCACCAGAGCAAATCCCAGTCCCTGCCAACTCTGCACCTTTTGCTAGTGCAATTTTCGCCTCTTCAGAAAGTGCGCCAAAACTCATGTCCGACACCAACAAAGGAATGGCGAGTCTGAGCGGCTTACGCGCGTTTGGTCCCACAATCAACTCGGTAGACACAGGAACGTCTTCCAACAACGGTTGTGTCGCCATTTGCGCCACCATGATTTGTATAGCATCCCAATGTGGTAGCAAATGCCTAGGAACCCCCATTGCAGCCATCGGACCATGATGACCGAGTTTAGAGAGTCCTTCTCTCGCTAATTGGTGGATAAACTCGAGGGTTGGCTCTTCTTGAGTAGCAGACGCCGTTGGTTTGTCTCTTTTCTCTCGCTTTTGTTCCGGTCCCTCTTTACCGACTTGCTCTGCGGTAAATCGCTTGTGTGTACCATCACAAAAAGGAGCATTGGCGGTATGCTTACATTGGCAGAGATAGGCATCTTCGTCTTTTTCCGCACTAAAGCTCATTGGCTTTAAGCCGGTTCCCGAATGAGACCCATCGCAGTAAGGTTGATTTTTAGAACGCCCACATCGGCAGAAGTAATATTCTTGCCCAGCTTTCAACTCTACTTTGATCGGCTTGTTATCAGCGATGATTGGCTTGCTCATGTTGCCCCCTATTTATTATTGTTAACCATGCTTTCTCGCTGGCTTGCAATAAGCGTAGAACAGGAGCGTAAAGAGCGTCAGTGTCGCCGAGTAAAATGCGCGATTGTCGCCCGACTAACCTATACTTTTTATGGGTCTCATACACGTGGAGGCTATATGACGATTGCAACCCGATTAGATGAATATTTGACTGAGCATAACATTCACTTTCAAACCGTGAATCACAGCCACAGTCATAGCTCGCTACAAAGTGGTGTTGCAGCAGGTGTGCCTTTAATGAATATCGCAAAAGGTGTGATTCTAGAGGATCATGAAGGGCGTCATATGATGGCGGTCTTACCTGCCAACAACAAAATCAGTTTGTCGAGATTAAACGACGAGTTTAACGCCACCTTCCACTTGGTGAAAGAGCGTATGGTTTACCGACTCTTCACCGATTGTGAACACGGCGCTATTCCACCGATTGGTAGTCCTTACCACATGTCGACAGTTTGCGATGAAAGATTAGCAAACTTGGAACATGTCTACCTTGAAGCTGGCGATCATGAAACTCTGATTAAGCTGGACCGAAAGGCGTTTAAAGAACTGATGAACGACTGTAGATATCTAAGATTCAGCAGTGAAGTTCTGCATTAAACTTGCCAAGATCTCTCGACACTTCCTGAACAAGGCTCTTTCAGCAAGAGCCTTTCTTTGTTTTGTTGGTAGCACGCGAAGGAAGTTTCTCGAACTTTGGTGCCCAGCGTTTCAGAGCATATAGAAACAAAAAACCGCCTATTCGGGCGGTTTTTTATCAATCAAATCATAATTATTATCGAACAAAGATCTTTTGGATCGCTTTTATCGCCATAGCCCTACGGCGCATTAATACGCTCGTTCTTGGCAACCATTTCGGTGTGTGAAGAATGGTTTTCGCATGACTAAAAGTTCTGAATCCTTCCTCTCCGTGATAATGCCCAATACCCGATTCACCAACGCCACCAAAAGGCGCATCTTCAGCGCCAACATGTAAAACCGTATCATTAACGCCGACGCCACCACTGTGGGTGTTGCGTACAATATGTTTGATGGTCGATTTGTCGTCCGACATAACATACAGCGCAAGTGGTCTTTGGTGCTGATTAATGTAGTCAATCGCTTCATCAACGGCATTGTAGGGCTTAACAGGTAGAAATGGCCCGAAGATCTCCTCTTGCATGATTCGCATATTCGGCGACACATCCGTGACCAAATGAGGATACAGAAGTCGTTCCTCTTGGGGCGACGCTTCAACAGTGTGAAGGTTAGCACCTTGCGCTTTTGCATCCTCAAGTAGCGCAGTCAAACGATCATATTGTCGTTGGTTGACAATATGGGTCAGCTTTTGATTCTTGTTGGATTTTAAATAGAGCTTTTCAAAACGTTTTAAGAATAGCGAAATGAACTCTTCGACACGTTCTTGCGGTACAAATGCGTAGTCAGGCGCGACACAAATCTGGCCTGCATTAATGCATTTACCAAACAAGATAGCATCAACGGCTTTCTTCATGTCTGCATCTTTTGCAATGATCACCGGGGACTTTCCACCCAACTCTAACGTCACCGGGGTAAGGTTTTCCGCTGCCGCTTTTGCCACTGCGCGACCAACACTCGTAGAACCCGTGAACAAAAGGTGATCGAATGGCAGTTGGCTGAATGCTTGTGCGACGTCTGCTTCACCCTCAAAAACTTCGACATACTCAGACAACCCACGGCAAATATCGACGATGACTTTATTGGTTTTTGGCGTAAATTCGCTGAGCTTCATCATCACGCGGTTGCCAGCAGCCAATGCTGTCACTAAAGGCGCAAGGCTCAAAATCACAGGAAAGTTCCACGGCGAAATGATCCCGACGACACCTAACGGTTGATACTGAACGGTGACTTTAGAAGGTGCGAGCAATAAGCCGGATTCGCGCTTGCTGGGTTTGCACCATTTTTTTAGTCGTTTGAGGGTATAATTAATATGCGAGACCGTTGGCAAAACGTCGGTCATAGCGGTATCAAATTCTGAGCGATAGCCAAAATCGTCACTTAACGCTTCAACCAGAGCTTGTTTGTTCTCAAGCAGCGATTTTTTTAACAAAACGAGGCGCTGTTTACGTTCATCCACACTAGGATAAGGTTCGGCTGCATATGCCGCTTTTAAGCGTTCGAGGCTTTGCTGTAACAAGTTATCTACTTCAACCTCTGTGATTGCGTTCATGATGCTTCTCCTAACCTAGTTTCTACCAATGACGCCCCAAGTTAACACGAGCGCAACAATGTTACTATTGTAGCGCTCGTGAAGTTAGAGTTCGAACTCTGATTAAAATATCTCTAGGGTGGATACTACGTCAAACGTAGTTCATAAATGCCTAGTCGTTGAGAGCGGTCAAGCATATCGAACTCATGATCAACGTATTCTTTTAATGTGGCGCCTGCACGCTCAGCAATATTGATGCTAGCGATGTTATCTTCCATACAATGGAACTGAATGAATTGTGCGTGCCCTTTCTTCTTCAAAAAAGGGATCAATACTGCGAGTACTTGATCAATCACACGATGGCCTCGTCCATTGTTGGCAAGCCAGTAGCCAATTTCAGTAACACGTGTATGTGAATCCACACCTTTAATACCAATAACACCCGTAAGTTGCTCATCAAAATAAATTGCGCACCAGTGGGAATCTAGCGCATTACTGTTCACTCGCTGGGAAATGTAGTTCACGGCCTCTCGATGATTCGTGACAGAATCCGTCCAAGGTAGATAGCCCTCAAGGCTCTCTCGGTGAGTGTTCACAACCTCTAGTAAAGCGGACGCGTGTTTCGTGTTGAGGGGCTCAATTGAGACCCTTTGCGAGACGGAAAAACGCTTCTGTAAGTGATTTCCTTGATACGTCTCTTGGCATGTGACTTCATCCATAGATGTTATTCCTTTTTATTGTGAACGCTCAGCGCAAATCCTAACGCTTCATTTTATGAGAACAAACCTCTCTATAAAAACTAATCAAAGCCGTTGCCGTTCATTTAGCCCTTTTGATCGATCAGCGTAAATGGCGTTAGTGATGCCACATCTACATAATGTTTCCATACATGTTCATAGAGGTGATGCTGATTGGCAAACGGAGCCAGCTGCTTAGCTTCTTCAAGCGTACACCAGCGATACTCGGTATGCTCTTCGTTGAGAACAACTGATTGGTTAGGCGGACAAAGTAGCACAAAACATGGGATAACCATGATACGGTTATTTTTTGCTTCGTAGAACTGCTCTAGAAAGTCTGCTGTATGTAACTCAACTTGGTCAATTCGTGTCTCTTCTTTTAACTCTCTTAAAATGGTTTGCCACCCGGCTTCACCCGCTTCGATACCACCTGCAACATGGCACCAATAGCCACCTTTTACGCGTTTGAGTAACAGCATTTTTTCTATGCCATCAATTTTTGAAATGACAACGCCTGAAACATGCGTTGCTTTTATCGGGATCATGTAAGCTCCTTAAATATCGAGTTTTTATTGTTACGCTGAGAGAGACAGATTAATTGCTACGTATTCTACTGTTTATTCATCTTGTCGACAGAAGTGTTTGAGTTGAGAGGATTTAATCGCTAACTAAGTATGCTAAAGTGAGATCTGTCGCAACAAATGAGCAGTAAAATGTCCAATTCATTCAACACTATGATTCCCATCGGTGTGCGCTTTATGGTGCTTTCCGCGTTCGGCTTTGCTCTGATGTCGGCTACAGTAAAGCACGTCGGCAACTACGGTATCCCCGTTTTTGAAATCGTTGCAGCAAGAGCGCTCGTTTCACTTATCATTAGTTATTTCGATGTAAAGCGAAAACGAATTTCTGTATGGGGCAATAATAAGCCATTACTATTTGCACGCGGTGCTGTGGGCACGATGGCTCTGATGTGTGTATATTATTCAGTGACCACCTTACCTTTGGCAGAAGCGACGATATTCCAATATATTCATCCGGTGTTTACTGCACTACTCGCCGTATTTTTCTTGAAAGAGCGCATCCAGCCGTCAACTTTCCTTTGTATTGCGTTGTGCTTACTCGGCATCTATATCATGGTAAGCCCAGAAACTGGGCAAGGCTCAGATAGCGCTTTACCAATGTTTAGCGTCATGATTGCGATCTTAGGCGCATTTGGTAGCTCAATTGCCTACGTCATTGTCAGAAAACTGAGTCAGACAGAAGACAGCTCAGTGATCATTTTCTATTTCCCGTTGGTTGCTCTCCCCGCTTCACTCTTACTGATTGGCGACGATTTTGTAATGCCCGATCTATATCTGACTTTCATGTTGGTTCTAGTTGGTGTCTTTACCCAAATTGGGCAATTGGGGTTAACCAAAGCGATGCAAACTCAACAAGCGGGTAAAGCCTCCGCTTATTCGTATATCCAGATCGTATTTTCTGTGTTGTTAGGCATCATTTTCTTTGGCGAGGTTCCGATCATTTGGACGTACGTCGGTGGCGGTCTGATTGTTACAGGCGCATTAATTAATGCGTTTGGTCATAACTTACGGTTACCTTTTATTAAGCGCAACGCTTGATATACCTACCCAGAACCGTAAACACGACATTTAGAAAAACAGCCAGAGTGACTCTGGCTGTTTTGTGTTTAGCCTAACGTTAAGCTGATATTTTTAACCCTGCGATACCAGCGACAATCATTAGCAAGCTTAAGGCTTTGATAAGTGTTGCTGGCTCATTGAACAGATAAATACTCACGACTGCCGTGCCTATTGCGCCAATCCCTACCCATACGCCATAAGCAATGCCTAAAGGCAAGGTTCTTAACGCAATGCCAAGCAACCAAAAGCTCAATAACATAAAGACAATAGTGAATGCCGAAGCACCGAATTTGGTAAACCCTTGTGAATATTTAAGACCGACAGCCCATGCGATTTCACACAAGCCCGCAATGAAGAGAATTCCCCAAGCCATGTCACATTTCCCAACGAGATGGGGTCGTCCCCGAGAAAAGATAGAGCGGTGAGGTCGTCCTCACTTCTGATTGACTGCTTATTATATACGGAAATCTAAACATAAAAAATAAAACACGGCGATAAGCATACAACTCAAACATCTCATGTACGCTTAAATTCTACGCTTTTCTTTTTAACGGTGGCGGACTCTCTATTTCGCATCAATAACGACACCGTTTTTTAACAATTTACATATAACCTTCTGGTGTTGAAAGTGTTGCATTTATTGCACAAATCACACAAAAACTAATTGAACATGTAAATATGAAAACGTTTGTGTGACTAATATCGCTTAAAACAATGACTGATGACTTTAATATTCAGCCGAATTAATTATAAGGTATGACGTACCCATGAAAGCAATCAAAACCTCTATCGCTGTCCTTGTTGGCGCCGCTCTACTATCTGGATGTAATGACGATACTGAATACGTCAATGTTCAGCCTAAAGAAGTAAAAATAGCGACTTACAACCTCTCTTTTGACCGCGCTACCTTCGAAACTTTGGTAGATGAAATGCAAATTGAACCAACGCAACAAACTGCGTTGGTCACCTCTTATTTAGACGGTTCAATCGCAGCCGAAGACAAAACCACTGCGGAAAAAGTCATTCAAATTCGTAACGTTGCAGCAATCATTCAAAAGAATCGTCCTGATGTTCTCATGATGGCGGAATACAACAACGACGGAACAGGCGAAAACAAAGCAGCCATTGAAGGATTCCAGAAGAACTACTTGTCTGTCGCGCAAAGTATCGATGGCGCGGGCGGTGAAGCAAACCTTGAGCCTATTGAATACCCTTATGCTGAATCTTACTCAACTAATACAGGGTTGTTGAGTGAGTTTGATCTCGACAACAACGGAACCGCAGGTCAAATGCCAGGTGATGCATGGGGCTTTGGCATGTACCATGGTCAATATGCATTTGCCCTTATGTCTAAGTATAAAATTGACACAGCAAACACACGTACATTCCAAGCATTTAAATGGAAAGATATGGAAGGTGCGAAAATTCCAACCATTACTATCTGTGACGGTTCGCAAAAGATTCCAGACGGCATGAAGTGTGGTGATGAATGGTACTCAGCGGAAGAATGGGATCAAGTGCGTCTATCTTCGAAAAATCACGTCGACGCACCAATCATCATTCCAACTCGCAATGGCGAGGAAGTTGTACACTTGTTGATGTCTCATCCTACTCCACCAGTATTTGACACCGGTAAAAACAAAGCGCAAAACGCAGCAGAAGTGGAGTTTTGGCATCATTACATTCAAGGCAAAGACTATTTTTACGACGATGCGGGTAAAACAGGTGGCTTAACGAACGGCGCTAAATTCGTAATGATGGGTGATCAAAACCTTGATCCAGTGGCTGGTGACGGTATTAGCTCTGTAATGCAAGAGCTGCACAACGATCCATTGGTTAACCAAACCGTGATGAATGGTGCGCTTTACCCAACAAGCTTTGGTGCAGCTGAACACGCTGTTGACCGCAGTTCAACTCACTCATATCCGAATCGCATCACTTCAACGTTTGGCTTAGGGGTAGACTATGCCTTGCCTTCAGCAAATTTGAATGTAATAGACTCTGGTGTGTACTGGTCAGCGTCTTATGAAGAGGGCCGTAAACTATTTAACGATGCACGTATCGGTAAGTATGGTGATGGTAAGGATGTATCTTCCGACCATCGCATGATCTGGATTAAAGCACAGTTCTAGACTGCATAAAAAAAAGCCAACCACAAGGAGTCGTGATTGGCTGTATATATTTGTGAACAAGATGGTTCACTAACAACGTCAGTTGGCTAGGTGACCCTCGGCTTAGAAAGGGTCACTCATACTAAAGCATGAGGCGTGCCAACTTTTCAGCGCACAAAAACAGGTTGTTATTTAATCACTTTCATTAAAACTTAACCAATAGCTACTGTTTGCTCACAGAATAAATTGCAATTTGCAAACTACCATTGGCATTTCGCAATAAACCTGATCTTTAGCTCTTGCTTTTATTGCTTCCTAGCTAAGTCGCGTGCAAGGATTAACGCAAGTCCGAATACTTGCAAGAAGAGTCCGATATTCTTGTACCAAGCGATCTTTTCATCCTGCTTTGCCATTACCTCATTGAGCTCTACATTCTCAATGTAGTAATTATCGATGCGGTCTCTATACGAAGCTTGTGCCTGATTTATCTTTGACATTAGTTGCGGAAGTTGATCAATTTGTATTTCATCCGACTCGTTGTGAACCCAAGAAGATAAATGCCCTGCTAATACCTCTTCTAGCTCTAAAGGTATCGCTACGCTCTGACTTATGTGCACATGCAGCAGTAAAGCTTCTCTTTTCCTTTCTAGGGTTTCCACACTGTTCCATGCGAGTTGGATGGAATACAAGTTTTCTGCTGTTTGCTCTGCGAGCTGCGAGTGCTGTTTACCCAACTTATCAAGGACTAAGCTAGTAACGATGATCGCGCCAATATTCAGTACTAATCCAATCAGAACGAGTACCCATGGTGGTGGAATGTAACGTCGCAGACTTACCATAACTTATCGTATGGCAGGTAAATCATATTTAACACAACCAATGAAAGTATCACCAGAAATGTCACCTGCATCCCTCTAATGCGCTTTTTCAAGTCTTTTTTCAATATGCCTTTAGCATGAATAACTCGACCAATTACAAAAATAATACCGGTGAGATGTATCCATGTTGGGTAAGCACTATTGAATTCTAAAAGTGCCATTAAAATCAGGGTGATGGGGATATATTCTGTCGCATTACTCTGGGCACTACGAGCAATTTGTAGAGCCTCTACCCCACCATCGGCATAAGCAATTTGATTTAAGCGACGTTGCTTAATTACTTGAACAGCCAACCAAATAATGAGTATTGCGAGAATGTTGGCATACAGAGCAGTGATCATATGTCGTCCTTCTTGATCTGGTTTTCACTTATATAAGCGTGTCACTTGGCTATAACTATAGCGGTATCATTATGATAATGCGTAAAATAATCTCAAGTTATGATTTCTATTCAGGCAAAAAACGAAAGCCAATGCTTCATGACATTAAAAATGCCCTCGAATGGAGGGCATAAGAATAAAGAAGCTAATATGTGAGAATATTGAAACCACTATAAGGGGTGTTTGACCAGCTTTTTGCGCCGATGCCCTTTGATAATACTTTCAAAAATGGTGAACAACAGCCCTACCCAAATAAATGCAAAGGTCACCGCTTTCACTTCGTCAAACAACTCGCCAAAAAACATAACTGCCAACACAAACTGCAAGCTTGGCTCGATGTATTGCATTAGACCGACGGTTGATAAATTAGTTATACGTATTGCGATAGAATAAAATACAAGTGGTAAAAGTGTGATAGGTGCACTGCCAAAATACAAAAGCAATGTTTTGGTATCTGTGCCCGAAGCCAGTTCACCAGTTGCCCATTGTTTATAGAGCAAATATGCGAGTGCAACTGGAGTCAGTAACAACGCCTCAACAAACAAGGTTGTACTCCAGTCATAATTTATCTTCTTCTTGTAAAGCCCATACAAAGCAAAGAACAACCCCATCGTTAGTGCGATAACGGGCAGCTGACCATAGTGAATCACTTGATACATAACACCAATTGTTGCCAGCACGATTGCAATAAGTTTGCCTTTTGAGAGCTTATCCCCAAGAATAAATACGCCTAGTGCAACAGATACTAATGGCCCAATAAAGAAGCCTAAGCTGGCATCAATGACCCGATGATGGGTCAAAGCCCAAGTGAACGCACTCCAAGAAATACACATCAAACTGCTCGCCACAAACGTGTACCACAAGGATTTTTTATCAAGCCAGATTTCTTTCCAATTCAACCCTCGACGGGTTATCCCAAGTACAATTAGAAACCCGACAGGTACAGACCCAATGATTCGCCATGCTAGCAACTCATCCATAGAAGCATTTGGTAAATAACGATAATAAATTGGTAGCAATCCCCAGATCACAAAGGAGAATGCTGCCATAAAAGTGCCATAACGAGTGTTATTCATAAAACTATCGCCCATCTAAACGACCAAATTTGGCGTAAGTAAACAAGTCCGCCATACATAAAAAGGAATGCAATCCCGCAGTGACTTTATGATGCAGATGGCATTATTGGCTCAACGCTTGTACGACGGCGGTAAAGCCACTCACAAAACACAACATAAGTGCCCCAAACCGAATCTTTTCTTTTGGTAACGACTGGGTAGTTTTCATTGCTAGCCAGTAACCAAGCGCCGCAGCAGGTAATAGAGGAATAGTAATGACCAAATGATGCAATGTGAAGAAGCCCACTGGGATTTGTACTATTAGTGAAATAATCGAACTGAAAACAAAAAAAGCCGATAAGTTGCCGCGTAACTGATTTGCTTCTTGATGCTGCAACAATAACGCCATCGGAGGGCCCCCAATCGCAGAACTGGTACCAAACAACCCAGAAAAGAAACCAGCACATGTCATACGCGAAGGCGTAGGCTCAACCCGAAACGGTAAAACACTCACCACGACTGCAAACAGCACCAACAAACCAATCCAAAGCGTGAGAGTTTGTGTAGATACAAAAAAGAGTAGCAAGCCACCAGCAATTGATCCCGGCACTCGCCCAATCAACGCCATCTTTAAGCCGCCGATTTCAACACTACTGCGGTGCTTCATCGCATTCATCAACGAAATAAATAACGCGACTAAACAGATTGGCGCAGGAACATATTCTGGCGCCCAAAGAATCAGTAAAGGTGCGGCAACAATAGCCAAGCCAAAACCGATTGCGGTCTGGACATAAGAGCCAAGAAATATCAAACCTATTGCAAGGAAGTTTATCGAATCGAATTCCATTTAGATTATTCTTATATTTGAAAAATAAACACAAAACCAAAGCACATTCGCATGATGAATACCTCAGGCATACTGCGATATGAATTCCGCGTAGCATTCATCAAAGTGAATAAAAAGACAATCCATTTGTGCGGTTCGCCCTCATTTGCATTTTGTATTTCATTCCGCTGATGTACATGTTTGCTTACATCGAAGAGGATTCATGCTCGCCTGTTCACGCAGCATTTCTTCAGCGGAATTAATGACCTCTTAAAATCTAGCAGAATTAGACCCGTGAATTCTCCATTGCATTTAATGGATTCAGTCAATTAGTGCGGCGTCGGTATAGCACTTTACAACTCACCTCTTTATACTACTGATCGATTTATCATTACCGTACTTATTTACACAATAAACAAGTGTACGGTCAGTGTTTTTCTACCTTTAACTTGCTGTGAAAATAATATGAAAAAACAAACGGGATTTACTCTAATAGAGTTAGTCGTAGTTATTGTCGTGCTCGGTATTCTTGCTGTCACTGCCGCGCCACGCTTTTTAAACCTTCAAAGCGATGCACGTGAAGCACGTTTGGAAGGAATGAAAGGCGCTATTGCGTCAGCATTAGGCGTGGGTTATGGGAAAATGGCGATTGCGGGATTGGAAAGCAAGCCTTACGTTTCAAACTTCGTAGACAGTGCTTTAATGGCAGATTTACCATTTGACGGCTGTAATATTGGTGGTTCAAAGCGCTGTGTTTTTTTATATGGATATCCTGATTCTGATAGCGAATCGATGAAGTTACTCGTGCAAGGACTGAACGAAGAAGACTCGGATTGGAAAACATTTCATCACCCGGCTGGTTCAACAACTCGCGAAATGGTCATTGCTGCAGCCGACGAAAAAAGAGCTAGCCTTACACAATGCGGAATTTTATATGGGCCACCGCAGACTCCAAACGAGAGTTACACCTTAGAGATTCTTCCCTGCCCTCAATAAAAATAAGGCTGCCAATCGGCAGCCTTATTTGTTTCATCTGATCGGTTTTTTACGCAAAGTTAAACACGTATTTATCCATCATATTCACCATGCGGCCAATCTCTGGCTTGGTAATCGTATCATTTGCGCCAAGAGATAGTGCTTTCGCTCGGTTATCCTCACTCATCAATGACGAGAACATAATGATCGGCATTTCATAAAACGCTTCGGTATCTCGTAGTCTCTTCACTAAGTGCATACCATCCATTCGAGGCATTTCTACGTCCGTAACCACCGCATCTAATAGCTCTTTAACTGGCAAGTTTTCTTCTTTCGCGACCTCGATCAAGCTCATCAACTTCTCATGCGCCTCACCACCGTCTTTACATGTGATCACATTGTAACCTGAAGAAGCTAATGTATCTTGGATCAAAGAGCGAATAAATGCTGAGTCATCCACCACCATGATCGTTTTAGCATTACGCTTACCGACCATTCTCTGGTTGAGATCCACCGACTTGTCCCCTTTCACATCGTATTTTTCCATACTCAGTTCTGGGTTGATGTCTGCGATGATTTTTTCAAAGTCGAGAATCATGATCAGGTTGCCTTCTTTACGGACAACGGCTACTACACAATCTTGTTCGCCCGCTTCCAAAAACTGACTTGGTGATTCCACATCATTCCAAGAGATACGATGAATACGCGAAATGCTGTCAATTAAGAAGCCATTGGTCATTTTGTTGAAATCCGTAACGATTACAAACTTGCGCTCCAGATCTTGTCGTGTTGGCACACCTAACCAACCAGCTAAATCCACTAAAGGCGTCAGTACATCTCTGGATGAGAACACACCAATCATATGCGGTTGTGCGTTTGGATAATCGGTTGTTTCTGGCACGCGAATCACTTCTCGTACTTTCGCAACGTTAATGCCGTAATAACAAGTTTTTGTGCTGCCATCTGGCAATGTTTTTTCTAAATGAAACTCGATGATTTCAAGCTCATTGGTACCACTTTCTGTCAAAATGGTGCTGGTTACGTTACTCATAAAGCCAATTATCCAACCAAAAATACGCATCAGAAAAGTTTGATGCAAACGCCATGAGAAGCCGTTCTCTGGCTAAAAATCCAAAAGTCCTTTTTAGTCGTTACAACAAAATTTGTAAACCATCAAAAGGACGGCTAACGCACATTTCCATACCAAACCATGTAAAATTGTCTCATTTTTGAACACGACATTATGAGTGGCCAAAGTGCGAATTAACACCTCCACTTTTAGCGGCAGAGTCAATGAAAAGTTTAGAAATAATTTGAAGTGATGTTCAGCGTCAATAGCCAAACCTATCTAACAGATATCAGTACAAAGTTGGCTACTGTGCTCATGCCTGGTGTATAACAAGCTCTCTTCAAGTGGCATGGTATAAAACTGCGCTTGTGAACACACGGGTTTAAATCGAAGCGCTAGAGGCATCGCAAGAAAATCTGAAGGCATAGAACACTGAAAGAACACTTTCAGTTTGTTAGTTTTCTGTCAGCGTAAGTTTTAAGCAATCATCCTATCACTAGGTATTTCAATACCTGACATCGCTATTCCCATAATCAAGACACTGATTTTCACTTTTGGAAAGAGTCATTTTCCTTCCTCTTAGCAAGGTTTTTCCTACAATCCTATTCATCCAATTGCGCTGTCGCCTGACAGCACACTAGTTGATGTATTAGGTGAGGTTAACTTTGAATAATGTTCTTATTATCGACGCTCAACCATTGTATAGCGAAGCTATTGCTTCTCTAGTTGAATCTGTAGTCAACACAGCTGAAGTGATTCAAACCACTGACAGTGCGGAAGTGATGGATCTTGTCCGAGGCCAAAAGATTGATTTGATTATTTTAGACGTAGTGCTTGGCGACCGCGATGGTATGCGTTTAGCCAAAAACATTTTAGCGACAGGATATCGTGGCCGACTGTTATTTGTTTCTTCACGTGACTACTCGAGTCTTTCTAAAGCAGCGTACGAAATGGGCGCAAACGGCTTCTTAAGCAAGCATGAAACAAGAGAGACCATTATCGACGCAATTGTGAGTGTTTCACGCGGTTACTCAATGTTTAAGTCGACTCACACACCATCGTCGGGTAACGTAACACTTTCAAATCGCGAAGCCATGGTGTTCCATTATCTTGTACAAGGCTACTCTAATAAGAAGATTTCTGAACAACTTTCACTCAGCGCTAAAACAATCAGCACCTACAAAACGCGTATTCTGAAGAAGTACCATGCGGACACGTTGATTGAACTTCTGCATACTATTCCTCAGTCAGAAAACATTGAGTTTTGCCGCTAAGCGCTCATGTATTTTGCAATAGCACCGATTAACAGCTGGTGCATTGCATCATGTCTTAAGCTTTGCTTCACCTGTACAACCACTTTTGGCCAGCCATCTGGGTAAAAATGCTCTGGCACTCTTATAAATTTATATCCATCAATTGGCGCCTGATATTCAAGTAGCACGGTTGCGGCGCTTTTTTGCTTAATTAGCTTCAATACGCTGCTTACGTTGTCTAGAGCCGCAATACGGTTGATGACCATACCGTGGCTTTCCATCGCACGCTTAACGAGCTGCTCTTTCTCTTTCCAACCGATAATCTCTAACATGATAAAGGGAAGTTTGGCTGCTTCTTCTAGGGTGGTAATTCCCAGCTCTTCAGGGACAACTAACACAGCAGGCGCATAGCCGATGAACTTCTGATAAACAGATTTCGGAACATCCTCGTTGAAGTAATGTAATTGCGCATCCACTTTGCCTAGGATTATCTCTTCTATCGTATACTCTGTAATCGTTGCTATCGAAATGTGCGCCTTGGGAAACAGCGCCATTAAATCCATTGCAAGTAAATGCCCAAATGAGTATTGAGCGGTTTGCGGTAAACAAATGGTGATGTCTTTTTCGTAATTTTCCGGTTCAAACTCATCTCTAATTAGACAAGTTTCAAGCTTCTCGAGTGCATCGGAAATTTTAGGTAATTGACGTTTTAAATAGTCCGTCGGTTCCATGTGGTGAGGATGCCGAATAAACAATTCATCGTTTAGCTGGAGTCGCAATCGGGCAAGGTATTTGCTAATTGACGCTTCGCTCTTCCCCATCGCTTTCGCAACGGGCTTGAGCTGACGGTGCTTATCCAGTAAGACAAGTATTTTAAGTAAGTTTAAGTCGAGATCTTTGTTCACGTGCGACACCAGATGTAAGGTCGAGAATAAATAGAGCAATCACTATTTGTTGACTGCTCTAATATAAAAGACCACTCATTCTGTTTGGTCAAATTAATCAAACAGTTATGTCATGGTTATGTTCCGTAACTTAACATTTAGTCAATACTAGACCTGCTTAATGGGACTTTTGTCTGTGTTTTTTCATCTCATAGAGATCTTCATCTGCACGTACAATAACGTCCTGAAGCGTTTCGTGTAACTCATTCGCCGCGATACCAGTACTCACACTAACTTCGATATCCAAGGTCTTTAGTCGGTTATCTTTAACGACACTACGAAGCTTCTTCGCCAATATTGAAGATTGACTGATACTGCAACCCGGCAGAATCGCAACAAACTCATCACCACCAGTTCGAACTAGATAATCACTATTTCGAAACACTTTAGACATAGCATCAGCAATAATCCCAATAACTTCGTCCCCTACATGGTGACCGTAATGGTCATTGATTCGCTTGATCCTATCGCCATCTATTGCAATGACGGAATATGGCGCGGTTTCCAAACGACGTTTGAATTCGCTATCTTGAAAGACTCTGCGGTTAAACAATCCCGTTAAATCATCTTTCGTCACGTTCGTCAGTGCTTTCGCGAGGCGAAGTTTGCTCTCTTTAGATTCATAAGCTTTGTTGTAATACGCTAAGGTTACGAAAAAGAAGATGATAAACAAGAACACGTAATCCAATACAATTTTACTGAATGGGTACATGTAAACGATAAGATTGTTGTTGTCTGCGACATATGATTGGGTGTACGCGAATGATGGAAAGGGGTAGCCAGCGAAATAAATCACCATTTGCTTGTTCCCATTCGCTATTTGAACATCTACCGCTTTCCCATCATTGTAAAGCGGCGAGAGGTACAATTGTTCCGAGAACTCCCCCACTAACTCACCTTGAAAGTAAACCGGACTCATGATGCTTATCGCCATGTCATCGGAGTATGTCGTTTTAAATGGTAGGGAAAACAATACCCGGTCCGTCAGTTGCTCTTTCCACGCAGCTAACACACAAGAATAATTACTTTTACACCAATCAACATCAAATGTGGCTTTCACTCCCTCTAACGCTTCAATCGGTCTCTCTAAGATGAGTTTGTTTCCAGTATAAGAACGAAAATACATAACGGCATTTTGTCGATTGAACGCATTTGATAAATACGCTTCAGCCTGATGAAGCGATTTCCGTGCAACAGCTTCAACGTAATTAAGTTTTTCATAAGGTGACAGGGAGTAAATCGCATCTTGAAAGCTCAGCTCTGTTTGCGCTTCTACTTCACTCACGCTCATGCCTTTGTATTGCTCGAGCTGCGCTTCCGTCAATAGCCCCATGAGAATTACTTTTTGTTTTATTTTGGCTAAATTATTCGCGTAAGTGTTGAACTGCTTTACTTCATAAGAAATTAACACCGCACCAATCATTGTGACAGAAGTGACGAATAGTAATGTTGCGATGAAAAGAGACAACGCGATACTTTTAAGTGTCATGATGCGGTCTTACGCCCCCGCCACTCTTGTTAGCTCAACAATGTTCTTTACGTTAAATTTATCCAATAGACGGCGTTTGTATGTGCTGACTGTTTTATCACTTATTGATAGCACTGAAGCGATTTCTCTATTGGACTTTCCTTGTAGTAAATACTTCATTACTGCACTTTCTCTGCTTGAAAGTTGTGACATTTCTCGAACGCTGTTAACAACTTGCTTAAATTTGAAGAAGGTATACCCCTTCTCTACCGCTTCTATCGCGTCTTTAAGAATGTCGTGATTTTCCGATTTACACACATAGCCATCAGCGCCAGAACGAAAAGCCATTTGGCTGTACATTTGGCTAGTTTCAGCGGAGAAGAAAATGACTTTGCCTTCATAACCATGGGATTTGATACGTTTGTAGAAATCAAACCCATCGCAATCTGCCAAGTTCACATCTAAGATCAACAGTTGAATTTCTTCCTTTTTCAATATTTGTAATGCCATCTTCGCTGATGTTGCAGTAAATACCCCATTTGTTTTACCTAACTCTTCCAACAACGACTTGATTGCAACACAAACGAGAGGATGATCGTCAAAGATCAAGTAATTCAATTTATTCATATCTTTCATTTAGTATGGTTATGGCTTCTAGTGGCATGGGTTTATCAATGTAAAAGCCTTGGCAAAGATCAATCCCATACTCACGTATCGCTTGCAGTGTGACTTCGTCTTCAATACCTTCCGCGACCAGTCGTATATTCAAACTTTTCGCTAACGCGCAAATAGCAACAACGATGTTGCGTTTTTTGATGTCGCATTCGACACCTTGTACAAACGAACGATCGATTTTTAACTCGTTGAATGGCAGTTGAGCCAGTTTTTCAAACGTCGATGAACCCGTGCCAAAATCATCTATTGAGACAGTGACACCGTTCATCCTCAACTTGAGTAAATTCTTGTACAGGGACGCGCTAGTCTGAAATGTATCTCGCTCTGTAATTTCAATGGTGATTTGTGATGGGTCAATCTCGCTCTCTGAACATTGCTGTAAAAAGTAGTGAGAGAACGCCGTATCTTCTAAATTTTCATGGTCTACATTGATGGATACGTTTTGCGTCAATCCGCGGTGTTTCATGTCATAGATAACATTACTCAATACAGCTTGAAACAACTCTCCTGAAAGGCGGCAACGCTCTACAATTGGCAAAAAATAATGAGGTGCTAACACACCATAAATGGGGTGATTCCAACGCGCGAGCGCTTCATACCCAAGCACTTTCCCACTTTGCACATCGACTAAAGGCTGGTAATAATTTTTCACGCGCCCTTCAGCCAGAGCAAACAGGAATTCTTGATCTTCCACTTCAATAGGTTGCGCAAAGCTGACTTGTTTCGCTTTTTCATCTTTTATTTTACCTAACAAATCAACGACTTCATTTTCATCGTATGGCTTAGGCAGCTTCCCTAATACTTCAAAACTAAATCCCTCGCACATGGCTCTTACCGCAGAAATAATGGTCAATTCCATTGCACTGACCAGTACAACTTGCCCCTGGTACTGGACTTTATCGAGCATTTCCATCATATCGATGCCGTCTTTTCCGGGCATTTGGATATCACAAAAAATTACGTCAAAATGTTGTTCCTGCACACTCTGAATAGCAGCATCCACACAGTTAAAGGGGATGACTTGCGCGCAATAGCGATCCAATATTTGCGAAAGTATTGTGGTTTGTAGCGGATGGTCATCAATCACCATCACATTAAGTTGTGTATTCATTTGTCTCTACCCAATAGTTTATGTTTTCGATCTCCTGCTCGATTCGTAAAATTAGCTCCGCTGTTCGCCTGTCAAACTCCGCAGCACTAACTCGTTCTGCCTCAATACAAAGCTCAGTCAGCATGCTTACCCCTATCGCCCCAACCGCTCCTTTGATGCCATGAATGACCCGTTTTTTGTCTCGCTCAGTCGATGCGGCGTTTAAGTTTTTTATATCTGTAGACATTGATTGACTAAACACGCGCGCAATCTCTTTTGCGTCCTGTGCTTTGAACCGTTTAATCCAGCCGGGCAGCCTACCCCTCTCTTTTTCGCCAATAAATGGAATCAAAACGGTTTTTAATTGATTAAGGTCATAGGGCTTGTAGAGCACATCATCAATGCCGATATCCTGTGTACGTTCAATGGCAAGACGAGCATCTTCTGCTGTCACACCGATGATTGGAATTGCTTTAAATTCGGAGTTTTTCACGTGCCTAACAAGCTCATAGCCATCCATTTCTGGCATATGAAAATCGGTCAGCAGCAACACAACGTTTTCATCTTGGTTGATGTATTCCCATGCTTCGCGGCCGTTATTCACAATGACAGGTTCGATTCCAAGTTCATGAAGCTGCATTGCTATCACACTTTGGTTAATGGGATTATCTTCTGCGACCAGTACCGTGCCGAGAACCCAAGAAACCACTTCTTGATTTGCGTCACTAAGCTTGGTTTCTTGCTGCGTTTGGCTGAGCAAATTGAACAATGTATCTGGATATTGAAGCTCTCTTAGCGTAAGACTGCCAAGTACCCTTTGTTCGTCACGCAGCATTAGGCCATTAAAACTGGCATCGCTGTCGTGTATAGGGTGAAGGTTCGCCACCATTGTTTTTAACGTCGCTGGACGCATTTTCCACGCGTCACACCACTGGCGAACATTAAGTGGTAAGCTCTCGCTATACGTCCAGTTCAAACAAACGTCTGGCTCAGAGTCGCAATGCTCAATTGGCAGTCTGACGGTAATCGTCGTGCCCAAGCCAAATTGTGAATCGATGCAGAGCACGCCGCCCATGCTGTCGATCAATCGGTCAACAATGCTTAGCCCCAATCCAGTACCGCCATATTTACGCGTAATAGTGTCATCCGCTTGAACAAAAGGATTGAGAATGCCTTCGAGTTGGTCATCCGTCATGCCGATACCTGAATCCGCCACTTTCAAAATAAGCTGCTTTTCATGAAGAATGACACTGATTCCAACCTCTCCTTCGGCAGTGAATTTCACCGCATTGGAGAGCAGATTGGTGGTAATTTGCACCAATCGCAGCGCGTCGATTTCAATGAAAGCATTCGAAAATGGTTTGATTGTCACTTTGTAATCCAAACCTTTCGCAAGCGCTCGTGGTTCAAAGCTTCGAAACACATCGCACAAGGTTTTAAGCAAGTCGGTCTTAACTGGGGCGACGGTTAAGTGCCCTGCCTCTAACTTTGAATAATCCAGTACTTCGTCTACTAGCGTATTCAAATGATTGAGCGAGCGTATGGCTTGGGCAATTAACTCGCGATTTGAATCTGCCATCACTTGGCGATTTAGCAAATCGAGGATGCCGTGTGCTGCCGACAATGGCGTTCTTAATTCGTGACTCATGGTTGCCAAAAAGTTTTCGCGCGCACGTACCGCGGTTTGCGCTTCTTTTTGCGCATCGATTAACGCCTGCTCACGTTCTTTTTGCTGGGTAATATCTTGAATAACAGTCAGTACAAACTTGTTCTTACCGCTAGGAGAAGCGATGACTTTGCGTTCTCGATATACATGTTTAATATCAAGTTCACAGCCCGACGAGGCAACCTCTTCTGAAATACGCTTTCCAGCAATAACAGTGGTTAGTTCATCAAAATTATTCACCAGAGGAGCGTGCGCAGAATCACTTTTCAACTTACATTGTTGGCACTGTTTACTGTTGTAGTTGGCACAATTGCTCATCTCCATATGGTTATTTTCACTATGGATAAAAACCAAGCTATTGATCTCTTTGATGATGTCCATCAGCCATTGCTTTTCCGCTTCCTCATTGTCAGCATTAAATTCGGCTAACCTCACTTTAAGTCGCATGTGAGATAAGATGAAATACGTCGCAATTAACATGAGACAGAATATGAATGAACCAGCAACAACAAATGTAGCGATCTGCTCCGCGTCATAGCCATAAGTCAGTTTGAAGCTTCGGTGAGAACGCAGCAGTTTTTCGATCTCGTTAGAATCAATGGTTTCGATGATGCTGTTCAACATGTGTTGCAGTTGTGTATTGTGGTTTGCAACCGCAAATGCATTAGAGAACGTCAAAACGTCCTCCGCATTGATCACCAAGCCATCGACTTGATCTTGTGCAATCATGTTGTGAACGATGTCGTCAGGAATGTAAGCCACATCCAAAACGCCCGATTTCAAATCGGTAAGCAGCTTTTTCAAATCATCATAATGATCAACTTGGCCTCGCTGCCAAGTGCCCAAATGAACTAACCCTTGCTTTTTCAAAGTGAGCAGAATACCCGCTTCTTTCAATGCAGATTTATCGCGCTTGCTCTGCTCCGCTTGGATAGCCACGTAATTACTGTGCATGAATGGTTTAGTGAACAACCAATCTGACTTAGGTAGATCACCCACATAAGAAACGGGGACTATATCAGCATCAAATGCCGTTAATCCATTGGAAAGGCTCGACGTCGGCTTCACATACTTAAAGCTCAAGCCAGTACGAGACTGCAATAAGTCGATGAAGTCTGGAAAGAAACCATCTAACTCGCCCGTTTGCGAATCTCGGTAGAGAAACGGATAAGCTTCGTCACTGCTGCTGTAAGTTATCACTAGTTTGTTTTGATGATTACGTCGGTAATCTACCAATAACTTATCACTGATATGGTAAGGATTTTTCGAGGCGACGGAGCGAATGTTTTTTCCATTTTGCTCCCACTGAAGGATTTTGTTGATGTCATCGATCAGACTTTGTTTGTCCAACGAAGCGATAAAACTCACCTCTTCGTTTTTCAACCAACTGGGAATATCGACAACCCCTTTTACAATGTCATTCAAATCCAAATATTGGGTAATACCAACATAAGTGTAAATCAGCGCGTTCGCTTTACCTCGCTTAACTTCATTAAACGCCTCTAAACGTGTTTTAACGTAATGTATCTTATCGATACCGCGTTCAGTGAGGTTGTCACAATATACACTGCCCTCAACACACACCCATTTAAGATCACGCGCATCACTATCTCGGTAAGTGGCATTCCGATACCAAACAGCGATAGTGCTCGAAAAAAAAGGCATCGAAAACAAGAAACGCTTTTCTCTTGCTGCTGTTTTACTAAATCCAACCGCACCATCAATCCTCTTGCTTTCGACATCCGCAAGTAAAGACGGAATATGCTTGTAAGTCCGAAGTTCTAACTCATAATCCAGAGCTTTAGTAATGTTAGACAAATACTCAAGACTAATTCCGTACGAAGGACCAACGCTACCGTCAAACGAGTCTTTAGCTTCGTCTTGCGCAATAACACCAACGATGACCTTCGGTTTAGGACTCTGTTTGGCAGTTGAGCAAAAAGAACTCGCTAAAAAAATTAAGGCGACGGACGATACCGTAATACTTCTAAGAATACTGAGCATGACTGCTTCCTCTGAATGGAAGCTCAGACTAGTTTTTGTCAGATAAAAGTCAAACTTCGCTCAACAGCGAAATAAAAATAACACTTTGATATAAAAGCAGAAAACCAAAATTCGTCAGAACAATCTGACAACACAATCCACCTTTGACTACACAGCGTTTGCGTTCGGTCTCTCACCCAGACGGATATTCACTGCGAGTCGGTATATATAAGAGATGTGTGCGCTTAGGTTTGCACGCCATAGCTTTTTACTTTCATCTTGAATGATTCATCATCATTCCATGATAAACTGACGCATTAACATGAAAGAAAGCTCAACTCCGCGGTTTCGAGCAGCTTGAAGTAAACACAGTTTTAGAAAATGCGTTCTAGTATTGTATTACTCAAGATTCACATTGCTACTTTTACAACCGCTGGAGCATTAGAAAAATTAAGGTATTAAATTCAAATGGTTAATAACTCAATCCAGTGGTTTCCTGGCCACATGCACAAAGCACGTAAAGAGATCGAAGAAGCAATCCCTCAAGTGGATGTGATCATCGAAGTACTGGATGCTCGTATTCCTTTCAGTAGTGAAAACCCTTTGATTTCTCAAATCCGTGGTGACAAACCTGTCGTTAAAGTTTTGAACAAACGTGATTTGGCCGATCCAGAGTTAACTCAACTGTGGATTGAGCACTTGGAGCAAGAGCAACATGTAAAAGCAATGGCGATCACGACTTCTGAACCACAAGAAGTGCATCGAATCATGGAGCTTTGTCGCAAACTTGCCCCACACCGAGAAGAAATTGGTAAAAACATTCGCACCATGATCATGGGCATCCCAAACGTTGGAAAGTCGACGATCATTAACACCCTCGCAGGTCGAACAATCGCTGTAACAGGTAACCAACCCGCGGTTACACGTCGTCAACAACGTATCAACCTGCAAAATGGCATCGTATTATCTGATACTCCAGGAATTTTATGGCCAAAAGTGGAAAATCCACACAGTGGCTTCCGCCTTGCGGCTACCGGCGCGGTAAAAGATACAGCGATGGAATATGACGAAGTCGCATTCTATACCATTGAATACCTAGCAGCTCATTATGCAGACAAGCTTAAAGAGCGTTATCAAATTGAAGAGCTTCCAGAATCAGATATCGAGATCATGGAAGAAATTGGTCGTCGCCGCGGTGCACTACGTGCAGGTGGACGTGTTGACTTGCACAAAGTATCAGAGATCTTATTGCACGAACTTCGTCAAGGCACTTTGGGCCAAATTACATTAGAACGCCCAGAAATGATCACTCAAGAGCTGATTGAAGTCGAGATTGAGACCGCCCGTAAAGAAGAAGAAAAAGCGAAGCGTAAAGAAGAGCGTCGTAAGCGCTATTTACGTAATAAGCGATAAGCTTGTCTCTTATCTACTCATGTTTCAAGGCGCGATTTTCGCGCCTTTTTTGTTATCTAATGCGCCCATTTTTTTCACTTTTCAAACTTTATATTCCTCATCCAAAATCCCAGATATGAAGCACGAAAAAACACCGCAAAATCGCCGTATAAACTTTAAGCACAAACTAGTTTAGACCCCGGGCCCCTATAGAGTTACAGCCACCATCCAACCCTCAAATGTCGAGTTTGCAAGGGTCTGCAAACTTATGCAACCTGGTTAGTGACACTCTCCCCAAAATCCGCAATATGAATAAGTGTCAGCGCTGGCGTTTTTCCATATGAAGAAGAGATTTATTATGAGTGAAACTATACAAAGCAAACCACTTCCCTCCTTTATCGAGGAACGCCTAGATTTTTATATTCAAGATCTAATCGAACCGAATGAGAACAAAAAACACCTTGTTCTTGGTAAACGCCCACCGTGTAATGCCGTTGTCCTGCAAAGCAATGATTACCTTGCACTGTCTCATAATAAGGAGATTCAAAACGCGCATCGTGATGCGATTTCCCAGCACGATGACAACGTCGTGATGTCCGCGATTTTCTTACAAGACGATGAATCGAAACCTGTATTTGAAACGCAACTAGCCAGTTTCGTTGGTATGCCTAGTTGTCTACTTTCTCAATCTGGTTGGGCTGCGAATGTCGGTTTATTGCAGACTATTTGTGCACCGAACATACCTGTGTACATTGATTTCTTTGCACATATGTCTTTGTGGGAAGGCGCACGTATTGCCGGAGCACAAATTCATCCGTTCATGCATAACAACACCAGTCACCTAAGAAAACAGATTTCACGTCACGGTTCAGGGATCATTGTTGTGGATTCGGTTTACAGCACTATCGGGACCATCGCTCCTCTACGTGATATCTACGAAATAGCACAGGAGTTTGACTGCGGCCTGGTTGTAGATGAATCACACTCTTTAGGTACACACGGTCCACAAGGTGCGGGGATACTGCAGGGTCTTGGCTTAACTCATAAGGTAGATTTTATTACCGTTAGTCTTGCCAAGACATTTGCTTATCGTGCTGGCGCGATTTTAGGCCCAGAAAAACTGGCGAAGACGCTTCCATTTGTGGCGTACCCTGCAATATTTAGTTCTACCGTATTACCGCAAGAGATCATTCGGCTAGAGAAAACACTGGACGTCATAAGAAAATCAGATGATAAGCGAGATATTCTGTTTGAAAGAGCCAAGTCTTTAGCCGTTGGTTTAAAACGCATTGGATTTACTATTCGCAGTGAATCACAAATTATCGCATTAGAATGTGGTAACGAGAGAAACACTGAGCGAGTCCGCGACTTTCTCGAAGAGCGAAATGTTTACGGCGCAGTGTTTTGCCGCCCTGCAACTGGAAGGAACAAAAACATCATCCGTTTTTCAGTCAATGCAGACATGACAGCTGCTGAAGTTGATCATGTACTCACTGTCTGCCAACAAGCATTTGCACACCCTGACTTAGAGTTTGTGTAAGTTAGTGTGTAGATAAAACTAAAGAGCTCAACAGTTTTGCTGAGCTCTTTATTCGTGTTATTCGTTGTGAGCAACTCGCCTCAAGAAAACAAGTCGCGAATGATTAGATCCAGTTTGCGATTTTATCGAACAAACGATTTTTATCCGCCGGTTTTACGATGAAGTCAGACATACCCGAAGACCCAATTTTGTCCAACGTGACAGGTGAACTATCCCCTGTATGCGCAATAATAGGTACCGACGCATAGTTTTTATCCGAGCTTCGAATTCGCCTAGACGCTTCTACACCATCCATAATTGGCATTTCGATATCCATCAGAATGAGATCAACATCTTCTTGCTCTAGTGTATCCAGAGCCTGCTGCCCGTCTTCTTTCTGAATCACTTCAAAGCCTTGCTTTTCAAGTAACATTGCCGTGAATTTACGCAAAGATTCATTATCATCCACGACCATAATTGTGCGCTTATTTGAATTATCTAACGTCACCGAGGCCGTTGGTGTTGATACATAGCTTGAATCATATAAGAGACGCTCAATAGTTGGTTTAGTATTCAATAACCAGACTTGCGTTTCGATCCAAATAGGTTCATATGCAGCCTTACGTGCTCTCTGAGTCGGATGATGCTCAAAAAGATAAACTATGCGTGCTTCAGTGAAAGACAAGAGAGATTCTAATCTATCCAATTGGTTTGCTCTTGGATCTAAGCTCTCAAGATCGATAAAAATCAGATCGAATTCGAACTCGTACTCTTTCTTTTTGAGTACTTGGTTGGCATCTAAAATCGTCGAGTCAAAGCCCATAAAACGGCTAATATCTGTTACTTTAGACACCAAGATATCTTGGCTAGTCACCGTTAGAATGGTTTTGAGTTTAGTCAGATCGTTTTTGATTTCAGTAACGGTATCAGATGTCGTTAGTGGGAAAGTTAACGTAAATTGAGACCACTCCCCTAACTGAGATTGACACTCAATGTTCCCCCCAAATGAACGCATGACTTTTTTACAAAACGGTAGACCCAAACCATAACTTCCTGATTTGCCAGTGGTGTAAAAGTCTTGAAAGATATTGCGTAGAACATCAGGAGCAATGCCAGCACCATTATCGGTTACAACAATTTGATTAAAGCGTTCTGAACTTATCATGGATACATGTATGTGAAAATCTTCAGATTTACGGTGATGGAAGGCATTCTTGAAGAGGTTATACATAACGTATTTAAGTAATGTATCACTACCTAGAAACTCAAACTCACTTCTCGCATCCAGCGATATGGCAAATCGATCAGTGGCACGTTTATAACTGAAGCTTTCAATTGCCCGTTCAACGACCGAGTGAACTGAATATTTTTTGAAGCTAGAACGAGAAACTCGATTTTCATCAATCGAAGTTAGCAATAAATCGATGGTTTCATTACCCGATTGGATAATGTTCATTGCATCCTGACTCACTTCACGTAATAAGGTGACATCCTCTACACTCATGACGTACTGCTCTTTTCCTGCCTCTTTCATGTTGGGCAAGATCGACTGGATAACATCTATTGAAGTGCAAAGCCCACTCAACGGGTTACGCATTTCATGTGCAATCCCTGCCCCGAATGATTTTGCCAGCGAGACTTTCGCTTCATGTTCAACTTGGTTACGAAAATAGAACAAATTACCGAAGACATAAATAAACAGAAAGATTGGCACATGAGTCCAATCCATGGTCAAGTCAAGATGGAACCCTTTTGCAACCCAAGCGAAGAATGTTGCTAAACCTATCCCAGCAAAGGTTTGAGCAAACATGACCCTAGTAACATGAACCAGTAAAATGTGTAAGAAAATTGCAGACATAAACGACATAACCCATACATTGGACCAGTCATTCATCAGTAACATATAAAAAAAGAAAAACGGTAAGCACAGCGTTATCGTCACTTGGTAGTAAATAGGAACATAATCTCTCCAAGTCGATGATAAGCGGTTTCTAAAAATGATGCCGAAAAACAATAACGAGCAAAACAATCTAAGAGGTAAATTTTCATAAGCCTGTGGAAAGGCAAACTCCCAGACAAAGTAGTACAGCGGAAAGCCAAGAAACCCCATCCAGCCAACGAGAGTTAGGTTTGGTTCTGCATATTGATAAACCTTACGTATCGAGTCCATATAATCTGTTTTGCTTACTCCGCCTGACGCACAATAGTGTGATTTTGATTCACTTTTATCGTTTTATTATTAACTAATTATATATTAATCATCATTTATAAGCAGCGCGAAATGACGTAAACAGCTCGCAATACTTATCTTTAGTTTCAATCTTTTAAGACAGCTACACTTGATTTACAACCAAATAAACAAAGTTGCATATAGTTTAGTGCAATTTTGCGATAATCGCTCTGTATCCAATTGGATGTTAATCTCATTTTGTGCAAGAAACTTAAGTCGCGCCTTTGGCACGACTTTCCAACGATTCAAAAACAGTACTCACCGCATATAGCGTGGTGAAGAACAATTGGCTTGGGATGTGTTATGAATTCTGTCCAGATAAAAAATGTCATTTTTGATGTAGGTAATGTATTGGTACGCTGGTCTCCAGTAGAAATCGTTCGCTTAACATTTGGTGGTTCCGTAGAGTCAGAGAAAATGGCTCAGATGCTATTTTCATCACAAATCTGGAAAGATTTAAATAAAGGGACGATCTCCGAAAGGGAAGCAAAACAGCGTTATCAACGTGAACACCAAGTAACGACGGAAGAAATGGGCCGCTTCTTTTATTATGTAAAACACACTCAAATATTACTTTACGGCAGTATAGAGCTGTTAAAACGAGTAAAAAGAGCCGGATATGGCGTATATGCGCTCACAGACAACATCAACGAAATTGTGGAACACCTTCGTACTACTTATGAGTTTTGGCCACTGTTTGATGGAGCAATCATCTCTTCTGAAGTTCAATTACTAAAACCACAAGCGGAGATCTACCAAACTCTACTTTCAAAGTATCAGCTTAACCCCGAAGAGACAGTATTTCTTGATGACATGCCTTACAATGTTGAAGGTGCCCGAGCGGTTGGCATGGCTGCTATTCAGTTTGAAAATGCTCAGCAATGTGAGCTCGAACTAAAAGCTATGGGGGTTAACTTCTAGAAAGCTTTTAATAAAAACATAACTTTAGGGTGTATAAACAAAAAAGAGCAGTGTTGAGACTGCTCTTATCTAGTGTTTCAGAACGCTAGGTTAGGAGTAAATCACGTTTTCCTCAATCCCACTAACTAATGACTGGGCGTTCTTCCAACGGAATACTTTTTCTAACACCTCTTTGCCATCAGGTGCGCGCCAAGTTCGCTCTTGATCCTCTTGTCCACCAATGTGGCGATAGAATTCAATCGCAGAAATGTTTTGCGACACAACTTCTAAATAAAGACCTGTGTCTTTAAAGTACTGCTGTTGCCATTCGGCGACAGCAAGTAATAGCTGCTTACCAATCCCACGACCACGGTAACTGTCATCAACATGCAATGCGTCAATAAAGGTTCCACGCTCGAAATCATGGTTGCCGAACACACAAACAAAGCCAAGTAGCAAACCTCCCTCCTCCGCCAAGACAATGTGCTGATTGAATGGTGGGTTGGTCAAACGGGTTTGCCAAATCAGTAGTTTGTCGTCAATCGCTTCTTTCTCAAGATAGTTATCACTAAGAATGCCACGGTAATGACGCTTCCAGCTATCCGCATGAAGATGCGCAATGCGCTCGTAGTCCTTATATTCCGCTAATCGTAAATCCATTACGTATTCCTATTTTCTTACATTTTTGCTTCTTTATAGAGTCTCGGTATATTCCACCTTTATAACACTTGTTTCTTGGCAGATTTTATACACCTTAAGCCAGAGCTCATTTTTTAATACTACTCATTATTCAATTAAAAGCAAAATATCCCATCAAGTTCCTTAATCTACACCCAAAGGAATAGTCACATTTGTCTAACTTTAATTTGACTTACATGTGTACGCTGATATTCTAGCGAACAGTTGTTAGCTCAAAGTTAGGGATACACCTGTGACTCAAAACAAACCACCTATTATCTGGTTGAATACATTAATATTTTCTGCCAGTTTTGTTCTGACTTTTATTGTAATGCCTTGGTATGCATATCATTTTGGACTAGGTTGGGAACATCTAATTTGGGGAGTGATTGCATTTAGTTTCACTAACCTTTCTATTACAGCAGGCTATCATCGTCTCTGGAGCCACAAAACGTACGAAGCTCATCCTATTTTGCGCGCCATTTTTGCGATTGGAGGAGCATTTTCTTTGCAAAATAGTGCATTACATTGGTCTTCTGATCATCGTGTGCATCACAAACATGTCGACAATAACGATAAAGATCCGTACTCAGCCAAGCGGGGTTTTTGGTATTCTCACATTGGGTGGATGTTACGTGATTACAATAAGTCAAAGGAAAACGAATATACAAACTGCCGTGACCTAAAGCGCGACAAAATCGTCATGTGGCAGCATAAGTATTATGTTCCACTTGCCCTACTGACTAATATTGGTTTCCCAGTCATGCTCGGACTGATCTACGGTGATATCTGGGGGATGTTATTGGTCGTTGGTGCGGCTCGACTCTTTATGAGTCACCATACGACTTTTTTCATTAACTCCCTCGCACATATTTGGGGTAAGCAAACTTTCACAGACAAAAACACTGCTCGCGATAATGGTGTACTCGCCTTTTTCACATTTGGAGAGGGTTACCATAATTTCCATCATATTTTCGAGAATGACTATCGCAATGGCGTGTATTGGTGGCATTACGACCCAACGAAGTGGTTGATAAAGTCATGTTCTTGGCTAGGACTCACATCTAAGTTGCGCACAACGCCTACATTTAGAATTGAAAAAGCCCGTGCGAGTCAACTTTTGAAGAAAGCAAGAGAAAAGCTAGAATCGAAACCGAACACGCAAACAATCCTCGATCAGCTGCAGCACGAGTTTGATACTCTAGTTCATCACATGCAGGAATACTACGAGATGCGCAAAGAAGTACTCGGTGCCAAAACTGCCAGTGTGGTAAAGAAATACGAATGTTCTGTAACGAAAATGAAGTACCAGCAAATTAAAGCAGAGTTCGAACGGCAGCAACGTAGTTGGAACCTTATGGTTCGTCGATACGCATAGTTTATCCTCATTCTTACGATTACTTAGCTTCGCTTCGGCGAAGCTTTTTTGTTGTGAAGAGTGTTTTCCAATAATTGCTTATTGAGTAAAGTCTTTTTCCTATTGTGAATCAATTCACTCATTATTCATTCACTTTCCTAGTCATATTTTCCTTCCTATAAATAGCTTCAAACCAGCACATAACACTTAGAAAACCAAATTCCAACAATACAATCTAACGAAATTATTTATTAAATTATTATTTGTCTCAGATCATGCAAGCCCCATATTTGTCTCGTGCCACAGCTAAGAATTCTGTAAATTCCTTGTCATAAACTGAAACAGTTTCTTTCTTTTTTACATAACATTCGGAGATCCCTATGTTAGAGCTCTTAATTGGCTTAGTGGTTACCATTGCGGTGGGTTACTTTATTGTCAAAGGCTATAAAGCTGCGGGCGTGTTACTGACCGCTGGTATTGCTTTACTTCTTATGACTGGCGTTTTGGGGCACGACGTGCTGCCGTCAAAAATCACCTCAACTGGTAACATGGTGACAGATGCGCTTGAATACGTGAAATACATGCTTCAATACCGCGGTGGCGGTCTTGGTATGCAAATCATGCTGCTTTGTGGTTTTGCGTCATACATGACTCATATCGGCGCGAACAACGTGGTAGTGAAACAGTTCTCTAAACCGCTTTCTGTCATCAAGTCTCCTTACGTCCTTTTGGTAGCGGCTTACATTGTGGCGTGTTTAATGTCTCTTGCGGTAAGTTCTGCAACAGGCCTTGGCGTACTATTAATGGCGACATTATTCCCAATGATGGTCGCGATGGGCATTTCTCGTCCAGCAGCCGTTGCAGTGTGTGCCTCTCCAGCGGCAATCATCCTTTCTCCTACTTCTGGTGATGTTGTTATCGCAGCAGAAAAGTCTGGTTTAGAGCTTGATGTGTTTGCGGTACAAACTGTGTTGCCTGTTTCTATTTGCGCAATCATCGTCATGGCAGCGGCAGCGTTCTTCTGGAACAAATACTTAGATAAGAAAGAAAATACACCAATGGAAAAAATTGATGTATCAGAGATCAAAGCTGACGCACCAGCGTTTTATGCAGCTCTTCCATTTCTACCTATCATCGGCGTTTTCCTATTCAACGGTCGTACCATTCCAGGACTTAGTCTAGACATCTACACTATTGTGGTTGGTTCGATTTTCCTTGGAGCTCTGATCCATTATGTTGTAAATAAGTTCGATGGTAAAAAATCACTAGAAGATTTAGATTCTTGCTACGCAGGCATGGCTGACGCGTTCAAAGGCGTTGTGATGCTTTTGGTTGCCGCAGGGGTTTTTGCACAAGGTCTGATGTCTATCGGTGCTATCGATAACCTACTTCATCTAGCAGATAATGCTGGTGCAGGCGGCGTTGCTTTAATGCTTATTCTAACTGCATTGACAGTTGCAGCAGCAATTGCAACGGGTTCGGGTAACGCGCCTTTCTATGCGTTCGTGGAGTTAGCACCATCTTTGGCTGCTAAAATGGGATTAAACCCTGCTTTCCTAATTATCCCGATGCTTCAAGCATCAAACCTAGGCCGTACTATCTCACCAGTATCTGGCGTAATCGTTGCGACATCAGGTATGGCAAACATCAGCCCGTTTGAGGTTGTAAAACGCACATCCGTTCCAGTTCTAGCAGGCCTTATCACGGTGATTATTGGTACTATGGTGCTTGTTCCAATGAGTGCCTAACGGTATTGCCACGATCAAACTAAAAGCAATATCCGAACAAAATTACGTTTAATTAAAAACGCCAGCAAATGTGCTGGCGTTTTTTTTATTCTAATGTGTTGATTTACGCTGACTTAAATCGGTCAGGAATCTTAGTGATGCTCTCTCTGTAGCTAAACCATAAGTAGGTAACGGCAAGCGAAAAGAATAAATATGAAAGTGCGAATACGATTGGAGACGTGATTAATTCCGCGGACATTCCCCACATCACACCGACTACGGTTATCGTCAACTTAGAAAGCATACCGCAAATGAGTAGGAATAAAGCAAGCTGTGGAAAGCGCGAGCTGCGAAATGCGAAGAAATAACAGCTACCTACCGCTAAAGAAGCAATAGATAAGCCCAACATAAATGAATGGATGTGGTCTGCTGATGCGATACCAGCGGATACCGAAGCCATGAGTAATAGGAACAGTTTCATAAGTCACCTCACAACAAATCTAAAAAGCATCCCTTCATAAATGAAAACTCATTTTTCACTATATTCTGCGCCTAAAATCAGCAATTACAAGTTACTTTTTTGCTCACTTAATGAACATAAAAGCTAATCAGCTTCAATTATTACAAAAGGTTAACAATGAAAAATTAAGAAACCCTTTGCATCTGATACTTACGACAGTTAGATGATAAATTCGCCATTTTTGTTACAGATGGTTAACATGGAAACATTTTGAAATTTTTTATTTGAAATGTGAACTGTGCACTCAACAGCGTAAAACCTCTCTGTCTTGACTCATCATTCGTTATTAGCGAACAAAAAATATCACTTTTTTACAACGTTCTTACTACATACAAAACCATGAATTCACATCCACTTTTAATGTTGCAAATTATTTTATCAGTAACCGTAAAAAGAGATTCCAATCACATATTTATTGGTTATAATCCGCGCTCATTGCGTTAAACGTTGAAAAACGCAAACTAATTTTGAGAAAAAACATCTTTAAACCAACCTTCTTTGCGGCATTGCCAATAAGAGGAAAAACTGAGAATAAAAATGAGCAAGATTGATAAAGCTATGCGCATCCTGTTAGCAGGGTTCTGTATCAACCTTTGTCTTGGCATCCTGTATGCTTGGAGTGTATTCAACAAGGCACTGGTAACTGAATCAGGCTGGAGTGCTGCAGAAGCTTCTGCACCTTACGCAACTGCAACCATCACTTTCTCTATCTGTCTTCTTATTGCAGGTATTCTTCAAGACCGCATGGGCCCTCGAATGATCCTTATCCTAGGTACTGTTCTTACAGGTCTGGGCATGATCGCGTCTGGCTTTGTTGACACTCCACTCATGCTGAACATTACCTTCGGTGTGATCACAGGTGCAGGTATCGGTTTTGGTTACGCATGCCTATCACCTTCTGCGATGAAGTGGTTCCACGCTTCGAAGAAAGGTATGGTTAACGGCATTATTGCGGCAGGTTTTGGTCTAGCGGCTATTTACCTTGCGCCAGTAACTTCTGCGCTAATAGACAGCATGGGCATTCAAACTAGCTTTATGGTTCTTGGTGTTGGTATCCTAGCGATTGCGGTTCCTCTTGCAGCAACCATCAACAACCCACCAGCAGACTACACACCTGCGGAGCCTAAAGTAAAAGAAGGCCAAGCACCTAAAGCGGTGAAAAAGTCAGATGACTTAACTTGGAAAGCAATGTTGAAAACGCCACAGTTCTACTCTCTATGGATCATGTACGCGTTTGCAGCTTCTGTTGGTCTAATGATCATTGGTAACATCACGACAATCGCAAGCGTTCAAGCAAACTTGCCAAACGCGGTTTACCTAGCGTCTATTCTTGCTGTATTTAACTCTGGCGGTCGTGTTGCCGCGGGTATGCTTGCAGATAAAATCGGCGGTGTTCGTACGCTTCTACTCGCGTTCGTTCTACAAGGCGTAAACATGGTGCTGTTCGCGACGTTCGACTCTGAGTTTACACTGATCATCGGTACAGCAATCGCAGCGGTAGGTTACGGCACACTTCTAGCGGTATTCCCTACTCTAACGGCTGAGTTCTACGGTCTGAAAAACTACGGCACTAACTACGGTGTGCTTTACACAGCATGGGGTATCGGTGGTGCAATCGGCGCAGCGGTTGTTGGTTTCTCGATGACAAATGGCGACGGCTACACCTTGGCTTACACAATTTCTTCGGCAATGATGGCAGTATGTATCGTACTTGCGTTCATCACTAAGCCATTGTCTGATGCGAAAGTAGCACAGCTAAAAAACGCATAATTGCGAATTGATTTGATAGCAAAAAGGCTTAACCTATGGGTTAAGCCTTTTTTGTTATCGGTCGTTTATGGAAAGCCCTATCGAACTTGCACCAGACTACTATCTAGAGAACTTCTTTAAGCTGACTCATCACGCAGTAACTTGGTACAGCGATTTACTGACCAAGGAAGAACACGCATGGCTTTGCTCGTTTGATTCTTTGAGCAAACACGCCCAGTGCCTTTTGGTACGTTTATACAGCCGAAAGGGATGTTGGTTTCGAAGTGATAAACTGAGTTATCAAGAAATACCTTCTATCAATGAAGCGCTGGCGGAATTGAGTCAACATGAGTTTGTAGCCCTTTCCCCACCCCTTTCTCATCAAGAGTTAGCGGCCAATTTACTGACCAAACCAGAAATCTCTGCGCTTTATCCCGAACTGCCGAAATCACTCAAGAAAGACGCCCTTGTCGAACGTTTGAGTAATGCGGAATTTGATCGTATAGAGAAGCTTGAGTTTACGATCGTCAAACTCAATTCAGCTCATATGATCGACGTGTTGCTCACTCTGTTTTTTGCCAACACCCATCAAGACTTAAGTCAGTTTGTGCTTGATGACTTAGGTTTGCATCAGTTCGAGCAATATCAATTGAGTAAAGTGCGCCGTTTCTTTGATTCACGTGAGCAAATAGACCGTTTAATTGAACTGAGCCAGTTGGCCAACCTGTACTGGCAATTTGACCGAAAAGACAAAGCCAATCTCGACTTATTAATTGAGGCAATGCCTCAGCCCGTTAAACACCGTTACGTAGATCGTAAACGCGAGCACATGTTGAATGACATAGCACGTGATTACGAACGGCTTAATGATCTAGAGACCGCCCTGTCTCTATTTGGCCAAACTCAACTCACACCGAGCCGAGAACGACGCGCACGTATCTATGACAAATTAAACCATGATGATTTATTTGGTGACATTGTCACAGATATGCTTAACTCACCGATCGATGTGTCTGAGCTCGAAGTTGCACAAAAACTTGAGCAACGGTTAAAACGAAAACAAGGCGAGAAAGTGCCAAGAGTGACGAAGCCAACCTGTACGGAATACCGCCTTGAACTGGATTTATCTCAACAGAGAGTCGAACTCGCCAGCAAAGCGTATTTTGAGTCCTTAGGCTGGACTGTATTTTACGCCGAAAATGCACTGCTTAATGCATTACTTGGTCTCACTTTTTGGGATGCGATTTTCGCTCCCATCGAAGGCGCATTCATCAATGCCTATCAACATCGTCCTCTGGATTTGTACCATTCTGATTTTGTTACCAAACGCCAAGCTTTGATAGATGCGACGTTTGATATGTTGGAAACGGGCAATACTTATACGTTGTTAACTAGATACGATGAGAAGTTTGGTATCAGCAATCCATTTGTGCATTGGAGCTTAATAAGTAAAGAGCTACTCGAAATGGCACTCGATACAATCCCAACTAACATGTTGATGGCGCTATTTAAAATACAATTGAGTGACCTAAAGCTTTACCGCAATGGGATGCCTGATCTGATTGCTTTTAAAGGAAACGAGTTCGAATGGATTGAAGTAAAAGGGCCAGGCGATAAACTCCAGGATAACCAATGGCGTTGGATCAAAGAGTTTACTCGCCTTAATGTCCCGTTTGCGGTGTGTTACGTCGCAGCAACTTAACTTACTCTATATAAAGAGCTTGGTGTTTGTTCACTCAAACCGCCCCTCGGTTATCGCCCCTTGCTCTTTTTTCTAAACATTTTTTCGTTTCTTCACGATCGCTTCACGCTTCTTCACACAAAATGCGCTTCTACTCACTAAGTTGATTTGAAGAGGCAAAATAAAATGAACAAAACACTTCTTGCGTTACTTGTTACCTGCTCAGTTTCGGTATCTGCGGCTCCTTATGTAGGTCTGGAATATGGACTAGGCACCACTGACCATGACTTGGAACCTCACTTTTCAGCTGAAAATGTAACACTTAACCCAGAACTTGAGGATGGTATTTTCTCAGGATTTATCGGTTACTCGTTTAATGACAATTGGGCAATTGAGCTAGGTTACAGCCAGTTTGACCTTGATGACGGCCGTTCTAAGGACCTTGGTATCAAGACAATTGATGGCAAAGATTACAATCATGAAATGGATTGGGATTCCTCTATCACAGCCAAACAAGTCTCGCTAGCACCAGTGTTTAGCTATGCATTAAGTGACAAATGGACAACAAAATTCAAAGCGGGTTTAACTTACACACAATACGACGCCAAGGTTGCTCAACATCAAGAATATGAGCTTGTCGTGAATGACGATGTGGAAATAAGCAACACGCTTTTCCATAGCTCAGAGAAAAACAACGAGTTAGGCGCAATGTTCTCTGTGGGCGCGGAATACCAAGTGTTGCCAAAGCTCACCATTGGCGCAAACGCAAAATACCAACTAGACAGCTACGCAAACACTGCATCCTTTAATGTAGGCACAACTTATTACTTCTAATATCAGGAGAGGATAATGAAAAGAGTATTGTTAACATCCATGCTTGCCCTACTTTCAAGCTCGGTTTTCGCCGCGTTTAATGGTCCAGAAGTCAGTGCAATCAATACGGTGAAAGAGGCGCGCAACGCAACCGACGACAGCGCTGTAGTGCTAACCGGGCATATTGTTCAATCATTTGGTAACGAGACTTACTTGTTCAAAGACAACACTGGTGAGATCGAAGTAGAGATCGACAACGAAGATTGGATGGGTCAAGAAGTGACACCAAAAGATACCGTAATGATTCGAGGAGAGGTTGATTCAGATTGGACAACTACGCAAATAGACGTTGAGACCATTCAAAAACGTTAAGAAGTTGACTAATACCTCAACACAAATAACACAGCCACATTTTAGTGGCTGTGTTACGCAATAATCATGGAAAACGCTCGTTTAGCTAGTCAAGCAAGGGCAATCTTGCGGTACGACTAATCGTATACTCTTAGGCTGAACATCAAATCTAATGGTTCTCGAATGATAAGGTTCTCCATCTAAATTAAGAGGCAATGGATTCGGAAAATCTATCTCCAACCAGCTTGCTTTAGTGTACTTCACAAACTCTCCTTTCTCACTCGGGTTATTGATCTCGTCGATTACTTTAGGCAGCTCATGAGGTAAAAATGGGCGCACCAATGTTAGATCCATCATCCCATCATTAATCATCGCTTTTGGAGCTAACTCTTGCCCACCTCCAGCAAGGCGCCCATTACAAAACGCACCGAGCAACATTTCTCCCTGATACGCGCCACCTTCAATCTTTATTGTTCCGTCATATGGTTTAAAGCCAAGTGCTTTTATAACACCAGTTAACGTGTAAGCTCCGCCGCCAAGAAAGTTTTTGAGTTCAACAGGCGTTTCTGCTGTAACTTCTGCACCAAACCCTGCTGTTGCCACGTTAATAAAGCAGCGATCGTTCGCTTTGACGCAATCGACCAAAGCGGACTGCCCCTCAACAGCAAGAGATAAAGACGCCTTAATGGAATTAGGTACTTGAATAGCGGTAGCAAAGTCATTGGCGGTACCAAGGGGAATAATGGCTAACTCAGGGCGTTTTTCTTTGTCAATTTGAATAATCGCAGAAGCCGCCTCATTGACGGTCCCATCGCCACCAGCGACAACAATACGTTCAATGCCTTCATCAACCGCTTCTTTAACTAGCCGCGGCATGTCTTGAGATTCCCACGTCACACGCACCTGTACGTCGATGCCTTTTTCTCTCATTTTCATGATTGCATCTCTTAACTCTGGATTCCCAGCTTTTTTTCCGTTAAGGATGGCACGTATTGTCTTTTTCATTGCACTTCCTATTGGTTGATGACTTTTCCTGCTTGCTTAATCTGTGAACGTAACCACTGATGGGCGCTGTCGTTTGTGCGACTAGGATGCCAGATTGTACAAAGCTCATACATTTGTTCATCAAATGGCATTGATAAAGATTTAACATGATAGGTGTTATTGAACAAGTTGATCATCGACTCTGGCATTAAACCAATGTATTCACTACCACAAATAATTGGGAGCATTTCTAGTACGCCTGAGGCTCGATACTTAATCTTTCTCTTATCCAAGTCGACAATGTCATCGGCGTTTAACAAGCTCTTACGACTCTGCCACTGCGAAACCACTACGTGTTCTTCTTCAAAAAATTGTTCAGCCGTAATCTCGTCATTCAGGCGTGGATGCGCTTCGCTACATACCACCACCAAACGCTCCGTAAGTACAGTTTCCAGTTTTAACACCGTTCTTGCTCTTGGTGTGATATCAATGATCAAATCGTATCGTTGTAACCGCAGATCACTTTCAAAATCTTCCGTAAAAAGCGGATGTACTTCTAATGCAACATTTGGCGCCGACACACGGATTTGTTTCATGACTTGAGGTAGCAACTCAAAGCTTGCAACGGACACACAGGCAATAGAAAACACTCTATTCGACACTTTAGGGTCAAACTCACTAGAGGCCGATAATGTCGAAGTGAAATTTTGTACTGAAGCTAGAAGAGCAGGATAAATATCCATCGCAAACGAGGTAGGCTCGAGACCTTTAACGCAACGATGAAACAATGGGTCATCGTAGATATCACGTAGCCTTGCTAGCGCTTTACTCACCGCAGGCTGGGTGATGTTTAAACGCGCCGCCGCCCCAGACAAGTTACGCTCTTCATAGATGGCAGTGAAAATGGGAATAAGATTAAGGTCGGTCGGTTTCATGCTATTAAATTTTTCAAAAGTCACTTTCTCTATTTTAATCTAACAGCATGATCCTTCACGTAGCCAAGTGCAATAAATGGGCGGTATCGCTTGTTTTAATGAGTTTTAACTCAATTTTGACGCACTTCATTCACCACATAAACTGGCACCATAGTGCAACGTAAAGCTTGACTTAGGCTTTGCCTAGGTAAGGGGTAAGAAACTCGCTGACTTCCTCGCCGCACAAACCCGTTTCTACCTCTATACCTGCTTGTTTTAGAATCTCGATACCTCGACCACTGTTGCGCGGGTCGGGGTCCAATATGGCTACGACGACTTTGCTTATGCCGGATTTGACTAATGTCACCGCGCAAGCTGGCGTGCGACCAACAAACGAACACGGTTCCAGCGTAACGTATGCCGTCACCGATTCTAACGAGCCTTGATACGCATTCAGCGCTTCCACTTCCGCGTGATTGCCACCAATCGCTTGAGTATGACCTTCAGAAACGATTTGATTGTCTTTCACTAACACGCAGCCAACCGGCGGGTTGGGTTGACATTCAGGAAGCGCATTTTTGGACACTTCCAATGCGCGGCGCATAAACTCTTGGCTCATTTGAACTCTATTCTCTAATAAAAACGAGGCGCTATATTAGCGCCCCGTTTTATTCATTGCCATCTCTTCCAATGACTTTGTCCAGTTCTGGTAACGCTCGCGGAATACGGAATTTAAAGCGTTTTTGTTTGGTCTGGACTTTGCGCCACATCGACTTCAGTAAATGAGCGCTATTTTCACCATTTTGCATTCGCGACGCACTTTTTTGCCACGATTCACTCGTATCGGCTTTGGTCATTTCTAGCTCGGCCGTATTTAAACGCAATTGTTTGTACAATATGGTCCTTGCTTCAGACCAACGTTTAGCCTTTAACAAACGGTGGAACGTCAGCCATGCTGGTGTCGGTCTGTTGCGGTAGTAACGTTTAATGGCTACCAATGAAATAATCACAAAACCCAGAAATACAAGCGTGGATACAATCCATGCAAAGTACGTTTTGATGAAGGATTTCAACGTGTGCTTCGCAGCAAATGTTTTGCCCTCTAACACCACCGTTTCCACTTGTTGAGTCTTACTGTTCCACCAACGGAACTCATAATCTGGCAGGGTTAATTCACCACCTTGTTGAATCACGTACACACTCTCTTCTGTGCGTGTTGACTGGTAGTCACCACGTGTTTGCGTATCTGTCAAACGGTGCGGTTGAGGATACGCTTGGTAACGGGTTGTTGATTCTCCTTTCAACAAGTCTGGTAGCAACACAGATAGCGAATCATGAGCCAAAATGGTGATTTTACGCGTGATTGCATCCCCAACTTTGAGTGACTCAGTGGAGGTTTCCCACTCTTGTTTTACGTCTACGTGCGTTGCAGAAAACCAAGGCGTATCACCGCTCAACAATCCCGATGGCAAGACAGTTTTGAACTTAATCGGCTGCGTATAAAGTGTGCCTGACACCTTCTCGCCATCCGGCGCCGACACCTGAACGCCCACAGCGACAGGTGGAATCACAAAATCACCAGATGCTTGTGGATACAAAGTCACTTCCCAGCGTTGACGCGACCAAGTTTGTCCCTCTTTTTGCTCAGTAAAGTTGGTTGCTAGTTGATTACGCTGTTTGGCGATAACATTGGGTATTTCAATATTGCCAATTCTCGTACCACCCGTAAACCAACGCGGCGTTGCCACTTCGATGGTTAAAATAACTTGCTCATTGACGCTAAAACTTGGTGTTTTACGCTTCTCTCCAGCCGTTGGTTGTTTACCAACCCACGCTTGTAACTCAACACCATGCTCTCGTTGAACGTCACGAATATCTTGAGCCAACACACTACTGCTCAGGAGGAAACCGAAACAGATAACTAACCACAAGGGTAAAGCAAAGGGCGTAAAACGGTGGCTTTTCATCATTGCACCGCCTCCTCTGTATTTTCGTTCGCAGTAGAAGTTGATTCTCCGGTTTCTATTGAACGCAATTGAATCTGAAACTTCGCATTTAAGAAGTATTTAGGATCCGCTTCGACTCGCTTTAACCATTTGTCGGCTAATTCTTGGCTACCTAAGATGTCGTCTGCACTTAACGTCTCTTTAATCATCAACTCCGCTGACGTTTTTTCATCCGCCCCTTCTGCGGTTTGAGGGTTATCGCCTAGCTCGGTTGATGCTTCTTGCTCCGTTCCTGCCTGACTCTCACTCATCCGGTTGATGTCCTCTACAATACCACCAATCACTTTCAAGTTATGCTCAACATCCGGTCTTAGCCTCTCGCTTAATGTTGGCTTGTTGGCTAGGGATTTTAACAAGTCACGTGCAGCCAAATATTCACGCTGACGCGCCAATGCACTCGCCGCATTATAAAGACCGTAATCTCGAACCTCTTCGGACGGGTCGTTTTGCATTTCCAAAAACGCACTGTGGGCGAGTTCAAACTCGCTAGCGTAGTAGTACGCCGTCCCTTTGCGTAATGGATCGACAAAGTGTTTCGCGGCTTCTAAATACGCTTGTTGGTTGAACAAACGCTGTCCTTGTTGATCTGGCGTTAGCCACAAATCCCACCACCATTGCGTCACCTTGTCGAAAGCCGTCACTTTTTGCACAACTTGTGGCTGCTCGGCTTTAACTGAAATGTTCTCGGCCAATGCACTTGTTGGCATCAATAACGTGCCGCTCACCATTACAATCACGCACCACTGCACTAACCACCCTTTTCTAAACCACAGCATCATGATCAGCGCGATTGGGAACAGAAGTTGATACCCCATGTCTTTCCAAGGCATTGAAGATTCGCCATTAAGCTGCATATTGCGCTCAACGTATCGATTCAGTTGCTCGATATCACTATTATCGACGGTCACTTCCACCAATCGACCGTTAGTCTGACTAGCCAGTTTTTGTAGAGAATCCAAATCCATTGGGTTGTTACTCACAATGTCAGCATTCCCTGCCGCAAGAATTAACAGTTGATAAGGTTTGCCCGAGAAATACGCTTGGTATTGCTCAATCGTGGCTGGATTAACGCCATCACTCACCAACAGAACAGTGGAGCCTGGTTGACCTTGCAATTGTTGGTCAATTAACGGCAATGCTTTTTCGGCAAGCTTACCTTGCACGGGCATAATTTCTGGCGTAATGGCCGCCAAAAACGGGTCAAATACTTTGCTGTCTTGAGTTATAGGCATCGCGACATGAGCACTGCCCGCGAACACGACTAAACCCGTTTTTCCGCCTTTTCGCGCGGCTAGCAAATCGCGTATTTTCTGTTTGGAACGCTCAAGGCGGCTTGGTGGGAGATCTTTTTGCAGCATCGATTCGCTGTTATCAAGCACCACCAGCAGAGAGGCTTTATCTTCGCCAAAGGGGGAAGATTCACGTTGCCACGTTGGGCCTGCACAAATCACAATGGCGATGAACACAATCAGCATCAAGAGCTTAAGCGGCAGTTGCTTACGCCAACCTCGCTCACCTATCGTCAAAGCATTGCGTAAATGTTCGGGCAGAATATCCTTCCAGCTTGGCTTGCTTTCTTCTCGCCAGCGTAACCACACCAAGAAAAACATGGGGACCAAAGCCAGTAACCACAGTGGTCGAATAAAATGAAACTGCGTAAAGAATTGCGTCCAACTAAGAGAATCAAACATCGCTCTCTCCTAATGATGATCGTGTAACAGCCCTTCTTTTGAGTGTTGCGACGCTGAACGCGAGCAAATGCATGATGACCACTAACGCCATCAAGTAATGATGAAGGCTTTGTTTTGGGCGGTATGTAGTGCTTTCGTAAAGTTGAGGTTCCAGTTTGCCAATTTCGTCGTAGGCAGCCGATAGTTCATCACGGTTGAGTGCTTCAAACGCTTCACCGCCGGATTCTTTCGCAATGCGATGAATTGTGTCCATATCCAACGCGGTTTCACCTATCGTTTCCGGATCACCCATCGCAATCACGTGCACTCTCACGCCTTTGGCTTTCGCAACTTTCGCCGCATCAATCGGTTCAACAAAACTGCCCGTGTCGTTACCATCGGTTAATACAATCGCGACTTTTTCACGGTTTTGGTCTTGTTCTAAAGCACCACGCGACTTATCGCTTTGCTCAAAAACTTTAATCGCTAAGCCAATCGCATCACCAAGATGGGTACTCTGCCCTGCCATTGCCACATCGGTTTGGTTAAGCAGTTCGAGCCACACTTTTTGGTCTGCGGTAAATGGCGTTTGCACGAAAGCAGCATCACCAAAAAGCACCAAGCCTAATCGGTCACCTTTACGAGACTGAACAAACTCCGACAGCACTTCTTTTGCCGCATCAAGACGAGAAATTTTTTCGCCTGTACGTGAGGTGAAATCTGGCTCGGCCATGGAGCCCGAAAGATCCACCACCACCATCACATCGCGACCTAAACTCTCGCGAACTTGAGGCTCGCCTAACACGGTGGGTTTTGCCATCGCACACACCACCAAAAGCCATGAGAGAATTAACGTTGCTCGTTGCCACCAACTCGGGGTCAACTGGCTTGCACCTTCTGATGGCGTCTCGCCAATCGCTTCCACCAGCTGACTAAAAAACGGCACTTTGATCGCCATTTGCTTAGTGCGATATGCAGGCACCAAGTAGTACACCACCAACGGCAAGGGCAAAACCAGAAACCACATTGGGTGAGCAAATTCAAAACCAGACAAACCAGTTATCGATGCAAGAAGATCATTCATGTTGACCTCCCTGATGTGATTTGCGTTTCAATCGTGGTGATTTCTTTGCCGCGCTTTTTTGAGCATCACCACGGTGTTCACTCACCCAGTTTTTCGCACGAGCAATTAGCGTTAGACGATCTTCGTTGGTTAGCATAACGCTTGGGTCGACAATACTTTGTAGCCAGCGCTTTGAAAGCTCATCGTTAAAGACCACAAGCGAGTTTGCTTGAGAATCTTCGGTTTGCGGATACAGCGCATCGAGCTTGCGCAGAAAGGCGGTATCAAACAATTTCGCGTTGCGGCTATCAATATGAATCAGCACTACTTTAAGCACAGAGAACAATACTTTTGGCATGTCTTTGTCGCTCGATTTGATTTGCGAAATCGCCAGTAGAGCTTCTTTTCGGTAACGATTATGCCACCATTGCCGAGCCAATCGATATACGACATACACCAATGCAATGAGCACAACCGCCGCTAAAATTTTCCAGCCAATAGTTTGCGGGTACCAACTCACGCTGGGTGGTACAGCCACATCATGCAGCTCTCTGAGTATGTAGGTACTCGGAGGCGTAGGAAGATCACTCATTTAACGCCCTCCTACCAGTTTTTGGAATTGTTTAATGTGCTCACCTGTCGTATCGAGTTCGATGTGCGGAAGGTGTTTCATCGCCATAAGTTGAGAGAGTGATTGACGCTGTAAGCTAGTTCGAGCCTCAAGCTTTGCGCTCGCAGCTTCTACCTTTGCTTTGCTGTCTAAATTGAGTTGATACTGCCCATCACCAACCACCCATTTCGATTTTGCCAAATCGTCTGGTAACGTTTGTTCTAATGGGTCACTAACCATCACTGCGAGAACATCATTGTGCTGTTGCAGCTGTTTAAGGTGATCAAGATGGTGCTCCTCGCAGTCGCTCCAGTCGCTGATAAAAATCAAAGTGGATTGCTTGAGCTTCATGCGTTTAATAAGCTCAATCCATTGACTGAACGTTACTTTTTCGGAATTGCGGGAGTCCACATTGAGCGATTGATTGGCTTTAGCGAGACGTTTAAGTTGCGCCAGAAGATCGTTTTGCGAACGCTGTGCCTTGCTGTGAAACAACGCCTGCTGGGATGCGATGACAAAACCGACTCGGTCGCCATCTTTTAATACTCGCCACCCACACATCGCTGCGATCTCTGCCGCGACAACTGATTTCATTACTTGCGTCGAAGCAAAAAACATTGTGCTTCTCTGGTCGACACACACGATTACGTTGCGATCTTTTTCTTCTGTATAGCTGCGCACGTGCGGCTTACCTGTACGCATCGTAACTTTCCAATCAAGGTTACGAATATCGTCACCCAATTGGTAATGGCGCAGCTCTTCGAAGTTCAATCCACGACCGCGAAACAACGAATTGTGTCGGCCAGAGAGTACGCTACCCGCTTTTAGATGAGGAAGTAAACTGAACGATTCTGCTTGTGCTTGCAGACATACTAAACGAGCATAATCGCAGTACAAACGGGGATCCATCCCCTGTGATGTTGGCGCAAGAGTTGGCTTAGCCATAATGCCTCCCACTTACCCAATTTCTACACAATCTAGCAGCTCTTGTACGACTCGTTGATGATCGACCCCATCTGCCAGTGCATCGTAGGTCAAAGAAAAACGGTGGCCCAATACAGACGGAACCATGGCACGCACATCGTCAGGAGTAACGTGGTCACGTCCTTGCATCCACGCATACGCACGAGCGCATTTGTCGAGTGCGATGGAAGCACGAGGACTAGAGCCAATCTCAATCCATTTTGCTAAGTTTGAATCGGCATAACGCTCTGGCTTACGAGTCGCCATCACTAACGCAACGATGTAGTTTTCCACTAGGTCTGATACCACGATGTTTGGTAACTGACGACGCGCTTCTAGCACCACGTCTGGCTCGATGTGTTTTGGCGTAATAATTTCGCTGCTGGTTTCCGCCCCCAATTCTTCACTGCGCACCAAACGAATGATGTCACGTTCGGCGTCATCTTCTGGATAATCGACGGTAACCTTCATGATAAAGCGGTCCATTTGCGCTTCTGGCAGCGGGTACGTGCCCTCTTGCTCTACAGGGTTTTGCGTTGCAAGCACCATAAATAAGTCTGGCAATACGTGAGTTTTATCGCCTACCGTGATTGTGCCTTCGGCCATGGCTTCAAGCAGTGCCGCTTGTACTTTGGCTGGTGCACGGTTGACCTCATCAGCAAGTACAATGCTGTTAAAAATTGGCCCTGGCTGAAAGTGTAGTTGCGGCTTGCCATCCAGCTCTTGATAAACCTCAGTGCCCGTCACATCAGATGGTAAAAGATCCGGCGTAAACTGGATTCGACCAAAACTGGTGTTTAACAAGTTCGCCAACGATTTTACGGAACGTGTTTTTGCCGTTCCCGGTAAACCTTCTAGCAGAATATGCCCATTTGTTAATAACCCGATGACTAAAGCTCGAACCACGTGGCTTTGTCCAATGACGCTTTTTTCTGTTTGTTCGATGAGTTCTTTTATCGCTTGTTGTGCGTGGTTCATAGGATACCTTTTCAATGGTTTAAGCCGTCTTTTCGATAGTTAAGTATAAGAACAAATGAAATAACTTAAGGTTATATTCACTATGTTATCTTTGCGGTTCTTGAGATTGGAGAAGTTGTGCAAGACCAACCAACATCGGTAACGCATAATCAAAGAACATTTTGACTCCCGAACACAAATAGTTTAGACCACTCTCACCATTCGGCGTTTTGATCAAACGGTTTTTTGGGCACTCACCCCAACAATAAGGCAAGTAAGGGCATTGCTTACAATACGTCGGCAATGAATCGCGTTTTGCCATGCCAAAAGTATATTGTCTTGTAGAGAAGGCCATTTCATTCAGTGAGTGTTCATGAATGTTGGCGAGTTTGTATTCTGGATACACATAGTGGTCGCAACTGAACACGTCGCCATTGTGCTCAATCGCCAACCCTTTGCCACAAAACTCCGCCGTCACGCAAAGCTGAGACGGTTTCCCCATTACTTGCGCCACCGCGGTTTCAAACAGATTAACCAGCACACGGCCAAGATCGTTATTCACCCACTCTTCAAAGGTCGCCATTAAAAAGCGTCCCCAGTCTTCAGGATCGACTGACCAATCCGTTACAATCGACATTGGATGCCCCGGTTTAGCCAGATCACTGCCTTTGGTTGGGATCATCTGTTCGTTCCAAAACTGCGGCGCGGTTGTTTGGAAGTTGTTGGCTTCTACCACCGGCGCAAACTGAATATAAGTCACACCCAATTCTTGGGTTAAAAATCGATATACTTCGAGCGGGTATTTCGCATTGTGACGATTCACCGTGACCAACGCGTTGAATTTCACGCCATGCGCTTTGAGCTTATCTACCGCTTTCATCACGAGATCAAACGTTGGCTTACCGCTGCGGGTTTTGCGATATTTGTCGTGCAGCTCTCGTGGTCCATCAATCGACAAGCCAACTAGGAAGTTGTGCTCTTTTAAAAACGCACACCACTCATCGTTTAGCAAAATGCCGTTGGTCTGAAGGTCGTTTTCAATGCGAACGCCTTTCGGCTGATATTTCTTTTGCAAAGCTACGACATTGCGGAAATAGTCCAACCCAAGCAGCGTCGGCTCCCCGCCCTGCCATGAGAATACAATTTCTTCGCCATCCTGACTTTCGATATAGCTTTTCACGAACGCTTCCAGTGTTGCGTCGTCCATTTTTGGCTGCTTTTCTTGGTGCAGTAGATTTTCTTTATGCAGATAAAAGCAGTACTGACAATCGATGTTGCACTTTGCTCCACCTGGCTTTGCCATCACATGGAATCGACGGTCATACGCGCCCAGAACAGGCGCTTTAGACGCCGTTTTAAGAGGAACAATAGGCATAGTAGTAGAATGGCGAGGGGAAATCTTACTCATACGTTTCTCACTATTACATATACCCAAATAACCTCGTGAGCGCTGTACAGCAAAAGTGAAGCTATTTGGGTATATAGCGCTCCAAAAAGCGCTATATAATCTTAATTTACTTAGAAGACTTAGGTACGAACGAACCTGCTTCCATACGAGGCGGGAATTCTTTGAATGTACCCATCACCTCTTTCACTGTATCCATTGCTGGCATCATTAAGAATGAACGCTCGTACATCCAACGAGAATAACCCATGCCTTGATCGCCTCGTTCAAATGGATCAATGCTCAAGTCAAAGATCAGTGGCACACGAAGTTTAGTGAACGGCTTACGCCATACATCCATACCCGTTTCATTCTCTTGAATCATAAAGTGGAACTTGTACTTTCCTTGGCGCAATGCCACAAGATCGCCGTCGTCGCTCCAGTAAACGAACTCATTTCGTGCGGATTTGTCTGACTTACCCGTTAAATATGGCAGTTGGTTGTAACCGTCTAGGTGAACTTTGTAGTCCATATCGCCAACTTTTTTGCCTTTTAGCAGTTCGTCTTTAACTTTGGTATCACCTGCCGCAGCAACTAGTGTCGGGAAAAAGTCCTCTAATGACATCATGCCGTTGAATGTTTTACCTGCCTCAATTTTTCCAGGCCATTTAATCAACATTGGCACACGGAAACTCCCTTCCCAGCCAGTGTTTTTCTCTGAGCGGAACGGTGTCATCCCTGCATCCGGCCACAAATCAACCATAGGGCCGTTGTCAGTGGTGTAAACAATGATTGTATTGTCATCCACACCTAACTCTTTGATCTTGTTAAGTAGCTGACCGATTTGGTCATCGTGCTGCTTAACACCATCCGCGTAGAAACCGGCACCTGTTTTACCTTGGTATTCTTCAGGAACATGTGTGAAGTTGTGCATGCGAGTGGTGTTAAACCAAGTAAAGAACGGCTTGTCCGCTTTTACTTGCTTTTCTATGAAGCTCTCTGCGGCATCAAGAAACTCACCATCAACATTTTCCATACGCTTACGCGTTAGTGGACCGGTATCTTCGATTTTGCCGTCAGCGTAAGAATGGATAACGCCACGAGGGCCAAATTTCTTCTTGAACTCCGGATCTTTAGGGTAATCCACGTTCTCTGGCTCTTCTTCTGCGTTCAAGTGGTATAGGTTGCCGAAGAATTCATCAAAACCGTGGTTGGTAGGAAGATGCTCGTCTCGGTCACCTAAATGGTTCTTACCAAATTGTCCGGTTGCGTAACCCATTTGTTTAAGCACGGTTGCAATCGTCGGATCTTTTTCCGAGATACCTTCCGGAGCGCCTGGTAAGCCCACTTTTGATAGACCTGTACGTTTTGGCATTTGACCAGTGATGAATGCAGAACGGCCTGCTGTCGAGCTTTGCTGTGCGTAGAAGTTAGTGAACTTCGCACCTTCTTTAGCAATGCTATCGATGTTTGGCGTGTTGTACGCCATCATGCCTTGGTTATAGGTACTAAGGTTCCAGTAACCAACATCATCACCAAAGATGACAAGAATGTTGGGTTTGTCCGCTGCATGTGCAACTGCAGATGCAGCGCCCAAAGCTAACGTACATGCGTTAAGTACGAGTTTTTTACTGCTCGTTTTGGTCGCATTTTTCATATTATCTCCAAGAGTTCGCTAGTGCGTAAAAAACGGTATTCGCTTTTCAATACCATTGTTGATATAAGATAAAGCACTAATTTCAGGCGATAAATGCAGTCAAAATTAGTTAACCTATAAATTAAATTTATGAGTGACGTTATGGACTTGAATTTGATCCAAACTTTTCTTGTTGTTGCGGAGTTTCAATCTTATACAAAAGCCGCGGAACAATTAGGGCTTACACAACCTGCTGTGAGCGCTGCAATAAAGCGTTTAGAGCAAGTCGTAGATAAGCAATTATTCGTTAAAAAAGGACGAGGTATCGCACTAACCTCCACCGCTTATCAATTACTGCCGCAATTCCAGCAAGCGGTTAGTATTATTGACAATGCGATATCTGATAGAAATCATTTTGAAGTGTGTTGTTCGGAAATTTTGTTGCACATTATGGACCCGATAAAGAACACTATTTTTTATGAATCACCACCCGAAAAATTCCTATTATTTGAGCTGTTAAGACAACAAAAAGTCGATCTAGTAATCGATACGGTGATCACGAAAGATGCAGCGTTTATTATTGAAGATGCCTATGAGGAAGAAGCCGTGGTTATCTGTCGTGAGAACCATCCCCGTGTACACGGCACGCTCACAAAAGAGCAATTTTATGAGGAAACTCACTGTTTATTTTCAGGAAAATGGAACAACATGTCGGGGTTCGAGCAACTAGCAAAGGAAACAATTCAAGAAAGAAAAGTCGACTTGATCACATCTTCGCTAGCGGGCATGGCGCTGTATGTCGCCCAAAGAGACAGTTTAGGGATCGTTTCTCAATCTTTTGCAAACAAGTGGAGCAAAGCGCTCAAACTTCAAATTTTGCCCTGCCCCATTTCGATACGCTCTATCCCTTACAAGTTCGTTTACCATAAGCGAGAGGTAAACAACCCAGCCCACATCGCTCTACGTGAAAAAATCAAAGCCAACTTAACGGCAGCCCACTACGAACCAATTTGTTTATAACTCTTGTCAATTGAAGCGTTAGGCGTTTTCGTCATCAAGCTTTCTACAAACCTGAATAGATAGAATTTTACAGATAAAAAAGAGGCTCACGTTAATGAGCCTCTTTCTATATGTGATACTTCACTTAGCTTTTCCTACTTATTTGGGTTCTCTTTTAGTTTCTCCATCACTTGATCGAGCGAGAAGCTTGCTGCTTTTTGCCTTGGTGGGAACTCTTTAAACGTTTCAAGGAATCTGCCTACGTAAGCTTGCGCAGGAACAAGCATGTAAGCACGGTCTAGCATCCAATCGTAGTAAGTGTTAGAAGTGATATCAGCCACTTCGTAAGGATCCATACGCAAGTTGAAGATCTTAGGAACACGAAGTGTGGTGAATGGTTCAGCCCAAATACGCAACGTGCCTTTTGCTCGTTGCTCCATAAAGACCAGCTTCCATTTGTTATAGCGAAGTGCAGTTAAGTCTCCATCATCTGAGAAGTAAAAAATTTCTTCTCGTGGGGCCTTATCCTCTTTACCAGTCAAATATGGTAGGAAGTTATAGCCGTCTAGGTGAACTTTGAATTTCTTACCATTCGCACTATAACCTTTGAGCAATTTCTCTTTGATATTGTCATCACCCGCGGCAGCAACAAACGTTGGCATCCAGTCCATGTGATGCATGATATCATTCGAAACAGAGCCAGCTTTAATTTTACCTGGCCAACGTACCATCGCAGGAACTCGGTACGCACCTTCCCAGTTGGTATTTTTCTCTCCACGGAATGGCGTTGTACCTGCATCTGGCCACGAGTTCATGTGTGGGCCATTATCGGTGGAGTAAAAGACGATTGTGTTGTCTTTAATACCCAAATCATCCACTTTTTTCAGTAGCTGACCTACATGGTTATCATGCTCGACCATACCATCTGCATACTCGCTGATACCTGTTTTTCCAGAGTTCTCTTCTTTCACATGAGTACGGAAGTGCATACGAGTTGCGTTCCACCAGACAAAGAAAGGTTTTTCAGCCTTGACGGCACGATCCATAAAGTCGAGTGCCGCATCTAACGTCTCTTCATCCACGGTTTCCATGCGCTTGCGAGTTAGAGGCCCTGTATCTTCAATTTTGCCATCAGCGTACGAACGGATAACGCCGCGCGGACCGAACTTTTTACGAAACTCAGGATCTTTAGGATAATCGACGTTTTCTGGCTCCTCCTCGGCGTTCAAGTGATAAAGGTTGCCAAAAAATTCATCGAAGCCGTGATTAGTAGGAAGGTGCTCATCTTTATCACCTAAGTGGTTTTTACCAAATTGCCCTGTCATATAGCCCATCGGCTTCAGCATTTCGGCAATGGTTGCGTCCTCTTCCTTCAAGCCAAGATCAGCACCTGGAAGCCCCACTTTACTCAAACCTGTTCTAAGAACGGTTTGGCCCGTAATGAAAGTAGAACGGCCCGCTGTACAAGATTGCTCACCGTAATAGTCAGTGAACATCATGCCTTCTTTGGCGATACTGTCTATATTTGGTGTTTTGTACCCCATCAAGCCAAACGTGTAAGCACTGAGATTGGACTGGCCAATATCATCACCCCAAATGACGAGAATATTTGGTTTCTCTGCTGCGATACTGCTACTTGTCGCACCGATTAAAGCGGCGGCAAGAATCGCTAATCGGCGTTTAACGCCATATTTCGCTGTCATATAAACCTCTGTGTGTATTAGAAAAGTGCTTCCTGCAACAGAATGTATAGTTCACAAATAGCGGATAAGCGAATTTACTAAATGAGAATTCTTTCTATCTTTGCCTAACATTACACCGTTATTTGTAGCTAATACGCACTCCAATAGCACTTTAGTTCAGAGCGCCATCGCACCATTCATCACTACTGTTAATCTCAAGTATTAAGATTGTCTACGCATATCACAGTGCTCATAAAGTACCTGATTGCTTTTACATAAATATTAATGATAATACGTTTTACTACTATTAATAATTAAGGTATCCGTGTGCTTGACTCCAAGGTTTCAAATGGAAAAACTTCCCAATGCCAACACAACGGCGTTCACCATAATGATGAAGAGCTATTACTAGATAAGCGCACTCACTCTGTGGTACTCAATTACTTGCCAAACAAGAAATCTGTTCAGTTAACAAGCATTCAATTTAAGCTGCTGCAAACTCTCACTCACCATCAAGATCAAGTACTTAGTAAGCATTTTCTTTACGAAACAGTACTAAAACGTGAATTTACTGAACATGATCGAGCACTCGATATGCACATGAGCAGAATGAGAAAGCGTCTAGTTCACGAAGGCGTTCCAACAGACAGAATTCAGACAGTCCACCGCCAGGGTTACATTTTCAAGCGCTCAGACAATCAACAGAAAAATTAACGCTAATTGACCCAACTTTTGGTAATTGACCGCTTATTTTGCTTTAATTAATGCAAATTCTAATCACGTAAAATAACTCAATGAATTTGCGCTTAATTTTTACACTTTGCATTGCTACTTTGTTTGCCGGCTGTGCAACCTATGCTGGTCTTAACTATGACCAACTGTTTGGTCCACAGCTCGTGCGTGAACGCACAGTTGACGTGGAAACCCCTCAAGCAAACTTCTTCCAAAGCGAAGTTAAACCCATTATGGATAACCGCTGTGTCGTCTGCCACGCGTGCTACGATGCACCATGTCAACTTAAGCTCTCTTCTGTTGAGGGCATTGACCGTGGTGCGAGTAAAGCACTGGTATATGAAGGAACAAGACTCACAGCCGCAGCACCAACACGCTTATTCGAAGATGCAGAAACAACCCAAGAGTGGCGCGATGCGGGTTTTCATCCGGTTCTCAACGAACGTGATCAAAGCATGGCAGCCAACATTGATGCAGGCCTTATCGCACGTTTGCTACAACAAAAAGAGCGCCACCCATTGCCTGACCAAGTCCAGTTAGAAGGCTTTGACTTTTCGATAGACCGAGAGCAAACCTGTCCGACGATTGAAGAATACGAGCAATACGAAAAGGATAACCCGACCTGGGGAATGCCTTTTGGTATGCCAAACCTATCAAACAGTGAATACCACACACTCATGACTTGGTTGGAAAACGGCGCAATAATGAACGTTCACCGACCTGTTAGTGAGAAAGAGCAAGCGCAAATAGATAAGTACGAAGCATTACTTAACCACTCTGATTTGAAAAATCAGCTGATGGCTAGGTATATATATGAGCATTTATTTTTATCTCATCTCTACTTTTCGGAACTCGATGAAGATCCCCGATTCTTCACGCTCGTCCGCTCTGCTACACCACCAGGACAGCCCGTCAAACGTATTTCAACGCGTCGCCCGTACGATGATCCAGGGGTTGAACGTGTGTTTTATCGAATTATTCCAGAGCAAGGGACCATAGTAGATAAAACTCACATGCCATTCGCGTTAAACAAGCAACGCATAGAGAACTGGAAAACTTGGTTTATTGATGCTGATTACATGGTTAGTCAGCTACCGAGTTATGAACCAGAAGTTGCTGCAAACCCGATGACATCATTCATCGACCTTCCAGTGAAGTCGCGCTTTAAGTTCATGCTAGATAATGCACAAAATACAATAATGGCATACATCAAAGGCCCAGTTTGTCGTGGCCAACTGGCATTGAATGTTATCAATGATCGCTTTTGGGTGTTTTTCCTTGATCCAGATAAAGCAGACATCCCAGAAGTAAATGAGTTTTACCGATCTCAGGCTGATAATCTAAAACTACCGGCAGAGCAAGAAAGTAACACGCTACCTGTTACCAACTGGGTCAAGTACGCGCGTCAACAAGCTCGCTACCTAGAGGCTAAATCTGAGTTCACTAATAACTGGTTTAAAGAAGGTGAAAACCTATCCACCGATGTAATTTGGGATGGTAATGGCACCAACCATAATGCGGCATTAACGATATTCCGCCATTTTGATAGTGCTTCTGTTGTTCAAGGGTTAGTTGGTGAGCAGCCTAAAACAGTGTGGATTCTTGACTACGCGCTACTAGAGCGTATCCACTATTTGCTTGTTGCTGGGTTTGACGTTTACGGTAACTTCGGCCATCAGCTCATGACACGAATGTTTATGGACTTCTTGCGTCTAGAAGGCGAAAGTAACTTTATCTCTTTGTTACCCGCCGATATGCGCCATGAACTTCAATCTAGCTGGTATAAAGATCAAAGCCCGCAGTTGAGTGACTTTTTACAACGAAATGTGAAGCCGTTTAACCAACCAACCAGCGTTCAGTATAAGAGTGACGATCCAAAAACGGAGTTGGTGGAGTTGTTGAGAGAACATGTCTCAGGTGTGCTTCTGCCTCGCTACGAAATTCAAGATACGGCTCTTTCTGCGAGTAATGAAAAACAACTAAAACGCATTGACCACGTTCGTGGTGAAGGCCTGAAAACCGTTCCGCAAATCACTATGCTTATGGTGAGAAGTCAATCAGGGGAAGATGAACTGTTCACCTTACTTCACAACAATGCACACACAAACATCTCTAGCTTGTTTGATGAAGAAAGTAACCGTGACTTTGCTAACGATGACATGACCATTGTACGCGGCGTTGTGGGAAGCTATCCTGCGGCATTTTTCTCGATCAACGAAAACCAAGTAAAAGATTTTGTCGATCAATTTAGTGCCATCCAAAACGAGTCCGATTACGTTAAGTTATTGGATAATTTTGCGATTCGTAGAAGCTCAGAAAAATTCTGGTCATTTAGCGATCGTTTACACAATTGGTACCGTACAAAACAACCGATCGAATTTGGATTACTTGACTATAATCGTTTTGAGAATCGATGATGATTTAAGGGGGTTCTCATGGGTATCCGAGATAACATTGCCGCTCTTGAACAACAGATTTACGTTGCTTGTTCTGAGGGAGACTACGAAACGGTCAATATGCTTGAGCATCAACTCGAATACTTGCGTGGCAAAGTGGAACATCCTTTTGATGATGACCCTTATGCCCTAGACACTCGATTCGAGTGGGAAGATGACATGACCGAATAGAAAAAACCTCCGGAAAGCCGGAGGTTTTTTTATTTTCAATGCTCGATGGATTACTTCGCCATTAACTCATCCAGAGCTTGAATTGATGCAGACACTTGAGAAACTAAATCATCTTTAGTCGCATTATAGGTATCTAAAGGTTGAGCCGCGGCTTCAATTGCTTGGCAAGCGTTCATTAATGCAGTTAGTCCTAAACTTCCCGCGCTGCCCTTTAATTTATGGGCAAGGTTCTTTACTTCTTTACTATCATTGTCCTCAGCAGACGCTTGCAGTTTGCTTAATACATCAGTGCTGGTGGATCTAAACAGATTAATAATGTGCAACATCTTATCTCTGCCCAAGATTTTCATATCGGACTCAATCACGCTCGGATTAATGATAACCACATCGGGTTCCTTTTTTTGGGGCGCTTGAACGACCTTTGATTGTAGCTCTTGTTCTTGAGGCGAAATTTGATCAAACGGGGTACAGTCGGCATTTTGTGGCAACAACAACGGCTTTCCGTCTAGCACATCCTGAATCAATGCCGCGAGTGCCTCTTTTGCCAATGGCTTAGGCAAGTATCCGTCAAAACCAGCGGCTAGATAGCGCTCAACTTCTTCCGCAAAAACGTGCGCAGACACTGCAATCATTGGCGTGACGGCAAGCGCTTTATTGGCCGGCTTATCACACTCAATCCGCTTTAAGCGTTGGATCAACTCAGTTCCATCACAATCAGGGAGGTTGATGTCGACTAAAGCGATATCAAAATCCTGTGTGCTGATCAGTTGCTCTGCTTGTGAGCCGTTTTCCGCCATCACGACTTGATGCCCCATGCTTTCTAGAAAACCTTCCGCGACCACTCGGTTGACTTCATTATCTTCTACCAGCAAGACCTTTGCTTTCACTTTGCAACGTGCGGTTGCCACGGTTCCTGTTTCAACAGGTTCGCTTTCCTCTAACGGAATAGAGAACCAGAATCGGCTACCATTTCCCTCTTCGGAATCGATTTCTAAAACACCGCCCATCGCTTCAATGATTCGCTTACTGATGGCAAGTCCAAGCCCCGTACCTCCAGTTTGGCTCATCCCACCTTCAGCTTGCGTGAAGGCATCAAACAACGTTCTCTGGTATTTTTTGGCAATTCCTATTCCAGTGTCTGATACTTCAAACAGGACTTGCGACTCGTCCTCAGGGTTCAGGCTAACGTAGATATCAATTTCTCCTTCGTCAGTGAACTTAATCGCGTTACCAACAAGATTGTTCAGCACCTGACTGATTCTGGTGACATCCCCTTTCCAGTAGCGACTAACATCACTTTCAATATGGTAGGAGAACAGCAGCTTCTTCTCTTGTGCTCGACTGTTCATTAACTGGAAAGTGTCCTCCACCATTTGGTGTAAATCAAAGCCCATGTGACGAATTTCTAAATGCCCCGCTTCAATCTTGGAGTAATCCAGTACATCATTAAGGATCGCGAGCAACGTTTTACCACTACGATTAATGATTTCCGCATAACGCTTTTGAATTGGGTTGAGGCCTGAGTCAATCAACAAGCGTGCTGTCCCCAACACTCCGTTCATTGGCGTTCTTATCTCATGGCTCATCGTCGCCAAGAATGCCGATTTTGCTCGGCTCGCTTGCTCTGCTTGCTTGCGAGCTTTAGCGTGATTCAAAACCTCTTCATTCAAACGGCGGTTTGCTTGTTTTAACTGCGAAGTGCGCTGCTCAACGAGCTCTTCTAAATGCTCTTTATGCTCCTCAAGCTCTCGCTTGGCTTGAGCTTCACCCTCTGCTACCACTTTTAGTGCTTGCGCGGTATTACGAGCCGTGATGATGGCCTGCCCCATATGCGCCAACTCATCTTTGCCTTTCACTTCCAACTCAACCGCTAAGTTACCCTGCGCCACAGACAGCAACGCAGCGGAATATTCCGCTAACCGCTTCACAACAGAAAGGTACACCACACGCCATAAAATCAGCACCAATACAATCAAACCAACAATTGAAATAACGGTTAGAGACCACTGAGCGAATTTCAATGTGCTGGTCAATTGGTCTACAGCGACGGTAGTGGTTTTGTTTGAATCATCAACCAATTTGTTGACCGTGCCATTAAGCTCTGAGAACAACTCTAATGTCTTTTGCATCAGCTGTTGTGACTGTTCGTTATTCTCGTATTGCTGCATCAGTATAGAAAATACGACCTGACGCTTACCAAGCTCTATGAGCAGTTGGCTCATTTGCTTAGAGCGCGTAGGATCTTCCACAGCGAGTACACGGCGTTGCATGATTTTGAGGTTGCTATCGAAATCACTTTGAACCTGTTGAATTCGCTCAATATTCGTTAATGTCCGAGCCTCTTCAATCTGATTCAACATTTTAAAGGCCAACAAGTGCAGTTCATGCAATCGCTCAGTCAGATCAAGATCGACCTCCACCAGTGCATCTAGCGCCTGATAAACTTGCGATTTTTTATTCGATTCTAATAAGTCATAAATATGCGTGACGTTAGCAACAGCAATGGTGCTTGTATTCTGAACTTGCGTACGAGTTAGTTGTTCTAGCTCTTCACTGAGCAGACGCATTTCTTCAACACGAGTATCTATCTCTTTTGCAAGCCACAGCTTTTTTTCAACCGAAACACCGAGTTCTGCCAAATTGTCGATAACGTTCTGGACGTTATTCTCTAAAGCTTCTAACAATTGAGAATCGAACGACTCACTCCCGAGCTCCTTGATGTGAGTGAGTAAAGACTCGAGCTGTTCGAACAGCACTCGCCCTGACTCCTTTCTTTCCTGCTCGTTTCTTGCGTTCGACAACATTTGTACAGACGAAATAATACGAGTACTCAACTCAGATACTTGCCTCGCCTCAATCATGGCGGGAATCGCAGAATCCACGACATTTCTTTCGGTTTTGGCAACCAAAGAAAATCCAGACACACCAATAAGTGCCGATAACATGACCAGTATTGCCATCGCAATGAAAGACAACAAAAGTTTACGACCGATGCTTGCAGTTGCTAGCAGCATATTTTCATGACCTTAATGTTCGTGTTCAGCGACATATTACGTTATATTTTGCAGTGTTTACTTAATCTATGCCAACGAACTTCATTTCATGGTTAAAAATCAACACGCATTTCGCACATTTTTCAAACATTCTGCAGCCACTTTAACCCTCGTTGCTTCTTTGCCAGCGGTTGCCGCAGAGAAAATATGTGCAATATACCCTCACCTAAAGGATTCATACTGGTTGTCAGTAAACTATGGAATGGTGTCCGAAGCGAAAAGAGAAGGTGTCGAGCTACGAGTCCTTGAAGCGGGCGGCTACCCAAACAAAACCCGTCAAGAACAACAACTCGCACTGTGTAACCAATGGGGAGCAGATGCGGTTATCCTTGGGACCGTGGACCCACAGGCTTACGAGCATTCACTTAAAAATTGGGTAGGGAATACTCCCGTTTTTGCTACTGTGAACCAACTCGACTTGGATGAAGAACAAAGTGAGTTGCTAAAAGGGACTGTCGGTGTTGACTGGCATTGGATGGGATACGAAGCGGGTCAATATTTGGCAGCTCGCCATCCAAAAGGGTCAGGAAAAACCAACATTGCCTTACTTTTGGGGCCGCGAACTCGTGGTGGTACGAAACCCGTTACTGCCGGATTTTATGAAGCGATACAAGGAAGTGATATCAACATTGTTGACTCATTTTGGGCAGACAACGACAAGGAGTTACAACGTAACCTGGTTCAACGTGTGATCGATATGGGAAATATAGATTACATTGTTGGCAGTGCAGTGGCGATTGAAGCGGCCATCAGTGAGCTGCGCAGTGCAGGCAAAGCTGAGGAGATCGGTTTAGTTTCTGTGTACTTAAGTCATGGTGTATATCGAGGCCTGTTACGTAACAAAGTGCTCTTCGCACCAACAGATAAAATGGTGCAGCAAGGTCGGCTTTCCGTGATGCAAGCAACGCATTACTTAAGAGGTGAAGCTTATGACAAACATGCCTCACCAACCATCAAACCACTGACTCCGAAGACGCTTCATGGTGACACGATCGAAGAATCGTTATCTCCGTCAGAATATAGGCCGACATTCCGTGTTAAGGCTGTTGATTGAAAGACCAAAAACGTGTTCTATTGAGTCACAACAATTTTAAAATCATACAAACGGAAACATCTTGATGCAAAAAACCATTCGTACCATGCCAACCCATAAACATGTGGCTTTGGTCGCTCACGACAACTGCAAACCTGAGCTACTTCGCTGGGTAAAAGAAAACAAAGAAAAGCTACAGAGTCACTTCCTTTACGCAACTGGCACGACAGGACACATGCTGAGTAAAGAAACTGGACTTGCGATCAAGAGCATGATCAGTGGTCCGATGGGCGGTGATCAACAACTAGGCGCTCTCATTTCAGAAGGCAAAATCGACGTTCTCGTTTTCTTTTGGGATCCACTGAATGCCGTACCTCACGACCCAGATGTTAAAGCGCTTCTTCGTATTGCTAGTGTTTGGAATATTCCTGTAGCAACGAACCGAGCCACCGCTAAGTTCCTGTTTAACTCCCCTCTTCTTGAGCAAGAAGTAGACATCGAAGTTCCGGATTACGAAGCCTATCTTGCTGAGCGCATGTAAGCTTTGATGCCAACCAAATAAAGCAAAGGCGATACCAAGTATCGCCTTTGCTGTTTTTAACATTCTAAACGTTGCATTTAACGGGAAGTCACGATGGGATAATCACCATTAACGAGCTCTTGAACGAATGCAGATCCCGCGCCAGTATGCGTGATCCAAACCTTCTCTTTCGCACGTGTAATCGCCACGTAAAATAGCCTGCGCTCTTCTGCGTAAGGGAATTTGTCTTTGGATTCCGTCAACGCACCATCAATGTGAATTTGCTTCTTCTTAGCGGGGAATTGCCCCTCATCCACAGAAAGAATAATCACAAAGTCAGCTTCGCGTCCTTTACTCGCATGGCAAGTCATAAAGCGAATATCGAGATTAGGGAAACGTCGCAACCAATCGTCGAACAAATCGGGCTTATGATAATGGTTACGTCCTAGCAATAAAACTGACTTGGTTTGCTTGGCTTGTTGATTCAAGTGATCCAAGATCTTTTCCACTTGATTGCTCGGCGCGGTATGTACGCTCTTCTGCTTGCGTTGTATGTGGCTGTTTAGTGTTTTCGGCAACTGCGATGGGTTTTGCTGCACGAATGTATTCGCTACATCACCAATCTGATTGTTGAAACGATAAGTTGTATCTAAGTGATGAACGGTTGAGTGAGCAAAGCGTTCTTTAAAACCAGTGATAAGATCGACATCCGCTCCTGCAAACTGATAGATAGCTTGCCAATCGTCGCCAACAGCAAATAACGTCGCACCTGCTTGTTTCTGAGTGGATTCACACAGTGCTTCAATCAATGCCAGACGGTCTGGAGAGATATCTTGATACTCATCGACCATAATAAAGCGCCATGGCGAGACAAACTTTCCTTTATTCACATAATCTGTCGCACGACTGATCATGGTTGGGAAATCCACTTGGTTGCTTTCTTTAAGCATTTTCTGCCACGCTGTAAAACATGGCCAGCATAAGGCGAGTTCACTATTTAAACGCGTATAGTCTTGGTGGTTTACGAGCTTTTCTTGTACTTGCTTTTTGGTCAACCCTACCGCCGCTAAATGAGACAGCTGCGAATCTAGCCAAGCGATCAGTTTTGGATTTTCTGAATGGCTTCCTAACTCATCATCCCCTTTTAGGTACGCAATCGGCCATTTGTCTAAATGTTTTTGCCAACGTTTAAAGTTGGTGGGTGTCATCCAATGTTTTTTCAACCAGTCTACACACCATGCCGTTCGTTGATTTTCGTCCAACGCTAAAGGGCTAATTTCGACAGGTTGCTGTTCGACTTGTTTAAGAATATACAAGCCCAACTGATGGAATGTGTTGACGCGCACACCGTCTGCCGCCATGCCCACTTTATCTACTAAGCGTTCTTTCATTTCAGTCGCCGCATCACGACCGAACGCTAACATGAGAAGCTCTTCTGCTTGAGCCTGATGGCTTTGCAACAAATAGGCAACTCGTGCGGTTAAAACGCTGGTTTTGCCCGAGCCGGCACCAGCAAGAACTAAGTTGTGGTCGTCGTTGAGTAATACCGCATATTGCTGGGATAAATTCAAAGGAGAGGATTCAATTTGATTAAACAGCACTTCCCAATTTGGACGTTCTGCTTCTAGCCAATCGCGATTACGCTCACCAAGCGCCTCAGAGGTATCAATGAGCCAAGGCTCTATTTGCGACATACGATTCGGCATTCGCATTTTGGCTTCTTCTAGGGTGGTTTTCATCTCGCTTAACTCTTGGTTAAGACTTTCAACCCAGGAGACCACTTGAGAATGCGATAAGTAAGCAGGCAAGTGCTTTAGTTTGTAAAGCTCTTCTTCCCACTTAGGTAGATACTCAGCCAGTTTTCGGCACTGAGTGTTGTGCCACTCTTGATATTGACGAACGGCCTCAAGCGCGAACTTTCGGCATTGTGGCCACGGTAAACCTTGGACTAGCCAGCTTTGTTGTTTGCCTTCGTGTTCATGAGCAAAAAACTGTAAAGAGCTCCATAATAACCCACGCTTTACGCTAACTTTGCCATTCCAGATCGTAAAAGGAATATGTTCTTCACTGCCTATCGAGCTTAATAAAACACTGTTCTCTTTTATTTCGACGTGATGGTACTCATTTTGAATAAAAAACTGTGCTTTGCTAGTGGCAGTAAGCTGCATGAAACGTGCGCCTTTTAGTTTAGAAGTTGTCGATTTATATCATTTTAAGGCGCTAAATTGTAGCAACGGCGAGCACCTAAGTAAGCTTCTTCTTCTATTCTTTAATAAAATTCACATTACTGTCGATTTAATAACCTAAAGCTGAGGTTATTTGAAGCTGGCTTTACAATCCTCAATACATGACCTGGCAGTTTTAATATAAGTCAATGACATCCCTGCTGATTTTATCAGCAACCACGAATTTTTCTTAAAGTAAATCATAAACGCGCTATAGTGGGTCTGGTAGTATTCCCCCTGTTCTTCATCGGAAACATAAGGCGCATTGTGCAAGCAACTTCTAAATTTCGGCTATATTGGGCAAACAAGACGATAAATTACAGCGTTCTTATCCTCATTACCTTACTGGGTGTGGTTATCCCAACTTGGTACTTCGAGCAAAACACGCTGATAACGCCATTAATATTAGGCGTTATTGCTGCTGCTTTGGCTGAAAGTGATGACAGTTTCACTGGACGCATCAAGGCTCTGATTCTCACCGTTCTCTGTTTTGCGCTTGCTGCTTTTTCAATTGAAATCTTGTTCGATACCCCATGGGCGTTTGCGTTGGGATTATTTATCTCAACCTTCGGCTTCATCATTCTTGGGGCGATAGGTCCTAAGTACGCGAGTATTGCTTTTGGTTCGTTGCTGATCGCTATTTATACTATGCTTGGCGCACATGAAAGCACCAACATTTGGTTTCAGCCACTACTGCTTTTGACTGGTGCCGCCTGGTATTACTTCATGTCCATGATTTGGCAGATATTTTGGCCTCTTCAACCGGTGCAACAAAGCTTAGCCAATGTGTTCTTCCAAATGGCGAATTATCTTGATGCGAAAGCCAAGCTTTTTCACCCTGTGACCAACTTGACGCCACAACCGCTGCGGATTGAAGCTGCAAAATGCAATGCTGCCACGGTTACGGCACTAAACGCTTGTAAAACCACATTACTTAACCGATCGAAACGGGGTCACATTGATGGGCCTAGTGACCGATTTTTAAATATTTATTTCATCGCTCAAGACATTCACGAACGCGTCAGTTCTAGCCATTATCGCTATCAGGATTTAGCGACCGAATTTGAACGTTCTGATGTGCTGTTTCGTTTTAAATATCTTTTGGAGTCTCAAGCCCAAGCGTGTCGTGATATTGCACTAGCCATTCAGCTAGGAAATGAATACTCCCATACCGATCAATCTATTCTGGCATTAGCTGAAGTACAAAACTCTCTTGCTTATCTAGAAGAACAAAAGCAAGGGCACTGGAAACGTCTGCTGATGCAGTTAACATATTTATTCAATAACTTAGCGACGGTAGAAAAACAACTTAATAACATTAACAACCCAGATGTTGAAGGCCTCGAAGAAGATACCCTCGCCGATACCAACCCACACACGCTAAAAGCGATGTGGCAGCGTATATCAGCAAATTTACACAAAGATTCGATGCTGTTTCGGCATGCATTACGTATGTCAATTGCCTTAACGATTGGCTATGGAATCATTCAAATATTCAACATCGACCGAGGTTACTGGATACTCTTAACCACTTTATTCGTATGCCAACCGAACTACAGTGCCACTCGCCAAAAATTGACGGCGCGAGTAATAGGTACATTAGCTGGTTTGTTGATTGGTGTACCATTGCTGACTTTTTTCCCTTCTCAAGAAAGCCAGTTAGTATTTATCGTTATCTCTGGTGTGATGTTTTTCGCCTTCCGGATGAACAACTATGGGTACGCGACTGGTTTTATTACACTGCTCGTCCTCTTCTTATTTAATCAACTAGGTGAAGGTTACGCAGTTGTCCTTCCTAGACTAGCAGATACCCTCATCGGGTGTGTGCTTGCAGTAGGAGCTGTATTAGTTATTTTGCCCGACTGGCAGTCGAGAAGGCTTCACAAAGTTATGTCGGATGCGATAGAGGCGAACAAGCAGTATCTCGATCAGATCATTGGTCAGTATAGAATCGGCAAGAAAGACAATTTGAGTTACCGTATCGCTCGCCGCCAGGCCCACAATAATGATGCCTCACTCTCTTCTGCGATTAGTACGATGCTGGCGGAGCCTGGCAAATATCGCGCAGCTGTTGATGAAAGTTTTCGCTTCCTAACGTTAAATCACGCAATGTTGAACTATATTTCTGCATTAGGCGCGCACAGAACTCGCATCGAAGATGAGTCAATTCATAAACTCGTTTTAGATGCTCACCGTTGTATTCATCAGCATCTGGATGTACTTCATAAACAGCTTCACCAGCATTGTGAGGAGTGTGACCTATCTAATATTGATGATGCTGGACTCGAGCAACGCTTAAACGAATGGCGCGATGAAGACGACAGCTCTGCCCGCATGGTATTGCAGCAACTTCATCTTATCTATCGCATGCTCCCAGAGCTTCATTCACTTGCTAGTAAGTTTGCCGTCAGGGTAAGTTAGTAACATTCAAACCATATGTAAGAGGGAAGCGCTATATCGCTTCCCTTTTTCTTTTTACGTTTCCATCTACCCCAAAGTGGGTAATTATGTACCTTCTTAGGAAAGATCTGACGTATCACTTAACACACCTTGACAATATTCGGACAAAAAGCAATCGATCAAATTCTAATCTATTTTGGTTGAATAAATATGTTGTATCCAAAGGATGAAGAATTTCGGGCAACGACGGATAAACCGAATCACGACGAAGGTATTGAGATGAACGCACAACAATTTAATGAACTTAAGCAAAAGCTCAGTGATTTAACGGCAAGTCAGTTAAAGTCATTACAAGGTGAGATCAGCGTGAAACTAAATAAAGCGCAAAAACCGGTTCTATCTGGTGAAGAAAGAGAAATGCTTGCCAAACTGTTTGCCTAATCAAGTCATTGATATAAAACACTTGAACGTTTTATAAACTCCACCTATGCTCTCACTATCATAATGTTGGGAGTAGTGATATGCCTGTATCGGGAATTCAATCTGGATACCACATCGTTCAGATGTCACAACAAATGGCCGAGAAAGCTGCACATGGCATTAGCAATAATGTAAGTAAGGTAAAAGAAAAGCTTTCTGATCACAACATCGATTTAGCTGCGGTTGCGGATGTCGCAATAACAGCCTCAACACCTAGCCTTCCCTCTCAAAAAGTTGAATCTCTCAGCAACCTCGCACAAGCCGCTGGTTATAACCGAGTTGGCGCGTCTGTCATAGAGAAAAACAATGAAATCATTGGCAGCTTGCTAGACATCCACGTTTAGGCGATTTAACGTCAAATTATCGCTATTTTAATTTCCAACTATCACTATAACGTCGTAACAAGATAACCCCTTTGCTTCGCTCTTTATTTCTATTTCGATTCAAATACTCCTGTTTAAAATCAAGCTTTCCCGAAAAAAATGGGCGGCTTATCAGAGCCGCCCATTTTTGTGTTGTATACAGGTTTATCCGTTATCAATAACACCGTTGTTGAGCAATGACTCTACAATCTCGTTGGAGCTAAGACCGTTGAAGTCGATTGAAGTACCTAAGTTTTCCACGACAATAGTCTGTTGAACATTTGCATCCGTCGTAATGTTCAGAGAAACACTTTCCGTCGATGCATCGTAGTCTGCCGAAATGTGACCAAGCAGATCATCCATGTCGATCATTGAGTTATTGAGATCAGAGATAACTTCACGTAAATCGATACTGTCTTCGTTAACAGTGAAGTCAGTAATGGTATCCACTGCCCCTTCATCAACGGAATCTACCGTCCACTTGAAGATATCGCTGCCGTCTCCACCCGTTAAGATATCTGAACCTAAGCCACCGATAAGCACGTCATCACCATCACCACCCAGAATAACGTCGTCACCGTCTCCACCAATCAAGTTGATACCTGTGTCTCCGCCGACTAAATAGCTGTCGTCCACTGCGGTTGACTGGTCAATATCGTCGCTATCACTACTCACATCCAAACTAATTTGGACAGGTGAAGACTGCGCTTCATCGCCATTAGATTCCGTTGATATCGCCGTAAGCGAAATATCGTAAGAACCGACATCAATACCACTGTTAGTATCTGTTGCGACAATTTCTAGCGTATCAATTTCATCGCTTGGTACTGTCCAAGTGGTACCATCGAAGCTAATACCTGATGGAGAAACGCCACTTGTTACCTCAGCACTAGCTGGTACGCCCGTTAGCTCCAAAGACAGCACCTCGTCAATATCAGTAAGCGCCGCCATGATTCCGACAATCGCTAAACCTTGACTGCTCGCGGTTTGGCTAGTCGCAATTTGACGAATGTAATTAAACTGAGGATTGATACTCAATGTAGGTGCATCAGCTACAGGTGTCACATTGATAGTGAAGTCTTGATTCGCTTCCAATGCGGTACCCGATGCATTTTCGAAGTACACGCCGTTGTCTTCGACTTTCACCGATAAAGTGATTGAAGCTGCGTTGACATCTCCTGCATCCACAAATACACCCTCAGAAGCGTCTGTTGCTCCAAGAACGGAGTTAATATTATCTGGTGTGCCCATTAGGGTTATTTCACCAGCCATCCCCGCCCCAACAGTCACACCACTACCTGTTGGCGGCTCGACACGAAGGTCGCCCTCGGTAACTGTAAGAGTCACGGTCATGATTTCATTCGCCTGTGCACCAGTGAAGTCGATGTCACTTACACTAATACCCGTTATTTTCTGGCCATCGGCTTCGTTGATCGTATCCGTTACCGACGTTGCAGTGATTTCAGGTGCGTCATTGGTCGCTTCAACATTCAACACTGCTGTGCCCGCGATTGTAATTGGGTCTGGAGCGCCGTTAGTGGTTCCGTCATCTGTGATTTCATAAGTGAAATCAACGTCACCAAAGAAATCTGCTGCGGGTTCAAACGTCCACTCTGTCGCACTCACTTGAGTCAACGTGCCGGAAGTTGGGTCCACTAACGCAACATTATCGACGGTCAAGTTGTCTGACTCAGGATCACTTGCGTTGCTCAGCAACTCAGTAGCCGTAATAGTTACCGAACCACCATCTTCTTCGGTACTACTCAACGTTACCTCTGATGTTACCGGTGCATCGTTCACCTCAGTGACTTCGAAGGTCGCCGTTCCTGACACCGTTTGAGGATCTGAAACACCGTTCGTTGTACCGTTGTCGGTAATGTCGTAGGTCAGATCGACCTTGCCGTTGTAGCCAGGCGCAGGAGTAAATGACCATGTACCTGTTACGTTGTCGAAATCCAATGTGCCGCTGCTTGGATCAACCAACTGGACATTGCTCACCATCAAGGTGTCGTTTTCAATATCAGACGCATTCGCCAACAAATCAGCTTGGGTAATATCAACCGCCGTACTGTCTTCTGCGATATCAGAAAGTGTCACTTCAGACGTCGTTGGAGCATCATTGACTTCCGTTACGTTGAACGATGCGCTGCCGTTAACCGATTTAGGATCGGATGCACCATTTGTCGTGCCATCATCTGTAATGGTGTACGTGATTTCAACTGGACCGTTGTAATCTGGTGCTGGGGTAAATTCCCACTCTCCCGTGCCACTGTTGAAAGTAATGCTGCCCGAATTCGGATCCGTTAACTGAACATTGCTAACCGTGAGATTATCGTTCTCTACGTCTGTCGCATTCGCAATAAGATCCGCTTCAGAGATGGAGAACACACCACTGTCTTCTTCAATATCCGGTAGCGTCACTGGCGTAGTTTCTGGGGTATCATTCACCGCTGTTACTTCAATATTGAAGCTGCTGCTGTTGGTATTTAGGGTGTCATCTACCCCACCAATTACGATACCTTCATTACCTTGGTCATCGACTGTCACGTCCACCTGAACGTCACCAAAGAAGTTCAGGTCTGGATTAAACTCAATCAGACCGTCTGCAATGGCATTGTTTAGATCGGCCACTGTGCCTTTCAGTTCAACGGAGTCCGTACCATCACCGCTCACGGTTAGGTTGTAAGTAGTGATGAGCGTTGGATTAAGCTCCAAGATACCGCTGTCGACGTTCACATTGAGTACATATTCAGCATTCGGATCATCGAGTACGGCATCAATATCGGTAATGCTGAAACCATCAAGCAGCATTGGCGTATCTTCTGGTGTTTCCACATCCACGGTATTGACGAACTCTGGACGATCGTTCACTGCTTCAACATCAACAGTGACATCAAACTCCTCTGCGGAGCCCAAGCTTTGACTGCCATCGAGCCCAGTATCAACGGCTTGCACTTTGAAATGCAGCGAACCATCCCATGAGTTATCGTTGCGATCCCCAGAATTAAACACCACTTGATCCAAGTCTTGAGCATTGATTTCTAAGACAAAAATGCCACCGCCTTGGTCAGTAAACACTGTCCCATCAGGTAATGAAACACTCGCCCCATCAGGGACATTGGAGACCTCAACTCTCAGCGTCTCTGGATCATTTTCCTGGTAGTTTGCACCATCTCCGATGGACTCTTTGTTATCAACTACTAACGCATTTACATTAATAACAATGTCTTCGCCCTCATTACCTGCAGCCGAAGTGTCGGGGTTCACATCAACATCATCACCAATAGGATTGACAATAAGCGTAAAGTTGTTGTTTCGTTCCGTTGGAACTTGTAGCAACTCCTCTTGAATGAAGACCGTAATACCTATCTCAGCCTCGCCACTAAAGTGTTTTGGCGGTTTAATTTGGATGTCACTCAGGTCAATGGACGTCTGAGTGAGATCTTTTAGTTGAATACTCCATTCGCCCCCACCGTTGTTCTTAACAACATAATCAGAGGAATTGGATTTAACGATAAAGTCATCAGGAAGTCCCGTTAACTTGAGTGAAACGAAACTCTCAGAACCGTCATTATCGTTCAGGCTGATCGAAACACCAGAGCCCGATTGATTCAGCGAAATTAAAGTATCTTCGTCACCAATCACCGTGATTGGCTGCGTCGGATCGGCACCTGTAATGGTAATGTCATCAACGACTGGCGTAACTTCAAATGTGACTTCGTCAGTGAAGGTTCTTACATCTATATTATCGCCAGAGTTATTCAAGATAGACTGATCAAACACAGCTTCATCAGTAATTTCTCCCTCGATATTAATCTTGACGGTATTTTGGCCACCACCTACGGGGTAATTTTCTTTTGGCTTAAACAGAACATTGTCAAGCGCACCAGCTAAAATCTCAGCTTCATTAAACTCAATACTGGTTCCTAAGCTGTTACCATTGGCATCAACAAACTCACCTAATGTTGTGTCATCAAGCTCTAACTTGATGTTCGTTAGTGTTTCTCGACCACCTTGAGTGTTGTTAAATTGATCGGCAAAATCAACACTCAAGTTAAGTTGGATTAAGCCATCTTCGTAACCGACACCATCCGCCGTGGGAACGTCGTTATTTAGATCAGTTACAGGTTGTTTGTTTGCATCCAAGCCGAAAGTACCAACGATATCTACTTTTACATTCGGTGTGACATCGCTATCCAACGGCTGATCCCCGGCTGAACTCGGAACGTCTGCAACCGGTAAAACCTGAACTGGAAACTGGACATTATTTTCTTTTTCATCACCGGACTCAGTGTCTTTAGTGACAAACCGAATTGGTAATTCGAAATCACCTGCGTAATCTTCTGCCAAGTGCATCGTCAAGCCATCAAGGCCAGTAATATTTCCACTCGCATCGATATGGGCTTGGAACACGTATTTACCATTGACAAAATCAACATCCGTCCCCGTGATCACCAAACCAGGAGGAATGCCAGGAGCTGTCGGGTCGACGATAATAGTTAAGACATCTTCCACACCATCTGCATTAATCGCATCGACTTTCGACGTCAACTGAGCACCAAGGTTAATAGAATTGTCTTCCAACGCTTGAATTTGGACATCATCAGCCACCTGAATCTCTGCCGCTACACTCATTTTCGGTGTGAGGACGGTTGGAAACTCTAGTGTCACATCCGTTTGACGCACGACCGTCGCATCTTTTTCGTTGCCCAAATCTTCGCCCAAATCATTCACTTCTGCGTAAATGGTTAAGCCAATTTGAGAGAGACCACCGTTATCGCCATCGTCACTGTCATCGTTTGGTGTTAAATCAAGTCCAGACGGCGCTTTAATTGAGAAGTTGTCTTCATTAGTTACTGTCCAACGACCTCCACCTTCATTTAGTGCACCGACGATAACCAATTGGTTGAGGATCTCAGGGTCCACATTGTGAAATTGAACAACAAGTTGAGTCACCACTTCATCTGAAGACGCATCAAACTCTTGGTATTTAATGATATGAGCGCCAGATTCGCCCCCCATAGAAGTGTTGATCGTAAAGTCAATGTTACCTTGATCATCTGACTTCACGATATCGGTAGCACCACCACCACTTTCAGTGACAAGCAGACGGGTTTGGTCATCTATTGCCCCCGTATTATCCTCTGGCTCAACGATTGGATTAACTTGGACATTCACCGTACCATTGATGGTTTTCTCAGCGATACCTTCACCGGGATTCGAAGCGTCAACATATTCATGGTCAATCTCTTTCACAGTGACGGTCGTGGTCAAGTCAAAGTCAGTACTTGAATCCTGCTCCAACTGGACTTGAACATAGCCACTTTGAGAGATTTTAGCGGAAAAATCTTGCTCTGATTCACCGGCTTGCGGTGAAAGCGTTAGTGTTCCAGAAACAAGCGCTTGTGCCACACCATCTACATAGACCGTGCTGCCTGGAGGAAATCCCGAGATGGTTACATCACTAAAGAATTCATCGGTATCAGGGCTTTGTACGAGCGTCGGTTTCCAATCGATGTCAAAGCGCGTATCTTCATCTCCCTCCGATCGAACAACGTAGTTATCTTGAGCATCAATAACGGGTTCGACCTTGATCCTTACCTCTCTTTCAATCACACGACTATGACCATCATTCTCGGTAACAATGATCGTCCCTGTAATCGCAATGTTTTCAGTTGAAGAGGCTTCCGGAATAATTTGAATACCGGAATTAAAATTCAGCCCAGTGATGTTTGCTTCGTAAATCGGTTGACCGTTACCATCATAGCCAACAAAAGTGAGGTCAACGCTTGAACCGTCTGAATCTACGACACGAACACCATCGGGGATGTTGGACAGGATAACAGTAATGGCTTCTGAATCATCCTGTGGTCTATCGGCAACTTCACCAGATACAACCGAGAAGTTGAGGTTTACAACACCATTCTCTTCAATAGTCGTCTCTATTCCGGCCACATCTCCGTCTACGAATCGGTTCCAAACGTTCCCCGCGTCAATTAATACCGTGTCTGGTATGTCAGCAACACCTTTTACACCAACGATGACGGTCTTACTGCCCAGTGACAACACATCTTCTGTCGTACCGGTAGACAATGATGCTGTGTCTTTCACAATGCCTTCGACATTGAAAGTAAAGTCATCATTGCTGTGCAAAGGAGGAAGAACTTCGACGTTCGCTAATTCAGACTCTGGAACTTCGTAATAAAGTACATTGCCGCCTGAATCGGTCACTTCTACTATCTGACTTGGGTTTGCTGAGTCCAGCCACACCAAAGTAACCCCATCAATTGAGAAGTTAGAAATGCGCACAAATAACGCTTCAGAACCATCTAAGTCCGCTGATGGTTTCATGGTGATCACTTCACTTAATTGGAGTGGGTCGTGATCAGTGACAGGGTCTACCGTATTTTGAGTTCGAGCATTATCCTCAAACACATTAATTCGGTTTACAGTAAAACTACCTTTATCCGCAACTGGGTTTACATCAATAATGATGGTTTCGGTTTCTGAGCGAGCGGTATCTTTCCCAAGCAGTGGATTGTTGTTTTCCGTCGTAATAGCGGTGACATCAATTCTGATTTCGCCCGAGAAGTTATCTATCGGATCAACTTGAACTTCATCAATTCGGCTTGCATCCACCAGATAAACACCACCGGATTTTGGTATCGCACTACCATCTGAATAGACTAACTCTGCGTTACCTTCTCCTTGTGTAAAGACAAGCTCGTACACAATGCCTTCAGGGTTACTAGTGTCTTGGGTTTCAGCCGTGATGTTAAGTGCGACATTGTTTCCATCTTCGTCAACCGAGTAGTTAAATTCGCTGCTTGCCGTCCACGTTGCAATATCTGCGACGGCAGCAACTTCAATGTCTAAACGACCATTAATCGTATGATCTGGCGTACCATTGTTAAGAATTTCCACGCGGATACGAGGATCGATACCAGAAGCATCGGTTGATGTATGACGATCTGGTACGAAGTACAAGTTATCTAGCGAGACAAGCTCACCATTGAATGACTGCTCCACATTCGATGCGTCGAGAACAACCGTATTGCCCACAGATGTTAATTCAATGTAGTTGCCACTGCCGTCTCTGTAGTAGAACGTACCGTTGTGAGTATCAGCATCTCGAATAGTGATGTCACCTAAGCTCTCGTTACGGTCGATATCGTGTAAATTGATAACCAAGTCGACTTTCGCAGGGCTAACATCCAGCGTCGACAAGTTGTCCTGAGTATTTGCAGAGTCAACGCCCACAACGACACCATCACGCCCTTGGTCTTCGAACGCAGTAACGGTAGACGTGTCAATTTGCGCATTGCGGTCTCTTATCGAGATATCCACATCGGCATCTGCGATATCGCCATCACCATCGGTTGCAACAACGTTGATGGTGAAATAAATCGAGTCGGTTTCGGTATGGTCAAGGTCGTCATTCGGACGGAATGACACACTGCCATCGGTTCGAACAACCAAACGACCGATTTCAGTATCCACTCCGTCAAGAACCTTGTGAACAAATACGACTTGGTCGCTGCCGTTCAAATCGACAGAATCAGAATCAACACCATTTTGCTTAAAGTAAATGCCTGAATCATCAGCCGAGAATGAAGTCACTTGTGCGCCGTCAGCACCAAGGTCATCATCCCCCTCTACAGGGTCTCGGAATAAACGAACCGTGCGGCTGCCTTGCCCCTCAACACGCGAAATAGATGCATCGTGCAAGGTTGGAACATCATCGGTAATCGTCACTGGTAAGTTAATACCTGCCGTATCACCATCGACATCGGTCGCAAAGACTGGGAGATCAAGTATGAGTGTATCTTCGCCTTGAGTTGAGTGATCTAGCGCACCCTCAAGCGTAAACTTGTAAGAGCCGTCAGCGTTCAAAACTAGTGTGAACACTGAGTTACCATCAGGTGTTTGACCTTGATAAGTAAAGTTGTTGTTGCTTACCGCGGTTTGAACTAACGTCACCGCAAAACCACCTGAAGTTACTCCTGGTATCGGGTTAGAAGTAAGATCCAGCTGATAAGAGACAACGGTATCTGCCCCTTCCACCGTATCGAAATTGCCCGTTGCTTCTAGGCTGTCTTTGTTGGTTGCCTGAGAGCCGTTGGCAAGGTCATCCTCATCAACAGCCAAAGCATCTGCTGATTTAATTTCGGGAATGTCATCAACTACGGTAATTGGAAGATTCAGTGATGATGACGTGTCACCATCAAAGTCTGTTACTGTAATTGGAATATCAATGACAAGGTTGTTTTCACCTTGAACAGCGTCATGGTCGATTGGTCCCAACAGCTCAAATTGGTAGCTGTCATTATTCGCATCAAGAGACAGCGTGAAGATCTTAGTTGATGTGCCAGTAATAACCGCTTCGTAACTGGTTACTCCACCATTCGTGCTTACTAGATTCAACTCGATGCTGCTGCCGTTCGACGTTAAACCAGACACGACTGCATCGAGGTCTGAAACTTGGTAGCTGACAATCTTGTCTGCACCAGCAACGACCTCAAATCCGCCGTTCAATACCGTTGAATCACTACTTGTCGTGTCAGAGCCACCGGAAAGATCATCTTCATCAACGGTTTGTTGGCTAGAGTCTGTCACTTTCACAATAGCTGGGACATCGTCCACCACGGTGATCGGCAAGGTGATGTTATTGGACACATCGCCATCAAAATCAGTCGCGTTGACTGGGAAGTTAATGACCAACGAGTTTTCATCGTTACCCGCAGGATGATCAAGTGCACCCAACAGTTCAAATTCATAACTGTCTGCTGAACCATTTAGCGTCAGTTTAAAGACGGTGTCCGTCGTACCTTGTACATAAGCTCGGTACTCAATCACACCGTTTGAATTTGAAAACTCAACCAACTCAAGCGGTTGACCACCTGAGGTAAGGCCAGAAACAGGCGATGTTAAACTATCCAACTGGAAGCTAACGATAGAGTCGGCACCATCAGTAACGTCAAAGTTGCCACCAATGATATTGGATTCTGGCGTGTCGTCCGAACCTTGGCTTGGAATATCATCCTCATCCACAGACAAGGTACTACCAGAGCTAATAGCATCAATGGTTGGTTTGTCATCTACGATCGTAACTGGCAAGGTCGCAGTGATGGTATCGTTGTCGCCATCCGTGATCTTCACAGGTAGATTCAACAAAATCTCATCAGAGTTAACCGCGTGATCTAACTGACCAGATAACTCAAAGTCGTATTTACCATCTTGATGAAGTGTCAACGTGAAGACCGTCACTCCACCCGGTGTTTGTCCCACGTAAACAAGCGCGTCAGCAGTTGAAGCGCCAACGTCTTGAGAAAGTGTTACCTCTTCTCCACCCGATTTCAGATTCGGGATAGGATTTGAGCTTAGATCCAATTCGAAAGCATCAATACCATCTGCGCTAGTGACTTCGAACTCACCTGATACCGTTAATGGCTCTTTCGTTCCATCAGAACCAAGAGGTAAGTCATCTTCGTCGACACGTAGACTTTCAATATTGGTAACAACTGGAACATCGTCCACAACGGTAATTGGCAATGTGAAGGCTGGTGAAGTATCACCATCATTATCTGTCGCCGTCACAGGGAGGTTAATAACAATCTCGTTTTGCTGATTACCATCGGGATGATCAAGCGGCTTCTGTAAATCGAACTCGTAGGTGTTGTTCGTTGCATCCAACGTCAGTTCGAACACCACTTCAGCAGGATTGCCTGCGACACCTTGGTATACGTTCACGCCGTTTGCGCTAGAAGACAGAACTAAGGTGATAGCTTCACCATCTGAAGTCAGTGACGCAACAGGCGTGGTCAGGTCACTCAGCTGAATAGAAGCAACTTGGTCAGCACCTTCGGTGATATCAAAAGTACCTGAAATAACAGTATCTTCTGCACTTGCAGCATCCGTACCTGCTGGTAGGTCATCTTCATCAACGGTTTGTTCGCTGCCTGCTAGTAAACCGTCAATGGTCGGAACATCATCCACAACCGTAATTGGTAAGGTGATGTTGTTCGACACGTCTCCATCAAAGTCAGTCGCGTTTATCGGTAAATTGATGACCAGTTCATTTTGGCCATCAGCATTTGGATGATCGAGAGGAGCAAGCAAATCGAAAGTGTAGCTATCATCAGAAGCATCGAGAGTCACACGGAATACTGGTGTCGTCGTGCCATCAATACGAGCTTCGTAAACTGAAACGCCACCTGCGTTTGATACTTCAACCATAACCAGAGATTGACCACCAGAGGTCAGGCCTTGTACTGGCGTGGTTAGGTCAGAAACGCTGTACTCCACAATGCCATCAGAGCCATCAGTCGCGATGAAGTTACCTGCAATGCTGTTCGACTGCGTACCATCAGATCCGACTGTTGGGATATCGTCCTCGTCAACCGTTTGCACACTTGTTGCTTCGATGCCACCAAGTGTCGGTTTGTCATCAACGATCTTGACAGGAATTGTCTCAGCAGACGTGTCGCCATCAAAGTCGGTTGCGATGATTGGGAAGTTCAGTGTCAGCTCGTCACTATCTACCGCGTGGTCGATTGGACCTTCTAGCGTGAAGTTATAAGAGCCATCGGTATTCACTGTCAGCGTAAAGACCGCTTCAGTCCCCGCTGCCGCTTGGTAAGTAAAGCTACCATCGCCGTTTGCGGTTTCCGTCAGTGTGACTGCCACGCCTTGTGATGTGAGTCCAGCTACAGGTGTTGCAGAAGCATCGAGCTGATAGCTCACCACTCGGTCCGAGCCTTGTGTGGTGGTAAAGTTACCATCGATTGAAATCGGGTCAGTTTGGTCTGAGCCAATCGTACTTAAGTCATCTTCATCAACGGTAATGGCATCGACATCAGTAATGGTCGGTTTATCATCCACGATGGTGACTGGGATCGTTTCTGTGGTGGTATCACCATCAAAATCCGTTGCGATGATTGGGAAGTTCAGCGTCAGCTCATCACTGTCTACCGCATGGTCGATTGGCCCTTGCAGCGTGAAGTTGTATGAGCCATCCGTGTTTACTGTTAGCGTAAATACGGCTTCAGTTCCTGCTGTCGCTTCATAAGTGTAGCTACCGTCGCCGTTTGCGGTTTCAGTCAGCGTGACGGCCACACCTTGTGATGTTAGACCGTCAACAGGCGTTGCAGCAGCATCCAATTGGTAGCTTACTACCCCATCAGAGCCTTGCGTTGTAGTGAAGTTGCCATCGATTGAAATTGGATCTGAGCCGTCGGAGCCAATCGTCGCTAAGTCATCTTCATCCACGCGGATTGCGTCTACGTCAGTGATGGTTGGTTTATCATCAACGATGGTGACAGGTAACGTCTTCGATGAGGTGTCGCCATCAAAGTCTGTTGCGATAATCGGGAAGTCGATTTGCAGACTGTCGCTATTCACCGCATGGTCTAGTGGGCCCTGCAGAGTAAAGGTGTAGCTGCCATCTGGCTTCACCACCAGTTCAAATACGGCATTGCCATCTGCTGTGGCAGTGTAAGTAAAGCTGCCATCACCATTTGTTGTCTCAGCAAGTACGACAGGCTCACCATGAGAGGTTAACCCTGCTACTGGATCTGCTGTTGCATCAAGCTGGTATTTAACAACGCTGTCCGAGCCTTCAGTTGTGCTGAAAGACCCCGACATAAACGCATCATCGTTTTGGTCTGAGCCAATTGAAGCGAGATCATCTTCGTCCACCGTGAGTGGAACAACGTTGTCAATGGTTGGAACGTCATCAGTAATCGTAACTGGAATGGTCGCGGTCGTCGTATCGCCATCAAAGTCTGTTGCAATGATTGGGAAGTTCAGTACTAGCTCATCGTTGTTTAACGCGTGATCGATTGGCCCTTCTAGACGGAAGTTGTATGTGCCGTCTGCATTCACATTCATGGTGAAAACCGGATTGCCATCCGCGGTAGCCACGTAAGTGAAGCTGCCATCGGCATTCGCAGTCTCTACCAAAGTAACAGGCTCACCTTGAGAAGTTAAACCTGAAACAGGATCAGCCGTTGAATCAAGTTGGTAGCTCACCACACGGTCTGAACCTTGAGTGGTCGTGAACGCGCCTTCAACATAAACAGCGTCAGTTTGGTCTGAGCCAATACCTGATAAATCATCTTCGTCTACTGCAAGAGGCACAACATTATCTATGATTGGTGCATCATCCGTGATCGTGACTGGAATGGTTGCCGAAGTCGTATCACCATCAAAATCGGTGGCAATAATTGGGAAATCAATCGTCAGGCTGTCGCTGTTAGCTGCATGGTCAATCGGACCTTGCAGCGTAAAGTCGTACGTACCATCTGTTGCGACATTCAACGTGAAGACAGGATTGCCGTCAGCGGTCGCAACATAAGTAAAGCTGCCGTCGCCATTCGCGGTTTCCACCAAGGTAATCGCCTCACCTTGAGACGTTAGCCCCGCAACAGGATCAGCCGTTGAATCCAGTTGATAGCTCACCACTCGGTCAGAGCCTTGAGTGGTCGTAAACGCGCCTTCAACGAACAGATCGCCGCCAGGGTCGGAACCCACACCGCTAAGGTCGTCTTCATCGACACTTAACGCATCCACCGCTGTGATGGTCGGTACATCATCAACAATCGTGACTGGAATGGTTTCAGTGACAGTGTCGCCATCAAAGTCGGTTGCGATAATTGGGAAGTTTAGTGTCAACTCGTCACTATCAACCGCGTGATCAATCGGCCCTTCTAGCGTGAAGTTATAAGAGCCATCAGTATTCACAGTCAGCGTAAAGACCGCTTCAGAGCCCGCTGTTGCTTCGTAGGTAAAACTGCCATCACCATTTGCAGTTTCTGTTAGCGTGACAGCCACACCTTGCGAGGTTAAACCGTCAACTGGTGTTGATGTGCCATCGAGTTGGTAGCTCACCACTCGGTCTGAACCTTGCGTGGTGGTGAAGTTACCATCAATAGAAATCGGGTTGCTTTGGTCTGAGCCAATTGACGCTAGATCATCTTCATCAACCGTAATGGAATCCACGTCAGTAATAACTGGCTTATCGTCCACGATCGTCACAGGGATAGTGGCATTTGTGGTGTCGCCATCAAAGTCTGTTGCGATGATTGGGAAGTTGAGTGTCAGCTCATCGCTATCTACCGCGTGGTCGATTGGCCCTTCAAGCGTGAAGTTATAAGAGCCATCAGTGTTCACTGTCAGTGTAAAGACCGACTCGGTGCCTGCTGTTGCTTGATAGGTAAAGCTGCCATCGCCGTTTGCGGTTTCAGTTAGCGTGACTGCCACGCCTTGTGATGTGAGTCCAGCCACTGGTGTTGCAGAAGCATCGAGCTGATAGCTCACTACTCGGTCCGAGCCTTGTGTGGTGGTGAAGTTGCCATCGATTGAAATCGGGCCAGTCTGATCTGAACCAATCGTACCTAAGTCATCTTCATCAACGGTAATCGCATCAACATCGGTAATGGTCGGTTTATCATCCACGATGGTGACTGGGATCGTTTCTGTGGTGGTATCACCATCAAAATCCGTTGCTATGATTGGGAAGTTCAGTGTCAGCTCATCACTGTCTGTCGCATGGTCGATTGGACCTTGCAGCGTGAAGTTGTATGAACCATCCGTATTAACGGTCAGCGTAAATACTGCTTCAGTTCCCGCTGTCGCTTCATAAGTGTAGCTACCGTCGCCGTTTGCGGTTTCAGCCAGCGTGACGGCCATACCTTGTGATGTTAGACCATCAACTGGCGTTGCTGCAGTATCTAATTGGTAGCTTACTACCCCATCAGAACCTTGCGTTGTAGTGAAGTTGCCATCGATTGAAATTGGATCTGAGCCGTCAGAGCCAATCGTCGCTAAGTCATCTTCATCCACACGGATTGCGTCTACGTCAGTGATGGTTGGTTTATCATCAACGATGGTGACAGGTAGTGTTTCTGTCGATGTATCGCCATCAAAGTCTGTTGCGATAATCGGGAAGTCGATTTGCAGGCTGTCGCTATTCACCGCATGGTCTAGTGGGCCCTGCAGAGTAAAGGTGTAGCTGCCGTCTGGCTTCACCACCAATTCAAATACGTCATTGCCATTTGCTGTGGCAGTGTAAGTAAAGCTGCCATCACCATTTGCTGTCTCAGCAAGCACGACAGGCTCACCATGAGAGGTCAACCCTGCTACTGGATCTGCCGTTGCATCAAGCTGGTATTTAACAACGCTGTCTGAGCCTTCAGTTGTGCTGAAAGAGCCCGACATAAACGCATCATCGTTTTGGTCTGAGCCAATTGTAGCGAGATCATCTTCGTCTACTGTCAGTGGAACAACGTTATTAATGGTTGGAACGTCATCAGTAATCGTGACTGGAATGGTCGCGGTCGTCGTATCGCCATCAAAGTCTGTTGCAATGATTGGGAAGTTCAGTACTAGCTCATCGCTGTTTAACGCGTGATCGATTGGCCCTTCCAGACGGAAGTCATATGTACCGTCTGCATTCACGTTCATGGTGAAGACAGGATTGCCATCCGCAGTTGCCACGTAAGTGAAGCTGCCATCGGGATTCGCAGTCTCTACCAAAATAACAGGCTCACCTTGAGAAGTTAAACCTGAAACAGGATCAGAAGTTGAATCAAGTTGGTAGCTCACCACTCGGTCTGAACCTTGAGTGGTCGTAAATGCGCCTGCCACAAACACTGCGTCAGTTTGGTCTGAGCCAATACCTGATAAATCATCTTCGTCTACAGCCAGAGGCACGACATTATCAATGATTGGTGCATCATCCGTAATCGTGACTGGAATGGTTGCCGAAGTCGTATCACCATCAAAATCGGTGGCAATAATTGGGAAATCAATCGTCAGGCTGTCGCTGTTAGCTGCATGGTCAATCGGACCTTGCAGCGTAAAGTCGTACGTACCATCTGTTGCGACATTCAACGTGAAGACAGGATTGCCGTCAGCGGTCGCAACATAAGTAAAGCTGCCGTCGCCATTCGCGGTTTCCACCAAGATAATCGCCTCACCTTGAGAGGTCAGCCCCGCAACAGGATCTGCGGTTGAATCCAGTTGATAGCTCACCACTCGGTCAGAGCCTTGTGTGGTTGTAAACGCCCCTTCAACGAACAGATCGCCGCCTGGGTCTGAACCCACACCGCTAAGGTCGTCTTCGTCGACACTCAACGCATCCACCGCTGTGATGGTCGGTACATCATCAACAATCGTGACTGGAATGGTTTCAGTAACGGTGTCGCCATCAAAGTCGGTTGCGATAATTGGGAAATTCAGTGTCAACTCATCACTATCAACCGCATGATCAATTGGCCCTTCAAGCGTGAAATTGTATGAGCCATCCGTATTTACTGTTAGCGTAAAGACCGCTTCAGAGCCCGCTGTTGCTTCGTAGGTAAAACTGCCATCACCATTTGCAGTTTCTGTTAGCGTGACAGCCACACCTTGCGAGGTTAAACCGTCAACTGGTGTTGATGTGCCATCGAGTTGGTAGCTCACCACTCGGTCTGAACCTTGCGTGGTGGTAAAGTTACCATCAATAGAAATTGGATTGCTTTGGTCTGAACCGATTGACGCTAGGTCATCTTCATCAACCGTAATAGCATCCACGTCAGTAATAACTGGCTTATCGTCCACGATCGTCACTGGGATGGTGGCATTTGTGGTGTCACCATCAAAGTCGGTCGCGATGATTGGGAAGTTGAGCGTTAACTCATCACTATCAACAGCATGATCGATTGGGCCTTCAAGCGTGAAGTTATAAGAGCCATCAGTGTTCACTGTCAGTGTAAAGACCGACTCGGTGCCTGCAGTTGCTTGATAGGTAAAGCTGCCATCACCGTTTGCGGTTTCAGTCAGCGTGACGGCCACGCCTTGCGACGTTAAACCGTCAACTGGTGTTGATGCGCCATCAAGTTGGTAACTCACCACTCGGTCTGAACCTTGTGTGGTGGTGAAGTTACCATCAATAGAAATCGGATTGCTTTGGTCTGAGCCAATTGACGCTAGATCATCTTCATCAACCGTAATGGCGTCGACGTCAGTAATAACCGGCTTATCGTCCACGATGGTAACAGGCAATACGATTTGGCTTGTGTCACCATCGAAGTCTGTAGCAATAACGCTAAAATCAAGGGTTAAGCTGTCGCTATTTGCCGCATGGTCAATTGGACCTTGCAGCTCAAAACTGTACGAGCCGTCGGTATTCAAAATTAATGTGAAAACTGCACTGCCATTTGCCGTTGCGCTGTAGGTGTAACTGCCATCTGCATTTTGCGTTTCGGCAATGGAAACGGTTTGACCTTGAGATTGCAGGCCATTTAAAGAATCAGCGTTTACATCCAACTGATACTGTACGACGCCATCAGAACCCTGAGTCGTCGTGAACTGACCTTCAACCAGCGTTGGCTGTGATTGGTCAGAGCCTACCGAACTTAAGTCATCCTCATCGACGGTAAGAGCAACAACGTCATTAATGGTTGGCACATCATCGGCAATGGTTACCGGTAGAACAAGTGAACTGGTGTCACCGTCAAAGTCCGTTGCGACAATAGTGAAGTCTAGAGTTAAGCTATCGCTACCCACAGCATGATCGATTGGACCTTCAAGGGTAAATGAATAAGAACCGTCAGGGTTCACTTGTAAGGTGAAGATAGCGTCCCCTTCTGCCGTTGCAGAATAGGTAAAGCTGCCATCTGAATTGGTTGTTTCCGTCAGAGAGATAGATCGCCCCTGCGATTCCAACCCATTGAGTGGATCAGTGCCGCTCTCTAATTGATAACTTACAACACGGTCTGAGCCCTGAGTAGTCGTGAAGCTACCTTGCGCGAACACAGAGTCGCTTTGATCGGAGCCAATGCTTGATAAATCGTCTTCATCGACGGCTAGCGCATCAACGCCATCAATCGAAGGAACGTCATCTTGAACTTGAATGACAATTTGCGCAGCTTCTGGTGTGTTCGAACCTTCGGTAATAGAGGAGCGGTCACCATCCGCATCTACCGCGTAAACTGGCAGTGAGAAAGTGAGCGAGTCATCGTTAGCACCCGTATGGTCAAGTTGTTCATACAAGTTGAATTGGTATTCGCCCAATGCAGGTGCATCAATCGCCACATCAAATACGGTAATACGCACACCATCCAGCTCGATGAAGCCTTCGTAAGTACGTACGCCGTTACTCTCGGACGCTAGTTCTAGTTGAACAACCTGCCCTTGAGATTGGAGTTCTCCACCAACATTGAACTCTGTAGGTTCCAACTCATAGTGATCAATGATGTCACTTCCGACCGCTGTCGTGATCGACCCAGTACCACTTGTTACTGCCGCGCCTTCCTGTGAACCTTGGTCAACCCCCGCCTCATCTAAAGACAAGCCCGTCACGTTCTCAATCACTGGGTTATCGCCATCGAGGATGGTCATCGTAAAGGTGTTGCTTGCCGTATCTTGGTCATAGTCGACGATTGTGGTTGGTAAAGAGAGCTCAATCGTATCTTCACCGTTTGTTTGTTCTAACGGCTTAAATTGCTCAAATTGGTAGGTACCATCAGTATTCAGACTGATGGTTAAGACGGTTTCATTCGAGCCAGCAATGGACAAGGTGATAGTACTGCCGTCTTCAGAGAGTACCGCTTCTGTCGCCTGATTATCACTCAGTAGGCCATCGAACTGACTAAGTCCTTCTTGATTAAACGTGACCGTTGCCAATTGATCACTACCAATATCAACAAAGGTGCCAGTAATTGGTGTAGAAGAAGATTCAACGTTTTCAAAAGTAACGTTTTGCGGCGCAGGATCATCGCCATCAATAACGGTTGTCGTAAAATCGATAGGCGCTTGAATGCTGTTACCACCAATATCTGCACCTGTAATATCAAAAGCAATATTGATTTGATCACCGACGATCGATACTTGGCCATCAGCAACAGACGCAACATGGTCAACGCCCTGGCTAATCGTGGTAACGACTTCTAACTCTAAATCACGGCCTAAAGATGTCGCTTCGATCTCGATACGAAGCACTTCGTTACCACCTTGAGTGCCGATAATGGCATTTTGCGCTTCGTCGTAAACAAACGCCACTGGCTGACCACCAGAGGTAATGTCACTATTTAACTCGGTTAACAAAGACTCTAATGAGGACGTTTCAGGTACAAATGAAGCAGTATCAAGTGCGAGATCCCCTGCTTCAACCAGCACACTAGAAGAAATGGTTTGCGGGTAGCTAGATAGAGAAATTGAGCCTTCTGTTACGCTAGATTGCAGTGACTGCCCACCATCAGCAAAAATCGTGACATTCAAACCGTCATCTTCGTCGCGATCATCTTCTCCGCTGCGAGTCGCAGACGTTTCAAAAAAAGTAGAAGCGAGTACTTCCGGGTTATTATATTCAACCGTCACGTAGCCAGCATTAGCCGAGCCTTCAGCACCTGCGCCAGCAGCTGTTGCTTCTAAGATAGCGGTAGGGTCAGCTCCGTCTAAAATAGCTTGCTGGATAGCGGCAATATCGTTGGCGTCGAAGTCAGCACTTCCAATAGCCGTTGGGTCAAAAGTCACTAAGCCATTAACTGGAGATTGTACCAATACTGGTTCTAACGGTTCAGAAGAAGGCACAGGAAGACAAGCAACACAATTTGCATCGACCAGATAAAGCTCATTATTTATCTGTACGTCGAGAGAAGCATTATTTTCTGTGATAATAATCTCGCCAGGTCTTAACTCATCCCCCGCTTTTATGACCTTAACGTTTCCATCCAGGCCCAAAACCAAAACTTCACCTTTGACAGCATTTACAATCGCGCTCTGCGGTACCGTGTGCGTACTCATCTGACCTCCGCTAATGGCTTACGTTTCCCATTAACCTTTTTAGATAATTTCTTATTAATTTAGTGCGGCATACTGCACACCTTTATACGATTAAACTAAGTATTGAATCATTAAACAATCGATAAATACCCTACTACCAAGCAACATAAGTAAAACTTACTCGTAGTCACAGAAATGTGACACATGTGCTGACGCGTAGATATCGAATAATTATATGAAATTGATACCTTATTCTGATTAAGTGTAGTTGTTTTAAGAAAAGAAGAGAGATGAAATCATTCAGCTAAACGCCAGACTGCCGGTTGCGATCAATAATGGAAGAAAAGCAATGAGAATGTTGTATACACCGGAGCGTGATGACAGCTTAATCAATATCGGTGACGAAAAAAACGTAACGATTAAATATTGAACAACATAAATTGCAGGACAAAATGCAACGATAAAAAAGTGGCTTACGATATGAATCCCCGCACACCACGAGTTCGGTTTTGTTCTGATATACAGCAAAAAAAACACGAGCAAGCTAATAATAAAATACATAAACACAGCACTTGAAAATAATTATCATTTTCAATGATATGTAAATATTCCCTTACTTTCAATGGTGTTTGAGCTATTAATGTCATCGTTATTATCAATCAACACAATAAGTAAAATTATCAGTAATTCCAGTCCTAAACGTTTGCGTAATCGCTAACCTTCTCTTAACCTTGATTTGAGGCTTTTATCACGGTTTTTCCATTGATATAGTGCGTCCATACAACAAAAAAAGACCATTCGAGGCATGGAGCTTCCTCATTAATCTCAAGATGAGAAGAATTGGTACCGACAAAATTCGGCAGATTTTAAGAGGGTCAAAAAATGGACATGAATATGGTTGAGATTTTAGGTTATGCAGCGTCAATCATGGTCGCTATTTCGCTAACTATGAAAGATATTGTTAAGCTTCGTATCCTTAACTTTATTGGTTGTGCGCTATTTACCGCTTACGGACTAATGATTGATTCTTGGCCTGTAGTACTAACTAACGGTTTTATTGCTTGCGTTAACATCTACTTCCTAGCAAAAATGCAGCAGGAAAAAAAAAGCCTAGAGCCTGAGAAAGCGCAATAGCATTCAAACAATAAAAGCCCGCAAATCATAAGATTGCGGGCTTTTGCTTTTAACATTCCCTTTCTATCACAGCATCCTTAAACGAGCGCTAACGAACCCAGCTAAGTGCTAGTGTTTCTCGACGAGAAAACATGTCCACATGCGATGAAATGATCGCCTTAACCGTATTCAGTTTCTCTTCTGAATCCGCCTCACAGGTTATAGTTAAGCTAGATGCACAAAGGTTAAACTCAGCTTTTCCCGTCGGAAATGTCACCAAACCGCTATTTTCATTCCAAGTAGCAGGAACTTTTCGTCCAAAATGCCGACAAAGCGTCACTAAGTATTTGTCAGCGTGTTCGCTATCTATTCGGGTGCTTTCTTTAATCATGAACTTACTCGTTACTTTGAAACGTCCTATGAAGAACCTTGTTAGAATTGATAAGCTGCAGAGAGCTTGAAGTTGCGACCCGGCTCGTAGTCATCAAGCGTGAAGCCACGTGCAGTACCAGAACGAGACGCGTGAGAGCTGTACAACTCGTCAAATACATTATCAATACCAAAGGTCACCGACAGTCCATCAATATCAGACGGCACCCATTGAGCGTATAGATTATGTACATCATAACTTGCTTTCTTTGGCTGACCATCAAAGACGTTGTCTTCCTCTAGAACAAACATTGAGTTCCACCCGAAGATCGTTTCTAAAGCGTCTGACTGGTAATCCAAAGTTAGAGCAATGCTATCACCCATATCAATGCTACGCCCATTGCCCCCAGCAACAGGACCACCAGTATTCTTGTTTTTGGTGTCCGACTTAGAGTAAGAAAGTTTGCTGTTAAACTTGTCGTAACCATAAGAAGCACTTGCTTCAAAGCCTTTAATCTCAACATCACCTAAGTTGTAAATCAGGTAAGTTTGAGTCGCGTTTTGATACTGGTCTGCAATGTAATCATCAATTTCCGTTTGGAATACCGTAATATTCGCCCCAAAGAAATGCTTATCAAAGGTTTTATCAAAACGAACACCACCCTGCGTGTTCAATCCCGTTTCTGGCTTTAGCCCATCCTCTAAAAATGCAACGTCTTGGTAAGCAATAAAGGTTTCCATTAGCTCTGGACCTTTAAATAGAGAACGTGCACTCGCAAACAACGTCCAATCTTGAGTCACCGCCCACTCTGCTGCTAGAGCCCAAGTCACATCATCATAATTACTGGTTCCTGTCTCAGCTTTGCGTTTGTAATCATCAAAGCGCATACCTGCGGTAATAAAGAAGGCATCAGAGAAGAAGAACTGATCTTCTACAAACAGTGCGGTTGAAATCGCCGATTCGTCCATAAACTTACGACTACCGTAGTAACTCGAAGACGTTTTATCCATGTAGTCGAAGCCATAAGTGACTCGATTATCAAACTCACCTAACATAACATCTGACTGGAATTTGCCATTCAAACCAAAGTTTTGGTTTTTGGCGGTGTTCTTTGATAAACGGTTCGAGGGCCAACGAGGGGCCATCACCGTTTCGTCACGTTTAATTTCTGTCTCGGTATTATAAAGAGTGACGTTTCCTTGGTGTTGTTCGCCTCGCAACTCGTAACTCAAGGTAACGGTATCGCGGTCATAATCCGTAGGGATAAGTAACTTGCTCGACAGGCTATTATTTGCACTACCAGACATATCAGGACGCGGACTGTAATCTCCACTGTCTCGGTACAGGTCATAAGAGAGCTCAAAACGATGGATGTCATTTAGTTCATACCCCAGCTTAGCCAGAATGTTGTAAACATCACCTGCAGCACCATAGGTTTTATTGCCATCACCATCTTCAAAATCATCACGCGTAACGTAATGGCCATAGACCATCGCATCAATGTTTTCGGACAAAAGTCCGTACAGTGTCAACGAACCTTGCTGGTTGTCGTTAGATGCATAGCCGCCATAAACACGCGCACCAAACTTTTCATCGTAACGAAGTAAGTCACGAGCGTCTTTCGTTTCAAAGTAAACCGAACCGCCTAACCCGTTTTGAGTCACAGAGTTATTACCTACCTGAATGTCCGCAGATTTGAGAATGTCAGGGTTCAGCGTCAAGTTACCAATATGATGGAACATGCTCGCATGCTGAGAAGCACCGTCAAGACGAATGTCCAAATCGGTTTCGCTCAAACCACGAATCGTAATACGTTGATTCACAGAGTGTGTTCCACCAACATCTACACCGGGAATATCGCGCAGTAAATCAGACATATGATCCGCTTGCTTCAGTGACATGTCGTCCGCAAACATCGACTCAGTGTTGCTGGAAACTTTCGTTCCCCATACAACGACCTCTTCAAAATGTGACTCAGTATCTTGAGCTAAAACAGGGGTTGATAGCGCCATTCCCACTGCAAGGCAAAGGCTTGAAAGCTTGATAGGTGAACAAGCAGGGCTTTCCATAACTTAACTCCTAAATATTAATGATAATAATTCTCAGGTATAATAAGCATGAGTTTTATAAATACAAAGGCGATTCGGTTATGCGAAATCGCACAAGTGTTATGAGGAAGTGTCAAATGCAGGAAGTCACAACAAAACGAACTAAAATTGCCAAGATAGCTTTAACCCAAAGACTAGAGGCGACAGAGAAACAATGGATTGTCACGCAAGGCCAACCTTGTCAAACTCAACTGGCCGAAGGTAAGTTCCTATCATATCAGTATAATGATCAAATTTTTGTTCATGGTGGGCGTTGTCTAGAACTTATTGATTCGAATATTGTTTCTACTGCACACGCCTCACTGCTGGTCACTATTCTTTTAGAAGGTAGACTCTCGTTTGGCTACGACGATTTGCAATTTGATTTAGACGCGAGCGACGGCCCTAAGGGTGTAGTGGTGAACTTACTCAAACCTGCAAATTTTCGTCGTTCACTGCTCAAAGATAACCTCATTAATAAGATCAACATATTGGTTAAGCCCCAATGGCTAGAGGCCCGCCTTGAGCAAAATTGTAGTCATCGAGCCTTTTTTAACTCTCATCAGGCGTTTCAACAGTTGGAGCTTAACCAGACGCTATGCGAGCTGGCTGACACGTTAACAAATAGAGAAACACCGCAAGAGTTCCAAGAGAAGCTAGAGGTCGAAAGCTTGATCTATCAAATATTACATCAAGCCACCAAGCAAATTCCTAAGAATTTCAGTGCTAAAATCAGCAGTATTGAACGACACATTGATGGTCGGATTGAGGATATTGTCAGCTATATTGAAACTCACCTTGATCAAGAACTACGCTTGGAAAAGTTGGCGAGCCAATTCTCAATGAGTGTTTCAAACCTGCAGCGCCGATTTAAACAATCACTTAATATGACCATAAACGGCTACATTCGTTTTCGACGTCTTGAGATTGCTAGGCAACATTTGGAACGTGGCCTAGTAACGATAACAGAAGCCGCCTATGAAGCCGGATACCACCACCCTTCTAACTTCACTTATGCCTTCAAAAAGGCATTTGGTGTGCCACCACATGAAGTGATTAAAGAGTAAGGGGACTCTAGGTAACTGACTGTTATTTAGGAGTGTCTTATCCACAACATCGGTATATACTCGCCTTAAACGTTATGGAGGTTAAACATGAATATTGGTGCTGTCGCGAAGCTCACAGGGCTTTCATCTAAGTCGATTCGATTATATGAAGACAAAGGGATCATATCTCCACCAGCGCGTAGCGACTCTGGCTATCGCGAATATTCAGATAATCATATTCAAGAGCTTAACTTGGTATCACGCGCAAAAAGCGCAGGCTTTTCGTTGCAAGAATGCAAAGAGTTCGTACAACTTGCTCATAACCCCAACCGCAAAAGTAGCGAAGTAAAAGCAAGAACCATGGACAAACTGAGAGAGGTTGAAGAAAAAATTGCACACCTCATGGAGATCAAAACGCAACTTGAAGGTTGGGTTTCTTCTTGTCCTGGAGATGCAGAGAGCCGATGCCCAATCATAGACGAGCTCACCAAGTAAGCCCGCCTATCTATTGATCTCGTTAAAAACGAACTAGCTCGCTTAATGATAGGTACACATGCGCTTACCGTTTAACTCTATGATGTTAAATGGCGTTTCATAGATGTCCTCTAGCGTAGATGCTTGAATAACCTCTTCAACCGCACCACTCGCCACAACCTTGCCTTTCTTAAGCGCCAATATGACATCTGAGTAACACGCCGCGAAATTAATATCATGAATCACGACCACCATGGCTTTATTCATGTCATGGGCTAACTGCTGTACAACTTTCATGATCTGAAGAGAGTGTTTGATATCTAAGTTATTAAGAGGTTCATCAAGAAAGACATAATCTGTATCTTGTGCAATCACCATAGCAATAAATGCAAGCTGTCGCTGACCACCACTTAATTCATCCAAGTATTTGTCTTGAATATCTTGCAAATCTAAGTAGTCGATCGCTTGTTCTATGACCTCATGATCTTCTTTAGTCAGATTTCCTTTAGAGTATGGGAAACGACCAAAAGAGACTAACTCTTTTACGGTAAACCGCATTGTAATCGAGTTAGCTTGGCGAAGTACTGCCAGTTTTTTCGCTAGCTCTTTTGTGTCCCATTCCGCGATTTCCTTGCAATCAATGATAACACTACCGCCATCTCGCTCCGTTAAGCGCGAGGCCATAGATAACAGCGTGCTCTTTCCCGCGCCATTTGGACCGATAATCGATGTTACCTTGCCCTTTTCAAACTGAGTATTGGCCTCGTCTACGACTTTGTTTGAACCAAAAGCCTTCGTTAATTTGTCTATTACTATCATATTTATACAACTTTGTTTTTCAGCAGCAGGTATAAGAAATACGCACCGCCGATAAAGTTAATTACGACACTCAACGTCGTCTCAAAACTGAACACGTTTTCAATTATCCATTGCCCAGCAAGTAGTGAACTGATGGATAGAAACGAACATCCGACCAATAGCGTTTTATGTTGGTAACTTCGGAACATTTCTCGGCTTAAGTTGGTCACTAGTAAACCAAAGAACATGATTGGCCCTACCAAAGCCGTAGAAATAGCAATCAAAACCGCCGAGATAATAAACACATTTCTCGTCACTTTAGGTACATCAACACCCAAGCTTTTCGCATTGTCTTGGTCGAGCCAAAACACATCTAAAGTGCGATGCATCCTAAACAACAACCAACATGCAAACATCAAAGCCGGAGCACTAAAGTAAACCAAGTTCACTTTGACATTATTGAAACTGGCGTACAGTTTCGACTGAACAATTGCATATGTGTTTGGGTCCATCAGCAAAGAAAAGAATGACGCCGCATTGGAAAATAGCTGACCAAAGATCAAGCCGACCAATAGCAACGTAATCAAGTTCTTGCTTCCTTTTGAAAAGTAAAACCCAAACAGCAGTAGCGAAAACGACACCATTACAATTACTGCAATCGCGAAATTGACGTACAAGTTAAGAACTAAGGTACTCAACCCACCAAAAATCAACACGATCAAAATTTGGGTTAACACATACAGCGCATCAAAACCCATGATACTTGGCGTTAAAATTCGGTTGTGCGTAATGGTTTGAAATACAAGTGAAGACTGAGCAATGGCCACACCCGCTAGCACTATCGCCAATACTTTAGGAACTCTACGAGACAAAAAATATTGGTAGTTGTCAGCCGTTAGCCCAATACCAATAAACAAACACGCGAAAAGAATCGCAATGCCACCTAGCAGCAGGATTTTCGTTGAATCACGCATGTTGCTTACCTCGCAACAACATAGCGATGAATACCATGCCACCCAATATGCTAATCACGATAGAGATTGGCATTTCATGAGGGAAAATAATTAAACGACTCACCAAGTCGCAACACAACACTAAAATGGCCCCATACATGGCCGTAAGCGGAATGTTCTTTTTGAGGTTATCGCCATAAAAGTGACTCACGAGATTAGGCACAATCAGCCCTAAGAATGGCAACTGGCCAACAATCATCACGACACTTGCTGACATGATGGATACCAATAGCACGCCAATCGTCACAACCTGCTGATAATTTAAACCCAAGTTTATCGCGAAATCTTTTCCGATACCTACGGCAGAGATCCTTGCGGCAAAAAGATAGCTGAGGATAACCATTGGTACCGCGATGTACAGCAGTTCAAAATCACCACGCAAGATGTTGGCGAAGTTTGCTACTGTCCAAGCATTCAGACTTTGAAGTGCATCATATTTGTAAGCGATAAACGTAGTCATGGATTGGATGACATTGCCGAAAATAATCCCGACAAGAGGCACAAAAACCACGCTCTTAAATTGAATGCGCTGAATAAAGAAAACAAACGCTAGCGTCCCAAATACCGAGATGCCGAATACGAGCCAAAGGTGATTGTCGTTACCAAAGAAAACCACGCTCAGTACGTAGCCCAGCATGGCACATTCGATCGTACCAGTTGTAGAAGGTGCAGCAAATCGGTTCTGGCTGATTTGCTGCATGACAAGACCCGCAATACTCAAGCCAGCACCAGCAAGCAGTATGGCAAATAAACGTGGTATACGGCTGGTAAAGAAAAGCTCTAATGCTTTCTCATCACCTGAAAAGAGTTGTTGGGGCGTCATGTTTGCCACCCCAACAAATAACGAAACCGTGCTTAAAACCACAAGGGTTAGCAATAACTTCTTCAAAGTTAACCTCTGCTATCTTGGATTACAGTTCAACGGTTTGCTTTATCTCACTGACCATTTTTTCTGTTGCTGTCACACCAGACATCGACAAATACCACGCGTCCACATCTAAATAAGTGATTTTGTGATTTTTATATGCTGCGGTCGCTTTGACTAAGTCGTTATCCATGGATTTACGAATATCGTTATCCGGCGTACCTGTCAGAGAATTTCGGTCAACCACGAGAATATTTTTCGGGTTAGCTTCACGAATAAACTCATAAGAAATGACATCTCCGTGAGTGCCCGTTTTCACGTGCTCAACCGTTTCCAAGAAGCCAAAGTCGTTATAAATGACGCCAAATCGCGACTGGGCACCAAACGCGCTGATGTTGTCACCCATGCTCAAAATCGTTAGTGCATCATTTTTGTTCGATTGGTTGTAGTCACGGATTGCTTTGAATTGAGCATCTAGCGCTTCAATTTTCTGCTCTACTTTTTCTTCGATATTGAAGATCTTACCAATATTGCGCCATTGCGCTTGCGTGCCTTCCCAATAGCCTTGGTTCTCTTCCGCCGCAAAAACAACTGTAGGGGCAATTTCACTCAGCTCTTCATATTTCGCAGACGCTCGCGGACCAACCAAAATCAAATCCGGTTTTTGCATGTAGATGGTTTCAAAATCAGGTTCAAACAAACTACCCGCAGAGGTGTAGTTATCTTTGCTGTATTTTGAAAGGTAACTAGGAAGATTAGACGAGTTAGATACTGCAACAGGATCGATACCAAAGTTGTCCAGCGCATCTAGCGGGCCAAAGCCAATCACAACCACACGCTCTGGGGATTGTTCTAGCTCTGTTTGACCCATGTAGTGGTCAATCACAACTTTAGCAGCGAAAGAAGGAGAAACAGTAAATAACGACAGCATAGCCGCACCGACGAATTTTTTCATTTTGTTAAGCCTTAATGAGATCTATTATCATACGCGTTCGCAATATAACGCTACTCTTTAATGCATTCAACAAAATTTAAGGTACTTTACATTAGTTACGTTTACTCAAGACTTAGATATATCAAAGACTTATAAAACCCATCAGTTTCAATACCTGGGCGTATCATTCATGCGCTTCAATAAACGCTTTGAGTGCCAGCTCATCAATAATCTCCAAACCGTTGTCCGTTTTTGTAATCAATCCCTTTTCAATCAAGTCCTTAACTGCACGTCGATAGACTCGGCCTGAGGTGCCAAACCGCTCAGCCTCTTGGTTCACTTTATCAAAGCCACCAAGGAGCTTATCCGTCTGATTACGGACGAGAAGATCATAGGCAATGTTGTAAGTAATGGGATGCAACAAACGACTAGTGTAGATATCCATGGAGTCTTGATAATCCTCAGCCAATGCTGAAGCGAAGAACACCATCATTTGGGGATAATTTTGCAGTGCTTCGGTTAGTTTTTGGATACAGATAACATCAACCTGCATATGTTCATCTGCTATCACATTCCATTGACAAGGAGTCCGAGTGAAGAACTCCATTTCACCATAAATATGATAGTCGCAGTTAGCTTCCCCTAATTGAAAACGTCGTCCATTTGCGGCCAATATGTTCATCGAGACTCGACCTACTGGCACAACATACAAGTACTGAAGTTGCTCACCTTGGCGGAGAATTGCTTCCCCAGCATCAAAGTAACGCGAATTTATTTGGCATTGATAAATCAAATCGCGAAAGGTGGCACTCTTTTCTTCAAGGTATGTTTTGAAGCGACCAGTCGGATAAGGGCTGATTTTCATTTTCTGCTCTCTCAGAAAAAGTTACGGACAACTATTTAAGGTGGATTGTACCCCGTAACTCCAAATAAAAAAGCGACAGTGACCTGTCGCTTTACATCTATTCTGTTTATGTGACTTACTGAGATAAAGACTGGCTAACGCTGAGCAACCAAGGCTTCTAATGCCGTAATCGCGGCGCTCTTCTCACCTTGCATCATTACTTTGGCTTCATCAACGTACTGACCAACACCTTCTTTCACATCTTGTTGATACAGCACCACGTTGTTTAATATCGAAGCCACATGAAGGCCTCGTAGTCGACCGACCGTAAACAGCGCAGAGGTTTCCATATCGGCACCTAAGATGCCTTTTTTGTTCCAATGTTGGCATATTGCATCTTCGTCATCGGTATAGAAACTGTCGTGAGAACGCACCACACCAAAATGATAATGCACTTTTTGCATCGACAAGTAACGCTCAACTTCCTTTAACAGTGAAAAGCTTGCGTAGGCTGGATAAGACGAATCGACATACGCTTTAGAGCCGCCCTCATCTCTTACCGCGCCTTCGGCAATGATCAACTCGCCAAGATGAATGCCTGATTGCATTGCCCCCGCCGATCCAACGCGTACCACATGAGTCACACTGCACTGTTTTAGCTCTTCCACTGCGATGATCATCGATGGCGCACCTATACCTGTACTACATACTGAAACAGGCTTGCCTTTGTAGTTGCCGGTAAACACACGGTACTCGCGGTTTTCCGACACCATTTCTGCATCATCAAATAATGCCGCGATACGATTCGCTCGATCTGGCTCGCCGCATACAATAACGAAGGGAGCGATTTGTGTTTCATCCACTCCGATATGAGGTTGTTTGGCCATTCTTCGTTCCTTACGCAGCAGCGTGCGCTAAGGTTTTATCGCCATTGCGCTTAGCGCTACGAGCCCATTCACGCGTGCCATTGGCAGCGATGAACATAAGAATCGCGTACTGAACAGACATTGCGTAAACACCTTGCGTCGCGTAGATACCCACACTGATAATGTTAATCACGACCCATAGAATCCAGTTTTCGACGTATTTACGTGTCATCAGAATTTGTGCAACAACAGAAAGTACTGTCATGGTTGCATCCCAGAACGGAAACGCGTCAGGTTCAAGCACCGGTTCAGCCAAGCCAGCACCAAAGAGATTCAAGCTATCAACAGCAATGTTTGCTAGCGCAAAGAAAAATGGGTCGATATAGATCGTTAATAATGCGATACATGCAACGCTAATAGAGGCAGTAGTAATAAGTTTCTGTTTATTTAACCAGCGAACTTCCAGCGTTTCACCTTGTGCGTTTGGACGGGTCCACGCATACCAGCCGTAAATGTTCGCACAGAAGAAAAACAATTGAAGAAGCAATAATCCGTATAACTGAATTTGAAAAAAGATAACGGCAAAAAGCGTGACATTCAGCAAACCGAATAAGTAGTTGATGGTTTTTTCTTGGCTGGCAAACCAAATGCAAAGCAGTCCAAAAACTGTACCGAAAGCTTCGATCCAACTCATTGCGTAGCCGTCGCCGATCGGAATGTTAACGAGAGTATTATTAATATCGAGTAAGGCAAAGAGGTCCATAACATGTCCTTTATTATTTTGTTTGGAATACGCTTATATTAGAGCGTGATCCCCAACAAAAAGGAGGACATTTGTCCTCCTCTTGATGCACTCGATCATAATTCAGTTCAATGTTTACTTGAAAGCAATAAATGATGCTATTGAACGATGTTGGAAATAGACGTGCCTATGAATCCAAGCCTAGATAGCGTTTTTTGAATGCAGAAGCTGATGCAAATAAAGCTGACGCCAAAAGTGTAATAATAAAGCCAATTGCGTACTCAAATGCTTCATTAACCAGTAGCTGATAGCAGCTCACAAAAAAAATCAATACAACTGTAATAACATTAACTCGGTGAAACCAAGGGTGTTTTACAGACAACTTAGCGTAACCTTTTGATAACATTTAACTAATCCGCCAGACAACAATTAATAGTTTTATTTATAATCAACGACGATAGTAAGGCTTTATCGTATAAAGAGAAACGACTTTTTTAATTTTTTAGCTCAACATCACACGTCATTCAGTGACGTTTGACTTTAACCTCTTGACGCTTTTTCGTTCCACTAGAGTCGGTTCTAATTGTACGACCTGTGCCTCTGCTGACTTTTCATCCAACTTTCGGACAAGAGTCTCAACGGCAGCCTGCCCCAAACGGTACTTAGGCTGATGAATGGTAGTTAGCGATGGCGACATAAATTTCGCGATATGGATGTCATCGTAACCAATAATGGATAGGTCGTCCGGCACTTTAATACCGAGCTCATTTGCGGCGTTAATCACACCCATCGCCATCATATCGTTAGAGACGAAAATCGAGCTGGGTAATGCGCCACGCTGAGCCATTTTTTTGAACGCTTGATACCCACCCTCACATTCGAAGTCCGATTCAATGATCCAATTGGCATTAAATTCCAAGCCCGCTTCGTTCATTGCTCGCTTATAACCTTCGTATCGCATTTGCGCTTGGTGTTTAATCAAAGGGCCAGTGATGCACCCAATTTCGGTATGGCCGCAATCAATTAAGTATTTCGCCGCTAAGTAACCGCCACGAAGTGAGTTGTCTTGGATTTTATCGCTTGTAAATAGCATCGGCCCCCAGTCCATTACCACAACTGGGATATCTGGGTAACGCTCAAATACATCGATACGCTCTCCTTCTAGCGACGAGCACATCAAGATCAAACCATCGACACGCTTTTGCAATAGCGTATTAATGGATTGACGCATACGTTCGTTATCACCCTCGGTGTTACATAAAATGAGGCTGTAGCCTTTTTGGTAGCAGCTGCGTTCGACGCCTTTTACGACTTCGCCAAAGAATGGGTTGGTTGAGGTTGTCACGAGCATACCAATGGTTTTGGTACGATTAACTTTGAGGCTACGCGCCAACGCAGAGGGCGCGTAGTAGTTAAGCTCTTTTGCGGCATTGTTAACGCGTTCAGAGATCTCTTCGCTCACAAAACGCGTCTTGTTAATAACATGGCTCACTGTTGAAGTGGAAACCCCTGCCAGTTTTGCGATGTCTTTCATCGTCGCCATGTTACTACTCCTATTTTAATGAGGCGTTGTGCGCCTCATTGTTCAGCGAGAAACGCGTCCACCTCTTCGCGGGTTGGAATCGACGTTTGCGCGCCAAAGCGGGTCACAGAAATTGCAGCCGCCGCATGTGCAAACTTAATCGCTGATTCTAAAGGTAAATCTTCTAGGAGACCAGTGACGAATGCCCCATTAAATGTATCGCCCGCTGCGGTAGTATCCGTCGCTTCAACGCGGAAACCCGAGATGATTTCGCCTCGACCGTTTTGGCTTAACCAAACGCCTTTTGCACCGAGTGTGATCATGACAATTTCTATACCTTTACCATGTAGCACATTCGCCGCTTCTTGCGCGCTTTCGTTGTCTGTTACAGTAATACCTGTCAGAACTTCAGCTTCCGTTTCATTTGGTGTAATCACGTCAATGCAAGACAGTAATTCATCTGACAGTTCGCGAGCTGGCGCTGGGTTCAGAATGACATTGGTTTTGGCATTTTTCGCGATTCGCGCAGCTTTCTCAATGCCGCACATCGGCGTTTCCAATTGCATTAGCAAGTAATCTGCTTGGCGAATACGCTCTAAATCTGGCTCAATCGCTTCTGCTGTCAGTTTGGCGTTCGCTTCAGCTGAAATGCAAATACTGTTCTCACCACTGTCCGACACTTGAATCATCGCGATACCTGTCGGGCAATTTGGCTGCATCTTCACACCAGTGATATCGATGCCGTCCATTTTGAAGTTTTCGCGAATGTTAATGCCGAATGAGTCGTCGCCCACACAAGCGATAAAACCTATGTCTGCATTTAATCGCGCCGCCGCGACGGCTTGGTTGGCACCTTTGCCACCTGGGATAACTTGATAGTTGCGACCATGCAGCGTCTCGCCTGGGCGAGGGAAAGAAGGCACTTGAAGAACATGGTCAGCGTTTACACTACCTAACACCACTAACTTATTCATACGGTTATCCTCGGTTCTGAATGAACCCTTTTTAAAAACTGTTTAGGAAAATACATTAGATGACTTTAACTTCTCTTCCTGACGAAGGAGTCTCGATAAAAAGCCAAAGGCATCTATACCCCACACTTTGCAGTATTTTGGGTAAGTTTGCCCTCACCTCCTAAACGACAGATATAAACGGAGGAGAGAGCAAAAATTAGGATGATTTATTGGAACTTGAAACTTACTTAGTGACTACTTTTAGTGGTACTGGGATGTACTCTTCTACTTCTTCACCTTTCAAAACTTTGTCAGCCGTTTCAACACCTAAAGCACCGATAAGGTCTGGTTGCTGAGCAATAGTTGCCGCTAGTTTGCCACGGCTAACTGCTGCAATGCCGTCTTCCGTACCATCAAAACCAACGATAACGACATCTTTGCCAGAAGCTTGAACTGCGCGAAGTGCACCTAGCGCCATTTCATCATTCTGTGCAAATACCGCTTGTACATCCGGGTTAGCCGCTAGCAGGTTTTCCATTACGTTTAGACCTTTTGTGCGGTCAAAGTCAGCTGGTTGGCTAGCAAGAAGATCCATATCGCTGCCCTTCACGGCATTCATAAAGCCTTCACCGCGCTCACGCGCTGCCGATGTGCCCGCAATACCTTCAAGTTGAATGACTTTTGCTTTTTCGCCTACTTTTTCCATGATGTAGTGGCCTGCCATTTCACCACCAATTACGTTGTCCGACGCGATGTGACTCACGACTTCACCACGGCTTGCACCACGGTCTAATGTCAACACAGGGATCTTAGAACGGTTCGCCATACGAATTGCATTAGACACTGCATCAGAATCCGTTGGGTTGATAAGAATTGCTTTTACGCCGCGAATACTTAAATCCTCGATGTTCGACAGTTCTTTACTCGGGTCATTTTGCGAGTCCAGTACAATTAAGTCGTACCCCAATTCTTTCGCTTTTGCTTCCGCACCGTCTTTCATCGTTACGAAGAACGGGTTGTTTAGCGTCGAAACCACAATCGCCATGGTATCTTGAGCTTGCGCCGCTACCGATACGGTTGAAGAAAGAAGTGCAGCAGAGATAAGAGTTGCAAGTTTTTTCATCGTTCTAGTCCTTTGTGTAGGGTGAGCCAGTACACGTCCCCTGACTCGGTTTGTATTCACTGTTTTATATATACAGATTGTTATGAATTACTTGTTTTTGTTGTCTACCAATACCGCAAGCAAGATAACCACTGCTTTTGCAATCATTTGGTAGTAGGAAGAAACATCAAGTAGGTTAAGTGCATTGTTCAAGAAACCGATGATCAGCGCACCAATCAAGGTACCCATGATACGGCCTTTACCGCCCATCAAGCTGGTACCGCCAAGAACAACCGCTGCGATAGCGTCTAGCTCGTAGCCCATACCTGCTGTTGGCTGCGCCGAAGAAAGACGAGACGTTACGATAATACCTGCAAGCGCTGCTAGCATACCGCAGATGGCGTAGACACCAATCTTCACTCGGTCTACATTGATACCTGATAGGCGAGTCGCAGACTCATTGCCGCCTAGTGCGTAAACATAGCGACCAAAGCGCGTGTGGTTAAGTAAATACCAAGCCGCAGCGAACACAACCACCATTAACCAAACAGGAACTGGAATGCCTAGCGCGTAGCCAGTACCAAACCATGCGAACGCATCCGCGGTGTCAGTAAAGCCTGTCGAGATTGGACGACCTTCGGTGTACACCATGGTCACACCGCGTAGTAACGTCATGGTAACTAGCGTAGCGATAAATGCCTGCACCTTACCCTTCGCAATAATGATACCGCTGATCGCACCTAACGCTGCACCTGCGACTAAAGCAGTTGGAACCGCCACTAGCACCGGAACCTCAAGCGCAATCATGCTTGCCGCAAAGGCACCACACAATGCCAATACCGAACCAACACTTAAGTCGATGCCTGCTGTTAAAATAACTAATGTCATACCCACTGCGATAATGGCATTCACGGAGGTTTGACGAAGAATGTTGAGAATGTTGTCGACCGTAAAAAAGTTCGGGTTCAAAAATGACACAACAACGATCAGAAAGATCAAAGCTATCAGTGATTTTTGCTCAATCAGCCACTCTTTTGTGAACAACTTCTTGTTGCCAGTTTCGGTTGGTTTGCTCATGGTATTCGTACTCATGCTGCTTCCTCATTGATCTCTTTGCCTACGGCACAGGCGAGTAATTTTTCTTGATCGGCGTCTTTCGCATCAAATTCGCCAGTGATACGACCTTCATGCATCACTAAAATACGGTCGCTCATGCCGAGCACTTCAGGCATCTCGGAAGAAACCAAGATGATGCTCATGCCTTCGGCCTTAAACTTGTTGATGAGCTGATAAATCTCTTTTTTTGCTCCGACATCAACACCACGTGTTGGCTCATCCAGAATCAGAACTTTAGGTTTCGTCATTAACCCTTTCGCAATCGCAACTTTTTGCTGGTTACCACCAGATAAGTTGCCGATGATTTGATCTCGCGTTGGGGTTTTAATGTTGAATAACTTAATAAAATCTTCCACTGCAATCACTTCGTCGCTGTGTTGAATCTGGAAGCCTTTGGTCAGCTGGTTTAGCGAACAAAGTGACATGTTCTCCTTAACTGAAAGACCTAAAACCAAACCATCGCCTTTGCGATCTTCAGAGATGTAAGCGATACCATTTGCCAAGCCATCTTGCGGGCTAACCGGGTTAATAGTTTTGTTATCAAGATTGATAACACCATGCTCACTAGGTAATGCGCCGTAAATGACTTTCATGAGTTCAGTGCGGCCTGCGCCCATCAAGCCAGAAATTCCAAGAATCTCACCACGCTTGAGAGTAAAGCTCACATCCTGAACGCCAGATCCAGTCAAACCAATGACTTCAAGACAAGCTTCGCCATGTTGGACATCAATACGTGGATATTGCTCTTCTAATTTTCGGCCAACCATCATTTCAATTAGGCCATCTTCATCAGTGTCGGACACCTTGCACTCACCGATAAACTTACCATCACGAAGTACGGTAATGTCGTCACAAATTTCAAAGATTTCTTTAAGACGATGCGAAATGTATACGATGCCGCATCCTTGCTCGCGAAGCTCATTAATCACTTTAAACAGTGATTCCGTTTCGGTATCGGTCAATGCGTCCGTTGGCTCATCCATAATGATGACTTTCGACTCAAACGAAAGTGCCTTTGCAATTTCCACCATTTGTTGTTCACCAAGGCTTAAATCGCCAAGCAATGTTTTTGATGAGTGCTTGACATTGAGACGTTTTAAAAGCTTGTCAGCTTCGTCATACATTTTGCCCCACTGGATACGCCCTAAGGATCCAGTGAACTCTCGTCCCAAGTAAATATTTTCGGCAATCGTCAGTTCAGGAATCAGGTTCAGCTCTTGGTGAATAATACTAATACCAGCTTCCTGTGAATCGCGTGGCCCTTTAAAGGCCGCCGGCTGACCTTGATATTGAATGCTCCCCGTATCCATGTGGTAAATGCCTGTCAACACCTTCATTAACGTTGACTTGCCTGCTCCATTTTCACCCATCAGCGCCATAACACGGCCTGGATAAACATTCAGGCTTGCTTTGTCGAGTGCTTTTACGCCCGGAAACGCCTTCTCAATTTCGCTTAGTTGTAGAATGGCTTGAGTCATAATCTGTCCTCAATATCTCTGGCTTAAAAAACCACGCCCGCTTGGAAAATAACGTTCGCATATGGCGAGCATTCGCCGGTTCTTACGATAGCGCGACTTTGCGCCGTACGTGCTTTAAACGCTTCATGTGACACGTAGCTCACTTCAATAGATTTGCCCGTTTCTTCACTCTCTTTGCTCAGTTCGTTGAGCAACGCTTCATGCAAAACTGGGCTTGCATCAGAGAACTCTTCCGCAATGATGACCCCTTCGATTTGGGACTCAGATAGAATTACGCGAACAGTATCAAGAAAACTTGGTACCCCATGCGTTAGCGCCAAATCGATTCGCTGAACATGCTCTGGGATTGGTAGACCAGCATCACATATCGTGATCTCGTCGGTGTGGCCTAGCGTCGCCACCAAGTAAGAAATATCTGAGTTAATTAGGGTACTTTTTTTCATCTCATCGACCTTTCGGTTACACGTTCATACAACCATGAGCGCCTGTCTTAAAGTGTTTTCGTTATTAACAGAAAACTCATCGAAACGTTTCGATGAAATAATAATTCGTCATCGCAATTTGACCAGTGTGAGATCGATAAGGTGTGAGAATGATCTGTAATTCAATTGTCATTGAATAGGAAAAGTGCACTTGAGTCACACTTTACCATCGAAACGTTTCGATGATGGTATTTACCTGTCATTACGGTTAGGTTTTATACAGGGAGGAAGGAAAAGAGACGTCCAACTACTGAGAAAACCTCTAGTTAATAAGCTCGAAACCTTTCACGTCATCACAATTCTTAGATAGCTGCCTGATTTTGGAGAACGCTCACCTTACAATCTGGTTACAATTTGCCAAAACACATCATCCGTTCAGTACCTTACCTGGTACGCGACGTTTGTAGGGACACAAACGGAAACTAAGAACCATAATGAAGTTAAGCAATAGAGTCATTTTGCTTGTCGCGCCAGTGATCTTATTAAGCGCGTTAGTATCTAGCTATATTATTTATAGCATTCAAAAAGTGACGCTCATCAAGCGGGAAGACAGCTATATTCAGTTGCAAATGGAAAAGCTCGCCGGGCAGTTTCGACAAGCGAATATTTTTCTTAATAGTTATGCCTATACGCTCAGTAAAAGTGATGTATTACAAGACTATTTGGTAAATCATAACAACCCCTATCGTGAACGAGTCTTGTTTAACCGATTAGACGAGACCGCTGAAGTATTGAGCCATGGTTACAAAGGCGATGCGAGCATGGCGATCCTCGACGGCAAACAAAACCTTCTCTACTACACAGAAAACAAATATTACGAATCATCGGGCGTGGTCGACCCAAAGGTGTTAGAGTACATATCACGAAGTTTCAATGAGAGAGAGGCTTTCAGTCACACTGGCTTTATTTATAACTCCAGTGGACAAAGCATTCTTCTTCAATATGAGGTCGTCGACAAAAGAACGGGGACTCACCCTTTGAGCTTTGACTCGAAAAATGTGTTTTTTGTGGTAGTTTCCGTATCACTTGAAGCCTTTAACGAGATTAAGCATGACATCGAGTTTGACACACACAGCGTGATTACTTTCGCCGACAAACCCATTTATCTTGATATTCCTCTCGCTCAAACCATTGAGCTGCTGCCGCACTTTTATGCCGTGCTTTCTCCTGCCGAATATTTAATGTGGAATAAAGTCGATAAAGTGTGGCTAGAACTTGCTTTCTCCTTTGGCGTAGCGGCGTTTTTCACCATCACATTAATCATTTTGGTGTTGTACCGCTATGTGTTGCGCCCTGTTTCTCGCCTTGATAAGCAGCTGAACGAACTTGAATCTAATCAACGTGACAATATTGAAAAGCTAGAAACAAACGATGAAATAGGACGCCTCTCTGCACGCTTTTTTGATATGTATGAGGAACTTAATGTCATCTATAAAAAGACAAAACGCCTAGCTGAAACGGATCACCTGACGCAACTCGCCAATCGCCATCGTTTTCATGAGCTTGCCACTCGTGAACTTCTCTCCCCTTCGCAGTTTCTGTGGGTTGTTTACGTCGATCTTGATAACTTTAAATACGTGAATGATAAATACGGGCATGAATTGGGAGATAACTTATTAAAAGTGTTCTCATCACACATCAAGAATGCCTGTCAAAAGTTCTCGCACGATTACAACAGCCCCTGCTTTGCCGCCAGGTTATCTGGTGACGAATTTGCAATTTTGCTGAGCTCAAATCAAGAGGTAAAACGCTTGCCTGATTTGCTTGCATCAGAGTTACTAAAACCGATTAGTAATCTCAGTTCATCTTGGAGTAATTCATTTCCCGTTACGGCAAGCGTAGGTATTGCACAATATCCTCAAGACGGTACTGACATCGCGAAGTTACTCTCCAGTGCCGATGCGGCTATGTATCAAGCAAAACGGGCAGGGAAAAATCAATACGCCTATTATTCAGCCGCTCTCAATATTGAGTCTCAAAGACGAAGTCAACTTGAACGTGCGCTCCGAAAAAGCAATGTAGAGGAAGAATTTCACCTTGTTTTTCAACCCTATATGAACAATCGAAGCAACGAAATTGAGGGGTTAGAAGTCTTGTTGCGCTGGGAAGCCGAAGGTATCGGCCCTATCCCTCCAAAGGAGTTTATTCCAATTGCTGAGCAAGCCGGATTATTTGATAAAATTGACCGCTGGGTTTTCGCCAATGCAACGGCGGAATACCATCAATTAAGGAATATTTTCGGTAAGAATATTGTTCTTTCGGTCAATCTTTCATCAGCAGAGCTAAACTCGATAGAAATGGCAAACTACATCCATGAACAAGCGACACTGCACAGTGTTAAACCAGAATGTATTGAGATAGAAATAACCGAAACCTTTGCCGCAGAACAACAAGGCACGGCTCTACTTGATGAGCTATCAAAACGTGGCTACCGTCTTGCAATTGATGACTTTGGTTCTGGTTACACATCGTTAACTCAGCTCGTTCAGTATCCGGTTCAAAAAATCAAATTTGATCGAGAGTTCCTCGTTACATTGATGAAGACCAACAACGGCCATGTGATCAAACCTATTATTGAGCTATGCCATGCCCAGAATAAAACGGTTACAGCAGAAGGTATTGAACACAATATGATGCATGAATGGCTATCGGCATACCGCTGCGACTATATGCAAGGCTATTTATTTGGCAAACCAATGACTAAAGAACAATTGAGCTTGTGGTGGCAATCGGCAAATGACGACAGTCGATTTGATGCGTCCATGGCCAGCTCAATTAGGGTTTCAAGAACATAAGTTAAGGGGAGACGTACAGCTGTCACAACTGTGGCGGCTGTATTTAGTTATATATGAGCTTCATTGATAGATGCTCAGCTTTTGTTCCCCCATACCTATATCTATGACTTTAGTCGAGTAAATCACTATTTATTCGTTTTTAAACCAGCACTTCCTTGAAATCCAAACCGGTCAAATTCAGCGCTTTGACGCTATCGTACAAGCCACCTTTTTTGTCCGTGCAAAACGTTCTGAGCCCAGCACCTTTTACTCTGAACAAGTCAGATTCATTAACGGCTTCCCTATTCAAAACGAGTTTCTTAAACGGTCTAGCACGACTTAGCTTACCATGACGAAGATTATACTCGGTAGCAGAGGTATCAATGGCATCAATTTGAGTGACAATGTTTAATGCTCGCCAAGGCTTTCCTTGTAGATTTAATGGTAAAAATTCGACATTCTCGCTCAACACATCGAGCTTATCCGCAATAGAAGCGGATACAGCAAGAGTAAAAGATCCCCATGCTGCAATATCAGGCCTGGGTAATGGCTTTTCACCCTTAACGTCTAACCATTCAATATCAATACTTTTCCAACTGGCTTTAACAGACTCTCCATAGAGTTGGATAGGTTTGCTTGCCGTTACTTGAAGAGACATTTCCAATGGCGACTCTCGCAACATTGCAAAATCATTAACATTGGGAGTGACAATAAACACTTTATTAAATGCTGTCATAACCGTCCTTAAATCAATTTGAGCGCTTTCAAACCAAACATAATAAATAGAGTTTACTTTCATGTTCAAAAATTTAATGAATTCAGATCTGGCGTTCTTATCTTTTAATTTCTAAGTTTTATTATTTATATATTTTAATCCACACGATAGAATTATTTTTTAAATTTTTACTATGTACCCTTCCTTATGTAATCGAATAAATTAGAGAATAAACAATAGCACGCATCACTTCACTTTTTTCGAGCTCATCACTCTCACTTAAACGATACATTCACAAGTTCAATTTTTGTACGACTTAGACTTGGCTTTGTCAATCGTGAATTAAAAACAACCGATTCACCGCTGTTTTACTGCCTTTTCTTACCACCCTGTTGTTTATTCATACATTATAAATGCACTTATACACATAACGATTCGGCGTTACGATTTGTTACGAGTTAAATCACAAACTTTTGAGGTATTGGATAAAGCGTAGAAAAAGAAAACACATTGAAATAAAAAGAGTTTCTAAAGTACGAAAAATAAAACGCCGTTTTTATAAATTAGCAACTTCACAAATATCCTTAAACACAGTTTTATTAATTACATATATCAGATATTATTTACGCCGAAGTTTATAGAAACCATCGTTAAACTTCATATTTTATATAAGTTTCAATTAGTTAGTTTTTAACTCGAAAACTTATCGTCAACCCAATATCAAGCACCTAAGCGTGCAATAAGAAACATTGGGAATAGAATTATATTGATGTGCATGTTGTTTTAACGAATGCATGAAGCAATCGGTAAATTTGTAACACCATAGAGTTTTATTTAGCCAAGATGAAAAAGTTAATTTTATTATTTACATGTGCGCTGTTGTCTGTCTCACCTTTTGCTTTTGCAAAACAATCAGATAACGAACCCAGGGATCATTTACGACCAAAGCAAGTTGAACATGTGTTTAAACAAGCCAAGCTAGATGGCATAGTAGACTTTAAGTTGTTCAGTGACGCTTACATCGCTTATCAGAAGACACCCGATAGAAAGAAGTCGGTACTAACGATCATCGACTATAGTAAACCATCAACTGAAAAGCGTTTTTATGTGGTTGATTTAGATAAAAAGAAGCTAATCTACAATACGTATGTTTCTCACGGCGTGAACAGCGGAAAGAAAACAGCGACACAGTTTTCAAATGTCGTGAACTCGCGAAAAACATCATTGGGCACTTTTTTGACTGATACCACTTACTACGGCTCAAATGGCTATTCACTTCGATTAGATGGGCTAAGCTCTGGATTAAACGACAAAGCTCGCGAGCGTTACATTGTCGTGCACGGTGCCGATTACGCAAACCCTTCCTTTATCAAGAAGAATGGATACCTCGGACGCAGTTGGGGTTGCCCTGCTTTACCAAAGAAGTTGTCTCGCGAGATCATTGACACTATAAAAGGCGGCAGCGTTATTTACGCAAGCGCGTAATACCGATGCGACACATATGGGGAAGACAAAAGAAGATTCTATTTCTTCCCCAGTAATAATCCTGTTAGCTTAATCGTCCTTGTGCAACGACTCTCTTTCCATTTTCGCTTACTCGAAAGCGAAAACTATTGTGTTATTCGCTGATATACCTAAGTGCGATCAGAAAACTCTGTTCATCCCCCTTCCATCTCGTTAGTATACGCTGAGTTCATCAGACACTGGCTTTCGTCGTTATCATAGTTCCACTAAGATTCCTTAATCATGGTGGGTAACTGTGGCTTTATATGTTTAGGGTTACTTCTTGCGTTATCTACACCATATATTATTGATGCTTTCTTTGTCCCTGCTCTCAGGGCTCATCACAGCGTCATATGCGCATGAGTGGCACCACACCAAACATTACACTTCCGAGCGCCTACTTAAACTCTCTCAACAAGACGATTTTGAGCTAGCACACACTGATTTTCATGCCTCAGCTTCTCTGAGCTCTTGGGGTTCAGAAAGTTACTACCTACATATAAAGCGCGAGTTGTTCGGGCTTGTCTCCTGTCGCCGAACATCAGCTACTGATGGCGTTTTATCATCAGATTTTACTCCTGATTATTTTTTACTTATTGCTTTCTCTTCTCCACCACTACTGGAGTTGGCAAAACAAGCATCTCGCTTACCTCTAGACAGTTATGGCGGACTCATGAGTCAACGCTCTCTTTATCGCCTCTCAGGAAGAAAGGAAGCGAACTTAATGTACGTCTTTACTCATGGTCGCAACGCCTTCTCTGTTGTTTAACTTTTTATGACATACAGAGAACACGAAAATGTAACGATAAGAGCCAATATGCTCATTGTTACTAGAACCAATTTGAGGTCCATATAATGACAAGAATCGCTACAACCATCGCACTAGCATTACTATTTTCAGCGGGCTCAACCTTTGCAAACACAGAAACTAAGCCAGAAGAAATGAGTAACGACACTCTGTTAGAGTGTGCCAACGTTTCTAACGCACGTATTGCAGTTCCGGAACACAGAGCGATGTTCAGACACTACTTAATGTCTGAGAGAGACTACAGCTTTGACCAGCTATCGTCTGCCGAACTTGAATTTAAAGCAGCAGATAAGAATGAGTCTGAAGTAGAGAACATCTACAAGTCTCAGTGCAAAGAAGTTGGCGAATACCTATATAGCATTGGCTATTAAATTCGAAACCCTAACGACACTCAAAAAGAAAGGCGCAATGTATGCGCCTTTCTTTTTACTGATAAAAACCTGTCGATTAGATGTCTAATCTGCATACAAGCTTAAAAGTGCAAATCAAGTAAACTTACTGAGAAAACTCAGACACATCCTTGGGTTTACAGAACGCTCGACGTGCTTTAACAAACAAGAAACTAAGCACTCCAATCACAAAAGTAATTATTGGTGCCGCCATTAATAGCATTGTGATTGCTTTGCTCATATTTTCCGGTAGCAAAGGAAGTAATGAACCAAAACCGCATAATATCAGCGTCCATAAAATCGCACTCAGCCACGCAAAGTAATGGAATTTACTAAGACGTTTCACTCGCAACCCCATCATTAATGGCAATAGGGAACGAACAACCGGAATAAACCGCGCGCACAAAAGCGCAACCAATCCATGTTTACTGAGTAATACGTCGACTTGTTCCAAACGCTTTTGAGGAACCGCACTCACCCAGCCTTGGACCTTAGGTAAGCGATTTAGCCACTTGCCTTGTAAATAAGCCGCCCAACTTCCCAACCCCGCACTAACAGCTATTACCAACATGATCATAATTGGGTCAAGGACGCCAACCGCCGCCAGCGTACCGGATAATACGACGACACTGTCGCATGGGAAAGGTGCAGCAGGAATAAAACCACTTTCCAAAAAGATAATCACAGCAACAACAAAATAAACCAAACCTGCACTGCCTGGCGCCATTAACGCCGTGAAATCTTGATGCCAAAAAGCACTCAAGACCTGAATGATCGAATCAAACATAAACCGCTCCTAAGCATAATTAACCAAAAGTTGCAAAAACATGGAATGTGTTAGCGAGCATGTATAAAGCGGTATATCAAATTCGATTCTTTTCTCACGCCGATTCTGTATTTAAAGTGAGTAAAAATACTTTCAATACAACAACCTAAAGCCTCATTGCCGATGCGTTTTAGCCGCTTCATCGAGTAAATTGCCGAACGATGCGCCCACCATGCTACATCAAGCATTTCAAACCATTCGGGTTCTACATCGTCGTTCGAGCTCATTTCCTTAGCATGGCTAACCCTCAATACATTCCGGCTGTTTAAACTCGGGTAGTCTAGTTGTATTGGAGAGATAGGATGTTCTGAAAAGTGCTTCGACTTAGCGTCAACAGCAATATTCTGGTTATGAAAGGAAAGAAAATTTGGGTGTGAGTGCGCCAGGCTCATGCTCGGAGCCAACAAGCAGAAAAGTAGTCCGAGTAAAGCAATCAGGGTCGTACGCACAAAGGTAACCAAAACCAAAATAATAAGTTCTTTTAACCCTGTGCGTAACTATTGGCAATTAGTATTCTTAATCGTTAAGAATACTAATTATTTTTCACCGTAAGGGTAGCTTTCAAACATCTTCGCGATTTCTTCTTGGATGAGAGATTCTCTTTTCTCAGAGCTCATTGACTCAGACAGTTTACGACTTGAAACGCCTTTCCAAACGACTTGATTAGCCTTTGCATCAACCAGTTCAACCACCAACTTCCCATATTTACGTTCTTTATATCTTTCTGGGCTTGAAGTGATCACACCAAAGCTATTCCAGCCATAGCCAAAGCTCACCGACGATCCTGAAGAAACAAGCTCGGATTCTTCTACGATATCATGATGTACGTAAAGGTCACCGCCACTATTTACCTTAATTAAACCCTTACCCTCAAGCTGTTCAGCAAGCCCTTGCTCAATACGTCGACCATCAATACTGGTAGGAGCTTCCGCCTGAGCACCGAAGTCAAACGTTCTGTAAGCTGAAAAGTCGGCTTGTTTATCTACATCGGTTGTAACGGTAGTACAAGCAGATACCAGCATCACCACCAGCCCTAATATCAAACCTCTCATCATGTTAAATCTCCTTTGGTTAAGCTGACTGTTTCAGCAGAATTACCCTGTGTTATACATACGCATCAACAGTAAAAAGTAATCATTTCAATATCTAGTCTTGACCATGAAACGTGACTGTTCAATAAACGAGATTAACCTTTACACAGAAAATCTTGAATATCATCAACATCTAAACACCTAAGAATTCGGTGTTTACGACCTAATTGGAAGCCTCTAGGCTTAGTAACGAAATCGCGAGTGCCACAAAAAACCAGAGACAATGAACACTTTAACATCAGTCCGCTACTTTTTTAGGCAACTGACAAACATTTGATGAGAAAAGACTTTTCTTTTTCGTCCAGTGTGGCATATTAACCGAGTACTATCGATGCGCGGGCATCGTATAATGGCTATTACCTCAGCCTTCCAAGCTGATGATGCGGGTTCGATTCCCGCTGC